>NZ_LLWQ01000140.1 GCF_001447385.1 Paracoccus sp. MKU1 | reverse complement strand
CGCCGCCGATCCGGCAAGGCTGAAGCGGTGGCGCTTGCCGCCGAAGCCGATCTCGACCCATTCCGCCTGCCGCACGTTGTGGACGAAGAGGTTGGTCGCACCCATGCCGGCCGTGTCGAAATTGCTCAGCAGGATGTCGCCACCGTCTGCCACGAAATCCAGCTTCTCGTCATTCGAGAACCGGATGCTGACCCGTTCGCCCGCCTCGGCGCGGCGGCCATCCAGCGTCACGCTGACGCGGCAGTTGTTGAAGTCGCAGGTGCCGTTGGCGTCGAGTTCGTTCATCTGGTCGGTGCGGGTGATCCAGATCTCGTTGCCGCGCATCCGGCGCGGGCTGACCTCGCCGGTCTCGTTGGTGAAGGTCCAGTATTCCGCGCCGCCCTCGACGGAAGCTTCGAAATACCAGCCGGCGGGAAGGGCCGGGCTGGCGAGGGCGATCAGCGCGGCGGTGAACAGGTGTTTCATGCTTCCAAATCCTCCGGAGGAATGTCGATGCCGGCATCGGCCAGCGCCTGTGCGATCAGCTGGCTCATGGTGATGTCGCGCCGCAGTGCCTCGATCCGCAGGGATCTGTGCGCTTCGGCGCTGAGGCAGATCGAGGTGCGCTTCGGGCCGGCGGTCGGTTTCCGCTTCGCGGCTCTCATCGATACCAGCCCTCCTGCATGCGGGGGATCACGTAGCGCAGGAACAGGCCGACACCGCCGGCGAACAGCATGAAGGGCGACAGGAACAGGAAGGCGATCAACCCGTCGAATGCGGTCGTCCGGTCATCGACCGATGCAACCCAGGTGCCAAAGACGATACCGGCAAGAACGAAGAATGCGGCCACGCCGAGCATGAAGGTCGATGCCTGGCGCCAGCTTTCGACCGAGCGGCCCCACACACCGCGGATCGCCCCGCAGGCAGGGCAGGTGGAGGCCTCGGCATGGATCTCGGTCATGCAATGCGGACATTGTTGGGGCATGGCAGGCTCCTTGATGTCGAATGAATGTTAAAACAGGTAGAGTTAAAAACGTCGACGCACAATAGCATTGTGCATGAAGACGACCCCCAGAAGCCCTCTGCGAGACATCGTGGCGCGCAACATGCGCAGGCTACGGGCCGAGCGCGGCTGGTCGCAGGAATACCTGGCGCATGAATGCGGGTTGAACCGGACCTATCTCAGCGCAGTCGAGCGGTCAGAGCAGAACATCTCCATCGACAACCTATATCGAGTTGCACAGGGGTTCGGGGTGGAGAGCTGGACGCTGCTGAAGGCCGAGTAGTCGGTGATAAGGGTGGCCTACGACCAACAGACAGCCGGCGGCCCAGGAGCACCATCAACAGATCGCCATTCGCCTGATCCATCTCCAGCCTCCGCAGGGTTGGGATGCAGCGCGAGCAGCGCATCGCGCGAACGGGCCAGAAAGTCGTCCTTGGTTTCGTCGGGCGCCAGCCGCAACGGCGAGCCAAAGATCGCCTTGCACATGATCGGCACCGAGATGATTTCACCCTTGGGCATCACCCGGTTCAGGTTCTCGATCCAGACCGGGACCATGTCGATCTTGGGGCGTTGTACGGCCAGATGATACAGGCCCGTCTTGAAGGGCAGCAGGTTTTGATTCGTCAGGTACGCGTGCCCTCGGGGAACAGGATCAGGGACTGGTCCTGTCACCTTGTCCATCAAGCTCCGATCACCCTGCCCGATTGTCGTCGCGGCGATCATGCAAGGGTTTTCCTTGCGGTTACAAGGGTCAGCGGCCGCGCCACCGCGTCAGCTACAGAACCGCACCGATCCGCCAGGGCACGAATTCGGCGTCGCCATAGCCAAATTCCTCGGATTTGGTGCGCGCCCCGGACGCGGTGTCCAGCAGCTTGTGATAGATTTCCTGCCCCATTTCGGGCAGCGATATCGTGCCCTCGACCACCTTGCCGCAGTCGATATCCATATCCGCCTGCATCGAGTGCCACAGCGCCGAATTCGACGCGAGTTTCAGCGAAGGCGCGGGATGGGCGCCAAAGCACGACCCCCGCCCCGTCGTGAAGGCGATCAGATTCGCGCCAGAGGCCACCTGCCCCGTCGCCGCAACCGGATCATAGCCGGGGCTGTCCATATAGACGAAACCGGGGGTGCGGATCTGTTCGCCATAGCCATAGACGCCCGCGACCGGCGCCAACCCGCCCTTGGCCACGGCGCCAAGCGATTTTTCCAGAATGGTGGTGATGCCGCCGCGCTTGTTGCCGGGGCTGGGGTTGTTGTCCAGACTGGCGCCGTTCTGGCTGGTATAGCGTTCCCACCAGCCGATCATCGCCCGCAGCTTGTCGCCGTCGGCATCGCTGGCGCGCGCGATCAGCAGATGTTCGGCCCCATAGACTTCGGGCGTTTCCGACAGGATCGAGGTCCCGCCCCCCGCCACCAGCAGGTCCGAGGCGACCCCAAGCGCCGGGTTCGCCGTGATCCCCGAAAACCCATCCGATCCGCCGCATTGCATTCCAAGCGTCAGGCCCGACACGGGCACGGTGCTGCGGGTGTCGCGATTGGCTACCTCGGCGATGGTTTCCAGAATTTCCAGCGCACGGGCAACGGCCGCCGCCGAACCGCCGACATCCTGAATGTTGAAACTGGCGTGACGTTCGCGGGTCCAGTCGTCGCGCTGATACAGGGTGAGCTGGTTCACCTCGCAGCCCAGCCCGACCAGCATGACGCCGCCGAAATTGACGTGATCGCGGTAGCCCTTCAGGACGCGGACCAGCAGCTCGAACCCCTCGCCGCCCGTGGCGATGCCGCAGCCCTGATCGTGGACGATGGGCACGAAACCGTCGACATTCGGGAAACGCGGCAGCAGCCGGTCATTCGCCGCCCGCGCAATCGCGTTGCACACGGTCGAGGAACAGTTGACCGAGGCGATGACCCCGATGAAATTCCGCGTCCCGACGCGCCCGTCCTTGCGCAGAAAGCCCTGAAAGCTGCGACGTTCGGGCGGGGGCGGCAGTTGCCCACGGCTTTGCGCGGGGCCAAGGCCATGCGCGCTCATCCCCGCGTTCTGGGTATGGACATGTTCACCCGCGCGGATCGGCGCGGTGGCCTGTCCCATGACCTGCCCGTATTTGACGATGGCATCGCCGGGCGCATGGTCGCGCAGCGCGAATTTATGCCCGGCGGGGATATCCCCCGCCAGTGTCACGCCCAGATGCGGATCGCCCGCATTCAGCGCGGTCAGCGCAATGCCGACGCTGTCGGTGTCACCCAGAAGCAGCGCAGAGGGGGGCTGGCTCATGGCGCGGGATCCTTGGCGCTTTGGCTGATGGCGTGAAGTTGCGGGGCCAGATCGGGCGACAACCCGGCCCAGTCCAGAAAGGCGGTGATGCGGTGATCGACCTTGGATGCGTGGTTCTGCGCGATATCGGACAGCCGGTGATCCAGAAACGGATTGTCGAACCGTTCCAGCGTCACGGCCAGATAATCGCGCGCCTGATCGCCCATGCCTTGCTGCGCGAAACCGGGCAGAACCTCGGTTTCCATGATATTCATCAGCGCCACGCGCAGGGGGCCGGACATCGCCTGACGGACATAGGTTTCCTGTGCGCCCGCACGCTGCCACAACTCGATCAGCGCGCTGTGGCCAAGGTTCAGGATATGCAGTTTCAGCCGCTGCACCGGCTCCAGATCGGGGACGATCTGGATGGCGGGATGGGCGACGGGCAGTTCCAGCCCCGGCTGCGCGGCGATGGCCCAAAGCCCGTAGGGTTCGGCCACCGCACCCGCCGGGCGGATTTCCTCGGACACGATGCGGTCAACCAGCGAATTCGCCCAGATATGGGCGTCCAGAAACGCGGGATCGGCCCCTTGCGCCACCGCGATCTGCTGCACCCGAGCGCGCAGTTTGTCGCCATTTCCAGGCACCAGTTCGGTCGGCAGAACGACCAGCGGACCGCCGCCAGCGACATGGCGGGCGCGCATCAGGTGAAACAGCTTGGCCGGATAGCTTTGCGCCGGATCGGGATGGGGCAGATCATCGGCGGGTTGCAGGTCAAAGCCGCGATCTCCGGTGTTCGAAACGATCCAGCGCGCCTCGGCCACGAAAATCCGTTCCAGTTCGGCGTAGTCGCCATCATAGCCAAGGCCGCGCCTCACGACCGTGACGCGTTCTTCGCGGTCGACGGGCTGGCCGTTTTCGATGCCGCGCACCCGGACCGGATAGCCGCCGGGGGCCGACAGGGCATCCAGCCTGCCGTGACGCGCGGGGTCGGATGTCGATTGCACCACCGTCACCGCAGGCGCCGCACCCACAGGCGTGCCTGTCTGGAAATAGGCCAAAGCATGGGCTTGCAGAAAACGGCTGGTGCCGAACTGGATGATGGGGGTCTGCATGGCGAAATCCTTGGGATTGCCCCGCCCTGTGACCGGGCAGGGCGATTGGCATCAGGCTTCGATCAGCGCAATCATGCGTTCCAGCCGCTGCATCGCCAGCCAGCCGTCGCGGATCTGGGGCGCGGCGTCGCTTTCGCCGCGCATGGTCGCCGCGACATCCAGCAGCAGGGCGTGATAGCCCTTGTGGTCTTCGTTCGCGGCGGCGGTGAAGTTCGGCGTCCAGACAAGGCTGTCACAGGCAGGGTCCAAAACCGCCTTGGGTTCGTCGGCCTTGAAGGGCGGGTTACGGTGCCATGCGACGTTGATGATGTTTTCAACCTCGACCCGGTTGTGGTCGCCCATGATCTGGACATATTCCATCGGTGTACCGCGCGACTGGACGGTGCCCATGATGATGTTGCCGATCACGCCGTTATCGCATTCGAAATTCATGTGCAGCAGCATCTTGCCCGCATCCGGGACATTCTTGCGCAGCCGCAGATCGGCGAATTCCGACCCCGCGAACCATGTGATCAGATCCATGTAATGGACGCAGTGGTGTAGGTAGAAACCGGTGTAATCGACCTGACCCGAGAAATAGGTCGGCGCGGTCATATAGCTGCCGTGAATGCCCAGAATCTGCCCGAAATCGCCGCCATCCAGGATGTTCTTCGCGATCTTGTTGCCGGTCGAATAGCGTTTCATGAAGCCGACGGTGACCGGCACCTTTGCCGCCTCAGAGGCGTCAAGCAGTTCCCGCGCCTGTGCTGCGGTGGCTGCCGGGGGCTTTTCCATGAAAACCGGGATGCCGCGTTTGATCGCGGCCATGGTGGCACGGGAATGGACTTCCGGGCCCACCGCCATGCCGACCGCGTCGATATCCGCATTGGCGATCATGTCGTCATAATCCGAATAGACCGCCTTGGCACCGAATTGGCGCGCGGCACTCTGTGCCGCTGCCTCGTCGCGGTCACAGACCGCCGAGATTTCAAAGCCGCTGCGCGCCAGTTGCGGCATCAGCATCCAGGTTGCGTGGCGGCCGCAGCCGATCCAGCCGATCTTGATCGTCATCAGTGATTGACCTCTGCAAAGGTAAGTGCCGAACGGATCAGGGCCAGACCCGCGCGCAGCTTGTCGTCTTCATTTTCGTGGGGCGCGCGCCAATGCGCGATGGGCAGGGCGATGCGGTCGTCCTCGCGGCGGAACGGTTCCAGCGAAACCGGGCCGGTATAGCCGACCTGATGCAGGGCGCGCGAAATCGCGGTCCAGTCCATATTGCCGGTGCCGGGGAAACCGCGATGGTTTTCATTGGCCTGGAAATGCACCAGACGGTCGCCCGCAGCGCGGATCGCGCCAGGGATCGAGCGTTCTTCCATGTTCATATGGAAGGTGTCCAACATGACGCCCAGACCGGGGTTGTCGACCGCATCTACGATTTCGATGGCCTGACTGGTGGTGTTGACGATGTCGGTTTCAAAGCGGTTCAGCGGCTCCAGCCCGAACACCTGACCGGCGGCGGCGGCCAGCGGCGCGACCTCGGCCAGACTGTCGATGGTGCGCTTTGCTCGCGTCGCGATCTGATCGGCGGTCCACGGGTAAGGCGGGCGACCCGCGAACACCAGAGGTTCGCCATAAAGCGGTCCACCGATGATTTTCGCGCCGACCTTTTCGGCTGCCTCGACGCAGAATTTCAGATAGTCGATGCCGCCCTGACGGTTCGCCGCATCCTCGCTGGCGATCGAGCGTTGCAGGTTCACCCGCGCGGCCAGAACCACGTCCAGACCTTCGCCTTCGCAGATGCGACGCACCTCAGCCGGGTCCAGATCATCTTCGGGTTCCGGGACCAGCAGTTCGATGAAATCGAAACCCAGTTCACGGGTTTTCTTCAGGCAGGGCAGCGCGGCATTGGTAAAGGGCCGGATATATTGCATCGAAATGATGCCAACAGGATTTTTCACGATTTTCCCTCTGAGATTGAGGCTGCCGTCCTGACGGGCGGCAGCGAAAATGGTTCAGCCCTTGACGGCGCCTTGGGTCAGCCCGCCGACAAGCCGACGCTGGACGATCAGGAACAAGATGGTGGCGGGCAGCGCACCGACGATGCCGCCAGCGGTCAGCAGGCCCCATTGCACCTGATATTCGCCGATCATGGTCTGCACGGCGACGGTGATCGGGCGCACGTTCTGCCCGCCCAGGGTCAGCGCATACAGATATTCGTTCCATGCGGTGATAAAGATATAGATGCCCGTGGCGATGATCCCCGGCGCGCACAGGGGCAAGATCACCTTGCGCATGGCCTGCAGGCGCGAACAGCCATCTGTCATCGCGGCCTCGTCCAGCGATTTCGGGATGCCGTTGATATAGCTCGTCATCATCCAGACCGAAAACGGGATCGCGATGGTCGAGTTCGCGACGATCAGCGCGAAATGCGTGTCCAGCAGCCCCAGCTGACGCATCAGCACGAACAGGGGCAGGATCAGCAGCACCAGCGGGAACATGTTGATCAGCAGGAATTGCAGTAACAGCACTTTTTTAAAGCGGAAATCAAACCGCGAAAAGCTGTAGGCCGCCGTCACCGACAGCGTCAGCCCAACGACCACCGTGCCCGCCGCGATGATGAAACTGTCCAGCATGTTGCGGGCAAAGCCGACATTGGCGAACAGGCGTTCGTAGTTGCTCCAGACCAGATCAAAGATCGACGGACCGCGCGTAAACAGCTCGCTTTCCGCAGTCAGCGAGGTCAGCAGCATCCACAGATAGGGCCCAAGCGTAAAGACCAGAATCGCCAGCATCGGCAGATCGACGGTCAGCACCCGGTTCAGGGTCGATTTGCGTCCCAAAGCCATTATTGCACCGCCTTTGCCGAGCGTTTCAGATACAGGATCACGATGCCCAGCAGCATCAGCGTAAAGGTCATGGCCAAGGCCGAGCCATAGCCAAAGTTCAGGTTTGTCCGCGCCTCAAGGAAGGAATAAAGCGGCAGGGTATAGGTCGAATAACCGGGGCCGCCGCCGGTCATGACAAAGATCACATCCATCGAATTCGCCACCCAGATCGTGCGCAGCAGAATCGCGGTGAACAGCACCCCGGAAATGCCGGGCAGGGTGATGTGCCAGAACTGCCGCCACGGCGTCGCGCCATCCAGCGATGCGGCCTCGTAATAGCTTTGCGGGATGGATTGCAGACCGGCCAGAATCATCACCGCAAAGAAGGGAAAGCCCTGCCATGTCAGCGTCAGGATGATCGCGTAAAGCGCGGTATCGGGGTTCGCCAGCCACGGGATCGAGGTTTCCAGAATCCCCACGCGCAGCAGCAGGTCGTTCAGGATCCCGTAGTTGGAATCGTAGATCCAAGCCCACATCAGCGCGATCACGACCGAGGGCAGCGCCCAAGGGATGATGATCAGCGCGCGGGCCAGCGGGCGCCACGGGAATTTCTGGTTCAGCAGCAAGGCCGTCGCCAGCCCAAGCAGCGCCTGCGCCGGCACGGTGATGACGATCCACAATATCGTATGGTGCAACGAAATCCAAAAGACTTCGTCCTGAAAGATGTTGAAATAGTTCTGCAATCCGACCCAGTCAAAGTTCTTGGGGCGGAACAGGACATAGTTGTGCAGGCTCATCCATGCGGTCTGGATCATCGGAAAGAACACGATGGCCAGCGTGACCAGAACGGCGGGCGACAACAGGGCCAATGGCATGACCTGCCGCCACAGCGCGGCGCGTCTGCCAGAGGTGGGACCCTCTTGCTCGGGGACGGAGGTGGTTGTCATCGGGCAAAACTCTCTTGGCCCTGCGCGGACGCGTCCGACAGGCAATTTCGGTCAAGGCGGGGATGGGCCGGGGTGTGGCGCCCGGCCCGTCGGGGATCAGTCGTCGGTGAACAATCCCGCAATCGCCGCGTTCATCTGTTGGGCGGTGATCTGCCCCAGCAGGGCGCGCTGCATGTTCGCGGGCCAGACGGTATTGACGAATTCCGGCGTGTTCGACGATGCGGGCAGCAGATGCGCGAATGGCAGCGATGCCTGCGTCGCCTCGACAAAGCGCGGCTCATGGCCCTGCCATGCGGCGGTGTCGGATTGCGTCACCGGCAACTGCCCGGTCGCGGTGTTGAACAGCGCGTTGTTTTCAGCCGTGGACAGAAAGGAAATCCATTTCCACGCCGCGTCCTTGTCGGATGCATTCGACAGCACCGCCGTCGATTCATCGCCAAAGGTCGTCCAGCGCCCGCCGCCGCATTCCGGCACGGTGGTCGCCGCGACCTTGTCGCCCAGCACCTCGACCAGATCGTTAGAGGAACCGACGTGGTGGATGGTCATCGCGGTCACGCCGGTCTTGAAGGCGCCGATGATTTCCTGAAACCCGTCATTCGGGGCCGAGGGCGGGAACACCTTGTCCGTCTGGAACAGGTCGATGACGAATTGCGTGCCCGCGGCCCCCGCGTCCGAGGTCAGGCTCTGGTCCAGCGCAACGCCGGTGCGGCCAAGGGTGAAGCTGCCCCAATGTTCATGGCCCGACTTGCCGCCCCGGAAGCCGAAACCATAGGTGTCGATCTTGCCGTCGCCATTGGTGTCGCGGGTCAGCTTGATCGCAGCATCGCGGAATTCGTCGCAGGTCTGGGGCGGGTTCAGGCCCAGTTCCTGAAACATATCGGCGCGGTAATACAGATACAGCGCAACATATTGGACGGGCAGGAAATACTGCTTGCCATCCTCGGCGCGGGTCAGGTCGAAGAGGTTCGGCAGGATGTCATCCTTGCCCTTCCATGCGGCGATCCGGTCGTCCAGCGGCTCCAGCGCCTCCATCTCCAGCAGGCGGGGCAGGGCGAACATCTTCAGCATCGCAGCATCGGGGGCATTGCCGCCGACGATCGAGGTATAGAGGTTGTCGTAATAGCTGTTCCACGGCACGTTCATCGCGTCGATCTTGATGCCGGGGTTTTCGGCCTCGAATTTCGCAACCAGATCGCCCATCGGGTTTTCCGGATTGTCGAAGTGATACCAGAACCGCACCGTGCTGTCGGCACTGGCAAGCCCCGGCGCAAGTCCGGCAAGAAGCGCAAGGGCGCTGATCGTTCTTTTCATGTTCTCTCCTCCCTGGATCGAATGGGTCTTGGTCTGGGGCTCAGGTCATGACGCGAAAGGCGTCGCCTGCGCGGCGATAGGCATCGACGGATTGCGGCAGCCACAGGCTCATCTGCATGAAGCCGTGGACAACCCCCGCGATCCGGTCGAAACGGTCCTTGCGGCCCAATGCGTGCAGGCGCGCGGCAAAGCGTTCGCTGTCGGAACACAAGGGGTCGATTTCGGCGGCGTTCAGATACAGCGGCGGCAGGGCCGCCAGCGCCGCATCGGATGCGCGGGCGGGCGTCAGTGTCAACGGCGGCGTAAAAACCTGCCACTGGGCGGCGCAAAAGTCGGCCACCGTTGTGCGCGGCTGAGACCGCTGCGAGGGCGTAGCCCGAGCGGGGGTCTCAGCCGCGCGTTGCGGTTTTCGAGGAGGGGGGATCAGCCGGCCTTTCTGGCGCGACTGTTGGCGAGGCGGTAGCTTTCGCCATTCATCTCGAGGATGTTGACGTGGTGGGTCAGCCGGTCGAGAAGC
>NZ_LLWQ01000139.1 GCF_001447385.1 Paracoccus sp. MKU1 | reverse complement strand
CGCCGCTCGGCCCGAACTCGCCACCATGCCGATCGCGGCGATGTTTCTGGGCACTGCGGCCGCGACTTTCCCGGCCTCGATCTGGATGAGCCGTGTCGGCAGGCGGGCGGGCTTCGTGCTGGGTGCGCTGCTTGGCGTGGCGGGCGGCATCGCGGGTGCTGCCGGCATCTGGGCCGGCTCGCTGCTGCTGCTCTCCCTCGGCACATTCCTTGTCGGCGCCTATCAGGCCTTCGCGCAGTTCTACCGCTTCGCGGCGGGCGAGGTCGCGGATGACGCCTTCCGCTCGCGCGCGATCTCGCTGGTGCTGGCGGGTGGCGTGGTGGCGGCGCTAGCCGGGCCGATGGTCGGCCGCTACGGCGCGGATCTGTTCCCGGCGGAATATGCCGGTTCCTTTCTGCTGCTGGCACTGGTGTCGCTGGCAGGAGCGGGCATCCTTTCCGCCTTGCACGTGCCCGCGCCGAAAGAGGAACCCGGCATGGCCGCGGAAGGCCGGCCCTGGCGGGCCATCGTCCTCCAGCCCGCCTATCTGGTGGCGCTGTTCGGTGCGGCGACCGGCTATGGCATCATGATCCTTGCGATGACGGCCACGCCGCTGGCCATGGTGCATCACCACCATGATCTTTCGACCGCCGCGACCGTGATCCAGCTGCATGTGCTGGGCATGTTCCTGCCGTCCTTCGTCACCGGCGCGCTGATCGCCCGCTTCGGCGTGCTCAGGATCATGCTGGCGGGCGTGCTGATCCTTGCGGGCCATGTGTTGATGACGCTCACCGGAACCGGCTTCACCTCCTTCGCCGGCGCGCTGATCCTGCTGGGGGTGGGCTGGAACTTCCTCTACATCGGCGGCACGGCGCTGCTCACCACCACCTATACGGCAGCCGAGCGCGGCCGCGCTCAGGCGACCAACGACATGACCATC
>NZ_LLWQ01000138.1 GCF_001447385.1 Paracoccus sp. MKU1 | reverse complement strand
CACCTCGGGCACACGCACGCGATGCCGGTTGGTCGAGATGGTGGAATGGAGGTAGGTCAGCGTGCCAGCGTCATCGAGCCAGCGGCATTCCGGCATCATGCCGTCGAGCAACGCCAGCACGCGATCGGTGCGGTCGATAAAGCCACGCACCAGCTCCCACGGGTTCACGCCCGAGGTCTCGCGCCCCTCATAGAGCCAGGATTCCGAGCGTGCGGCATCTTCTGCGGGCGGGAGCCAGAGGAAGGTCAGGAAATAGCCCGAGACGAAATGGCTGCCCTCCTCCTCGAAATCGGCCTTGCGCTCGGCATCGACCAGCGCCGAGGCGGGATCGGGGAAACGGCTGGCCGGATAGGTGGCGGCCTCCGAGCGCTGCGCCTCGACGAAGATGGCCCAGCCTGAGCCGAGGCGGCGGAAGGCGTTGTTCAGCCGTCCGGCCACCGCGACCAGTTCGGCCGCGACGGCGGAATCCAGATCGGGTCCGCGAAACTTCGCGGTCCGCTGGAATGAACCGTCCTTGTTGAGCACGACGCCCGAGCCGATCAGCGCCACCCAGGGGAGATAATCGGCGAGGCGGGATGCGGTGCGGCGGTATTCCGCGAGATTCATCATGGCTCGGACCTCACACCGAGAGAAAAGCCGGGATGCGCAGGTGGCGGCGCGCGACCTCGACGAAGAACGGATCGCGCTTGGCCGCCCAGACGGCAGCGATGTGACCGACCGCCCAGATCAGGATGCCGGCGAGCCAGAGCTGAAGGCCGAGGCCGACCGCACCGGCGAGCGTGCCGTTCAGGATGGCGACGGAGCGCGGCGCCCCGCCGAGCAGGATCGGCTCGGTCAGGGCGCGGTGAACCGGGATCGAGAAACCCGGCACTTCGTCGAGCGCTTCGAACGCGAGCGCCATCAGACCAGCGCCCCGCCGCCGAAGCTGAAAAAGGACAGGAAGAAGCTCGACGCCGCAAAGGCGATGGAGATCCCGAATACGATCTGGATCAGGCGCCTGAAACCGCCGCCGGTGTCGCCGAAGGCCAGCGTCAGGCCTGTGACGATGATGATGATCACGGCGACGATCTTCGCCACTGGCCCTTCTACGGATTCGAGAATGGATTGCAGCGGCGCTTCCTAGGGCATCGAGGAGCCCGAGGCAAGGGCCGGAGACGTCATCAGGCTCGCGCAGGCGACGATGGCAGCGGTTGCGACATGGTGGCGGATACGAAAGGCGCGACGGATCATTCAGTTTCTCCAGTGTTGTAAGCGGTGTCGGGTTCTGAAGTGGCGGGTGAAATCCGGTAGTCGCCGTCCGGCCCAAGCCCGTCGACGCGGGCAAGCTCGGCAAGGCGTCGCGCTGAACCGCGACCAGCGAGAACGGCGACGAGATCGATGGTCTCCGCGATCATGGCGCGGGGGACGGTAACGACAGCTTCTTGGATGAGTTGTTCGAGACGGCGCAGCGCCCCGATCCCGGAGCCGGCATGAATAGTCCCGATGCCGCCAGGGTGTCCGGTGCCCCAGGCTTTGAGGAGATCGAGCGCCTCGGCCCCACGCACCTCGCCGATGGGGATTCGATCGGGGCGCAGGCGCAGGGACGACCGCACCAGTTCGGCCAAGGTGGCGACGCCATCCTTGGTCCGCATGGCGACGAGATTAGGCGCGGCGCATTGCAGCTCGCGGGTATCCTCGATGATGACGACGCGATCCTGCGTCTTCGCCACCTCAGCGAGTAGTGCGTTCGTGAGCGTCGTTTTGCCTGTGCTCGTGCCGCCGGCAACCAGTATATTGGCGCAAGATGCAACGGCCGCGCGCAGCGTCTCGGCCTGATCGGCATCCATGATGCCCGCCGCAACATAATCGTCCAGGCTGAACACGGCGACGGCGGGCTTGCGAATGGCAAAGGCGGGCGCAGCGACGACGGGCGGCAGCAATCCCTCAAAGCGCTCCCCGGTTTCCGGCAGTTCGGCCGAGACGCGCGGGCTGCGCGTATGCACTTCGACGCCCACATGGTGGGCCACCAGCCGCACGATGCGCTCGCCGTCTGTGGCGGAGAGTATCTCGCCGGTATCTGACAGACCCTCCGACAGCCGGTCCACCCAGATCCGGCCATCGGGGTTCAGCATGACCTCGACAACAGATGGGTCTTGCAGGAGGTTCGAGATGGCAGGCCCGAGCGCCGTCCGGAGCATGCGCGCGCCGCGGTCCACACTTGCCTGTTCGTGGTTGATGCCTGCCATCTCGTCCCCGTTCCACCGGGGAGGCGAGAGAAGATCCCCGGATGGGGATCACTAAAAGAGCCGCAACACGGACCGATTCAACAAGTTTCGGCCGTCGTAGTAGTGTGGGATAAAAATACAGGAGATTGGCGGTTGTGCCTCTCAGCACCAAGATGGAGCTGCATAGTTGAACCGTTTGGCAAGAGCGGAGCGACTCGACGAGTCATACCGCTTCGCGGGACAGAGCTGCCATTCGCTACGGCAGCGACCAGTGTTCGCTTCTGGGTGGATTCCTGCTCGACCGCTTCTGAGCGGCGGAGATGGGAAAGCAGCCATCCAAGTGGCCGCCGCAGTTCGAATGCAAAGCGCTCGATCTCAGCCATCGCGGGTTCCGGAACACTGGAGAGACGTAGTGAAAAAGAACAGACCTCGTCGTCGACGAGCCGCTTCCTACAGGTTGAACAGCGGACTGGGCTTCGCTTTCGAAACGACCAGCATCAGCGAGCGGGTCGCCCGACTGAGCGCGACATATAGCCGGGCGCGCGACGCCTTGGTGTTCGAAAAATTGTCAGCGTCGCACGGTAGGACCATCACATTTTCGAATTCGAGGCCTTTGGCCTTGTGGATCGTGCTGATCGCTTTCATCGGCAGCTGTGGTCGGGCGTGGGTGCGTCGCCGAGCGATTTCGGCAAAGCCGTCATCGGCATCCTCGAACCGGCCGAGCAGGATCGCCTCGGCAAACTCGCGGCCATGATGGATGCGGACGTCAGCAAAGGCCGCTTCATTCGCTGCCAGGCTCCGCAGGTGGTTGAGCGCTCGTGCCACGCCGCGATGATCCGGGCACTCGACGATATGACGAGCCATCGCCTGGAGATGCTGCGGCTTGCCGTTGCAAGGTTTGGCGCATCCCTCCTGCGCCTCGAGCACGAAGCGGTTGCCGAAGGCCGTCGGCGAAAACCCCGAGGCGACCGAGCCCATGAATGTGAGCATGCCGCGCGCCAGTGACTCGGCATTGCCCTGATGGGCCGCACAATGCGCGGCGAGCGTGGACAGCCCTTCGCGAACATGGCCTTCCCAGATCGGCAGGCGCCGGTTGAAGAAGGCACGCAAGGCGGTGACGCGATCATTTTGTCCGGTAAGGACGAGCAAAGACGGCGCGTTGGCGCGTGCGTAGATTGCAGGACTCTCTTGCGCGTCCACTCGGAACCCGGTGCGCTGCGGTGAGCTGTTCTCGGCAACATGGACGGTGAGCCCGGCCGGAAGGTTGCCGGTGAGGTCGATCTTGCCGCCATCACGCAGCGTCGCGCGCGAGGCGAGGATCCAGGCGCCGAGCTCGGGCTGGACGTTTGCCCAGCGATGAGGCTGGTCGAGTTCCTCAAACCGATCGGCTGCGGCCTTGAGATTCTCCCAGCGCTGTTCTGCGGCGGCGGTTTGCGCCTGGGTGCCGGTGAAGATCATTTGCATCGGATCGGCGAACACACGAAGCTGCGCCCCGCCGCGATGCAGCGCCATGACAAGTGTATGCTGGTCGGCGCTTGCGTCCTGATGCTCGTCGCAGACGACGATCGGATAACGCCGGGCCACACAGTCCGCGATCGCAGGATGCCGGGTCAGCAGGCGTGCCACCCTCTCGCCCAGCAGGTCGTACCCTTTTGGGGTGCGCCGTGCCCAAGCGCCGACATCCTCAGGCAGGCCAAGGGGGTGGCGGTAGGCGCCGGCGATCTCGATCACGAGCCCGTCGATCGTGCGAATCTCGACGTGGCGGCTGAGACCGTGCGTCCGGCCGGCAAAGACGTCGCAGGCGGCATTGGTGTGAGTCAAAATGAGCAGTCGTCCGTCGCCGAGGGCGGGCGCGATGTCGCAGGCGTAGCGGGCGCCCTGATAAGTCTTGCCGCAGCCGCCCGGCGCCTCGACGACCACGAGGCGCGCGGCGGAGCGAAGCGCTTGGGCGACCGTCGCGTCTGACATCAGACGACCGCTTGCGCGGCCCCGAGCCCGACGGCCCCTCGGACAGCATTGACGAACGGGAGAAGCTGGGGCGCGACATGCGGCCAGAGCCCAAACGCGAAGAGCTTGTCGGCGAGTTCGGCGCCGCCCGCGACGCTCTTGAACCAGCGCTGGCCGTGCTTCTTCCACGCCTTTTTCTGCGCCTCAGGCGCGTTCGGATCGGCGGGAGCGGTACCGCACGCTGCCGCGATCATCAGCGAGCGGATATCGTCTGTCGCAGCGAGGATCGCCGCAAGCGACTTATCCTCCAGATTCAGTCGATCGGCCAAGGTTCGCAGCCGCTCGCCAACATCACCGTCGGGCTCGGCAATGAAGGCCTCTAGCTGGTGATCCTGAAGGTGCGGGATGAGGTTGGTTTCAAGGCATCCGTCCGGCCAGCGCATGAGGAGATCGCCGAGCTGGTCCTTGGTCTGTTGCCACAGGCCCTGCTGTGTGCCCTCATTGTCCGCGAAGCCGGCAACTTTGAGCCCGCTCGTCGCGAGGCCACGTAGTACAGTCAACGCTTCCGAATTGCTGCCGCCGTCGCTGACCCAGATTCCGTGACGACGGAGGTCCTCCCCGAGCGAACGGTTGAGCAGATTGGTGACGAATCCGACTTCGGTCGCGCCTTCGGCGATCACTGCCACTCGCGCGAGGAAGGTCTCGGGATCGCGCTTCTGCTGCGCCGCGACCGATGCCGGAAGCCTCCCGATCTTGCCGCCGGCGTCCACATACCAAAGCGTGGCCGTGGCGGCGGCGTGGACGGCAGGCGCGCTGTGCGTCGTCACGAACACCTGCGAAGGGCTCGCGAGCAGCTCCTCGATCAGAATGCGCTGGCGGTAGGATTCAAGGCCGCGTTCGATCTCATCGACGACCATGATCGGATGCTCGGCATGATGGGCTGCGGCGACCTCGAGCGCCGCAAGCCGGCGTGTCCCCGCACCCCAGCTCGCCATGGGCAGCATGGTGCCGTCCTTGGTTGCGGTGAGGCCGATCAGCGCATTGAGCGAAAAACCCGGCCCGCCGACCAGACCAAGGCCGAGCTGGCTGGGCAAAGTGCGCTTCTGGAACCGCTCATCGAGATCACCGAGCGCGATCTTCGCACTCTCCTTGAGCTCGCCATGCACGTCTGTTTCCCCGATCTTATCCGCCAGACGTGATCGCAATGTCTTGTCGCTGAGCAGGCGGTCGAGCGCCGATCCCTGGATCAGGCGGAGGTCGCGATCGTTGCGATCGTCGCCCCCGAGCCGCACGACGCCGATATTACGGCGGACCGAAACCGGGAAATGATCGACGGTGTCGTCGGGCTGGCAGATTTCGTGTTGCAGTTCAAAATCGGGCGTCCCACAGACGCGCACGCAGAACACAGGATCGAGCGGCTGGCCGTCATTGGCCTCAAGATCGGGAAGCTTCGGGCCATCCACGCTCCATTCCCAGGGCCAGCTCGACTTGCGTTGCTCGACGATGCCACAGTTCAGGGGCAGCGCCATAGCGGCGGCAATCTCGAAGCCGTCCTCGTGCCGGCGTTGCCAATAATCGGCATCTGACAGCATTGCCGCATTGGTTGGGCTGAGAAGAAGCGCGATGGCGTCCAGAATGGTGCTCTTGCCCACGTCGCCGCCGCCCAGGAGCACGTTCATGCCTTTGCCGGGGAACCACGACAGCGCCTCGATCCCCCTGAACCGCTTGATCGACAGGTGGCGAATGTAGGGCGCGAAGTCGGCCGGTTGTTGAGCATTTTCTGCCATTGGCTCAAATTACGGTTTGCGACTGGAACGGTCCAGCATTGAGATTGGTTTTCGGCACTATATTCGAAGATATTGCGCTTGGCGGCGGGAGCTCAGTCATCCCAGCCGCTTTCGATCTGGCGGGGCTGGATAGGCGGCCAGTCGACTGAGGCGAATTGCTCAAGCGCTTGCTGGCCAAAGGCTGGTTCGACCTGCTGGGCCCAGGCGATCAGGCCACGAACATGATGATAGAGACTAGAGACGCCGGTCTTGCGCGCCAGAGCATGCTTGGCAGGCCCATAAGCGGGTGAGGATAGATAATGGAGATGGAGACGGATCATGTCTTTATAGGCGCGCTGTAGGCGAGGCATTGGGCCGTCGACCAGCATGCCCAAAACGATCCGGCGCGTGCCGGGGCCACGGATCACGGTCTTGCGCTGATTGTGCCGGAACCCCGAGTCGTTGAGAATCGCGCACACGTCGCGCTGAAGCCTGCGCATCTCCCCCAGCGAGCGATCGGCGTCGGTGGAAAAGGCCAGATCGTCGGCGTAGCGCGAGTAGCGCAGCCCGCGTTCCTCGGCTAGCCGCGCCAGGAGTGTATCGATACGCAGCATTGCGAGATTGGCGAGCATCGGGCTCGTTGGCGCACCTTGCGGAAGAATGCCTTCATAACCAAGCGCGTAGAAGTCGATCGGGCCTTTGTGTGGCGCAGGGTTCTTTCCGGGCCCTCGATCGAGCCCGATAGTGCAAAGTCGTGCAAATTCGAAGGACAGTAACTTGGGAAAGCCCAGCCAGGCAAAGATCGCCGAGACCGTCCCTTCACTCACCGAGTGAAAGAAATCCTCGATATCAACCTTCAACAGCCATTTGGTGTTGGGGTGCTGTTCAGCGGCCTGGACTGGCGAAGATTCTGGATGGAAGGCGAAGCTTGCCGGATGGACGGGCGCATAGCGAAGGACATGATCGACTAGCCAGCGCTGCGCGATCGCTAGGCTCTTCGGCGGAATCGAGATCATCCGCTTGGCGGATCGGCCTGGGATACGCTTCTTCAGAAGGACGAACCGGTATTTCGTGTGCCCGCGACGCGCGACCGTCCGACGCAGGAATAGATAGGGTAGCTCGGTCAGTACCGAGAAATGGCGCAGAGTCAGCACCGGGGTAATGCGAGGGTCTGTCGCTCGTATGCGGGCGAGCGCCGCTAATGCATTTTCAAGCGTGACTGCATCGATGCCGTGGCGGCGAGCGCCAGATGCGTAGCGTTGAGGGCTCGGTGCGGACATCTACTTCGACCCACTCAGGTGGGTGGGACAGCAAGTCTCGTCCAAGACCCCGCCAGCCGTGACTTGCTGTCTCGCGCAGCGCGAAGGTCCTGCTCCGATGCACGGACCCGGGAAATCCCTGGCCCCAGGTTCCCAAGGAACCTGTCGCCGCTTGCGCGGCGCATTTCTAAACTCCCTCACCGGGCCCTCAACTGGCTAGGATAATAGTAGGGCAAGTCCTCGGTGGGAAGCACAACCGTGCGGGCGCGCCGTAACTGAAGCCGCCGAAGCTCGCGCTGGCCAAGAACGGTCAGGGTGTTACGCAGGCTCGTCCAGCGGGCGATGCGGGTGAACACAAGAATCTGCTCGACATTGGCGAGCGACAGCCGCGTGCGAGCAGAAGCGCTGGCCGCCGTGCGAGATCCATCTTTGAGCGCGGTCAGAACCAGCATCGTTTCGACCCAGCGGCGACGGGTTGGATCGGCGAGGAATCGCTCTGCCGTCCGGATTTGCAGAACTGCCCGAGCGCGGTCGGCGAGGGCATCGGCATTGGCCGCCGGAAAATGCATGTCGGCGCCGAGCGCGCTACGGTTGCGGAAAAGCGGCACCCATCCTTTTCGATCGCTATGTAGGACAGGCGGCGCATTGTTAGGCATGCCATGCGAGAAGGCGATAAGCGCGCCGGCCGAGCCGAAGCCGAACGGATAGCGGCTACGGTGAGGATGGGCGCGGCACAGTGCCAAGACCGCATCGCGGTCCACGCCGACAAATGAGGTGAAGATGGTGGGGCAGGCATGGACCACACGGGCGTTTGGCCCCGAGCGGTGCGATCGGACGTGTTTCAGCCCATCTTCAGTCCCGGAATAGGCGACCACGGCAAATCGGACGAGGCCGTAGGAGTGCCAACTACGGATTGTGGCGACACGCCAGAACGCCTCGAGCATTTCCCACACGCGCTTGCCCGAGCCGATGAAGTCGGTGACGATGACAATGTGACTGACGCGGCCGGTGCGCAGCGCGTCGGGTCCGGGATGGCTCAGCACGCGGTCCCGGTGCAGGCGCTCATATCCGGTAATGAAATTGGCGATCGAGCCTTCGCTGCCGACCTCTTGATCGCTTGGGTCGATGACGATGGGCGGCATGCCGGTGCCTGTGGCGCGCCCCTCATCGGTACCCGGAAAGAAGGGAAGGACTTCGTGGCGGACGAAGCCATATTCGTCATCCTTGGCATCGCGGGTCTCCACGGCGCGCTCAGCGAACAGCGCTATCGGCCGGTCCTGATCGCCCTCGTCGCGGTTTGTGGTGGTCTCGTCGAGCAGTAAGCGCAGCCCCCGGTAAAGAGCATCGTGGCCGACCAACATCACGGCGTCGGCCAACTGTTCGGCCACAAGACGCTCCGCTCCGGAAAACTGCGCCAGCCAATCGCGCGGAAAATCGGTTTGCGACAGGCTCATGGCCAGACCGAACCTCCCCTTTTTGTCCTCTAGGCAGCCTGTCTTTATACTGGGTTCTAAGCAAGCAGATTTAAGTCCAAGACGACGGATTCTCGGGCCGCTTTTGGTCTGAGTCCTTGGTTTTCCGAAATTTCAGCTTTCCGATACTGCTGTTTAAAACCAGACTGTCCGCATATGGGCGACGTGGCAAGCCTCCCGAATGTCGAGAATGAGGTCGCGAGCGGACACGAGATCGCGACCGACCGGCATCTTAGCGGCTCAAACCGGCCGACCAACTAGCTGATCTCTGCCCCGTGATCTGGTCCGCTCATATCCTCCGACACCTCCTGCCGAAGCTTCGGCCCTTGGGCGAGCCGCCTGCCGAGCGCCGCAATGAAGCCCTCATACCGCTCTCCTACCTTGGCTTTGGCCGCGTTTGCGGCGGGTTCCGGTAGAGCTGGCGTCGTGGCTAGCCAGAAGCGGATGAAGACCGCCAGGGTTTCGACAGCAATTCCAACATCCCGCTCCACACGCGTCATACGGCGGTCCATCTGATCGAGGCGCCGCGCGATGATCGCCTCCCGGCGCTCGGCGTCGTCGGGCGACAGAAACGACGCGATCGCGGCCTCGGCGATCATGGACTGCGAGCGATCCCGACGATCGGCAAATTCCACCAGAGCCTTCTCGATGGCCGGGTCCAGATAAACCGTGACCTTTCTCTTTTTCCGGGGATTGGCCATGTCGCTAGAGATCCATGCCGTCGCCGGGATTCATCGAGACCTGACGCGCAACGCCCTGAACATTACGGATCATGCGCCGGTTCTGGGCGGCTTCTTCGTCAACATCATCGGACAGCCCAGCCTCCCATTCGCTTTCGATGGGCTTTTTGTTCTCCGCCGGCTTCACGCGGCCGAGTTCAGGCTGCAGCCTCCGTTCTGATTGGGTCGGGTCTTCATCCTCGGCTGGTTCAGGCGAAGGATCTTCGCTGGAATATTCGGGCCGCGCCGGAATCGGCAACGCGGTCCAGTCGTCCGTCTGCGGCGTCTCGGGCGGCGTCAGCTCCGGTGGCGAGAGCAGGCGTTCGCGAAACCGCTCGTCCTCGAAATACCGCGCCTTCTTCGCCCGAACCGGCGGGATGCCGGCGACCATGACGATCTCGTCGCTCGGGGGAAGCTGCATGATCTCGCCCGGTGTGAGCAACTGGCGTGCGGTCTCCGAGCGGGACACCATGAGATGGCCGAGCCAAGGAGACAAGCGGTGCCCCGCATAGTTCTTCATCGCCTTCATCTCGGTGGCGGTGCCGAGTGCGTCGGAAACCCGCTTGGCGGTACGCTCGTCGTTGGTGGCAAAGCTCACGCGGACATGGCAGTTGTCGAGGATCGAGTTGTTCGGCCCATAGGCTTTCTCGATCTGGTTCAGCGACTGCGCGATCAGGAAGCTCTTGAGGCCATAGCCCGCCATGAAGGCCAACGCAGTCTCGAAGAAGTCCAGTCTCCCAAGCGCGGGAAACTCGTCCAGCATCAGCAGCAAGCGGTGCCGGCCGGCGTTTTCCTGCAAATCCTCGGTGAGGCGACGACCGACCTGATTGAGCAGCAATCGCATCAGGGGCTTGGTGCGGTTGATGTCCGACGGCGGCACGACGAGGTAGAGGGTCGCCGGCCGCTCGCCCCCGACGATATCGCTGATCCGCCAGTCGCAGCGGCGCGTCACCTCCGCGACCACGGGATCGCGATAGAGGCCCAAGAAAGACATGGCCGTCGACAACACGCCGGACATTTCGTTGTCGGATTTGTTGCGCAATTCGCGCGCGGCGCTGGCGACGACGGGATGCGGCCCCGCTTCGCCCAAATGCGGGGTCCGCATCATGGCAAGCAGGGTGGATTCCACCGGGCGCTTAGGGTCGGACAGGAATTTGGCGACGCCCGCCAGCGTCTTGTCCGGCTCGGCATAAAGGACATGCAGGATCGCGCCGACGAGGAGCGAATGGCTGGTCTTTTCCCAGTGATTCCTTTTGTCCAGGGAACCCTCCGGGTCCACCAGAATATCGGCGATGTTCTGGACGTCGCGCACCTCCCACTGACCGCGCCGCACCTCGAGCAGCGGATTGTATGCCGAGGAGTTCGGATTGGTGGGATCGAAGAGCAGCACCCGGCCATGCTGCGCGCGGAAACCGGAGGTGAGCTGCCAGTTCTCGCCCTTAATGTCGTGGACGATGGCCGAGCCCGGCCAAGTCAGGAGCGACGGGATGACCAGACCGACGCCCTTGCCGGATCGGGTCGGCGCAAAGCAGAGCACATGCTCCGGGCCGTCATGGCGAAGATACTCGCGGTCATAACGGCCGAGGACGACGCCATCGGGATCGAGCAGTCCCGCCTTCCTGATCTCCGAGGTCTCTGCCCATCGCGCCGAGCCATAGGTGGCGACGTTCTTGGCCTCGCGCGCCCGCCAGACCGACATGCCGATGGCGACCGCGATGGCGATGAAGCCGCCGGAGGCCGCAATGATGCCCCCCTTCGCAAAGATCGGCGGCGCATAGGCTTCATAGAAATACCACCACCAGAAGATCGCCGGCGGGTAGTAGATCGGCGTCCCGAACAGCTCGAACCAGGGCGGGCCGAGTTGCGGCTGATAGCCGAGGCTCCAGGCGACATACTGCGTCGCGCCCCAGGTGGTGGCGAGGATGATGAGGAAGACGATACTGATCTGTCCCCAGAGGATCTTGGTCGCCGACATTACGATTGTCCTTTCCGGTTGATGTCAGAGGCCGAGGCCGCGCTTGCGGCCGAATTCCCAATCGACGCCGCCATCGTCACGAGCGACGCCTGAGACATGGCGGCCGATCTGCTTTTCGAGGGAGGGTGACCAGGGCACGAGCTGGAAGCCGAGGCCGTCGTCGATCATGGCGAAGCGGCCGGAGGCCAGCGCAAGCCGTTGACGGTAGGCGCCGGCGACATATTCGCCGCTGGCTGCGCGATTGAACGGCAGCCCGGTCTCAGAGGCGAGTTTCTCGCCGAGCGCATCGATCTCGCGCTGGCGCAGGGTGCTGAGGAGGCGACGCGCAAAGACGACGCGGCCGCCCTGGCCTTGCCGCTCGGCCAGACCCTCGCCGATGAGATGCTCGGCACGTTCATCAAGTGCCTGACGGACTTCCGCGCCGAAGCCGCTGTCCGACAGGGCAATGGGTTCGCGTGCAATCGCCTGCCGGTCGAGCCAGGTCGCGCCCGTGGCGCCGACCTGAGCGCCGAGATCGAGATCGGAGCGGACGGCGAGCGCAACACGGCGCTGCCCTTGCGCGTCCTCCCAGGAGCGCAATTCCACGATCGAACCGGGCGGGCTGTCGCCCGTGGCATCGAGGTGCGGCAGCCTGATATGATGGGTGCGGCCGTCGGTACCGTCGACCACGGCATAGGCCGTGCCCTTCAACTCGTCATCGAGGCCGCGTTCGACCAGTCGGCCGACGATGGGAACGTCGAGGCTTTCGCCCGCAAGAACATAGCTGGCCGAGCCGCGCTCGATGCCGCGCTCTGTGAGCGCGCGGTGCATACGCTTGATGATGTCGCCGCGTTCGCCCATCTCGCGCAGCACAGTCTCGGCTTCGGGCCTGATGAACCATTGCGCGTGTCCGATTTGGCCGGCCAATCCGCGGATTTCGAGGGTGCGCAGCCGCCCCACCTTCAGCGCATGGAACTCGTCCGGCTGGCGGTCGGCAGGCGGAGCGAGATCTATAATCCCGGACTTGTGGGCGTCACGGACAAGCTGTCGGTCAAGCTGGGTCCAGCGTTCCGCCTCGACCTGGCGCTCCAGATTGCGGTGGATCTGCAGATCGGTGCGTGGGCCGAGTTCCTGCGTGACGAGATCCTGTGCGCGGGCGCGCATCCCCTCCTTGATGTAGTCGCGGGAGATCACGAGGTCCTGGCCGTCGTCCGCGCGGCCACGCAGGATGATGTGGATATGGGGATTGTCGGTATTCCAGTGATCGACCGCGACCCAATCGAGCCGGGTGCCGAGATCCTTTTCCATCTGCCCCATCAGCTCACGGGCGTGCGCCTTGAGGTCGGTCATGTCGACGGCATCCTCCGGCGAGACGATGAACCGAAAATGATGCCTGTCGTCCCGGCACCTCTCCGCGAAGGCGCCGGCATCCATGTCGTCGATTTCCGGGCCGAACATCCGTGCCTTTTCCCCGTCGCGGGTCACGCCATCGCGGCGCAGGTAATTGAGGTGGGCGCCGAGCGGAGCGGAACGTGCGGTATGGCGCACCACGCGGGTCTTGATGACGACGACACGCGAGCGCCCGCTCAGCAGACGATTGGCCTGGATGCTGGCGCGCTGGCCGCGCCCGAAGCGCGAGCGGTTGCCGGACGTGATCCTCCCGGAGCGTGAGACGCGGCCGCCGGCCTTCTGGGCGGCGGCGAGCGCCTGGGCGACAAAAGGCCGGGCCTGCTGCACACGGGTCGAGCGGATGCGTCCCGGACGGATGCGGAACTCGCTGTCATCTGACATGGCGCAGCCCCGCACGGTGCAAAAGGATGCGGAATATCAGGAGGATGGGCGCGCAGCGCACGGTGCGCGCCAGCGCCGCACGGCGCGGAACGCGACGGAAAACCCCGCAAAAACAACCGCCCAACCGAAGCGCACCGTGCGCCTTTTTATCTCGCCATCCTTCGGTCGGGGTGCCTGCCGCCACCCCTCGCGCCCTCGATGACACGCCAGCACACGACGGGATGCGAATTGCGTTGCCGCTGCTCATGGCTGGTCCCCACCGGCATTGCGGGTGACGAAGAGGCCCTCCGGCTGCAAGGCGGTGAGCGAGTCCGGTGCAGCCGGGAGGAGCGAAGGGGCGTCGTCCGGCGCACGACCCTGAAACGCTGGATCTGCGGGGGAAGCCCCATCTTCGCGCGCAACGAAGATCGACGCCTCGCGCCAGTCGAGCGGCCGGGCAGCAGCGGAAGCGGTGCCCGATGGCGCTTCGCCGTGCAGAATGGGCGCAAGCGAAGCGACATAGGCGCGCGTCTCGGCGGGCAGCGGACGATCCGCAAGGCGGTATTCGTCATAGCGACTGGGGCCTGCATTGTAGGCCGCGAGCATCGCGGCCACATTGCCGTAGCGATCCCACATCTCGCGCAGATAGGCCGTGCCCGCGAGGATGTTGTCGCGCGGCTCAAAGGGATCGTGGCCGAGAGCATGGCGGATGCGTAGCCCGGCCCAGGTGTCGGGCATCACCTGCATCAGCCCCATCGCGCCGGCGGAGGATGTGGCGCGCGCATCGCCCGCGCTTTCCGCCCGCATCAC
>NZ_LLWQ01000137.1 GCF_001447385.1 Paracoccus sp. MKU1 | reverse complement strand
GGATAGACGAAGACCACCTCGACCAGCACCACCCCGACGATCAGATAGGCCAGGTTCAGCGCCACGACCGTGACGATGGGCGCCACCGCGTTGGGCAGCGCATGCACGGCGATGACCCGCCAGCGCCGCAACCCCTTCAGCTGCGCCATCTCGACATAGGGCAGGGCCAGCAGGTTGACGATGGCGGCGCGCGTCATGCGCATCATATGCGCCATGACGATCATCACCATGGTCAGCGCCGGCAGGAAGGTCACGCAAAGCCGCGCGCCCAGCCCCATGCCGGGCGAGACGGTGGCGAGGCTGGGGAACCAGCCCAGCCAGGCCGAGAACACCAGGATCAGGATATAGGCGACGAAGAATTCCGGAAACGAGATCACCGCCAGCGTCGAGGTCGAGATGAATCGGTCGAGGAACGACCCGCGATAGAGCGCCGCCAGCAACCCCAGCCCGATGGCCAGCGGCACGGCGATCACCGCGGCATAGGCGGCCAGGAAGAAGGTGTTTGCCACGCGCTGTCCGATCAGCTCGGCGATGGGGCGCTGGTTGGCCAGCGACAGGCCGAAATCCCCGGTCAGCGCGCCGCCGAGCCAGTGCAGGTAACGCAGCATCGCCGGATCGGTCAGGCCGTTCCTTTCGCGAAAGGCGGCCAGGGTCTCGGGCGTCGCGGACTGGCCCAGGACTTCGCTGGCGATATCCCCGGGAAGCAGTTCGACGGCCCAGAAGATCAGTGCCGAAACGACAAGCAACGTCAGCGCGCCGATGGCAAACCGGCGCAGGACCAGCTTCAGGATCATGGGTTCCTTGCTCTCTTATGGCTGGGCTTGGGGGCGGATATGACTAGGTATAATGACAGCCCTGCGGCACAGGTCCAGCCTCGCTTAGGTTAGCTGGCCTGTCGGACATGTTAGAGACACTGCGGATGGTTCTGTGCTCATCTGGGGCCGATAACACCAAGGTTCAGCATGTGCACGACGACCAGTTTCCGCGTCATCAAGGCGGATATCCTGCGCCGCATCAGCGGCGGCGAATGGCCGCCGGGCTCGCTGCTGCCGAACGAGCTGGCCTTGGCGCGGGAATTCGGCGCGGCCCGTGCCACAGTCGGCCGCGCCATGCGCGAACTGGTCGACGACGGCATCGTCGAGCGCAAGCGCAAGACCGGCACGCGCGTCCGACCGGTGCCCTTGCGGCAGGTCAGGCTGGACATCCCGCTGGTCCGGGTCGAG
>NZ_LLWQ01000136.1 GCF_001447385.1 Paracoccus sp. MKU1 | reverse complement strand
CTGACCGTCGCGGCCTTCGGCGACGTCTCGCACCTGCTGCGGACCTCGCATCTGGCGCAATTGCGCGCCATCCTCGACGATCCCGAGGCGTCGCAGAACGACCGCTACGTGGCGCTGGAGCTGATCAAGAACGCGGTGATCGCGGCCGGGCGGGAATTTCCCAGCTGCCAGGACACCGGCACCGCCATCGTCACCGGCAAGAAGGGCCAGAACCTGCTGGTCCGGGGCGAGTTGCACCAGGCGCTCAGCGACGGCATTCGCGACACCTGGCAAAGCCGCAACCTGCGGTTTTCGCAGATGGCGCCGCTGACCATGTATGAGGAGAAGAACACCGGCACCAACCTGCCGGCGCAGATCGATATCGAGGCGGTGGGCGGGGACGCGCTGGAGCTGCTGTTCATGGCCAAGGGCGGCGGCTCGGCCAACAAGACCTTCCTGTTCCAGCAGACCCGCCGCCTGCTGGAACCCGAGCGGCTGCTGGCCTTTCTCGACGAAAGGATCCGCACGCTGGGCACCACGGCCTGCCCGCCCTATCACCTGGCCATCGTCATCGGCGGACTGTCGGCCGAGCAATGCCTCAAGATCGTCAAGCTGGCCTCGGCGCGCGAACTCGACGGCTTGCCCACCAGCGGCAGCCCGGACGGCCGCGCCTTCCGCGACCTGGAACTGGAGGGCCAGATCCTCGGCCTGACCCGGGCCATGGGCCTCGGCGCGCAATTCGGCGGCAAGTATTTCTGCCATGATGTCCGGGTGATCCGCCTGCCCCGCCATGGCGGCAGCCT
>NZ_LLWQ01000135.1 GCF_001447385.1 Paracoccus sp. MKU1 | reverse complement strand
GAAGGAGGCGACGGTTCCCTCGCCCTCCTTCCCAAACCCATCCTCCTCTCCCTGAGCCTGTTGAGCCGTATTCCCGGAACGCTATCGGGTATGACCGCCCGGCGACCGAATCAGATGCGAGGCCGTGAGGCCAAGTTTCGCCAGATCAGGCGTTTTCGTGCAGAAACGGATTGGCGCAAGATCCAAGAACGACTAAAATAGTCGTAGTTCTGGAGTGCGTGCAGGTCCGAATGGGAGGTGATCATGTATGATCACCGCCCGACAGTCACGGGCCGCGCGTGCGTTGCTGGGTTGGACACAGGAGACGCTCGCTGACAAGGCCCGCGTATCACTTACCGCGCTTAAGCGCCTCGAATCCGAAAACGGACTCGAGGTGTTCGAATCCACGCGCGATGAGGTGCGCCGGGCGCTCGAAGCCGCCGGGATTGTTCTCCTGTCCACGGACAAGGGCGAGGGTGTGCTGCTCCATCACGAAGGCAGCAACGCGCGGCGGTAGTATCGTCGTCGCTGGCATGACGCGCTCTTGTCAAAAAAGACGGCTATCTCCCGAGGTGAGATGGTTAACAAATGCGTCACGCGCGCTGATGAGAAAGTGATGGGACAGGCAATACAGGCATTCCTCGACAAACCGCCATCCGGTGATTCGCTCACATCCTATGATCGCGAGCATATGAAGCTCTATATGCGGCTGCTCGATGCAGAGCGCGATGGTGCCGACTGGCGCGAAGCGGTGCGGATTCTATTCGGGCTCGATCCCGATGATGATCCTGCGCATTGCCGCTCGATTCATGATGCCCACCTTGCGCGTGCGCGTTGGATGACCGAACAGGGCTATAGGGAACTCGTTCGCGAAAGCCAGCGCAAGACCTGATCGTGATGCACGCGACGCATCACCCGTTGACCCTCGCCTGACTTCCCCAACTCAATTTGCACGGGAATCCTGAGTCTTCCAGATCCCCTAGAGAAGACTCGGGAGACCGCGATGACACCTGACGCCTCGACCTGGCGTTCTTCGGCGAAATACGACCATCTGGATGCGCTGACGGCATCCGACCTTGCCTGGGAATGGCTTCGCCGCAACGACGCCTATGACGCAGATTTTGAAGCCTCACGCACTGGCCAGGGAGACCCCGAACCGCTGACCGAACACATCCGGCAGCGGTGGGGGTTGCGATTTCCCAGTCGATCCCGAAGCCGCACCTCCTGACGCCCCCATCCTTTGGCTACCGCAAGAGGACACAAGCTCGATCCTCTTGGCGCCAGCCCCGTCAGCATTCGAAGACAGCCTCAGTCATGTCCCCTCCACATGGCGTGTCCACGTCGCGGCGGACGGCGCCACCGGTGATTTCCGTTTCCCGCTCGGCAACGGGCAGAATCTCCAGATCATCGACGGTGCTGTGAATAGCGATACGATGACCGTGGCCGTCGTTCCGCTCAGTCTCGAAGGCTTCGACCGAATTGAGGCGGTTCGTCGCTTCCTCTCTGCACTGCATGGCCGCGCTATCCCGCCCGACACCCGACTGACCCGGCAGCAGCGCGCACGTCTTCGTCGGATGCTGCAAGCCTTCGATGGACACCGGGCCGGCGCCACGCAGCAGGAAATCGCTCAAACTCTCCTGAACATAGATCACCTCGACCGCGACGAATGGCAGGCATCCTCGGCCCGCCATGCCGTCAAATCGCTCCTGCGCGATGCCCGCGCGATGGTCGCCGGCGGCTATCGAAAACTTCTGCGTCATCGCCGCCCACGCTAGCGCAACTCCGCACGCCCGATGGTGGGCGATTTCGATACCTCCCAACTTCGCCCTGCACCTCGCCGGTTCTCCTTCGCCACCGTGGTCCTTGCCCGCCGCTGTTCCGCAGCGGCCGTCCCAACACCACGGAGGCCCGTTCCATGCCGCACGAACCCGTCATTCTGCCGCCGCGCTTTCTGCGCACCAAGGAAGCCGCCGAATTCCTCAGCCTGTCGGCGCGAACGCTGGAAAAGCATCGCACCTACGGAACCGGCCCCGCCTATCGCAAGCTCGGCGGCCGCGTCGTCTATGCCATCGACGATCTCGAAGCCTGGACTGAGCGCGGCGCGGTCACATCCACCTCCGATCCGCGCGGATCCATCCTGCCCGCCAAGCGACAGGCCGTTCCGTCCGGCCGACAGGCTGGCCGCTACGCCCGCTGATCGCACCCGGTTCTCTTCATGGTGGTGCGACGTCGACCCTCTTCCGAGCGCGGACAACTCGACCTGTTCAGGGCGCTTCCCGGCGACTTCGCGCCACGAGACGCGCAGGATCTCATGGCCTATCCCTTCTTTTCCCTCGCCAAGTCGAAGCGCATCGCGCCCATCGACTTTACCGCCGGCAGCGTGACCATCCGCGTCGAGGCCGTTCCCGATCACGGTATGGCCACGATCTGGGATGCGGACATCCTGATCTGGGCCGCGAGCCAGATTGTCGAAGCTCGCGATACCGGGCTTCGCACCTCCCGGCTGATGGCCGCCACGCCCTACGAGATTCTCACCTATGTCGGGCGCGGCACGGGCTCACGCGACTACCAGCGCCTGAAAGCGGCCCTCGACCGGCTGCAATCGACCACGATTTCCACCTCGATCCGCCAGCCGGCCGAGGGCCGGCGCCATCGCTTCTCCTGGATCAACGAATGGCAGGAGCGCACCGATCGCAACGGCCGACCAGACGGCATAGAGATGATCGTGCCGGACTGGTTCTACCAGGCCGTCCTCGACGATGCCCTCGTGCTGACCATCGACCGGACCTATTTCGACCTGACCGGCGGCCTCGACCGCTGGCTCTATCGCCTTGTGCGCAAGCATGGCGGCCGCCAGCGCGATGGCTGGCGTTTCGACTTCCACCATCTCCACCAGAAGTCCGGCAGCCTGTCGCCGTTCAAGCGTTTTGCCTTCGAGCTGCGCGACATCATCCGGCGCCAGCCTCTGCCGGGCTACACGCTGTTTCTCGAAGCCGAGATCGGCGGACGCATGCTGCTCGCCTTCGAGCCCACCGCGCCCTGTGGAAAACCTGTGAATGGCCTCGTGCTATCGGGAACCCGGACTATCGTGCTATCGGGAACCCAAGGCTCGTGCTATCAGGAACCGAAACCGGCCTTAACCCACGGCAGCCATTCACGAAATCGCGCCCTTAACTTAGAGTCTAACAAAGAGTCTAACCTTGAAGAGCGCGCGCGCGATGTGGAAAACCTCATCCGCGACACCGCGAAAAGCCTCAGCATAGCCGGGAAGAAGAGGGCATCCGACGCCCCGAAATCGCCTCGACCGGCCTCTGATCGAGGCGAAGCCGAGACCCCTGAAGCTCCCGACACGCCCCGCCTTCCGCTCGATCCGCCGGAGGGCCGGCGATGATCATCGCGCTTCTCAACCAGAAGGGCGGCGTCGGCAAGACGACGCTGGCCCTGCATCTCGCCGGTGAATTGGCGAGCCGGGGCAGCCGCGTCACCCTGATCGACGCCGATCCGCAAGGATCTGCCCTCGACTGGTCGCAGCAGCGTGCGCGTGAGGGCCTGCCACGCGCCTTTGGTACCGTGGGCCTCGCCCGCGACACGCTGCATCGTGAAGCGCCCGAACTCGCCCGCGACGTCGATCATGTCGTCATCGACGGGCCGCCGCGTGTCGCCGGACTCATGCGCTCGGCGCTGCTCGCCGCCGATCTGGTGCTGATCCCGGTGCAACCCTCACCGTTCGACGGCTGGGCCTCGGCCGAGATGCTGTCCCTCCTTGCGGAGGCCCGCATCTACCGGCCGCAGCTCATCGCCCGCTTTGCGCTCAACCGCTGCGGCGCCCGCACCGTCATAGCCCGCGAGACGGCCGAAACGCTCGCCGACCACGATCCGCCGATGCTCGCCAGCGCCATCGGCCAGCGCGTCGTCTTCGCCGACGCCGCGCAGTCGGGGCGGCTCGCCAGCGAGATCGATTGCCAATCTCCTGCCGCCCGTGAGATCGCCGCGCTCACCACCGAAATCGAACGACTGGGCAACGGGAGGGCGTCGCAATGACCGTCCTCACCGGAGATTGCCGCGAAAAAATGCCATGGCACGCGCCCTATGACATGATCCTTGCCGATCCGCCCTATGGCGACACTTCGCTCGCCTGGGATCGGCGCGTCGAGGGCTGGATCGCGCTGGCGCGCGCCGCCCTCCGGCCGGCCGGCTCGCTCTGGGTCTTCGGCTCGCTGCGCTGCTTCATGGCGACGGCCGACCGCTTCGCCGATGCCGGTCTGCGGATCGCACAAGAGATCGTCTGGGAAAAGCAGAACGGCACCGGGTTTCATACCGACCGGTTCAAGCGCGTGCATGAGCTGGCCGTGCAGTTCTACCCGGCCGAGGCCACCTGGCGGGACATCTACAACGACGTCCAGACAACGCCCGATGCAATGGCGCGGACGGTTCGCCGCAAGCGTCGTCCACCCCATACCGGCCAGATCAACGAAGGGCACTACGTCAGTGAGGACGGCGGGCCGCGTCTGATGCGCTCTGTCATCTACCTCCGCAACTGCCATGGCCGGGCGATCCATCCCACCGAAAAGCCTTCGTCGCTGCTGGAGATACTGATCCGTACGAGTTGCCCCGAAGGCGGGCTGGTCGGCGACTGGTTCGCCGGGTCTGGCGCGGCCGGGGAAGCCTGCCGGCTATCCGGCCGGCGCTACATCGGCTGCGAGATCGACCCCGACATGGCCGAACGCGCGCGGGCGCGTATCGCCACGGTGCTACCGTTTCACGACGGAGGCGCGTCATGACGGGGCGCAACGAGAAGCGCGGCTTCGCTGCCCGCCCGGCCGATCCCGATGGCTGGGTCAGGGCCGGTGACGCGCCGCCCGAAGGCGGCGGCGCTGCGACGGCCTACACAGCCAGGCTCACGATCGACATAACGCCTGAGCTTCGCGGGCGGATCAAGATCGCAGCGATCAGGCGCGGCGGCACCGTCACCGACATGCTGCGCGACCTGCTCGCGCGCGAATTTCCCGACACATCAGGAGAGCGCTCATGATCGGCGCCGCAGCCCATGAAGATGACCTGACCCGTGTGGAACTGACATGGGTGGAGAAGAAGATCGAGTTCTGGATCAGGTTCGGCCAGGAGGCCGGAGAACATATCCTCGACCGCAGCCGCCGCACCGTCTCCTTCCGTCCCGGTGCCGTTTTCGCCTTCGTCCGCTGGGCTGCGAATGACTATGGCACGGTCATCTCGCGCATCGACATCGTGCGCGCCGTCGCGCCCGGCCGTTCCTATCAGACGCTGCCCTTCGTGCGTCCCGGCGCGGAAATCCTGCTCAGGATCGAGGGCTGGCCGAAGGTCGAGGATGTCCTTCGCCATGTCGATGCCATAGAGGCGCTCGGCATCGATCCGGCCGAGGTCGATCCCAATCACTGGCGCCATGTCGCCCACTGGATGAACGCGGGCGAAGCGCCGCGTCCCTATACGGCAGATCGCCATGACGCATGGCTTCGGCGCCAGGAGATCGGACAATGACCCGCGCCCGCTACGTCCTGCTGACGGCGGCGGCGCTCGCCACCGTCATCGCCAGCGTTGGTCCGACCGCGCCCAGGTTGGTCTGGAACGCATCGGCCAGCGTGCCGATCGGCTTCTACACCATCGCGCCGGTGGAACGGCTCGAGGTGCCCGATCTGGTCGCCGTCATGCCGCCCGAATCCGTCGCCGCCTTCATGGTCGAGCGCGGCTATGTCGCCCGCGACGTGCCGCTCCTCAAGCACGTTCTCGGCCTGCCCGGAGAGCGCCTATGCCGCGACGGCCGCGCGATCACGGTGGACGGGATCGAGATGGGCGAGGCGCTGGAACGCGACAGCCTCGGCCGCGATCTGCCGGTCTGGCAGGGCTGCCGTACCATCGCCGAGGACGAGATCTTCCTGATGAACCTCGACGTCGGCGATAGCCTCGACGGCCGCTATTTCGGCCCATTACCCGTCTCGGCAGTGATCGGCCGAGCCATTCCGCTTTTCACCGACGAGGACGGCGATGGCCGCCTCGTCTGGCGCGCGCCGGAGCGGTGACGGCGCGCCCGCATCCCATCCACCGCACTAGGAAGGAGTCTCCAATGCCCCAGATCGGTCAATTCACCCGCACCCCGTCCGGCTATTCTGGACAGCTTCGCACGCTCTCGCTCGACCTGGAACTGACCTTCGTTCCGGTCGACAATACCGACTCGGAGAACGCACCGGCCTACCGCATCCATCTCGGCGACGAGGACGGCCCAGAAGTCGGCGCGGGCTGGAAGCACACCGGCGAAAGCGCGGGACCGTTCATCTCAGTCCTGCTCGACGATCCCGCCTTCCAGCAGCCCATCCGCGCCCGCCTGTTCCAGTCGGACGACGAAGGTCGCGATTGGAGCCTGCGCTGGACCCGGCCGAAGAAGCGCGACGAGCAGGACTGACAATGATCATGTCCTGCACCCATCCCGCTACGGGACGATGCGGCGCCCGTCGCCGCATCACCCTCCTTCTTCTTTCGGGCCTGTTGACCCCGGCCATCGCCGCGCCGCCGGTTCTGGCGCAGACCGCCGTGCCGGATCGTGCTGTCGCCGTGCATCCGCACGCCGCCCATATCGCCGAGGCATCGCAGCGTTTCGGCATCCCGGTGCCATGGATCATGGCCGTGATGCGGGCGGAAAGCGCGGGCGATGCGCGCGCCACATCCTCCGCCGGCGCGATGGGGCTGATGCAGGTGATGCCCGACACCTGGGCCGGGCTACGCATCCGCCATGCTCTCGGCCACGATCCCTTTGAGCCGCGCGACAACATCCTC
>NZ_LLWQ01000134.1 GCF_001447385.1 Paracoccus sp. MKU1 | reverse complement strand
GGCGCAGTTCAGCACGAAGTCGCGCGGATCGTAGCCGCGCTCGACCGAGACGCGGCGGATCGCATTCACCATGTTGTTGTTGACGATGGTGAACATGCCATAGGCCGCGGTCCCGACGCTGATGCCCAGCGGCCCTGCCAGGTGCTTTCGGATCGCCTCGCGCGCCCTTTCCACGCTCAAGGGCCGGCGGCCGCCGACCGGGCCCTCGGGGTTCAGGTAGCCGAGCACGAGGTTCGCATCGGTCGTCGTCGGCCTGTCACCGCCCTTGCCGTAGCAGGCCGGGCCGGGTTCCGAGCCGGCCGATTGAGGCCCCATCTGCATCAGCCCCATCGAGTCGATCCAGCCGATCGAGCCGCCGCCCGCGCCCAGGGTCTCCACCTGGATCATCGGGATTCCGAGGGGACAGCGCAGGAAATCGATGGTCTTCGACACATTGGCCTGGCCGTCGCGGGTCCGGGTGAGGTCGAAGCTGGTGCCACCCATGTCGGCGGTGATGATGTCCGAAAGCCCGTAGGGCTCGCCCGGATAGAGCGCCGCCCTGGGGGCCGAGGCGGGGCCGGAATTGATCGCATAGACCGACTGGTCCGACACCACCGACCCCAGGGCCAGCCCGCCGTTCGACTGGAAATAACGCACCGGCTGGCGCGCGCCGAGGCTTTGGAAATAGCCGTCCACCGCCTGCACGTAGCGCGACAGGATCGGGCCCAGATAGGCGTTCACGGTGGCGGTCGAGGTTCGGGGCTATTCGCGCACCTGCGGGCAGAGCTGGCTGCCGACGGTCAGAGGCAAATCCGGCATCATCTCGCGCGCGATCGCGGCGGGGCGGAGTTCGGGATCGGGATGCAGCACCGACCAGACGACGCTGATGGCGACCGATTCGACGCCCTCGCGCAGGAAATGCCGGCAGGCCTCGCGCACCTCCTCCTCATCGAGCGGCGTGTGGACGGCGCCGGTCGAGATCACCCGCTCGCTGATCCCGCGCCGCAGGTAGCGCGGTACCAGCATGGTCGCCGGCGGATAGTCCGGGTCGTAGCGATAGCCGTCCTCCTTGTGGCCGAGGCGGATCTCGATGCTGTCCTCGTGGCCCTTGGTGGCGATCAGGCCGGTCCTGGCGCCGGTATGGGTGATCAGCGCGTTCAGCCCGACCGTGGTGCCGTTGATGCACAGGTCGGCGTTCGAGACGAGGTCGCGCGGGCCGATGCCCGTTTCTTCCTCGATCACGGCAAGGCCGTTGCGGATGGCCAGGGTCGGGTCCTGCGGGGTCGAGAGCGCCTTGAAGATGCGCAGGGCGCCCCCGCGGTCGGCGAGGATGAAGTCGGTGAAGGTGCCGCCGGCGTCGATGCCAAGGCGATATTGGTGTTTCATGGCGGGTTCCATCTTTGGCTGCCTCCGGCGGGATCGGCACCGGGGGCTTCGCGCCCCCGGACCCCGCGGAGTATTTGGAAAACGGTGAAAGGCTTACGCGGCGCGCAAGGCGGCGGTGGCGGCGTGATCGACGGCGAGGGTCGCGGCATCGGCGATGACGACGCCATAGTCGAGCCGCGCGCCCTCGAGGCTGACGAGGCCGTTCCTGACATCCTCGACCACCTTCTCGACCGGGCGGGCATAGGGATTGCCATAGCCGCCGCCGCCGGGGTTGCGGTTCGCGGCGCGCTCGCCGGGCCGGATGGTCTCGATGACGTTTTCGGTGATGACCTGCGTCTCGCCGTTCCGCATCACTTCCAGCCGGCCGACCTTGGGCGGGATCAGCGTGGAACGGGCGCCGGCCGCGCCCATGGCGGGGATGCGGCGGCCCTCGCCGAAGGTGACCAGCGTCATCGGGCTGTCCAGCGGCTCGACCTCCCAGCAGGTGCCCGAACCGCCACGGAACTGGCCGGCGCCGCCCGAATCCTGCATCAGGGAATAGCGGTGGATGATGATCGGATAGCTGTGTTCCAGCATCTCGATGTCGCCCGAGGTCAGCGCGCCGAAGCAGCATTCCGGCCCGCAGGCATGCCAACCGTCCTGGCTGGCCGTGGCCCCTGCCCCCGAGATGATCGAGGCCAGCACCATGGTCACATATTCCTCGTCGTGCCGCTTGTCCCAGCCGGCGATGTTGCAGCCGTTGGCATGGCCCCAGCTGGCCGAGACCTTGGCCGGCGCCGCCTGTTCGAAGGCCAGCCGCACCGCATCGGTCAGCGTCTCCATCGGCGTCGTGGTGCAGTTCATGTGCGGCGCGGGGGATTTCGCGTTGCAGAGCGTGCCCCTGGGGCCCATGTCGGTGGTCACGCAGCGATAGAGCCCCTCGTTATAGGGCGGCGGCAATTGCGCGAACATCATCAGCCCCAGATAGACGCCGGAATGGCTGTTGCCTTCGTAGCTGTTGATGAAATAGGGCACCTGCGGCGGCGAGCTGATGGCGATATGGCAGCCGTCGCCCTGGATCGTCACCGTGGCGGTGATGTCCATGTCGCCGAAGCCGTGGCCCGCATCCTCGAGCACCGCCGTGCCGGTATAGGTGCCGTCCGGGACCTGCGCGATGAGCTTCCTCATATGCGCCTCGGCCATGTCCAGAAGCTCGGCGATGCAGTCCTGCACCACCTGCTTGCCGTATTTGTCCATCAGCCGGACCAGGTTGCGGGCGCCGACCTGGCAGGCGCCGATGAGCGCGTTGAAATCGCCTTCCTGGTCGCGGCGGGCGCGCATGTTGGTCAGGATCAGGTTCATCACGTCATGGCGCGGCTTGCCGCGATCCCACAGCTTGACCGGCGGGATGCGCAGCCCCTCGGCATAGATCTCGGTCGCGTTGGGGTTGTAGCCCGCCGGAACCGGGCCGCCGACATCGGTCAGGTGACCCTTGCAGACGGTCCAGAACACCAGCTCGCCCTGGTAGAAGACCGGGCAATACATGCAGGTGTCGATGATATGGCTGCCGCCATAGGCCGGGTCGTTGTGCAGGATCAGGTCGCCCTCGTGGATATCGCCTTCGAAAAACTTCGCCACCGATTTCATCGCCGGGATCAGGCTGCCGAGGTGGATCGGGATGTCCTGGCCTTGCAGGATCATCTCGGGCGTGTGGTTGAACAGCGCGGTCGAATAATCATGCGCAAGGTTGAAGACCGAGCTGCGGGCGGTCTGTTCCAGCGTCAGCGTCATCTCGCGCTGCGTGGTCTCCAGCACGCCCCGCACCACCGAAAGCGTGATGGGGTCGGGTTTGGGTCTGGTCATGGCTTTTCCCTGTCTGGGGCCGCATGGCGCGCGCGGCAGGGCAGCCGGAAACGGCTGGTCATGGTTTTCTCCCTGCGACGTGCCGCCTGGCGCGGCATCTTTTCGGTAAGGCCATGGTGCGGCGCCGGCGGCGCCCGGTCTTGGCGATGGGTGCGGATAAACTTGTCGCTCGGTGCAGGATTGCCGATGCGCGCGGCAGGTTTTGGCCTTCAGCGCAGTCCCCCGAGCCGCGCGCGAGTTTTGTTTTGCCCGATTGCTCCAGGCACGCTACGAATCGCGGAAGCGATGCGGGGAGGCGCATCATGACCCTGGAGAGCTACAGCACCGCCGCGACCGCGCCGCCCGAACGCGCGGCACATTGGTCGGCGATCATCGCGGATACCTATTTTCCGCTGCACCTGAGCTATCGCGATCCCGCCACCTTTCAGGGCCGGCTGGAGCGGCGTAGCGCCGGGCGGGTATCGCTGTCGCGGCTGCGCACCGAGCCCGCGCGCTACGAACGGGTGCCCGGGCTGATCCGGCAGGGCGAGGCCGAGGAATACCTGGTCACCATTCCCAGCCTTGCCCCGGTGCTGTTCCGCCAGCTCGGCCGCGACATCACCTGTGCCCCCGGCGGCTTCATCATCGAGCGCGGCGACGAGCCCTATCGCTTCGCCTATCAGGCGCGCAACGACCTGCTGGTGATGAAGATCGCCCGCAGCGCGCTGGCCGAAAGGCTGCGCCAGCCCGACCGGCTGTGCGCCACCGTCTTCGACGGGCACGAGGGGCTGGGCGGGCTGTTCGCCGAAACGGTGCGCCGCGCCCATGCCATGCCGACGGACCCCGCCGCCTCGGACGTGCTGGGCCGGCACCTGATCGAGCTGTTGGCGCTGGCGCTGGACCGGCAGGCCGAGACCGATGCCGGCGCCGCCACGGCGATCCGCGCCGCGCATCTGAAGCGCGCGCAGGACGCGATCCTGCGCAACCTGACCGACCCGGCGCTGTCGCCCGAGACGGTGGCGGCGGCCTGCGGCATCTCGAAACGCTATCTGCACGACCTGTTCGGCGACAGCGAGACCACGGTGGCGCAATTCATCCGCGAGGCGCGGCTGAAGGCGGCGCGCGCGATGCTGGAGATGCCGGGCGACCTGTCGCTGGCCGCCATCGCCTATCGCTTCGGCTTCAGCGACCAGGCGCAGTTCTCGCGGCTGTTCCGGGCCATGTTCGGCCAGACCCCCAGCAGCTATCGCGCCGCCTGCCGCGCCGGGCGGCAGGGCTAGGGTTCAGCCTTCAAAGCGCCATTCGCCCTCGCCAAGCGCCGGGGCGGCGCGTTCGGTCACCAAGGGACTGCGCGAGAAGCGCAGCGGGCTGCGCAGGCCGGCGATGCCCTCGGGCGCGATGCGCAGGCCGCGGGCCTGCACCTGCGGCTCGGCCAGGGCCTCGGCCACGTCGTTGACCGGGCCGGCGGGGACGCCCGCCCCTTCCAGCGCGGCGATCAGCGCGGTCCGGGCAAAGCGGGATGTGGCCTCGGCCAAGAGCGGCACCAGCCGCGCGCGGTTCGCGACCCGGGCGGGGTTGGTCGAATAATCCGGGTCATCCGCCAGCGCGGCCAGATCCAGCACCCGGCACAACGCCGCGAACTGGCGGTCATTGCCGCAGGCGACGATCAGGTGCCCGTCCGAGGCCGGGAACAGCTGATAGGGCACGATATTGGGATGCGCATTGCCCAGCCGGTGCGGCACCGCGCCGCCCAGCAGGTAATTCGTCGCCTGGTTGGCCAGCACCGCCACCCCGCAATCCAGAAGCGACAGGTCCAGATGCTGGCCCAGGCCCGACCGCGCCCGCTCGGCCAGCGCCGCCTGCACGGCGATCACCCCGTAAAGCCCGGTGAAGATGTCGATCCAGGCGACGCCGACCTTTTGCGGCTCGCCCTGCGGATCGCCGGTCAGGTCCATGATGCCCGACATTCCCTGAATCAGGAAATCATAGCCCGGCTGCGCCGCGCGCGGCCCGTCCTGCCCGAAGCCGGTGATCGAGGCATAGACCAGCCGCGGATTGCGCGCCGAAAGCGTCTGGTAATCCAGCCCGAACTTGCGCAGCCCCCCCAGCTTGAAATTCTCGATCACCACATCGGCCTGGTCGATCAGCGCCCGCAGCCGCTCCAGGTCGGCCGGGTCGTTGAAATCGCAGGTGACGGAACGCTTGCCGCGGTTGGCGGCGTGGAAATAGGCCGCGACCCGCTCGGTGGTCCCGTCGGCGCGCGGCCGCTCGAGGAAGGGCGGGCCCCAGCGGCGGGTATCGTCGCCCTCGGGCGCCTCGACCTTGATCACCTCGGCGCCCAGGTCGGCCAGCGTCTGGCCGATCCACGGGCCGGCCAGGATGCGCGCCAGTTCGACGACGCGCAGCCCCTTCAGCGCCGGCTCGGCCATCACGCGAACGCCTGGATACCGGTCTGCGCCCGGCCAAGGATCAGCGCATGCACGTCGTGCGTGCCCTCATAGGTGTTCACCGTCTCCAGGTTCTGCGCGTGCCGCATGACGTGATAGCCGATCTGGATGCCGTTGCCGCCATGCATGTCGCGGGCCTGGCGGGCGATCTCCAGCGCCTTGCCGCAATTGTTGCGCTTGACGATGGAGATCATCTCGGGCGCGAACTTGCCCTCGTCGAACAGCCGCCCGACGCGCAGGCTGGCTTGCAGGCCCAGGGCGATCTCGGTCTGCATGTCGGCGAGCTTCTTCTGGTAAAGCTGCGTCGCGGCCAGCGGGCGGTTGAACTGGTGGCGATCCAGCCCGTATTGCCGCGCCCGGTGCCAGCAATCCTCGGCCGCACCCATGGCGCCCCAGGAAATGCCGTAGCGCGCGCGGTTCAGGCAGCCGAAGGGACCGCCCATGCCCTCGATGTTCGGCAGCAGCGCGTCCTCGCCGACCTCGACATTCTCCATCACGATCTCGCCGGTGATCGAGGCGCGCAGGCTGAGTTTCCCCTCGATCTTGGGCGCCGAAAGACCCTTCGTGCCCTTGTCCAGCACGAAGCCGCGCACCTTGCCGCCATGCGCCTCGGACTTGGCCCAGACCACGAAGACATCGGCGATGGGCGCGTTCGAGATCCACATCTTGGACCCGTTCAGCACATAGCCGCCATCGGTCTTGCGGGCCACGGTGCGCATCCCGGCGGGGTCGGACCCCGCGTCAGGCTCGGTCAGGCCGAAACAGCCGATGAACTCGCCCGAGGCCAGTTTCGGCAGGTATTTCTGCTTCTGCGCCTCGCTGCCATAGGCCTCGATCGGGAACATCACCAGCGAGCTTTGCACCGAGGCCATCGAGCGATAGCCCGAATCGATGCGCTCGATCTCGCGCGCGACCAGCCCATAGGCGACGTAAGAGGCGCCGACGCCGCCATAGGCCTCGTCCACGGTGACGCCCAGCAGGCCCGAGGCGCCCATTTCGCGGAAGATCTCGGGATCGGTTTCCTCGTTCAGATAGGCGGCCTCGACGCGCGGCGCCAGCCGGTCGGCGGCGAAGGCCGCGGCGGTGTCGCGGATCATCCGCTCCTCCTCGGTCAGCTGATCCTCCAGCAGGAACGGGTCGGACCAAGAGAAAGGGCTGCCCTTGTGCGATTTCGTCGTCACGGTGATGCCTCATGCGCTGATGCTTGTCGGATCATTCATTACCGCTTTCAAACCGGGCCGGAAAATGGATAATCCTCATTACTTCATGCACGGGGTGAATGTTCTTGCGGCAAAGGCGCTTTCTTCCGAACCTCAGCCTGCTGCTGGCCTTCGACGCGGTGATGCGCACCGGCTCGGTCACCGGCGCCGCGCAGGATCTCGGGCTGACGCAAAGCACGGTCAGCCGGCTGCTGCAAAGCCTCGAGGCGCAATTGGGGCAGGAGCTGTTCATCCGCCACAAGAAGCGCCTGACCCCGACCGAGGCCGCCGAGCGGTATTTCCGCGACATTTCCGCCGCGCTCGACCTGATCCAGCGCGCCAGCATGTCGCTGATCGCCAATCCCGACGGCGGCAGCCTGGACCTTGCGGTGCTGCCGACCTTCGCCACGCGCTGGCTGGCACCGCGGCTGCCGGATTTCCTGTCGGCGCATCCGGGCGTTTCGATCAACCTGACCACGCGGTTTCGCCGCTTCAGCTTCGACGAGGAACCCTTTGACGCCATGATCTTCTATGGCCAGGACGACTGGCCGGGGGCCGAGCACCTGAAGCTGTTCGACGAAAGGCTGACCGCCTGCGCCGCGCCCGATCTACTGGCACGAAACCCGGTGACCGCACCCGCCGATCTGGCCGGGATGGTGCTGCTGCAATTGCCGACCCGCCCGGACGCCTGGCAGGCATGGTTCCGGGGCCAGGGCGCCGAGCCGCCGGCGCCGCTGGAGGGCATGATGATGGACCAGTTCTCGATGATGATCCAGGCGGCGATCTCGGGGCTGGGGATCGCGCTGCTGCCCGATTATCTGGCCCGGGTCGAGATCGCCGAGGGCCGGCTGGCGCCGGTGCTGCGGCAGGGCGTGCCGGGCAGCAGCGCCTATTGGCTGGCCTGGCCGGCGCGCAAGGCCGGGCTGAAGCCGCTTGCGGCCTTTCGCGACTGGATCGCCGCCCGCATGGCGCGGGACGGCATGGGCTAAGGGGGCGGCCGGAGCTACCCGCTTTCAGGCCGGGACCAGCGCCGCCTCGATGGCGGCTTCCAGGATCTCCAGCGCCTCGGACAGCTGCTCGTCGGGGATGGTCAGCGGCGGCAGCAGGCGGATCACGTTATAGCGCGTGCCGCAGGACAGCAGGATCAGCCCCCGCGCCTCGGCCTCGGCGACGATGGCGGCGGTCAGCCGTGCGTCCGGCTGGCTGCGGTCGCCGGCCTGCACCAGCTCGAAGGCGTTCATCGCGCCAAGCCCGCGCACATCGCCGATGGCCGGGAAGCGTTCGGCCAGCTTTTGCAGGCGCGAGCGGATGGCCGAGCCGATCTCCTCGGCACGGGCGCAAAGGTCTTCGTCCTCGATTACCTCCAGCACCGCCAGCGCGGCGGCGATGGCCAGCGGGTTGCCGGCATAGGTGCCGCCCAGCCCGCCCGGCGCCGGCGCGTCCACGATCTCGGCCCGGCCGGTCACCGCCGACAGCGGAAAGCCCCCGGCCAGCCCCTTGGCCATGGTCACCAGGTCGGGCGCGACGCCGGCATGCTGGAAGCCGAACATGCGGCCGGTGCGGGCCATGCCGGCCTGGATCTCGTCGCCGATCAGCACGATGCCGTGGCTGTCGCAGATCCGGCGCAGCGCGGCCAGGAACTCGGGCGGCGCGACGTTGAAGCCGCCCTCGCCCTGCACCGGCTCGACGATGATCGCCGCCACCCGCCGGGGGTCGATGGACGAGGCCAGCAGCGTCTCCAGATGCGCAATCGCCTGCGCGACCGACACACCGGTCATGGCGTTGGGGAAGATCGCGTGGTGGATCTCGGGCGGCATGGCGCCGAAACCGGCCTTGTAAGGCGCCACCTTGCCGGTCAGCGCCATGCCCAGAAGCGTGCGGCCATGGAAGGCGCCGTTGAAGGCGATCACGCCCGAGCGCCCGGTAAAGGCCCGCGCCATCTTCACCGCATTCTCGACCGCCTCGGCGCCGGTGGTGGCGAACATGGTCTTCTTCGCGAAATCGCCGGGGGTCAGCGCGTTCAGCCGCTCGGCCAGGGCGACATAGGATTCATAGGGCGCGACATGGAAGCAGGTATGGGTAAAGGCCTGCATCTGGCGCTGCACCGCCTCGATCACCCGGGGATGGCGATGGCCGGTATTGTTCACCGCGATGCCGGCGGCGAAATCCAGCATCCGCCGGCCCTCGGCGGTCCAGAGCTCGGCATTCTCGGCCCGGACGGCATAGATGTCCCGCGTGCCGACACCCCGCGCCACCGCCGCCTTGCGCCGCTCGATCAACTGCTTCGATTCCATGTGCAGACCTCCATGCTGACGGGTCCGGCATACACGATGCTCAATATTTTGAGCAATACTTTTCTTGAAATGCGGATGCGCCGTGACGCTGGTGCCCTATCCCCGGCCTTGGTAACCTGCGCAAAACGGCATCGAGGCAAGCATGAGCGATTTCGACGTTGGCGCGCGGCTGAAAGAGCTGCGCAGCGCGGCAAACATGTCGCAGCGGCAACTGGCCGAGGCCTCGGGCGTGCCGCATGGCCAGGTCTCGATGATCGAGACCGGGCGCTCCAGCCCCTCGGTCGCCTCGCTGCGCAAGATCCTCGGCGGGCTGGGCGTCACCATGTCCGAGTTCTTCGAGCCCGACCTGCCGCAAAGCCCGCAGCCCTTCTTTACCCCGGCCGAGCTGCGCGACCTGACCTCGCGGCTTTATTCCGCCGCGCAGGGGCCGGTCGGGCGCATGACCCTGCGCCAGGTCGGCGACGCGCGGCTGCACAACCTGCAAATCCTGCATGAACGCTATGAGCCGGGCGCCGATACCGGCGAGACCATGCTGGCCCATCACGGCAGCGAGGGGGGCATCGTCATCGCCGGCGAGATCGAGCTGACCGTGGCCGACCAGACCCGGGTGCTGAAGGCGGGGGACAGCTATCTATTCGCCTCGACCCAGCCGCATCGCTTCCGCAATGTCTCGGACCGCGAGGCGGTGGTGGTCTCGGCCTGCACCCCGCCCTATCTCTAGCCCTTGCGGGTGATGAAGCGGGTTTGCAGATAGGCGCCGATCGCCTCGGAGCCGCCCTCGGTCCCCATGCCGGAATCGCCGATGCCGCCAAAGGGCAGCTCCGGCAACGACAGGCCGATATGGTTGATGGTCAGCATCCCGGCCTGGATCTCGTCCTGCAACCGCTGCACCCGGGCCGAACTGCCGGTCCAGGCATAGCTGGCCAGGCCATAGGGCAGCCGGTTCGCCTCGGCAAAGGCCTCGTCGTCACGGCGGAACCTGTTGACCACGGCAATGGGGCCAAAGGGCTCCTCGTTCATCACCGCCGCATCCGCGGGCACGTCGGTCAACACGGTCGGGGCAAAGAACCAGCCTTCATTGCCGATCCGCGCGCCGCCGGTGGCCAGCCGGGCGCCGCGATCCAGCGCATCGCGGATCAGCCGCTCGATGGCGGGGATGCGACGCTCATTCGCCAGCGGGCCCATGGCGCTGTCCGGGTCCGTTCCCGGCCCGACCTTGGCGGCGGCCAGCGCGGCGGTGAAGCCTTCGGTGAAGCGGTCCGCCACGCCTTCCTGCACCAGGAAGCGGGTGGGCGAGATGCAGACCTGCCCGGCATTGCGCAGTTTCGAGGCCGCCATGGCCGCCACCGCGGCATCCACATCGGCATCGTCAAAGACCAGCACCGGCGCGTGGCCGCCCAGCTCCATGGTGGCGGGCTTCATGTGCTGCCCGGCCATCGCCGCCAGCTGCTTGCCCACCGCCGTCGAGCCGGTGAAGGAGACCTTGCGGATCACCGGATGCGGGATCAGGTAGGAGGAGATCTCTGCCGGGTCGCCATAGACCAGGTTCACCACCCCCGCCGGCACGCCGGCCTCGGCAAAGCAGCGGATCAGTTCGGCGGGCGAGGCCGGGGTTTCCTCGGGCGCCTTGACGATGATGGTGCAGCCCGCCGCCAGCGCGGCGGAAACCTTGCGAACCGCCTGATTGATCGGGAAATTCCACGGCGTGAAGGCGGCGACCGGGCCCAGCGGCTCCCGGATCGTCAGCTGGGTGACGCCCGGAACCCGGGGCGGGATGACCTGGCCATAGGTGCGGCGGGCTTCTTCGGCGAACCATTCGATGATCTCGGCCCCGGCCAGCGTCTCGATCCGCGCCTGGGCCAACGGCTTGCCCTGCTCGGCCACCATCAGCGCGGCGATGGCCTCCGCCCGCTCGCGCAGCAGCGCCGCCGCCTTGCGCATCAGGTCCGAGCGATGCAGCGGCGAGCTGCGCTTCCATTCCGCAAAGGCGCGGTCGGCGGCAGCCAGCGCCTCGTCCAGATCGGCGATGCCGGCATGGGCGACGCGGCCGATCTCGGCTCCGGTGGCCGGGTTCAGCACCGCCAGGCTGCGCCCATCCTGCGCGGGGCGCCAGGTTCCGTCGATGAAAAGCTGCGTGTCCGGATAGCTCATCCTGTCCCCCTGCTGGAATTGCACGCCCCTGCTGGCCGCCAAGGCTGCACGCTCCGCAAGGACAACGGCGCCGGTTATAAGGCAGCGCCAGGGCGTTTTCAATCCGGATCGCTCAAAATCCTGAACGGAAACGCCAGTAAAACGATGCGCATCCCAGGCTTCCAAAAAGCGGACCGCAGCCCCGGACTGCGGACAAGCGCGATCTTCGCCGGGCCGCAAGCCAGGCCCGCGACAGTCGCCGAAGGCGTCGTGGCGGGACATGGCGACAGCCTGTCGTCCTGGATTGGAATTTGCGAGAAAGCCGCCGCCAAGCCATCCACCGCTCTGGCGAACGACATGCAAGGTCCGTCCTGAACGGCCGCAGCAAGGCGCAGGCCCGCCGCGCCAAGCCCTTCAGCAGGAGAAATTCACGTGGCGAATGCCCGGGACGCCGCCCTTACCCATCCATCTTCAACGCCTGGATGAAGGCCGTCTGCGGGATCTCGACCTTGCCGAACTGGCGCATCTTCTTCTTGCCGGCCTTCTGCTTCTCCAGCAGTTTCTTCTTGCGCGTCGCGTCGCCGCCATAGCATTTCGCGGTCACGTCCTTGCGCATCGCCGACAGAGTCTCGCGCGCGATCACCCGGCTGCCGATGGCCGCCTGGATCGGGATCTTGAACATGTGGCGCGGGATCAGCTCCTTGAGCTTCTCGACCATCGCCCGGCCACGCGATTCGGCGCGGTCGCGATGCACCATGATCGACAGCGCATCCACCGGCTCGTCGTTCACCAGGATCGACATCTTGACCAGATGATCCTCGCGATATTCGCTGATCTGGTAATCGAAGCTGGCATAGCCCTTGGTCACCGATTTCAGCCGGTCGTAGAAGTCGAAGACCACCTCGGCCAGCGGCAGGTCATAGACCACCATGGCCCGGTTGCCGGCATAGGTCAGGTCCAGCTGGATGCCGCGGCGGTCCTGGCAGAGCTTGAGCACGTCGCCCAGATATTCGTCCGGCACCATGATCGTGGCCCGGATGCGCGGCTCCTCGATATGATCGACATAGGTCAGGTCGGGCATGTCGGCGGGGTTGTGCAGCTCGCGCACCTCGCCATCCTTCATATGCAGCCGGAACACCACCGAGGGCGCGGTGGTGATCAGGTCCAGATCGTATTCGCGCTCCAGCCGGTCGCGGATCACCTCGAGGTGCAGAAGCCCCAGGAAGCCGCAGCGGAAGCCGAAGCCCAAGGCGGCCGAGGTCTCCATCTCGTAGCTGAAGCTGGCATCGTTCAGGGCCAGCTTCTCGATGGCGTCGCGCAGCGCCTCGAAATCGTTGGCATCGACCGGGAACAATCCGCAGAACACCACCGGCTGCGCCGGCTTGAAGCCCGGCAGCGGGGTGTCGGTGCCCTTGCGCTCATGCGTGATGGTGTCGCCGACTCGGGTGTCGCGCACCTGCTTGATCGAGGCGGTCAGCACGCCGATCTCGCCCGGGCCCAGCTCGGCAATGTCCTGCATCTGCGGCCGCAGCACGGCAAGCTTGTCGATGCCATAGACGGCATTGGTCTGCATCATGCGGATGCGGTCGCCCTTGCGGATCACCCCGTCCATGACCCGGATCATCACCACGACGCCCAGATAGGGGTCATACCACGAATCGACCAGCATCGCCTTCAGCGGCGCATCGCGGTCGCCCTTGGGGGCCGGCAGGCGAGTGACGATGGCCTCCAGCACGTCGGGGATGCCGAGGCCGGTCTTGGCCGAGATCTCGATGGCGTCATGGGCGTCGATGCCGATCACGTCCTCGATCT
>NZ_LLWQ01000133.1 GCF_001447385.1 Paracoccus sp. MKU1 | reverse complement strand
CGATGCCCGGCGCCATGTCGATGATGCCGGACTTGCCGGCGTCGCGGACCAGCTGGCGGTCGAGCGCGGTCCAGCGCTCCGCCTCGACCTGCCGCATCAGGCTGCGGCGGATCTCGTGGTCATGGCGCGGCCCCAGTTCTCGGGTGATCAGGTCCTGCGCCCGGTCGCGCAGTCCTTCCCTGATATAGTCGCGGGAGATGACCAGGTCCCTGCCGTCATCGGCCCGCCCCCGCAGGATGACATGGACATGGGGATTGTCGGTGTTCCAGTGATCGACGGCGATCCAGTCCAGTTCCGTGCCGAGATCCTTTTCCGCCTGGGCCATCAACTCCCGGGTGAACCGCTTCAGGTCCGCCATGTCGGCGGCATCCTCGGGCGAGACGATGAAGCGGAAATGATGGCGGTCGTCCGCGCTGCGCCCGGCGAAGTCCTTGACGTCGGCATCGTCGCTGTGCGGATCGAACATGCGGGCCTTCTCCCCGCCGCGGGTGACGCCGTCGCGGCCGAGATAGCCCAGATGCCGGGGCAGCGCGGCGGCCTGCGCGGTTCTGCGCACCACCCGAACCTTGACGGTGCAGAGCCGGGCGCGGCGGGTGATCAGCCGGTTGGCCTGGACGGCGGCGCTGCGGCCCCGGCCGAAGCGCGAGGTGCCCGGCGACACGATCCTGCCGCTGCGCGAGACGCGCCCGCCGGCCTTCTGGGCGGCGGCCAGCGCCTGGGCCACGAAAGGCCGGGCACGCTGGCTGCGGCTGGAGCGGATCCGCCCCGGACGAATGCGGAAATCGTCCTCGTTACTCATGGGTCGATCTCCTGCGAGGTGCGGGATTCGTTCAAAACCCTGCATAATCTTCGAGGCAGCGAGGCGCGGTTTGGTGCCGCGATGTGCGCAAATGCCTCGAAACCCCGGCAAACACCCCCAACCGCCCAGCCCGCACCTCGCGGGCTTTTATCTTGCCGTCCTAAAAGCGACGCGGCCCAGAGGGCCGCGTCGCCCTTTTCTGCTACGGAATACGACGGAACGCGACCTGATGCGTGATGGCTCATGACGGGTTCCTTGAGCGGGATCGCCCCCGGCGGGCGCTGTCCAAGGGTGCCAAATCGGGCAGCGGATCGTCCGGCAGGGTGAATTTCCGCCGCCAGGAATGCCAAGCTGCGGTGACGGCGCCGGTGCCGGAGAACAGGTCGTCGAGCGTGTCTTCGGGTCGTGCCGCGACCATCTCGAAGCACCAGTGGCAGACGGCTTCCGGCTTGGCGCCGGTCAGGCCGCGGCGCAGGGCGATGCTCTCCTGGATCCAGTCGCGCAGCACCAGCCGCTTGCTGACCACGGGCTTGCGGGCGGCCTTCACGATGACCGGCTCCCACGCAAAGGCGACCGGCACGTTGCGCTTGAAGGCGGCGAACCCCTTCACCCAGGCCATCCAGCGGGCGCCCGTCGGCTCGATCAGGGGAGCAAGCACGGCGAAGGAGCGCGGCGTCGCGGCGGCGTGCAGGATCCAGCCGTCGTAGTCGCGTTCCAGCCGCTCGATCAGCGCCGCATGATCGACCTCGCCGGCGTAATCGGGGCGGTCGCGGTAGAGATGCGCGCAGCCGATATAGGGTGGGTCGGCATAGGCAATCTTCATGACTGTGGGCTCCTGTCTGCGCAGGCGCGGTGTCGTTTGGAATGATTTTTCATTGCACGGCTCCTGCATCGGACCGGCGAACGAACAGGTCTTTGGATTGCGGTGCGAGGGCGGTAGAAGCGTCGTCGGATGGTTCTGCGAACTGCGCTGCCTGCGCGGCTGGTGTGCCGCCGGATTGCCCCCCTTCCGCATCCGGGCTGCCGACGAACAGCGGCGCTTCGCGCCAATCCGCTGGCGGCATGGCGACCGAACCGGAGCCGGCCAACGCCTCGCCGCCGAGCATCGGCGCGAGCGCGGCGACATAGGCGCGGGTCTCGACCGGCAGGGTCCGGCCCGAGATCAGGTGCTCATCATAGCGTCCCGGCCCGGCATTGTAAGCGGCCAGCATGCCGGCGATGCTGCCGTAACGATCATGCATCTCGCGCAGATAGGCGGTACCGGCGTGGATGTTGTCGCGCGAATCGAACGGGTCGCTGCCGAGAGCATGGCGGGCGCGCAGCGCCGCCCATGTCTCCGGCATGATCTGCATCAGCCCCATCGCCCCTTTGGGCGAGACGGCCTGCGAATTGCCGCGGCT
>NZ_LLWQ01000132.1 GCF_001447385.1 Paracoccus sp. MKU1 | reverse complement strand
GGCCAAAAGCACCTGACCGCCGAGTGTAGCCCCGGCATCGAGCAGGGTGACCTTGTGACCACGTTCGGCGCTGATCCGTGCTGCTTCCATGCCGCCGGGGCCACCGCCGACAATAACGACACGCCGCGCCGGCCCGTCGGTCGGCCGGATCACCTGTGGGATGAAGGACTCTCGTCCCGTCGCGACATTGTGGATGCACAGGGCATCGCCCCCGCGATAGATCCTGTCGATGCAGTAGCTTGCCCCCACGCAGGGACGGATCTCGTCCTCGCGCCCCTCGCGGTATTTACGTACCAGATGTGGATCGGCGATATGGGCACGGGTCATGCCGATCATGTCGGAATCGCCATCCTTGATCATGGCATTGGCCGTCGCGAAATCCGTCACCCGTGCGGCGTGAAAGATCGGCATGGTCACGGCGGCACGCACCCGCTTCAGGGCGGCAATATGCGTCGGGCTGGGAAAGGCCATGCCGGGCACCGTCTCGGCGACTCCGGCGTTCGTCCAGTTGCTGCCGGCATTGACGTTGAGAAAATCGATCAGGCCGCTTTGCTGGTGCAGGCGCGCGATCTCGATCCCTTCCTCGATGTCGATGCCCCCCTCGAGCTTCTCGTCGGCGGTGAAACGGATGCCGACGATGAAATCCGGTCCCACGGCATCGCGGATGCGGCCGAGAATCTCGAACCCGAAACGCAGCCGGTTTTCAAGCGACCCGCCATATTCGTCGTTGCGCTGGTTCATCAGCGGGGACCAGAACTGCCCGATCAGATGTCCGGCGATCAGGAGCTCGCATCCGTCAAGCCCGCCCTTCTTGCAGCGAAGCGCCGCCGCGGCATAGGCGTCCGCCACGCGGCGGAAATCCGACCTTTCCATTGCCTTGGGAAAGGAGCCGTGTGCCGGCTCCTTGAGATGCGAGGCGGAGATCGCCGGCAGCCAGCCGCCGGAATTGGCATGGGTGCGGCGACCGACATGGCTCAGCTGGCACATGAGCGCGGTATCGTGCCTATGCAGGCGATCCGCAAATTCCTGGAAATAAGGGATGACATCGTCGCTTCCGACATAAAGCTGCCCAAAAGAGGGCGGCGAATCCGGAGCGATTGCCGAAGCGCCGCCGAACATCGACAGCGCAAGACCGCCCTTGGCCTTCTCCTCGTGATACTTCTGGTATCTCTCCGTCGGCATCCCGCCTTCAGCGTAAGCCGGTGCATGAGACGTGCTCATGATTCGGTTCTTCAGCACCAGATGCTTGAGGCGAAAGGGTTCGAAAAGGGCCCTGTAAGCCGGAGGAACCGGTGCGTTATCACTGCGAGAAGCCTGGTCTTTTTCTTCGGCACTCATTGGGTCAACTTTCGGTAGATCGCCGCATATGTCTGCAGTTGAAGGGTCTGGGCCATTTCACATGCTGTCTGGACCGGCGTCGTGAGGACTGGTCGTTTCAGAGGATCTGGCTGAGAAATTCGCGGGTGCGCGGATCGCGAGCATTCGCGAAAAACGTATCCGGCGGCCCGTGCTCGACGATGATGCCCCGATCCGTGAAGTAGATGGTGTTGGCGACTTCGCGTGCGAAAGCCATTTCATGGGTGACAAGGATGCAGGTCATCCCATCTGCGGCAAGGTCCTTGATCGTCGTCAGAACCTCCTTGACCGTTTCGGGGTCAAGGGCGGCAGTCACCTCGTCGAAGAGCATCACCTGTGGGTTCATCGCCAAGGACCGGGCGATCGCGACCCGCTGTTGCTGCCCCCCGGACAGCTCTCCGGGATAGGCGTTCTCCTTGCCCTCCAGGCGCACCTTTTTCAAAAGCATGCGGGCGCGCTTTTCGACTTCGTCGCGCGGCTGCTTCAGGACCTTGATCGGTGCCATCATGACGTTCTGTAGAGCAGTCTTGTGTGGGAAGAGGTTATATTGCTGGAAAACCATCCCCACCTTCTTTCTCAAGGCGAGCTTGTCCAGCTTCGGGTCGTTGACCTCCTGACCCTCGACCTTGATCGAACCCGACTGAATGTCATTGAGGGCATTGATGCATCGGATCAGGGTCGATTTTCCCGAGCCGGATGGGCCGATGATACAGATCACCTCGCCCATCATAACATCCATGCTGATGCCCTTCAGAACTTCATAGGCACCATAGGCCTTATGCACGTCCCGAAGGGATACGATCGGCATATCGGTTGTCCATTTCGCTGCACTCATCTGTTTTCTCCTATTGCTTGACGGCGAAACGGCGTTCCAGCCTGCGGGTCAAAACGGCAATCGGGTAGCTATAGAGGAAGAACCAGGACATCAGCCACAGATAAAGCGGGATGAGAATTTCGCTGCGATCTTCCGCGGCCATGACATTCTGCGTCAGAGCCATACTGTCATTGACCCCAAGGATTGAAATCAGTGGTGTCGACATCGTCAGGATGCAATACCAGTTCATCCACGGCGGCAGCATCCGCTTGACGCATTGCGGCAGGATGATGCTCCAGATCGTTTGCCGCCGGCTGAACGCGAGACTCTCGGCGGATTCCCATTGCCCGGTGGGCAGCGATGCGATCGCACCGCGGACGATTTCGGATACATTCGCCATGACAGGCAGCGACAAGGCGAATGTTGCCTTGGCCCATCCCGGAACCTCATATCGCTTCCCGAGAATTTCCACTTCATATGGCAGAAGCAACATGAAGAAGAACAGCAGGACCAGCCAGGGAGAGTTTCGGAATATCTGCGTCACCAGCCAGGACGCTTTCCTGACCGGATCAATCAGCGAAATTTGCCCGATTCCCAACCAAAGGCCGAGAAATGTGCCAATGGCCATGGCCATGAAGCTGACGAGGATATTCAGAAGAAAACCGCCGACCTCCCCGGAGGGGCCGAAGAAGATAAGCGGCGTCCATCTGAGGATCGTCTCCAACGCCGATGGCCGGCTGCCTCCGCTACTTTGAGCGATCGCCGCATCAACGGATATCCAAGCCAGCGAGACAGCCAGAAGACACAGGCAAAACCGCCGCTGGGAAAGGATATCCAGGCAAACCTCGCCGACTGGCTTGGCGGGCGCCAGCTGAAAGGGCTTCATGACAGGCAGGTCGGTCTGCGTCATCGCGAGATAGGACTTCCACGGCGTTTTGGTATTTTCCATTATGATCTATCTCCGACCGAAACCGGGAACACGGATGGATTTCTCCCATCGGTGCATGACCCAGACGAGGGCGCCGACAAGCAGCAGATATGTCAGCCACATCACATACATCATTTCGGTGACGTTCAGTTCGTCGGACCAGATCTGGTTCGACACATACAGGGTCTCGGGGACCGCGATCGCATAGGCGATCGTCGTGGATTTGACGAGGTTGATGAGGTTCCCGTTCAGCGCAGGCAGGCAAACGCGGAAAGCCAGCGGCAAGGTTACATAACGGTAGATCTGCGCATTGGTATATCCAAGGGATTCCGCGGATTCTATCGTCGATTCCGGCACCGCCTCGATGCCCGCCCTGAATATCTCCGCATTGAATGCGCCCGCAAAGAACGACAAGGAGATAACAGCCCAGCCATAACTTCCAAGAATACCACCGCTGATGCCCATGTAGTCGGATAGAAGTGCGTCCACGGCAAAATAGAAGAAATAGATCTGGACGAGAGGCGGTGTGTTCCTGAAGAATTGAATATAGGCCTGCACCAAGCCCCTGACTATCCGGAACCTCGATTTCTGTAGCCAGGCCCCCAATATTCCGATCAGGATCGACAGGATGATGCAAATTGTCGAGAGGTGGATTGTTGTCCATACGCCTGCAAAAAATCTACCACGATCCCAGTCGTCGTAGAAGATGGTCAGGTTTATGCCCTTGGTTTCGGCAAGCCAGCGAAACCATTCCCACACCATGTCCAATGTCGTGTATCCCTTGACGGTATCCTGGGTGTTAGGCTCCCGCGAGGGGAGCCTCCCTTGGAAAGCTAAGCTGCCTTATTCCGAATCATCGCGGACGGAATCACAGATGGGGTTCTCAGCAAGGCATTTTTCTTGCATCTGCAGAACCCAGTCGGAGGCGCCCAACCCCCATTTTTCCTCAAGCTCTACAATCGTCCCGCTCTTGTGCCATTCGGTGATTGCGTCGGACACCGCTGCGGCGATCGGCGCGGCGAGATCCTGTTTCCGAACCCCGGCTCCCCAAGGGGCATCGGCGACGACCGGCGTGGCGATCGTGTAATCTGCCCATTTCTCTGGATTGCTCTGAAGGCGCGCTCGGAACGATGCGTCGTCATAGAGCCAGCCCGCGCAGCGTCCGGCGAGCAGCGCCGCTTCCGCTTCCGCATTGCCCGCGAAGACGACCATTTCGGCGCCATTCTTCAGGCCGTAATCCTTATTGAACCACGAGCCCTGGATCCCGCAGATGCTTTTCCCCTCGAGACTTTCCCAGCCGTCAATCCCGCTGTCCTTTTTCGCAAGGACAGCGATGCCGGACGAGTAATAGCTGGGTTGCAGGATGCCCACGACCCTTCTGCGTTCGGGTGTATCTGCCATAGTAGCAAGAAGAACGTCGATCCGACCCTGTTCCAGAAACTCCATCCGGTTGGATGTAGTGACTACGACGGTTCTTGCAGTAATCTCTTTTCCCGCCTGCTCGCTCAGCTTGCGGGCGAGATCGTTGGCCAGGTCGATTTCAAGACCGACGACATTGCCATTTGTGTCGCGCATTCCCCATGGGGCGAAGTCGGCCTTTACGCCGATCGCTACTTCGCCTTTGTCGATGATGTTCTGAAGCGTATCCGCATGGGCGGCCGAGGACATCGCTATGACGAGGCTCAGGCCGATGATAGTGGCTTTATCAGCTGTCAATTGGTCGTCTCCCTGTTGTTGCGTCCCTTTGCTGGGATCTGGCGATGTATGTGGCCCTTACGGGCCACACGTCATGTGGAGGTCCAAAGGCTGGTGTCTGGTTAGAGTTGAATTGCCGCCTGTATAGTCCGGACCATGGTGCCCGACATCATTTCGTATCGGGTTACATATTTTAGTATACGATAATGTAAACATAGCATGAGATTCGTGTCAATCACCAATGCTGTGCGGGAGAGCGTCGTCCTCGCGAGTTTCATTTCATGTGCTAACCTGAATAGCTCCGGTTGAGGTGAGATTTCCCTATGCACGGCAATGTTGCGAAAATCGGCTAATAAGTTGATTCTACTTATGCATGGCTGAGCCTGCGGCATGGTGGAGCATCTGCGCTAAGGTTGGGGATTGCCTGCCCGGCTTTGCTTTGCTGTTGGAAGGCAGGCACGACGGCGCAGTTGCGCGACATAGTGATTCTGAGGGAAATCGAGAGAACGATGACGAAGGGCGGGGTTTTGGCGATGAAGCCCGTATCGCCTTTCTTGCTGCGGTCTGTTCCGATTTCCGATATCGACAAGTCTCCCTCGTCACATATTCGGGTAGTTGGGCCCGTCGCCGCCCTGCGGGGTTGTCCAGTTGATGTTCTGGGAGGGGTCCTTGATGTCGCAGGTCTTGCAGTGGACGCAGTTCTGGAAGTTGATCTGGAAGCGCGGGCCATCGTCGCCCTCCAGCACCTCATAGACCCCGGCCGGGCAATAGCGCGTCGCCGGCTCGGCATAGAGCGGCAGGTTCACCGAAATCGGGATCGCGGGGTCCTTCAGCTTCAGGTGGCAGGGCTGGCTTTCCTCGTGGTTGGTGAAGGAAAACGCCACGTTGGTCAGCCGGTCGAAGGACAGCTTGCCGTCCGGCTTCGGATAGTCGATCGGCTGGAAATCCGCGGCCTTGCCGGTGGCTTGCGCATCCGTCTTGCCGTGCTTCCAGGTGCCAAGCGGGTTCCAGCCGGTGAGGTTCGCCACCCACATGTCGAAGCCGCCGAGCGCGAGGCTGGCCCAGAGCCCCAGCTTCGACCAGAGCGGCTTGACGTTCCTGACCGGCTTCAGGTCGCGGGCGATGGGACCCGAGCGCAGGTCGGCCTCGTATTCGGCCAGCTCGTCGCCCTCGCGCCCCGCGGCGATGGCCGCCGCCGCCGCCTCGGCCGCGGCGATGCCGGACAGCATGGCGTTGTGGTTGCCCTTGATGCGCGGCACGTTCACCAGCCCGGCCGAGCACCCGAGCAGCGCCGCCCCCGGCACCGTCAGCTTCGGGATCGACTGCCAGCCGCCCTCGGAGATCGCCCTTGCGCCATAGGCGACGCGCTTGCCGCCCTCCAGCAGCTCCGCGACCATGGGATGGTGCTTGAAGCGCTGGAACTCCATGTAGGGATAGAGATAGGGGTTGGCATAGTTCAGGTGCACGACGAAGCCGACCAGCACCTGGTTGCCCTCGAGGTGATAGATGAAGCTGCCGCCGCCGGCATTCTTGCCGAGCGGCCAGCCCATGGTGTGGGTGACGGTGCCGGGCTTGGCCTTGGCCGGGTCGATCTCCCAGATCTCCTTCATGCCGAGGCCGAATTTCTGCGGCTCGTGCCCGGCCGAGAGGTCGTATTTCGCGATCAGCTCCTTGGCGAGGCTGCCGCGCACGCCCTCGGCGATCAGCACGTATTTGCCGCGCAGTTCCATCCCCGGCTCATAGCCCGGGCCGGGAGTGCCGTCGGCATTCAGCCCCATCTCGCCGGCGACGACGCCGACCACGCGGCTGCCCTCATTGACCAGCTGCGAGCAGGCCATGCCGGGGAAGATTTCCACTTCCAGCGCCTCGGCCTGCTCGGCCAGCCAGCGGCAGACATTGCCCATCGAGACGATGTATTTGCCGTGATTGTTCATC
>NZ_LLWQ01000131.1 GCF_001447385.1 Paracoccus sp. MKU1 | reverse complement strand
CTGGCGCACGCCGTAGGAGACGACGTTGAACCACTTGCCCGACATGTTGACCGGCGAGCCATGCGTCAGGTGGCCGCCCGAGTTCAGGTCGAGCCCCATGAAGGTGTCGCCCGGGCTGAGCAGCGCCAGGAACACCGCCTGGTTCATCTGCGAGCCCGAATTCGGCTGCACGTTGGCGTATCCGCAGCCGAAGAGTGCCTTGGCGCGTTCGATGGCCAGGTCCTCGACGATATCGACATATTGGCAGCCGCCGTAATAGCGCTTGCCCGGGTAGCCCTCGGCATATTTGTTGGTCAGCACCGAGCCCTGCGCCTCCAGCACCGCGCGGCTGACGATGTTTTCCGAGGCGATCAGCTCGATCTCCTCGCGCTGGCGCCCAAGCTCCTGACGGATGGCGCCGAAAATGGCAGGGTCGCCCGTGGCGAGCCCGTCCGCGAAGAAGCGCGCCCGGGATGGGTGTTCGTTCATGTCCTCTCTCCTCTGTCAGCTATCCGGTCCAGCCAAGCGCGGTCGAGATGCAGTTCATCGTCTGCATCAGCGGGATGGAAATCCTGGGGCCCGGTTTGTGGCGATTGTCGTCGAGCAGCCTGACCTGCAATCCGTGCACCCGCGCCAGATCGGCGCGGACGCAGCCGAAGCGCGCCGCCATCTTGGGAAACCGCTCGCCGATCCCGGTCTCGCCGTTCAGGAAGGTCACGGCGGCGCGGCTGCGCTGATATTCCTGGCCGATGCGGCCGAAGACATCCTGCCGCAGCGCCGGGTCGCGGACCAGCGCCGCATAGGTCTCGGCGATCTCCATATCGGCATGGAACAGCGATTTCTCGACCTCGTCCACGATCAGGCGGAAGATGCGCGAGTCGCGGAACATCCGCCGCAGCAGCGCGTCGCCGTCTTCGCGGTGGAAGCGCCGGAAGGTGTCGATGGCCGAACCGAAGCCGTACCAGCCGGTGATCAGGTGGCGGTTCTGCGACCAGGCGAAGACCCAGGGAATCGCCCGCAGGTCCTCGAGCCCGCCGGCGCCGAAGCGCCGGGTGGGGCGCGAGCCCATCTTCAGCAGCGCCAGTTCCTCGACCGGGCTGGCCTGGCGGAAATAGTCGATGAAGCCGGGCCGGTGCAGAAGCGCGCGATAGGCGGTGCAGGACATGTCCGCCAGGGCTTCGAGCGTGTCGTTGAATTCGGGCCGCACCGGCTCGGGCGCGGCTTGCAGCGACTGCGCCATGACCGAGGAGACCAGCAGCTCCAGCTCGTATTCGGCGGTGCTGCGATTGGCGAATTTCGACGACACCACCTCGCCCTGTTCCGTCGTGCGCAACTGGCCGTTGATGGTGCCGCGCGGCAGGGCGGCGATGGCCCGTTCGGTCGGCGCCCCGCCGCGGCTGACCGAGCCGCCGCGGCCATGGAAAAAGACCGGCACCAGCCCGTGCCGCGCCAGCACGGCCGTGATGCTGCGCTGCGCCTTTTCCAGTTCCCAGGTGGAACACAGGAAGCCGCCATCCTTGTTGCTGTCGGAATAGCCCAGCATGACCTCGACCCGGTTGTCCTCGGTCACCAGGCTGCGGCGGGCCAGCGGCACGCGCAGCAGCTCGTCCAGGATCCGCGGCGCGGCGCGCAGGTCGTCGATGGTCTCGAACAGCGGCACGACGCGCAGGTCCAGCCGCTCGGCCCCGAAGCCGGCATGGCGGGCCAGCAGGAACACGGCCAGCAGATCGTCGCAGGACCGGGTCATCGACAGGATGAAGGTGCCGATGGCCAGCGGATCGGCCCCGAACCGGGCGCCATGCAGCAGCGCCAGCAGGTCCAGCAATTCCCGCGCCTCGTCGCCCAGCCCGTCGCGGTCGAGCCGGGGCAGCACCTCTTGCCCCAGTTCGCTGCGCAGCCGCTGCGACCATGCGGCGCTGCCGAATTCCGGCACCGCGCCGGCCTGAGCCCAGATCTCGGTCAGGACCCGGGTGGTGACCGAGGAATTCTGCCGCACGTCCAGCGTCACGGTCCGGAAGCCGAAGACCTCAGCCTGCCAGCGCAGCGGCCGCACCAGCCGATGCGCCAGCGTCTCGGCGCCGATCTCGGCCAGCGCCGTCTCGATCCGGCGCAGGTCGGCGAGGAACTCGCGCAGATGCGGATAAGCCGGCCCCGGCCCGCCCGCCAGCGCGGCAATGCGGCGCTGCATGGCGCTTGCCGCCTGGCGGAACAGCTCGCCCGGATTGCGCTGCCGGTCGGCGGCGGGCAGGTCCGCAGCGTCGATCACCGCCGCCAGCCGCGCGCGAGTCTCGGGCCGCAGGCCGGCGATCTCGCTGCTGATGCTCAGATGCCGGGCGGCCAGGGTCAGGCCCTGAAGATAGCGGTCGAGGATCGCGTCGCGCCCCAGCTCCAGCGCGGCGCGCGTGGTCTCGACCGTGACATGCGGATTGCCGTCGCGGTCGCCGCCGATCCAGGAATGGAAGCGCAGCGGCGCGCCGGTTTCCTCGCCGGGGCCATAGCGGCCGGCGACGGCGTCGTGGAATTGCCGCACCAGGTTCGGCACCGCGTCGAACAGGCTGTCGCGAAAGAATTGCAGCCCCCATTCGATCTCGTTCAGGGGCGAAGGCCTTTGCCGGCGCAGCTCTCCGGTCAGCCAGAGCAGGTCGATCTCGCTTTCGATCTCGGCCATCAGCGCCGCCCGCTCCTGTGGCGTCCAACGCTGGCTCTCGAGCCGGACCAATGCGCGATAGATGCGGCGGTGGATCTCCAGCACGGTGACGCGCTTGGCCTCGGTCGGATGGGCGGTCACGGTCGGGCCGACGCGAAGCTGGCGCAGGCTGCGCGCCAGGGTTTCGCGCGGCATGTCGGGGGCGGATTGCAGGGTCCGGGCCAGGCTGCCCTCGATGGCCGCCGGGCCGGAACGGGCCTCGACCGTGCGGCGCAACCGCATGGCGGCATGTTCGTCGATGATGCGCAAGAGCTGGAACCAGATGTCGAGCCCCTGCAAATAGGCGCTCATATCCGCTTCCCCCAGCTCGGCCGCCTCGCCCGTCAGCAGCGGCAGCACCTGCGGCGCGTGACGGCCGATGACCCGGTGCCAGAGGCCGCGCAGCTCGCCGCGCAACCTGTCGGCCCGACCTGCCGACGGCTCGGCGCCGATATCCGCCGCCCCCGCCCCCATCAGTTCACCCGGTCGCGGGGCTCGCGGCCCGCAAAGAAGTCCTCGAGATTCTCGATGACGCGGAAACCCATGGCCTCGCGCGCCTCGCGGGTGGCGCTGCCCAGATGCGGCAGCATCACCAGCCGGTCGCAATCCTTGAGTTGCGGGTTGATGTTCGGCTCTCCGTCGAAAACATCCAGCGCCGCGCCGCCGATCGAGTCGAACCACAGCGCATGGGACAGCGCCGTCTCGTCGATCACCTCGCCGCGGGCGGTGTTGATCAGGAAGGCGTCCGGCCGCATCAGGTCCAGCCGGCGCGCGTCGATCAGGTGGCGGTTCGCCCCGCCGCCCGGGCAATGCAGCGAGATGAAGTCGCAAAGCGGCATCAGCGCGTCCAGGCTGTCCACCTGCACGGCATTGCATTGCGCCAGCACCTCGGGCGCGACCGGGCTGCGGTTATAGACCAGGATGGTCATGCCGAAGCCGTGATGGGCGCGCCGGGCCATTTCCTGGCCAATGCGGCCATAGCCGACGATGCCCAGCGTCTTGCCGGACACCTTGGTGCCGACAAGATGCGTCGGCCGCCAGCCGGTCCAGAGGCCGGCGCGCAGCTCGCGCTCGCCCTCGCCGGCGCGGCGGGCGACCATCAAGAGCAGCGTCATTGCCAGATCGGCCGTGCATTCGCTCAGCACGTCGGGGGTGTTGGTCACCACGATGCCATGCTCGTTCACGCGGTTCAGGTCGATATGGCTGTAGCCCACGCCGTAATTGGCCAGGATGCGGGTCTGGGGCCTGTCCAATTCCAGCGCCGGGGCACCGATCCTGTCGGTCACCGTCGGCAGGATCGCGTCATATTCCCGCATGGCCGCCCGAAAATCCTCGGGCGCCAGGGGTTTGTCCGCAAGGTTCAGCTGCACGTCGAAGATTTCGGACAGCCGCGCCTCGACCGCTGCGGGCCAGCGGCGGGTGACAAGAACTCGGGGCTTTGCCATCATTGCCCCCTTATTGCATGACGCGGGCGATGGTTTCGCCGATCACCGCCGGGTTCTCGGCCATGGTGACGCCCGCCGCCGCCAGGATCTCGACCTTCTCGCTGGCGCTTTCTCCGAAGGCCGAGATGATGGCGCCGGCATGGCCCATGGTGCGACCCTTGGGCGCGGTCAGGCCGGCGACATAGGCCACCACCGGCTTGCTGACATGGTTGCGGATATATTCCGCCGCCTCGGCCTCCTGCGGGCCGCCGATCTCGCCGATCATGCAGATCACATGGGTTTCGTCGTCCTGCTCGAAATGCTCGAGCACGTCGCGGAAGGACGAGCCGTTGATCGGGTCGCCGCCGATGCCCACGCTGGTCGAGACGCCCAGCCCGCGCTCCTTCAGCTGCGCCGCCGCCTCATAGCCCAGCGTGCCCGAGCGGCCGATGATGCCCACGTTGCCCGGCAGGTAGATATGGCCCGGCATGATGCCCAGCATCGCCTTGCCGGGGCTGATGGTGCCGGCGCAGTTCGGCCCGGTCAGGATCATCCGGCGTTCCTTGGGATAGCGGTACATGTAGCGCTTGACGCGGATCATGTCCTGGGCGGGGATGCCGTCGGTGATGCAGACGCAATAGCGGATGCCGGCATCGGCGGCCTCCATGATGCTGTCGGCCGCGGCGGGCGGCGGCACGAAGACCAGCGTGGCCTCGGCCCCGGTCTCGGCCACCGCCTGCTTGACGGTGTCGAAGACCGGCACGCCCTCGCAGGTCTCGCCGCCCTTGCCGGGCACGACGCCGCCGACGACATTGGTGCCGTAGTCGATCATCTCGCGGGCATGGAAGCGGGCCATCTTGCCGGTGATGCCCTGAACGATGACGCGGGTTTCGCGATCCAGAAAAATGCTCATCAGACGGCCCTCAGGTTGGGATTGCGCTGGGTATCGGCGCGCCATGCGGCGACGGCGCGCTCGGCGGCTTCCATCAGGGTGGTGGCGCGGATCAGCGGCAGGCCGCTTTGCGCCAGGATCTTCTGGCCTTCCTCGACATTGGTGCCGGCCAGCCGGACCACCACGGGCACCGGCACCGGGTTCTCGCGCAGCGCGCGCACCACGCCCTCGGCCACCCAGTCGCAGCGGTTGATGCCGGCGAAGATGTTGACCAGGATCGCCTGCACGTTCTTGTCCGACATGACCAGGTTGAAGGCCCGCGCCACGCGTTCCGGCGTGGCACCGCCGCCGATGTCGAGGAAGTTGGCGGGTTCCCCCCCGGCCAGCTTGATCGTGTCCATGGTCGCCATGGCCAGGCCGGCGCCGTTGACGATGCAGCCGATATTGCCGTCAAGCCCGACATAGGACAGGCCATGGTCGGCGGCGCGCGATTCGCGCGGGTCCTCCTGCGACTTGTCGCGCAGCTCGAGAATCTGCGAGTGGCGGAACAGCGCGTTGTTGTCGAAAGTCATCTTGGCGTCCAGGGCCAGGATACGGTCGTCGCTGGTCACGACCAGCGGATTGACCTCGACCATGGTGGCGTCAAGCTCGCGGAAGGCGCGGTAGCAGCCGCGCAGGGTGCGCACCATCTGCTGGACCATGCCCGGCTTGATGCCGAGCGCGAAGGCGATCTCGCGGCACTGGAATTCCTGCAAGCCCACGGCCGGCTCGACGGTGGCGCGCACGATGCTGTCGGGTTTCTCGGCCGAGATCTCCTCGATCTCCATGCCGCCCTCGCCGCTGGCGACGATCATCACCCGCTGGCTGGCGCGGTCCAGCACGAAGCCCAGATAGATCTCGCGCGCGATGGGCACGGCCGCCTCGACATAGACGCGGTAGATGCCCTTGCCCTCGGGTCCGGTCTGGTGCGTCACCAGCTTCTGGCCGAACATGGCCTCGGTCGCCGCCTGGATCTCGAGGTCGCTGTCGCAGACCTTGACGCCCCCGGCCTTGCCGCGGCCGCCGGCATGGACCTGCGCCTTGACGACCCAGCGGTCGCCGCCCATCTCGCGGGCGCGATAGGCCGCCTGTTCGGGGCTGTAGGCCAGCGCGCCCTGCGGGATGCCGACTCCGAAGCGGTTGAGTATCTCCTTGGCCTGGTATTCGTGGATGTCCATCTTAGCCTCCTCCCTCGGGCGCCGTTATTCGGCCGCGACCGTCGTCTGGTAATGATCCTCGAGCCGCTCGGTGATCCGGCCCGTGTCGATATTCGCGCCCATCTCGTTCATCGCCGCGGCAAAGCGGGTGACGATGTCGGTGATCGCCTTCTGGTTCAGCAGGTTCAGGATGCCGATGCGGATCTGCACCGGCTCGGACAGCGTCGGCCAGATGCCGAAGCCCTGGGCGCGGCAGTTCTGCACCAGTTCCATCTCGCGGCCCTTCAACCCCTCGGGCAGGTTCAGCACCACCAGCGAGGTCATGTTCGAGGTCACCTTGCAGCCCATCGCCGTCACCGCGTCGCGCAGCGCCGCCTCGTGGAAGGCATAGGCCTTGGCGCGGCCGGCGACGGTCTGTTGCAGCAAGATGCGCAGCGCCTCGTGGAAGGCGGCGACGGCATAGGCGCTGTGGGTGCGGTGATAGGTGCCCTTTTCCACATCCTTACCGTCGATAATGCCCCAATGCCGCGCCTCGAGGATCGGGTGATGCACGAAGGTCCGGCAGCCGGTCCGGCGCAGTTCCGCGATGTAGCGGTCGCTGAAGCTGACCGGCGCATAGGTCAGCGGCAGGCAGCAGATGCCCTTCTGCGGGCAGGACGCCCAGCCATGCACGCCGGGATAGTCGTCGATGCGGAAATCCTCGACACCCAGCGAGGAGACCGCATCGACCAGCCCCAGCGCGCCGTGCCGCTGGCAGGCGTCCGAAAAGCCGCGCATGTCGTTGATCCGGCCCGAGCCGGTTTCCCAATGCGCCATCGCAGCCCATTTCGGCTTGTGCTCGGCCAGCGCCGCCTCGACGATCTCGCCGGTCACGGATTGGCCGTGCGGCACGGTCACGACCTTGACCGAGGCCGGCTGCGGGTCCATCGGATTGGCGGCCAGCTCCTCGGCTGTGGCAGCCTTCATGCGCAGGGTCAGCCCGTCGATGCCCGAGAAGGTGCCGTTGACGAAGACCACCACCTTGTCGCCGGGCAGGACCGCGCTGAACAGGCAGTCGAGCCCGCTCCAGCCGGTGCCGGCCACGCCGAAGGTATGGATGTTCGCGGTCCCCATCACCTCGCGCAGCATCTGCTTGCATTCGATCATGCCGCGCAGCACATCGGCCTGCATGTGATCCGCGACCCCGGCGCTGGCAAAGCGTTGCAGCACCCGCAGGTCGGTATTGCCCGGTCCCGGGCCGGCCGCGAGAGTGTTGGGAATTTCAAGCTGCGGGAAGATCGCCACTTCAGCCATGATATTTCCTTACGATTAAGTTTCTTTAACTGCAAGAAAACCCCTCTCGACAGATGCCGCAACGTAAGATTATGCTGCTTTTAGGTATCCCTTTGGGTGGTCGATTACCCACCCAAAGGAATGGGAGGAGAAAATGTCGGCAATTTTCCTTGGCTTTCCAGCCTTTTATCTGGCCGCAGCTGGTTGATGCGCACTGTCAGCAGCGTGGAAAAGGCGGTTTCGATCATGCTGGGGGACAGCAATCCCCTGGTATTGTCCGCCATGTCCGAGGTTTTTCAGCGCGACACGCGCTTTTCGCTGCTGGCCACCTCGGCCACGGCCGAGGGATTCCTGGCCACCGTCATGCGGATTCCCGCCCAGGTCGGAATCATCGACTGGGGCCTGCCGGCGATGGGCGGCGCCAAGCTGCTGGAGCAGTTGCGTGAGCAGGAGGGCGCGCCGCGCATCGTGGTCTATGGCGATCAGGCCAGCGAGGCACATCTGGGCGCGTTGGGGGCGGGCGCCGCCGGTTTCGTCGCCCGCAGCGACCCGGCCGAGACGCTGCTGGAAACCTGCCTGGCCGTGGCAGCAGGCAAGATGGTGTTTCCCTATCTGGACGTGCGCGCGCTGCAACGGAATCCGCTGCAAAGCCTGTCCCCGCGCGAGATGGACATGCTCGAGGCGCTGTCCAAGGGCCTGACCAACCGCGAGCTGTCGCGCGAGCTGGGCATCTCGGGCAATACGGTCAAGTTCCACCTCTCGAACCTTTACGAAAAGCTCTCGGTGCGCAGCCGCGCCCAGGCCATCGCCTTTTATTATTCCAGTCGCCACGCCCCCCCGCCCGGCAGCAGGAACGACTGAATATGTGGCATATCAAAATCAATAAGAAATTTTATTTCTTGACTGGAAACACCAATCTGCCTTCTCTTGTCGCATTCCCCCACATGTCGCAGGAGCGTTCCGCCATGAGCTTTCACCCCATCGAACAAGCCCCCGCCCGCCTGAACCGCAGCGAGCTTGCCGTGCCCGGCAGCCAGCCGCAAATGTTTCAAAAGGCGGCGGATTCCGACGTCGACGTGATCTTCCTCGACCTCGAGGACGCGGTCGCGCCGGACGAGAAGCCGCAGGCGCGCAAGAACATCATCAAGGCCCTGAACGAGATTGACTGGGGCAAGAAGACCATGTCGATCCGAATCAACGGACTCGACACGCATTACATGTATCGCGATGTCGTGGACGTGGTCGAGCAGGCCGGCGAGCGGCTGGACCTGATCATGATCCCCAAGGTCGGCACCGCCGCCGACGTCTATGCGGTGGACATGCTGGTCACCCAGATCGAGGATGCCAAGGGCCTGAAGAAGCGCATCGGCTTCGAGCATATCATCGAGACGGCGCTGGGAATGCAGAACATCAACGAGATCGCCGCCGCGTCCAAGCGCAACGAAAGCCTGCATTTCGGCGTCGCCGACTATGCCGCCTCGACCCGCGCCCGCACCACCGTGATCGGCGGCGTGAACGAGCATTATTCCGTCCTGACCGATGCCGATGCCGAAGGCGGCCGCCACGTCCATTGGGGCGACATGTGGCATTATGCGCTGTCGCGCATGGTCGTCGCGGCGCGGGCCAACGGCTTGCGTCCCATCGACGGCCCCTTCGGCGATTTCTCGGACCCCGAGGGCTACAAGGCCGCCGCCTATCGCGCCGCCGTGCTGGGCTGCGAGGGGAAATGGGCCATCCATCCCAGCCAGATCGCGCTGGCCAACGAGGTGATGAGCCCCTCGGCCGCCGAGGTCGAGCGCGCGCAGAAGATCCTCGACGCCATGGCCAAGGCCGAGGCCGAGGGCAAGGGCGCCGTCTCGCTGGACGGGCGGCTGATCGACTATGCCTCGATCCGCCAGGCCGAAGTGCTGGTCCAGAAAGCCCGCCAGATCGCGGCATGACGGCAAGAATCGCCGATATGCGGGCCCTGGCGCGGAAGCTCTATGACGCGGCCGTGCGCGCGGCCGATCCTGCCCTGGCCGTGCGCCGGCATTTCGAAAGCCATCCCCCTGCCGCGCCCGCGGCGGGGGGACAGACCATTCTGATCGCCATCGGCAAGGCCGCGCCCGCCATGCTGGCCGAGGCGATGGCCCATGTCTCCGGCCCGATGACGGCGCTGGCGGTGACGCATGACGACAATGGCCGGGACATTCCCGGCGCCCGCGTCCTGACCGCCGGCCATCCCGAGCCCGACGAGGCCGGGCTGGCTGCCGGGCAGGAGATCATCGCGCTGCTGGACCGGGCGGGGCCGCAGGACCGGGTGATCGCGCTGATCTCGGGCGGCGGCTCGGCGCTGGTTCCGGCGCCGCGACCGCCGCTGACCCTGGCCGACAAGCAGCAGGTGAACCGGCTGCTCTTGGCCAGCGGGCTGGAGATCGGCCAGGTCAACCTGATCCGCCAGCAGCTTTCGGACCTGAAGGGCGGCGGCTTCCTGCGTCATGCCGCCCCTGCCTCGGTGACGGCGCTGATCCTGTCCGACGTCATCGGCAACGACCTGGGCGCCATCGCCAGCGGCCCGACCGTCGCGCCGCTCGGCAGCCCGCGCGAGGCGCTGGAGCTGCTGGCCGGGCGGGGGCTGCTGGAGAAGCTGCCTCCGAAGGTGCGCGGCCTTCTGGAAAGCGACGCACCTCCCGCCCCGCTGCCCGAGGCCGAGAACCACCTGATCGGCAGCAACGAGATCTCGCTCGCCGCCATGCTTGCCGCCGTGCCGGAGGGCTGGGCGGCCCGCATCGTCAGCGACCGGCTGACCGGCGACGTGGCCGAGGCCGCCGCCCGCATCGCATCCGCGGCGGCCGGCAGCCAGCGCGACCGGCCCGAGGCGCTGATCTTCGGCGGCGAGACCACCGTCGCCCTGCGCGGCACCGGCAAGGGCGGGCGCAACCAGGAGCTGGCGCTGCGCATCGCCCTGATGGGCCGGGACTGGCCGGGGCACTGGGTCTTCCTCAGCGGCGGGACGGACGGGCGCGACGGCCCGACCGATGCCGCGGGCGGGATCGTGGACGGCAGCACCGCCGACCGCATCCGGGCGGCCGGCCACGACGGCGCGGCGCTGCTGGCCAACAATGATAGCCACGCGGCGCTACAGGCGGCGGGTGACCTGCTGCTGACCGGCGCGACCGGCACGAATGTCGCCGATGTCCAGGTGCTGCTGCTGGCCTGACCAATCCGCCCGCCCCGCAAACGCAAACGGCCGCCCCTTGGGGCGGCCGTCGCGTTTCAGGGATCCGGCCTCAGCCCGGCAGCTGGAAGACCATATTCGCCACCACGACCACGGCCAGGCCCGCCGCCAGCGCCAGATAGGGCAGGATGCCCGCCCGCCTCGGCCCGAAGCTGGTCGCATCATTGGCCAGGCCCAGATCCTCCAGCGCCTCGGCCGGGAAGCGGCCCTTGTCGGTGACATAGTGGCGCCACAGGAAGATCGGCACGATCAGCGCCGCGAAGATCGCGCCCGAGACCAGGGCGTTGGAATAGCCCCAGACCTTGGCGCCCGCGCCCAGGAACAGCGCGTTGACAAAGGCCAGCAGGGTGTTCAGCCCGATCAGCCAGGTCGGCGCGCGCCAGGGCCGCTCGAGATGCGGCGAGTCGATGCGGTGGATCCAGCCGGCATTGAGGTTCAGGAAGTTGAAGGTCAGGTAGCCGACATTCGAGATGGCCAGCACGTAGAAATAGCCATTCGCATCCGAGGCCAGCGCCAGCAGGAACAGGTTCACCACGAAGTTGGTCCACATCGCGTTGACCGGGGCGCCCTGCTCGTTCACATGGCCCAGGTATTTCGGCAGCAAGCCGTCGCGCGAGCCCTGGTAGAGCGTCCGGGCCGAGCCGGCGCAGGCCGTCATGATCGCCATGAACAGCGCTAGCAGCATCAGGATGGTGAACAGCTGCGCCACCACCGGCCCGGCGCCGATCATGCCGCCCAGGGCCTGGGCGATGCCGGTGCCGTCGACGATCTCGGGCGCCAGCATTCCCTCGATGCCCAGAACCCCCTGGAACGAGAACGGAATCAGGCAGAAGAACGCCATGCAGAGCAGGCCGGTGAAGAAGATCGCCCGGAAGGTGTCGCGCTTGGGATCCTTGAGCTCGCGCGTGTAGCAGACCGCGGTCTCGAAGGCATAGGTGGACCAGGCCGCGATATAGAGCCCGCCCAGAACCAGCGTCCAGCCGCCGAGGTTCCAGCTGCCCGGCTCGGCCGAATAGGCGGTCGCGGGCGGCACGATATGCGAGACATTGGCATAGTCGATCGAGCCGGTGAAGATCGGCACCAGCCCGACCAGCATCAGCGGCACCAGCACGATGATCGCCATCCATTTCTGCGCCGTCGCGGTCGAGGCGACGCCGCGATACTGGATTGCGATCAGGATCAGCATCAGCAGCGCGCCGATGACGAAGGTGGTGTTGAAGTAAAGCGTGAACAGGCCCGGGATTTCCAGGTTGAAGGCGGTCCAGCTGCGGATCGCCGGGGTCAATGCCGCCACCGCATCGTTGGCCAGAAGCGCCTGGATCGCCTCGGCGCTGCCAAGGCCGGGATGCGCGGCAAGATATTCGACCACGCGCGGGCTATCGGCCGTGATCGAGCCCGCATGGGCGGCGACCCAGTCCAGCACCGGCTGCGACGTGGCCAACGGCACCGGGAACAGCGCGTTCAGGATGTAGCCGGCCGCGATGGCGCAACCCAGCGACAGGACCGGCGACCAGGCGAACCAGTTGCACCAGATCGACAGCGGCGCCACGGGCTTGGCATAGCGCAGCCAGGCCATGGCGCCATAGACCGAGGCGCCGCCGGATTTGTTGCCGAACATGCCAGCCATCTCGGCATAGGTGAAGGATTGCGCAAAACCCATCATCATCGAGACGATCCAGACGACGAAGGCGACCTTGCCGGTCGTCCCGGCGATGCCGCCCAGCGAAAACAGCACCAGCGGCGGCACGCCGGCAGCGATCCAGAATGCCCCCGTCCAGCTGAGCGAACGGACCATATGGCCGTTCTCTTGCGGCGTTTCCGCCGTTGTGGTCGTATATGTCATTGCAGAACTCCCCTGCCGGCTTTTCTGTCCCTGCCGCTCCCGCCGGCGGGAATGCGGCTCGTGCTCCTCGAACACCCGCCGTTCGGGGAACGGCGGCATGACGATGCCCTTCCGGCGGCCGCATGGCCCGCCGGCTTCCCTTTTGGCCCCGCGTGGGGGCAATCAGTTGCCTGGTGGAGTTGTCCCGGATCAGTCGTCCGGGAATATTCCTGGCGAGGTCGGCTTGCCGTCGTCGAACTGGGCGAGATAGTCGATGATGATCGGCCGGTTGACGGCAAAACCCTTGTATTCGGCCAGTTCGTCAGGCAGGTCGCGGATCACCCGGTGCAGGCGGCGCGCCCATTTCGGCACCGTCACCAGATCCTCGAGCGCGATCAGGTAGCAGCGGATCGGAAAGGCCAGCGCATTCGAGCGCGGCAGCCGCCAGAAGCTTTGCAGCTCCACCCGCAGATATTGCTTGGCACCGACATTCTCGGGGGTGATCGTGCGCTTCTCGGGGCCCCAGAGATGATAGTTCTCGGGGCTGGTATCCAGCCGCGGGTTCACCGTCATCGTCCAGTTCAGCCGCCGCGACGGCGCGCCCTGCGGGATCGCCAGCAGGAATTTCAACGCCCGCTGGAAGATGCCCATCTCGGCCGCCTTCGGCACCGGCGCATGCCATTCGAAGAAATTCATGCCGATGTCGAAATCCAGCGACCAGTCCGCCTGGCTGGTCACCATGCCGGCATCCATCCACAGGTTGTTCTCGCGCTGGTCCAGCACCGCGAAATCGCCCTGCGCCTGGCGAGTGATGTATTCCATCGGCCCGCAGGGCAGCGTCGTCGGGTCGAGGAAGGTGAAACGCTGCTCGATCCCAAGCGGCCGGTTGATCCAGTGCCAGCGGTCGCCGTCGCGATGCAGTTGGAACAGATCCGGGTAATCCTCGGCCTTGCACTGCATGATCAGTTCCAGCAGGTCCCAGCCCGCCAATTCCATATGCGGCAGCGACTGGCAGCGCAGCGGGTCCCCGGCCAGGGTGATCGCCCGGTCGCGCATCTCGGCCACGTAATGCTCGTCCACGTCGAAGCGCTTCTCGAAGACGCTGCCGGCGCGGCCACCCGTCCCGTGCGGTTCCATGTTGACGGAATACATGTAATCGTCCTTGTCGAACGGGAATGGAAACCGTCGGATCGCCGTGGCGGAGTTGCGGAAGCTGTAATCGTCGCGGAAGGTCTCGTCGTTGAACCGGATGGTCATGGCCGGGCTCCTATCGGTCGATGATCAGCGACTCGCCGCGAAAGCGCGAGACGCAGGGCATGATGCGGGTCTGTGCGGATTGCTCGTCCTCGGACAGCCAATGGTCGTGATGCTCGATCCGGCCGTGGCACGAGACCACGCGGGTCTCGCAACGCCCGCAGGCGCCGCCGCGGCAGGACCAGTCGATCTCGACCTCGGCCGCCTCCAGCGCCTCGAGCAGGCTCTGATGCGCGCCGACCTCGATGGTCCGGCCCGAACGGGCCAGCACCACCTCGAAGGGCCGGCCCGGCGGCGGCGCCTGGAAAACCTCGGAATGCAGCGCGGTTTTCGGCCAGCCCAGCCGGGCGCCGGTTTGCGCAACCGCATTGATCAGCCCTTCGGGGCCGCAGGTATAGACATGCGTGCCCAGCGGTTGCGCCGACAGGAACGCCCCCAGATCCATGCGATTGCTCTCGTCGGAGATATGGAAGTGGATATGCGGCACATCCGGCAGCAGCCGCAGCCCGGCCGCTTCGTCCCGCGAGCGGGCACCGTAATGCAACTCGAAAGGCAGCTGCATGCGCAGAAGCTGCCGGACCTGGGCGACGAAAGGGGTGATGCCGATGCCGCCGGCGATCAGCACATGCTTCCTTGCCCGCAGGTCCAGCGCGAACAGGTTCAGCGGCAGCGAGATGCGCAGCAGGTCGCCTGGCCGCACCCGGGCATGCATGAAGCGCGAGCCGCCGCGCCCGCCATCCTCGCGCCGCACCGCAATCTCGTAGCCCGAGCCGTCCTGCGGGTCCGAGATCAGCGAATAGGCGTTGCGGCGCAGGACGTCGCCATCCGGCATCTCGACCACGACATGGGCGCCGCCGGAAAACAACGGCAGCGACTCGCCCCGCGGATGTTCGAAACGAAAGCGCTTGACCAGCGGCGTCAGCGATTCGGCCTCCGCCACACGCAGCATCAGGGACGTCATGGCTTGATCTCCTGCGGCTCGGGTACGATGCCCGGGGTCTCGGCATCGACGCAGACTCCCTGGAAGGCGCCGATGCGGCGCGAGTAATGGTCGCGCACGAACAGGTTCAGCCCGCAATGCGAGCAGGTGAACGGGTCGGTGGCGACGTTTTCGGTGATGCCCTTGCAATGCACGCATTGCACCCGCCGGGCGAAGCCGCCGCGATGCTCGGCGTCGATCGCCTCCAAGGGCAGGCCGGCGGCCAGCGCCTCGGCCATGGCCTGGCCGATCAGCCCCTCGCTGCCGGCCAGGTAAAGCCGGGTGCCCATATGCGCATCGGCCAGCGCCCGGGCAAAGCGCGGCCGCAGCGCGGCATAGCTTGGCCCCTCGACATAGCTGGCCGGCCCCAGCGCCCGCAGCCGCACCGCCAGGTCGGGACCGGTGGCGGCGCCGGCGGGGACATAGAACAGATGCGCGTGGCGCATCACCGAAGGATCGGCCTGGGCCAGATCGGCCAGCGCCTCGCCGCCCGCCCCCTCGGCCAGCATCAGCGAGGGCAGCGCACCATGCGGGTGCAGCCCGCCATAGACCGGGCGGCTGGGGATCGAAGGTGAAAATTCCGTGGCTCGCATTCGCTGCGTTCTCCCTGTCGCGGAGGGGGGCGGGGCGGTCTTGGCGCCGCCCTCGCTCCCCGGTCGGTTCAGCCCTTGGCGGTGCGGCGCTTCTTCTCGGGATCGTGGAAGGGCATCGGCTGGGCTGTGGCGGCAATGTCGCCGCCGGGATTGCGGATGGTCAACGGCGTGCCGGGCACCGCGCAATCCACCGGCATCCGGGCGATGCCGATATTGTGCTGGTTCAGCGGGCTGTAGAAGCCGATGGTCACCACGCCGACCTGCTTGCCGTCCTTGATGATCGGCGCGCCCTCGACGGCCGCCTCGGTGCCCTCCAGCTTGACGCCGTAGATCTTGAAGCGCTCGCGGCCCTTCAGCCGGTAATGCTCCTCGGCGCCGCGGAAGCCGGTCTTGCCGGGCGAGACGGTGAAATCCAGCCCCAGTTCCCACAGCGTATCGCCGCAGGGCTCGTTCTCGAACGGGTATTTCTCGGAATTGTCATAGGGGAAGAACAGCAGGTAGCTTTCCGCCCGCAGCAGGTCCAGCGTGGTGAAGCGGGTCGGGATGATGCCCATCGCCGCACCCTCGGCCACGATCGTGTCCCAGATCTCCGGCGCGTCCTGACGGCGGCAGAAGATCTCATAGCCGCGCTCGCCCGTATAGCCCGTGCGCGAGATGGTCACCGGCTTGCCGAACAGCGTGGTATGCATATGGCTGAAATAGGCCAGCTCGCGGATGCCCGGCACATGCTTTTCCAGATAGTCCACCGCCAGCGGCCCCTGCAGCGAGATGTCGTGCAGGTCGTCGTCGAACAGCACGCTGACATTGCGCCCCAGCGCCGCCATGGTCAACTGCTCGTGACCCTGGCCCGAGCCATGCACCACCATGAAGCTGTGCGGGCCCATGCGGTAGATCACGCAATCGTCGACGAACTTGCCACCGTCGTTGAGCATGCAGGCATAGGCCGAGCGGCCGGGCTTGATCTTCTCGACCGAGCGGGTGGTGGCGCGGTCGATGACATGGCCGGCATGCGGGCCGATCACATGCACCTTCTTCAGCCCCGAGACGTCCATCACCCCGGCCCGGGTGCGGATCGCCATGTATTCCTCGAGCTGGTCCTTGTCATAGGTCCAGGCCGTCCCCATGCCGCTCCAGTCCTCGAGCGCCGAGCCCAAGGCCCGGTGCCGGTCCGCCAGAGCCGAAAAACGCCAGGTCGCTGTCATGAAAATTCCTCCTCGTTGGCATCCGTTCCACGATCCGCCCCAGGCGGACAATGGCGTCTGTGGCAGCGAGGGGCTGCAAGCGGCTCGACCATGCAGCCGGCGGCAATCACCCTGCGACAGACGAGGCGCCTATCCAGCGGCACGTCTGGCAATGCCCGGACGGACAAGGCGGCAGCCTGTCCATCCGCGGGGCCGGGCTCCGGACGGAGCGGTGACCCATGAACCACCTGCTGTTGATCGGACCGGTTTTGCATCCGCTCGCTTATTGATTCCATTCAACACGCATGTCGCCTAAAAAGCAATTATTTTTCTTAACAGGAATGTTTTGGGTATTTTTCTGCACATATCGCCCCGGAAGCGGCGATCTTTCGGGCAGATACTGGCCCCTGCCTGCACCAACAGCATGCGTGACGACCGTTCGGGAAAAACGCCAACCCACGATCTGCGCAGGTGGAGAAATCCGATAGTCAGGCGGCGGCGAATCAATCCGGCCGGTCTTCCTTGCGGCGGCATGATCCGCGGCATCGGCCCCTCCGCGACAGGCAGAGGCGTCCTTCCGAAAACGAAATTCGTGCCGGCGCTGCGACTTCAAGGTCGCAGCGCCGGCACGGCTGGCAGGGCCCATGCCCGTCGGGGAGATGGAGCAATCAACGGCCTTGGAGGCTATCAGCCCATGCGCTCGCTGGAATAGCTTCCGGGCGAGGCCGGGAAGACGACGGTCTTGTTGCCGTTCAGGAACACCCGCCGGTGGATATGGGCATGGATGGCGCGGGCCAGCACCTGGCTTTCCACGTCGCGGCCGAGGCTCACATAGTCCTCGGGCGATTGCGCATGCGTCACCCGGATGATGTCCTGCTCGATGATCGGGCCCTCGTCCAGGTCGGCGGTCACGTAATGCGAGGTGGCGCCGATCAGCTTCACCCCGCGCTCGAAGGCCTGCTTGTAGGGATTGGCGCCCTTGAAGCTCGGCAGGAACGAGTGGTGGATGTTGATGATCCGCCCCGACATCTTCTTGCACAGGGCATCCGACAGCACCTGCATGTAGCGCGCCAGAACCACCAGCTCGGCGCCCGAATCCTCGACCACCGCCATCAGCTGCGCCTCGGCTTGCGGCTTGTTCTCCTTGGTGACCTTGATGCAGTGGAAGGGGATGTCGTGGTTCACCACCACCTTCTGGTAGTCCATGTGGTTCGAGATCACCGCCACGATCTCGATCGGCAAGGCCCCGATGCGCCAGCGATAGAGCAGGTCGTTCAGGCAATGCCCGAAGCGGCTGACCATGATCACCACCTTCATCTTCTCGGCCTCGTCATGGATGGCATAGTCCATGCCGAAGGGTTTGGCCGGCTCGGCCAGGCCCGCGCGCAGGTCTTCCAGCCCCACGCCCTCCTCCGAGACGAAGCTCACCCGCATGAAGAACTTGCCGGTCTGCGGGTCGTCGAACTGGCTGGAATCGGTGATGTTGCAGCCGTGCTCGGCCAGAAAGCCCGAGATGGCAGCCACGATGCCGCGCGTGGATTCGCAGGCAACGGTCAGGCAGAACTTGTTCATCTGTTTCTCCACTTGTCTTGTAAGGGCCCAAGGCCCCGATGTCTTCCGTGTGCAAATATCCTCTGGGGGTCCGGGGGGCGAAGCGCCCCCGGCCCGGCGCCGCGCCCGGGCGGTCAGCTCGCCGCCCTCCCGAGATCGAGCTCGGGCCAGCCATGGGCCCGGCAGCAGGCGGTCAGCGTGTTGGCGAGCAGGCAGGCGATGGTCATCGGCCCGACGCCGCCCGGCACCGGGGTGATGGCGCCGGCGACCGCGGCCGCGCCCTCGAAATCCACGTCGCCGACCAGCCGCGCCCGGCCCGCCTCCTCGATGCGGTTGATGCCGACGTCGATCACCGTCGCCCCCGGTTTGATCCAGTCGCCGCGGATCATCCGCGGCCGGCCGACG
>NZ_LLWQ01000130.1 GCF_001447385.1 Paracoccus sp. MKU1 | reverse complement strand
ACAGCACCTGCATAGCGCGGCGGATTTCCTCGTCCCGGCCGATGATCGGGTCGATCTTGCCCTCGGCCGCGGCCTCGGTCAGGTTGCGGGCGTATTTCGACAGCGCCTCATAGCTGTCCTCGGCGCTGGCGGTGTCGGCCGTCCGGCCCTTGCGGACGTCGTTGATGGCACCGTTCAGGGCCTGCGCCGTCACCTTGCCCGCCGTCAGCGCGTCGCGGGCATTGGTGTTGACGACGGCCAGCGCGGTCAGCACCCGCTCGGCCGGCACGAAACTGTCGCCGGCCTTCTTGGCCAGCTTCTCGGCCTCGTCCAGCACGCGCACCAGCGAGGGATCGACATAGACCTGTCCCTGCCCGCCGCTGACCTTGGGCTGTTTCGCCACCGCCTGATCGACGGCTTGGCGCACCGCCTGGGCATCCCCGCCGGCGCGTGCGATCAGGTTGCTGGCAAAGCCCTGGTCGTCGTCCATCAGCGCCTTCAGCAGATGCTCGGGCATCACGCGCTGGTTTTCCTCGCGGATCGCTATGGTCTGCGCCGCCTGCAAAAAGCCCCGCGACCGTTCCGTGAACTTTTCCATATCCATATGAAAATCCTTTCCTCAGCCCCCGCTTTGGATCGCCCGCATTGGCACGATCCGGCTCGGGTCCTGCCTGTCACATGGGCAGGACGAAACGGGGTTTCAAGTCGGTCGGTTCCCGCCTATAAGCGGGCCGTTTGTCGCAGGCTGAGGGGAACCATGGACGACCGTCTGATCGTGGCGCTGGACGTGCCGAACGCGCTGGCCGGGCTGGAACTGGCCCAGAAGATCGGCGATGCCGCCAGCTTCTACAAGATCGGCCTGGGCATGCTGACCGGCGGCGGCCTGGCGCTCGCCAACGAGCTGAAGCAGGAACATGGCAAGCGCATCTTCCTGGACATGAAATTCTTCGATATCGGCGCCACGGTCGAGGCGGCGGTGAAGGGTATCGCGCAATACGACCTGGATTTCCTGACCGTCCACGGCGACCCGCATGTGGTGCGGGCGGCGAAACAGGGCGCGGCGGGCTCGGGGCTGAAGATCCTGGCGGTGACGATCCTGACCTCGCTGGACCGCGCCGACCTCGACGCCGGGCTGATCGTGCCGGGTGATCTGGCCGAGATCGTCGCCACCCGCGCCGCCCGCGCCTTCGAGGCCGGGGCCGACGGTGTCATCGCCAGCCCGCGCGAGGCGGCGCTGATCCGCGCCCTGCCCGAGGCGGCGGGCCGGCTGATCGTGACGCCCGGCGTGCGGCCGTCGGGCAGCGATGCCGGCGACCAGAAGCGTATCGAGACCCCCGCCACCGCCATCGCCAGCGGCGCCGACCATATCGTCGTCGGCCGGCCGATCTGGAGGGCCGAGGACCCCCGTGCCGCGGCGCAGGCGATCCAGGCGGAACTGGCCGGCCGCTGATCAGCCGAAATTGCGCCGCAAGACCGGCGCCAGATCCTCGCGCGCCGCCGTGGCGCGGGCGATGGACCAGACCTTGGGCGCGTTCGCCTGGAACCATTCCGGGCCGGGCTTCCAGTTGGTCATCACCGCCAGATAGATGTCCAGCGCCGAGAACCGCTCGCCCAGGAACCAGGGCGCGCCCACCACGCCCTCCAGCGCGGTCCAAAGCTCTTGCAGGCGCGCAGTGGTGGCCTCACCCAGTTCCTTCTGTGCCGCCGGGTCGGTCAGGAACCGCGCCGGATCGTCGCCGAAGGTAAAGCAGGGATAGACCTGCGCCACCAGAAAGATCAGCCAGCGCAGGAAGCGCGGCCGTTCCGAGGCCCCGGCGGCTGGCACCAGATCGTCGCGCCCGGTCATGTCTGCCAGGTGCAGGGTGATCGCCGCGCTTTCCGACAGCACCCGCCCGTCGGGCAGGATCAGCACCGGGATCTGCCCCGCCGGGCTGATCCGCATCAGGTCGCGCCTGGCAACCGGATCCAGGAACAGGTCCGCGACCTCGATTCCCTCGGCCTCGAGCCCGTAATGCGCCAGTTGTGCCTCGACGATGGCCGAGCCCCAGCCGTTGCGACGGTATAGCTGCATCCGAGACATGCATGCCTCCTTCCTGTCGATGGCCCGATCATGCACAGGAGCGGGCGATTTTCAAATCCCGCAGCCCGATCCGGCAAGAACAAGTCGCACCCGATCCCGGAAATGCGGCACGGCGCGCGGATGGCCGAGGAATTCCGCAACCGGCATCATCCGCCATTCCTGCCCTTCATCGCCAAAGCGGATCGCGGCGATCTCGGCAGCGGTGATGGTGCCGCGAAACAACCACGACGCGCGGCCGGGTTCGTTGACCGAGGGAAAGGCCCGCCCCGTCAGCCGCCCGGACGCAAGCCGCAGCCCAAATTCCTCGTCAAGCTCGCGCAACGCGCATTCGACCGGCGCCTCGCCCGGCTCGGCCCCGCCGCCGGGCAGATCCCAATACGCGGGAAAGCGGATCCAGTCGTAATCGTCGCGCAGGCAGGCCAGCAGCTGTGCGCCATGGGTCAGCACCAGCTTGGCACCGTCAAAGCCTAGTTGTCGTTGATGTCGCGGGTCCAGCGCCGCACCTCGCCCCGGTTCCTGCCGAAGATGCGCCGCAGCGCCAGCCAGATCACCCCGGTCAGGATCGCCGTGACCACCAGCGCCATCGGCAGCCCGGCCGGCCACAGGCCCAGAAGCAGCGCCAGCCCCATCAACAGCACCGCGCCGGCCAGGCCCAGAAAGAACCAGCCCGGCAGCGCCAGTTCCACCGCCGCCAGGATCAGCGCCGCGATGATCCAGAGCCAGCCGTTCGCCCAGCTCATTTGCCGCCCCGCAACATGCGGAAGGCGTCACCCAGCGCCTCGACGGCCGAGGCGGGGACGATCACCGTCTGCTTGCCCTGGCCCTTGCCGACCTCGGCCAGCACCTCGACCTGGCGCATGGCGACCTGGTATTGCGCCGCCTCGATCCCGCCCTCGCGGATCGCCGTGGCGATGGCCGCGGTGGCATAGGCCTCGGCATCGGCCAGCAGCCGCTTGGCCTTGGCCTGCTGCTCGGCGGCGTAAAGGTCGCCGTCCGCGGCCAGTTCCACGGCGCGGCGGCGGCCCTCGGCCTCGGTCACCTGGGCGCGGCGGGCACGTTCGGCATTCAGCTGTTGCAGCATGGCGGCCCGCGTCGCCTCGTCCAGGTTGACGTCCAGGATCTCGGCCCGCGTCACCTCGATGCCCCAGTCGTCGACGATATTGGCCAGCGATTCGCGGATGCGTTCGATCAAGGGTGCGCGGTTCGACTGCACCTGATCCAGCTCCATCGTGCCGATCTCGGATCGCACGATCCCCGCCACCGTCGTGGTGATCGCCGCATCCACGTCGCGGATGCGATAGACGGTCTTTTCCGGCTCGATGATGCGATAGAAAACGCTGGTCTCGACCTGCACCAGCACGTTGTCGGCGGTGATCGCATCCTGGCGCGAGGTCGGCAGCTGGCGTTCCAGGATGGAGATCCGATGCGCCACCCGATCCAGGAAGGGGACGATGAAGTTGATCCCCGGCCCCAGCACGGCATGCAGCCGGCCGAAGCGCTCGACGACGTATTTCTCGGATTGCGGGACGATGCGGACGGCGCGGCTGACGGCGAACAGGATCACCAGCGCCAGCACGATCAGGGCAAGGTTCTGGCCGATCATCTCGGCGAATTCAGGCGGCATCGCGGCTCCTTTCCTTGGTCATTCGGCGGCGAAGGCCGCGTCGCTGCTGTCCGGGCGCAGCTGCGCCAGCCGGGTGATGACGCGGGCGAAGCGGACCCGGAACAGTTCGAAATCCGGGCGCGGCTCGATCCGCCCCTCGTCCATGTAGAGCGAACGGTCTAGTTCCAGCTGCACCACATGGACATTGTTGCGCGGCCGGCCATAGGTCTGGGTGATATAGGCGCCCGAAAATGGCGAGTTGCGCCGCAGCCGGAAGCCCTCGGCCGCCACCGCTTCGGCCACGCCGGCGCTGATGCGTGGCGCCGCCGAGACCCCGTTGCGATCGCCCAGCACCATGTCGGGGCGCGGGCGCGGCAGATGGGTCAGCGCATCGCGGGGCATGGAATGCATGTCGATCAGGATGGCGCCGCCGAATCGCGCCACCGCCTCGTCGATCAGGCCCGAAAGCGCCCGGTGATAGGGATGCCACAGCCGGGCGATGCGGCTTTCGGCCTCGTCCCGCGGGATCGGCCGGTCATGGATGGCGCGCCCCTGCGAAACGACGCGGGGAATCACCCCCAGCCCGGCCATGATGCGCGGATTGGTCATCGCCGGCGCCGCGCCCGAGACCACCAGCGGGTCGATCTCGTCGGGACCGCGGTTCAGGTCCACCACGCAGCGCGGCACCCGGGCGGTCAGCACCGTGGCGCCATGGTCCAGCGCCGGTTCGATCAGCCGGTCCACGAAGGCATCCTCGGACGAGCGCAGCTGCTGCGAATCCAGCCGCGATTCGGCCAGGAACCAGTCGGGATAGGCCCGCCCCGAATGCGGCGAGGCAAAGATCACCCCGCCCAGCCACCGTTGCGGCCGCATCAGATCGAAAGTTGGCTCTTCCCTGGTCATCCCTGGCGTTCCCCGGCGGCGCGACCGGCGCCAATTCTGGACGGTCAAGACAGAAAGGTTATAAACCATGATCGAGCAAGGCCAATAGCTGTCGATTGAGGGCTTGAAACCCCCGGACGAGGTGGCTATAGACACGCCGATCCAGGCGATCTGGCGGCGCGGGCCGACAGAATCACCTGTCGGGGGGCGGTTAGCTCAGCGGTAGAGCACTACGTTGACATCGTAGTGGCCACTGGTTCGATCCCAGTACCGCCCACCATTCATTTCGCGCCCCCGGGGCTTGTCCGGGGGTATTTCGTTTTCAAGGCGCGACCTAGCGATGCGCCGCGATAGGAGAAGACCGATGAAGGTTCGCAATTCGCTCCGCTCGCTCAAGAGCCGCCACCGTGACTGCCAAGTCGTGCGCCGCAAGGGCCGCATCTACATCATCAACAAGACCAACCCGCGCTTCAAGGCCCGCCAGGGCTGAGAACCGGCGAATCAGCCGAATTCCGGAACGCCCGCAGGCCCCGTGCCGCGGGCGTTTTTCGTATTCCGGGCATGGCGCGCAGCAGGTGGGGGCTGACTGCCCCCACACCCCCGTGGATATTTCCACACGAAAGAAGATCGGAAGCGCGACAGGACCAGTCCACCGCCGACCGTCAGCGCGGCCAGGATGCGGGCGGACGAGAGCCCGCGCCCAGACGGGCCGGGGCGCCGACGGGGTCCCGCGCGATGGCCGCGCCGATCGGCCATGGCGAATTCGGCCGGCGGGCTTGGCAGGGCGACTGCCGAGGCCGGCATTGATGGGCGCCTGTATCGCCATACGCCTCCCGGCCAGGATCGGGAAGAAACCGGCAAGAGGCAGAAGATCGCCCTTTGCCCGCTTCAGCGCAGCACATCCGCCAGCAGGCCCGAGACGGTCTGCTGGGTGACATAGCCGGTGACGCGCAGGTTGCGCGCCGCCTGATAGCGGCGCAGCGCCGCCCGGGTCTCGTCGGTGAATGCGCCATCGACCGGGCCGGGCTGCATCCCGGCGCTGTGCAGCCGCTCCTCGATCAGGCGGCGGGCCGAAGGGGTCAGGCCCAGCACCGCTTCTTCGCGCCGCGCGGCTTCGATACCGGCGCGCAAGGTGGCCAGGCGTTCGCGCGCGCCGGCCGCATGGGCGCCCTGCGGGAAGCGTTCCAGATAGGTTTCGTAAGCCGCAGCCGAGCCCTGGCGGCGGGCCCAGCGCCATGTCGCCTCGTCGCCGCGGGGCGGGTCGGGATCGGTGCCGGCCTCGGACAGCAGGCGCCGCGCCGCCTCGGCATGGAGGCCCTGGGGATAGCGATGCAGATAGGCGCGCAGCCCCTCGGCATCGCCGCTTGCGCCGGTCTGCTGCCACCAGGCGCCGTCGCGGGCGGCGGTTTCGGTGGCAAGACCTTCAGCCTGCGCGGCGATCACCCGGATCTGCGACCGGGTCAGGTGGCCCGTCGCCGCCAGCCCGTTGGCCCGCTGCCAGGCCGAGATCGCCAGGCGCGTGCGCGGGCCGAAAACGCCATCGGCCGGGCCCGGCTGCTGGCCGAGCCGAGAGAGGTGGCGCTGGATGGCGGCCCGCTCGACCGGGTCGAGATCCAGGGCCCGTTCGGCCGCGGCCGGCGAGGGCTGCGCGGCGGCGCTTGCAGACGGGCCGGGCCGCAGTTCGGCCAGACGCTTGCGGGCAGCGCCGGCATGACGCCCCAAGGGAAATTCCTTCAGATAGGCCGAATAGGCCTCCGCGGTATCGGTCGCGGCTGCCTGGGCCCAGGCGGCACGGTCGGCATTCCGGATCCCCGGGGCTCGGCCGATCTGGACCAGCCGCTCACGCGCGGCAGGGGCATAAAGCCCCTGCGGAAAGCGCGCCAGATAGTCCCGATAGGCCTGGGCGCTATCCGCCACAGCGGCTTCGGCCCAGGCGTCGCGGTCGTCGGCCATCGCATCGCCCGCCTTGCGGGGCGGCACGGGCCGCAGATTGCCCGCGCCCGCGGGCAACAGGACCAACGCCCGGTCGGCGGCCACCGCCTGGGCCAGCGTGGCGCCGCCCAGGAACTGGGCCAGGGCGCGGGCACCGGCCTCGGGCGTGCCGGTGACGACCGAGACGCCCTCCGGCGGCGCGAGCGCGCCGATGCCGTTCTCCAGCCCCGGCCGGTGCGGCATCTGCTGCCCGTCGGTGCCGAGGATCAGCACCGCGCCCGGATCACCGTCCGCCATCAGCCGCATGACCAGCGACAGCGGCACGCCCTGCACCCCGGCCGTCGCCGGGCCGGGCGCATTGGTATCGGTGCCCATGAACCATGTCTCGTCCGCGTCATGCAGGAAACGGCCATTCAGCGCCACGATGCGCGCGCCGGGATCGGCATCGGCCCGGGCCAGCGCCTCAAGCAGGCGGCGCAGCGGCCGGGCCTCCAGATCGACGCCCTGCTGGGTGGTGAAGCCCGCCTCGCGCAGCGCCTTCGCCAGCGCCATGGTGTCCGAGCCGGCCAGATCGGGAGCGCTGCGATAATCGGCATTGCCGACGATGACGGCGCGATTCTCGGCCCAGGCGGGCACGGTCCCGATCAGGGCGGCAAGCAGGACGGCGGCAATGCGCATCGGGCGACCTCATTCCGGGGGGCCGGAATCAGTCGTAGCTGCGTCGATCCTCGATCACCTTGCCGTCGTTCGGCAGCGAGCCCGGCGCAACCAGTTCCACCCGGCCGCGAAGTTTCAGTGTATCCAACACCGTTCCTTCGTATCTTGCCGCATCATCGGCCCCGGTTTCCAGCAGCACCGTCATCACATCCATGTCTCCGGCCCGGTCGGCGACCACACGAGCGCGTGAGATCTCGGGGTGGCGGGCCACCAGCGCCGCGACCTGTTCGGGGCGGACGAACATGCCCTTGATCTTGGTGGTCTGGTCGGCGCGGCCCATCCAGCCCTTGATGCGCATGTTGGTGCGGCCGCAGGGGCTTTCGCCGGGCATGACCGCAGAGAGGTCGCCGGTCGCGAAGCGCACCAGCGGATAATCCGGGTTCAGCGTGGTCACCACCACCTCGCCCACCTCGCCCTCGGGGACGGGATCTCCCGTGCCGGGGCGGACGATCTCGACGATCACCCGCTCGTCCACGATCATCCCCTCCATGGCGGGGGATTCATAGGCGATCAGCCCCAGATCGGCGGTGGCATAGCATTGCGTGGTGGCGATGCCGCGATCCGCATAGGCCTGGCGCAGGCTGGGAAACAGCGCCCCGCCCGAGACCGCGGCGCGGGTAAAGGACAACCGCTCGCCCAGTTCCTCGGCCTTGTCGAGCATGATCTTCAGGTAATCCGGCGTGCCGGCATAGACCGTGGTGCCGATATCGACGGCGGCGCGGACCTGCAATTCGGTCTGGCCGGTGCCGGCCGGCAGGGTCGCGGCCCCGACCGCGCGGGCGGCGCTTTCGAACATCATCCCCGCCGGCGTCAGGTGATAGCCGAAGCAGTTGTGGACGATGTCGCCCCGGCCCACGCCCGCCGCATGCAGGAAACGCCCCAGCCGCCACCAGTCCTCGCCGCGCCGGCCCGGCTCATAGATCGGCCCGGGGCTCTGGAAGACGTTCTCGAAATCCGGCGCCGGCCGGGTGGTGAAGCCGCCGAAGGGCGGGGATGCCTTTTGCGCCGCCGAGAGTTCCGACTTGCGGATCACCGGCAACCGGGCCAGCCCTTCGCGCGTGGTGACCCCGTCCGGCTCCACATCGGCAAGGATGCGCGCCAGGGCCGGCGCCGTGCGGGCGCGGGCGACGGCGGCGGGCAGTTCGGCCGCCAGCCACCGGGCCCGCTCATCGGCGCTGCGGGTTTCAAGCTCGTCATAGAATGTCATGGGGATGCCTTTCTGCGCTCAGGCCAGCCAGCGCTTGCGCCGGCGATAGGATCGCACGTCGCGAAAGCTCTTGCGGCCCTGGTCGGACATGCCGAGATAGAATTCCTTGACGTCCGGGTTCTCGCGCAGCGCATCCGCCGGCCCGTCCATCACCACGCGGCCGCTTTCCAGGATATAGCCGTAATGGGCATAGCGCAGCGCCACGTTGGTGTTCTGCTCGGCCAGCAGGAAGGTCACGCCCTCGCCCTCGTTCACCGCCTTGACGATCTCGAAGATCTGCTCGACCAGCTGCGGGGCAAGGCCCATCGAGGGCTCGTCCAGCAGGATCGTCTCGGGGCGCGACATCAGCGCGCGGCCCATGGCGCACATCTGCTGCTCGCCGCCCGAGGTATAGCCGGCCTGGCTTTTCCGGCGCTCCTTCAGGCGGGGGAAATAGGAATAGACCATCTCCAGATCCTGGCGGATCGCCGCCCCGCCGTCGGTGCGGGTATAGGCGCCGGTCAGCAGGTTTTCCTCGATGGTCAGGTGCTCGAAGCAATGGCGCCCCTCCATCACCTGGATCACGCCCTTCTTGACCAGGCTGGCCGGGTCCATGTCCTGCACCCGCTCGCCGCGATAGCTGATCGCGCCCTTGGTGACCTCGCCGCGCTCGGAATGCAGCAGGTTCGAGATCGCCTTCAGCGTCGTGGTCTTGCCCGCGCCGTTGCCGCCCAGAAGCGCGGTGATGCCGCCCTTGGGCACCGACAGGCTGACGCCCTTCAGCACCAGGATGACGTGGTTGTAGATCACCTCGATATTATTGACCTCGAGCAGGGTCTCGCGTTGGGGTGCGGCGTCGAACATGGGCTTGCCCTCCGGGTCGATGGACCCCGGCGGCGAACCGCCGGGGCAAGGGATCAGCAGCGCGGCGAGATGCCGGCTTCCTTGGCATAGGCCTCGCTGTCCTCGAGGATCAGCGGGTCCAGCACGTCCTGATCGGGCTGGGTGAAGTCGGTGATCAGGGTCCATTTGCCGGCCGAGGCGTCCCATTGCTGCAACCGCGCCATGCCGCTGCCGCCGTGGTTGTCGCAGGACATCTTGATCTCGGGGCCGAAGTCCGGCAGGCCCAGCTCGGCCAGCCGCTCGGGGGTGATGTCCAGCGCCTCGAACCCGTCGCGCAGCTGCGCCGCGGTGATCTGCGGCGTGCCGGCCAGCTCCTGCGCCTTGGCGATGGCCTCGGCAATGACCACGGCAGCATACATGCCGCGCGAATACAGCACCGAGCCGACGAACTGCCCGCCCTGCGAGGCCTTGCCCGGATCGATGACGTGCTTCTTCATGTCTTCATAGATCGGATAGTCCATGCCGACGCCGTGGAAGGTCAGCGCCTTGTAGCCGTTGGCACCGGCGCCCACCGGCTTCACGTCCACTTCCGAACCGGACCAGTAGGTGCCGATGAAATTCTCCATCGGGAAGCGGATGTTGGCGGCTTCCTGAATGGCGGTCTGGTTCATCACGCCCCAGCCCCACATCAGAACGTAATCCGGCTTGTCGCAGCGGATTTGCAGCCATTGGCTCTTCTGTTCCTGGCCCGGCGGGTCGACCGGCAGCTCGGTCAGGGTGAAGCCGTGCTTCTTGCCCAGCTCCTGAAGGGTGCGGATCGGCTCCTTGCCATAGGCCGAGTTATGATAGACCAGCGCGATCTTCTTGCCCTCGAGGCTGCCGCCGTTCTGGTCCAGCAGATACTTGATCGCCACGCTGGCACCGTCCCAGTAGTTCGCCGGCGCGTTGAACACCCATTCGAAGATCTTGCCGTTCTTGGCCGAGGTGCGGCCATAGCCCGGCGTGTAAAGCGGGATCTTGTCGGCCGCGACCTTGGGGATCAGCTGATAGGTGATGCCGGTGGACAGCGGGTTATAGACCAGCGCGCCCGAGCCCTTGGTCGCCTCGTAGCACTCGACGCCCTTTTCGGTGTTATAGGCGGTCTCGCATTCCGGGGTCCGGACCCTCTCGCCGCCGATGCCGCCGTCGCGTTCGTTCAGCAGGGTGAAGTAATCGTTGAACCCGTCGGCATATTGCGTGCCGTTCGCGCCATAGGGCCCGGTGCGATAGCTGAGATTGGGCACCACCAGGTCGGCCATGGCCGGGGCCGCCGCCATGACGGCGCCCAATGCGACAGTTGCGAGTTTCAGTTTCATCTTGGTCTCCTCCCCAAGGGTTTTCTGGTCCGCCGGTTGTCCGGTCGTTAATGCGGGAACGGCCAGAGCCGCAGCTTTTCCTTCGTCAGCGCCCAGAGGCGCGCCAGCCCGTGCGGCTCGACGATCAGGAAGAACACGATCAGCGCGCCGACGATCATCAGTTCGATATGGGCGGCCAAGTCGGTCGGCCAGCCGAACTGCGCCACCAGCACGTTCTTCAGGAAGACCGGCAGCAGAACCAGGAAGGCGGCGCCGGCAAAGCTGCCGAAGATGCTGCCAAGCCCGCCGATGATGATCATGAACAGCACCAGGAAGCTCTTGTTGATGCCGAAGGCTTCGCTGGCCTCGGCCGCGCCCAGATAGACCGAGAACAACAGCGCCCCGGCGATACCGACGAAGAAGCTGGAGACGGCAAAGGCCGACAGCTTGGCGGTCAGCGGGTTCACCCCGATGATCTCGGCCGCGATGTCCATGTCGCGGATCGCCATCCATTTCCGGCCCACGCTGCCGCGGGTCAGGTTGCGCGCCACCCAGGCCAGCCCAACGGCAAAGGACAGGCAGATCAGGTATTTCGCCGAGGCCGTGGTGGCGGGCCCGGTCACCGCCCAGCCAAACATGGTCCGTTCCGGCGCGTTGATCTGCCCCGAAGCCGAGTAGTTGTAGAACCACGGCACCTTGTTGAACAGCCAGACCAGGAAGAACTGCGCGGCCAGCGTCGCCACCGCCAGGTAGAAACCCTTGATCCGCAGGCTGGGCAGGCCGAAAAGCATGCCGACGACCGCCGTGATCGCCCCGGCCAGCAGGATATGGATGACGATCGGCACGCCCGGAAAGGCGACCATCAGCTTGTAGACGGCATAGGCCCCCACCGCCATGAAGCCGCCGGTGCCCAGGCTGACCTGCCCGGCATAGCCGGTCAGGATGTTCAGCCCGATGGCGGCGATGGCATAGATCAGGAAGGGCACCAGCACCGCATTGGCCCAGTAGCTGTCGATGACCAGCGGCACGACCAGGAAGGCCACCGCCAGGATCGCGTAATAGCCCCAGCGATCCAGCTTGATCGGAAAGGTCTGGCCATCGTCGCGATAGCTCGTCTTGAAATCACCCGCCTCGCGGTAAAACATCCGTTCCTCCCAGCGTCACGCCTTGCCCGTGGGGGCTTCGCGCCCCCACACCCCCGCGGGATATTTCCCCACGGAAGAACGCAAGATTCCGCGCTTCTTTCGTGTCCAAATATCCCCGCCGGAGGCATAGAATCTTTTCATCCTCAGACCCGCTCGATGATGCGCTCGCCGAACAGCCCCTGCGGCCGGAAGACGAGGAAGATCAGCGCCAGCACATAGGCGAACCAGTTCTCAGTCGCCCCGCCGACCATGGGGCCGACGAAATATTCGAACAGCTTCTCGCCCATGCCGATGATCAGCCCGCCGACGATGGCGCCGGGAATCGAGGTGAAGCCCCCCAGCATCAGCACCGGCAGCGCCTTGAGCGCGATCAGCGAGAGCGAGAACTGCACCCCCGACTTCGTGCCCCACATGATCCCCGCGACCAGCGCCACGAAACCGGCGATCGACCAGACCATGATCCAGATGAATTGCAGGCTGATGCCGACCGACAGCGCCGCCTGGTGGTCGTCGGCCACGGCGCGCATCGCCCGGCCCTGCTTGGTATATTGCGAGAAGCCGACCAGCGCCGCCACCAGCACTGCCGCGATCACCGCTGCCCAGATGTCCAGCCGGTCGATGAAGAAGCCATAGCCCAGCCAGTCGTTGGTCACCGTCTCGACTGTCTCCGAAATGCCCTGCGGCAGCCCGACATCCAGCACCTTGACGTCGGCGCCCCACATCACGTCGCCGAGCCCTTCCAGGAACCAGGCCAGGCCGATGGTGGCCATG
>NZ_LLWQ01000129.1 GCF_001447385.1 Paracoccus sp. MKU1 | reverse complement strand
CGCCTTGGCGGCAAGATCCTGCTGCTGGGTGCGCCGCTCGATGCGGTGACCGTGCTGCATTACGCCGAGGCCGTCGCCGACATCCCCGGCAAGCGCCGCGTCAGCTACGAGATGCCGGTGCTGGGCCCGGATGCCCGGACCATCTGGGAGGCTGCCACGGATTTCGACTCGAACGGCATCCTCGATTGCTTCGCAGTCGAGGGCCAGCCGGATGCGGTCGAAACCATCGCCCGCGCCTATGTCGCGACCGGGCGGCACCGCGAGGGCGTGGTCGGCGCCGCGCACTGCCATCTGTTCGACGCGCAGGATATCGTCGCCTTCGGCGTCGGCTGGCTCGAGCGGCGGTTCGGATCGGCGCCGCATCAGCGGTCATGCCGGGACGGCCGGGACATTCCGACCGGGCAAGACGACCCAATCTGACAGGAGGAACGCATGATGGAAGCTCCGCGCATCTACCCGACCTTTCGCTTCCGCGACGCGGCGGCGATGATCGAATGGCTGGAAAAGGCCTTCGGCTTTACCATCCACGCGAAATACATGGATGGCGACAAGGTCGCCCATGCCGAACTGGCCTTCGGCTCGTCGATGATCATGTGCGGCGACAGCAGGGACGACGCCTATGGCGGGATGGTGGGCCGGCCTTCGGAACAGGGCGGCAAGTCCCTCTATATCGCCGTGGACGACGCTGACGCGATGTTCGCCCGCGCTCAGGCCGCCGGCGCGGTGATCGAGGAGGGCCTGACCGACCGCGACTATGGCAGCCGCGAATTTATCTGCCGCGACCCCGAGGGCAATCTGTGGTGCTTCGGCACCTGGTGGCCGAAGGTGACCGACAAGACCTGAGCATCATGGCCCCGCGGATTTCGAACCGGATCGCAGCCTTCATCGACGCCTTGCCGCTGATGCCGGGCCTGAGGGTGCTGGAGATCGGCTGCGGGCCGGGGGTGGCCGCCCGCGAGGTCTCCCGACGTGTCGGAAGTGGCTTCGTCCTGGCCATCGACCGCTCGGCCAGGGCGATCGACAGCGCGGTGGCCGGATCGAGGGCGGAAATCGCCTCGGACCGCCTGCGGTTCCGGCAGGTGGCAATCGAGGACTTCGAGCTGTTGCCCGATGACGCGCCCTTTGACATCGCCTTCGCGATGCGTGTCGGGGCATTGGACGGGCGCCATCCTGAGATCGAACAACGCGCCCTTGAACGATTGCGGGTTGCATTGAAGCCGGCGGGGCGGCTGTTCATCGACACGGGGCATCCGCTCAGGGAGATCAGGCTGCGAACACGGTGACGGTTCGGCTTGTGCAAGACACCGGGTGATCCGGAAACCGCTCCGCATTGCGATGCGCGACCGGATTGCCGGAGGCCGCTCCTCGGGCAGGTTGTCGCAGCGTCACTGTGATACCTTGCATGCCCAGGGCCCTGTGCCTAGCTCGGCTCGTGACCGACCGGCGGCGAGAACAGAACAAGGGGCATGCGGACGATGCGTTTCCTGCTGACCTTCCATTGCGAGGCGACCGGCCAGTGGCGCTGCCTCGACACCGCGCTGCTTCCCGACTTCCGGTCAGCCCGCGCCGAGGATCTGCCCGCGGCCCTGCGCGATGAGCCGGATCTGGTCATGCGTTGGCTGCTCGGGCGCTACGAGATTGCCAATACATTGACGCCCGGCGCGAAGAGCCTGCATCCCTCGGGGCAAAGGGATTTAGTCACAATCTATGCCCTCGGTGCCAACCGATCGGTCATCGGCTTCGAGAACGCGTATAACGGCGCCTGGCTCGAGATGTTCCTGCTTGAGAACCAGCCGCTCGGCCATATCGCCATCCGCAAGGTTTTTTCGTCGTCCGGGGCGATGGCCAAGCTGGAGGAACGGGCGGCGCGGCCCCTGCATCCCTCCGACGCGGCCTGCCGCCTGACGGTGAGCCGGATCATCGAGCATCGCCAGGTCTGGGGAAACCAATGCAAGACCGATGCTGGGCGGACAGCGGCTTTGGTGGAGAGGACATAAGCCAGAGCCGGTGGATTGTTCGAGTGATCTTTGGGCCCATTGTAATGGGGATGAGATTTGCCGTTTGTCCGCTGTTGGATTAAACCGGCGCCATAACAACAGGGGACGCATATGACCGATATCGACCTGAATGCCTTGTCGCTGGCCGAGTTGAAGCAGCTGGAAAAGAGCGTGGCCAAGGCAATCACCTCTTTCGAGGATCGCCGCAAGGCCGAGGCGCGGGCTGCGGCGGAAGCGGTGGCAAAAGAGCACGGTTTCTCGCTGGGCGAACTGGCGGAAATGACCCCGGCGCATAAGCGCGCCACCGTAGCGCCGAAATACCGCCACCCGGAAAACCCCGAGATCACCTGGAGCGGTCGCGGCCGCAAACCTGGCTGGATCGCCGAGGCTCTGGAGGCCGGGAAATCCCTCGAGGACTTCGCCATCTGATCGGGGAGGGCAGGGGTGTTCCAGCCTCCGAATGCGGTGCGGCTGCATGTTTCACTGGCCGCGATCGAGCCGGAGATCTGGCGGCGGCTGGTGGTTCCCGCCGACTGGACGCTGGACCGGCTGCACCTGGTCCTGCAGGCGGCCTTCGGCTGGACCGACAGCCATCTGCACGAATTCCGCATCGGCGGGTTGCGCTACGGCGATCCGGCGCTGCTGGACGACGGCTTCGGCGACCCCCGCGTTTTCGACTATGCCGAGGTGCGGCTGCAGGATTTCGTCGGGCGCGATGGCAGTTTCACCTATGCCTATGACTTCGGGGACGACTGGGAGCACCTGATCCGGGTCGAGGAGTGGCTGGCGCTCGATCCGGCGCCGCGCCACGCGCTCTGTCTGGAAGGCGCACGGGCGAGACCGCCCGAGGATGTCGGCGGGCCGTGGGGCTATGAGGATTTCCTCGGGATCATCCGCGACCCGGCGCACGAGGACCATCGCTCCACGCTGCGCTGGGCGGGCGGGCATTTTAATCCGGAATGGTTCGATCTTGATCTGATCAACAAGAATCTGCGCAATGCCTTGCGCGCGAACGCGCGACGCCGGCTGCATCAGCCGAGGCCGAAGGCGCCGAAGGGTTAGCAGCGTCTCCCGTTGCGACCCTTCCCCGGCCTGCGCGAAGCTGACCATCCGCCCGACTCTTGCCACGACGCCCCCATGACCGAGATCTCACCGCACTCCCGGATCAAGCTGTCGAAGCTGCGCGATATCGGCTGGTCGCTCTGGGATCCCATCGGATTGCTGGACCCGGAAAGCCGGCCGGGCAGGTGGGACGACGAAGCCAACCTGTCCTTTGCGGACGAATATGACAGCTATCTGGTTGCGGCGGCCTCGCAACTGCGCCGGGGAACGTCCCCCGATGAGGTCGTTGCGTTTCTGGTCGAGATCGAGACCCAATACATGGGAATGGGCGACAACCCGAGCGCCCGGCCAAGGGCGGAAGCGGTCGTGGATGCGATCTTGGCTGACGAGGGTATCTGGACCTGGCTCGATGCGCAGGGGCGGTTCGGTCAGGAGGCGAGATGAGCAGGCACAAGATCTTCACCACCAGCTTCGCCAGCGTCTATCCGCATTACGTGGCGAAGGCGGAAAAGAAGGGCCGGACCAGGGCTGAGGTCGATGAGATCATCCTCTGGCTGACCGGCTACGGCCCGGAGCAGCTGGCAGCCCGGTTGGCAGACCGGACGGATTTCGAGAGTTTCTTCACCGAGGCCCCGCGAATGAATCCGGCGCGCTCCCTGATCAAGGGTGTGGTCTGCGGCGTCCGGGTGGAGGAGGTCGAGGATCCGCTCATGCGGGAGATCCGCTATCTGGACAAGCTGATCGACGAACTGGCCAAGGGCAAACCGATGAACAAGATCCTGCGGGACAGCTGAGTCAGCAGCCGGCGGGGGTGCCGCTACCGACGAAAGCCCGGCAGCTTGTCGCCGGCCACCGGGCATTCTCGGCACCTATTCGCATCAATCCCCGGTCCTCCGCCTGTCGGCTTGACCCGTCGCAGGATGTTGGGAATGCTGCTATCCGCAGCAACGGCGTAGTGAACCTTGGTCGCAGGCGGAGCGTATCATCTTCGGGCAGCCTGACGTGAACGATCCCTGATCCCCTTGGTCCGGAGGCTTCCATGATCCTGATCCTGCTTGCCCTCATGCTCACCGCCGTCGCCTGTGTGATCGCTTGGTATCTGGCCATCTACGCGCCGCCGGTAATGGTTTTTGTCGAGACGTTTAGCTTCATCCACGCGACCGAGATCGGCTTCCTGCTATCGGTCCTTGCGGCGGCCACCGCGGCGCTGCTGTCGGTGGCGCTGGTGCTCACGGTGCTGTTCAAGGCGAAGAACCCGATCCTCTGCCTGCTGGCACGGGCCGTGTTCGTGATCCCGGCGATGATCGCTGGATATGCCCTCATCCATGGCGTCACACATGGTGCCATCGACTCCGCCATCGCGCTGAAGCTGCTCTGCGGCACGGCCGGGCTGATCACTGGCATCGCTGCGCTGATCAACCTGAACGGGTTCGGGGAACTGGCGCCGCAGGTTTGATACTGCCAGCCATTCCTACCAGCAGCGTCCTGCCGCATTGATCTAATGTGATCCGCGCGCCGGGCGCGGATCGCGCCTGCCCAGAAGCCGTGCCGGCGGCTCGACCGGGCCCGTGCCCGGCTCACCCCCGGCCCGAAGGCTTTCCTGTCTCAAGGATTTGTCCGCCACGCATCCGCCTGTCTGGCCGTCAAAGGGCAGGCGCCGCCTTGGGGCGTCGTCGGGGCGCAGGGCCGTGTCCTCGCCTGCGGCTGCGGGCCGCCCCACCCCTGCGCCCCGACCCATGACCGCCAGCCATGCGGCCGCGGGTCGGGCTGCGCCCTCGCCGCTCTGCCTCCGGGGAAACATGCGTTTCCCGAAGTCAGACCGGCGAGGCGCGGCCCATCGGCGGATCAGGGCAAGGGCCCTCCGCTCCGAACCCGAAAGGACAAAGACATGACCGGCAAAGCAGCCACCCCCCGCAACCTCGTCATCAATGCCGATTGCATCGCGGCGATGCAGGCTTTCGGCAGCGGCTCGGTGGATTTCATCCTCACCGATCCGCCCTATGTGACCCGGTTCCGCGACCGGCAGGGCCGCACCGTCGCCAATGACGACAACGCCCGCTGGCTGCGTCCCGCCTTCGCCCAGATGCACCGAGTTCTGAAGGATGGCGGTTTCTGCGTCAGCTTCTATGGCTGGAACAAGGTCGATCTGTTCGTGGAGGCGTGGAAGGCGGCGGGCTTTCGCATCGTCGGGCATCGGGTGTTCCGCAAGCGTTACGCCTCCTCGGCGCGCTTCCTGCGCTACGAGCACGAGCAGGCCTATCTGCTGGCGAAGGGCGATCCCGAGCTTCCCGCGCGTCCGGTCCCCGATGTGCTGGACTTCCCCTATACCGGCAACAGGCTGCACCCGACGCAAAAGCCGGTGGCTGTGCTGCGCAAGCTGATCGGGGCGTTCACCCAGCCGGGCGATCTCGTGCTGGACCCGTTCAGCGGCAGCGGCTCCACCCTGGCGGCGGCGCAGCTGCTGGGCCGCGACTGGCTCGGGATCGAGCTGGACGTGAACCATTACCAGACCGCCGGCCGGCGGATGGCGGCCCTGCAAGAACGGGACCGGAAGGCGGCGGCATAAAAGCCCCGTGCGGCCCAAGGGCGCTCGTCCACGCGGCGGGCGCCTCACCCCGCAGCTTCACGGAAAGGATTTCGACATGCGTTGGATTGTCACGAAGGACCATCACGGCGGTTGCATCGGACTGGGCGAGGACGCCGACGGCGTTCCTGCACGGGGCAAACCGGAAGAGGGCCACGCCTTGCCGGTGGAGTTCCGGCTCTACACCGCGCGCGGCAGGCTTTTGTTCGAGGGCCGTTGCGGCGACATCGCGGCCGACTGGTGGCACGGCATGGAGCCGCTGCTTTACGCCTGGACCACGTTCCGGTGCCGCCGGCTGACCTGGCGCCCGGCTGGGACGGATGAACCCTGGCGCCCGCTGCGGCCATAGGCGACCTACCAGCCCACAACATCACGGTCGCCGATCCGATGGATCGGCGGCCGTCGCGCGTGCGGTTCCGACGGCGGGGGCGGCAGAAAAATCGCGCTCGCCGGGCAGGGGCCGGCTCGCGGAGGAAAGGCGGAGAAATCGGCTGACGTGCCCATGGCTGATGCGACAGGCGCGAACGGCGCGGCATGATCCGGACGGGCGGAGACCACCCATATCGGAGCTCGGCCGGATCATGCGGGAGGCCGGAAAGAGAGGTCGTGCCTTGCGGCCGGACGCCCCTCATGCCTTCATGATCGGCAGCTCGGCGAGTGCGTTCCTGAGACGCAGCATGTCCCAAGGCAGATGTTCGGTAATGGCGAGGCCGACCATATCCGCCGCCGCGCTCACGTCCTTCAGCAGCCGCACCACCTGTTCCAGCCGCATGCGGCCCTGCTCGATCCCGGCAAAGGCATCCGTTGCCGCATCGGGCCTGTTGAACAGCAGCGGCGAGAAATGCGACGGATCCAGCACGTCGAGATCGAAATGCACCGCCAGATGGGTAATCCCTTCGCGCGCGATCCAATCGAGAACCGGCTGGCTGGTCTCGGCCAGATCGGTGGCGGGGATGTGGCGGAGGCCCAGTTCCTTCAGGATCGGGGCTTCGGCCTCGTTCCAGCCCTGCATGCCGGCGATCATCACCCGCGGCGCAGCCAATTTCACCGGCACCTCGGCGGTGAAATCGGCGTCGCCCCGCCCGAGCAGCATCCCCAGCACATGGGCATGCGAGAACTCGGCCGCGCTTATCACGTCGGGATGGGCGTCGATCCAGAGGACACCCAGCCTGTCGCCGTATTTGCGGCTCAGCCAGGCGATGGGTGCAAGATCGACCAGGCAATCGCCGCCGAGGGTGACAATGCGGTCGGGATCGTGACGCTCGATGGCAGCCCGTGCCGCACGAGCCTGCGCCAGCAGCGCATCGCGCCATTTGATGCCCTGGTCGAGCGGCGGCGCGCTGCCATCCGGTCTGGGAACCGCCACGGTTTCCTCGGGGCCGTYATGCGGCGGCGCCAGCCAGCGCAGCAACTCGGCGCCGAAGCGATAGGCGGGCTCGTCCCCGCCCTGCCATTGCGGCATGTTCACTCTGAGGGTCGTAGAAGTCATGGCGTCATCCTTGCTTGCGGCAGAAAGGCGTTGCATCGGCCTAGGCTCCAGACCCATTGCTTTCAGGCCTTTGGCGTGCTTCAGGCTCCGCAAGGAGAGCTGATCGATGAGCAATCTTTTCTGGCTGAGCGAGGCGCATATGGAGCGGCTACGGCCCTTCTTTCCCAAGAGTATCCGAAGATCAGAAAACAGTCCGGGGGACTGTTTTCCTGAGGATGGGCAAGCCGCGCGTGGATGCCCGGCATGTGCTGAGCGGGATAATCTTCGTCAATCGCAATGRCTTGCGGTGGTGTGACGCGCCGAAGGAATAC
>NZ_LLWQ01000128.1 GCF_001447385.1 Paracoccus sp. MKU1 | reverse complement strand
GAGGCCGAAGGGGATGAGCACGAAGCCCGCGAGCGTGGTGAGCTTGAACTCGATCAGTGTGACGAAGAGCTGCACGGCGAGGATGAAGAAGGCGAGGATCACCAGCGCCCAGGCGAAGAACAGGCAGAGGATCTGGATAAGGTTCTCGAAGACCGCCACCCAGCCCATCAGGTCGGAGATGGATTCCAGGAGCGGCCGGCCGGCATCGAGCCCGGTCTGGGCGACGCGGCCGGGGCGCATGAGATCGGCGGCAGAGAACCCGGTGCCGGAGGCCATCAGCCCGAGACCGGCGAAACTGTCGAAGACGATGCGGGCGAGACTGTTCCAATTGGTGATCAGGTAAGCGAAGACGCCGACGAAGATGGTCTTCTTCACCAGCCGCGCCAAAATATCGTCCTCGGCGCCCCAGGCCCAGAACAGCGCGGCGAGGGTCACGTCGATGACGATCAGGGTGGTGGCGATGAACGCCACCTCGCCGCCAAGCAGGCCAAAGCCGGAGTCGATATAGCTGGTGAAGACCGCCAGGAAATTGTCGATGACCCCGGACCCGCCCACGATCTATTCTCCCTTGGTGGACGAAGCCGGGGAGACCGGCTCAACGGTCCGCCCGAGAAAACGGTCGCGGGTCTCGGCCCAGATCGCCAGGCATTCGGCATCCTCCGCCGCAGCCTCGCCCATCCGCTGGCATCGGCGCTGGCCCTCGCGCAGCGGATCCTCCGCATGTGGCTGACTCTGCCGCCCGGGCAGGACCGGCAGGTCACCGCTCCGTTCCATCCGGATCAGGGTCACGGTCATGACGATCGCCAGGAACAGGATGGCAATCAGCCGAGCCATCGCCTTGCCCTCCATGGTTGCGCCTCAGTTGTTGAACATCCGGGCATTGCCGGGCCGGTAGCCGGCGCCGGGTGTCAGGAAGCGCTGGCGCTGAATCCGGCCCTGCTCGGCGGCCGCAGCCCGCTCGGCCTCGCTCAGCGCCTCGGCGCGGCCGGTTGCGGCGAGGAGCGCGGTCAGGTCG
>NZ_LLWQ01000127.1 GCF_001447385.1 Paracoccus sp. MKU1 | reverse complement strand
CTCGGGAGCATCGGCACCAGCCAGACCCTGCTGGCCGACCGGGGCTACGACAGCGATGGCCCGCATCGCAGCCTTGCCGCGCGCGGGGCCGGAACCTGCATCCGGCTGATGCCGACGCGAAAGCGCCGTCCGGCTTTCGATCCGATCCTCTATCAACAAAGAAACAGGATCGAGCGGTTCTTCAACAAGCTCAAACACGTCCGCGCCGTCGCAGCCCGCTATGACAAGCGCGACGACAACTTCCTCGCCTCCGTCCAACTCGCAGCTCTGCGCATCTGGTTGCGGACATATGAGGTCGGTGACCTAGCACGCCGACGAGTTCTGACACAGCCTCGGCCCAATGCCGACCGCATAATGGCGGGGCTAGGCAAGGAGACTTGCAAATTCATACTTTTTCGATCAACAATTCCCGGCATTGGCAATGCCAGGCCACGCAATGCCCCGAAACGGGATCACGTTGGAGAAGATGCCGCTTTACCGAGAATTCCGCCCCCGAATGGAGACGCGCATCAAAGGCTTGCACACCCTGGCGCCGCTGTCCTTTCGCCGCTTCGCGGGCGTAATCGCCGATGTCTGGTCGGTGCGGGGCGAGGCGGGCGGTGGCGGGTTCTATGTCGCGCCGGACCCGCGCATCGTGATCTTTCTGGGCGAGGCGCCGCCACCGGTGGCATTGCGCGCCGGCAAGGATACGGTCGAGCATCGCGGCATCCAGGCGCTTTATGTCCCGGAAGGCGTGCCGTTGTGGAGCCGCATCGAGGCCCCGCATGAAAAGACCCACCTGGATTTTCACCTGGAAAGCGGCGGATTGCGGCAACGGATGGCGGCGGCGGACCTGCGGCCTGACCTGTCCAGGCCGCGCCTGATCGGCCATAGTGACAGCCTGACCAACCTGGCCCGGATGGCCGCCGATGAAGTCCGCGCGCCGCGCCGGGGCGACATGCTGATCGACGCGCTGCTCTCGGCCACCTTGGCCGAGATCTTTGCCACCCATCCTCAGTCGCCTGCGCCGGCCAGCGGCGCGCTGTCCGCCCGCCGGTTCGCAGCGGTCGAAACCCATCTGCGCGACAATCTGAACCGGCATGTTCCGGTGGCCGAGATGGCCGAGGTCGCAGGGCTTTCCGAAAGCCGGTTCTCCTATGCCTTCAAGCAGTTGCGGAACGAAACCCCGCAGCGCTGGCAGGCCCGCATCCGGCTGGAGGCGGCGCGCAAGCTGATCCGTGACCCGGCGCGGTCGCTGGCCGACATCGCCTATGCGACCGGCTTTGCCGACCAGGCACATCTGTCGCGTGCCTTTCGCGCGGCCCACGGCATTCCGCCCTCGGTCTGGCGCCGGCGCGGATTGCAGGATTCCTGATCAAAACACCGCGGAATGGTTCAAGACAGCCCTTGAATACCTGAGTTAATGCCTCGGAAACATCCGCGGATAGAACAATGGTCAAGATGAACAAAGCCCAGCCACTCCTCCTTGGCGTCAGCCTGCTCGCCATCGCGGCGGCCGGCGCCTTCGCACAGGAACAGGACGACCCTCGCCAGACCTTCATGGGCGCGGTCGTGCTGGATACCGTCACCATCGAGGGGTTCGAGAACCCGAGCGCGCCGCTGGACGGCACCTTGGCGCATTCCTCGGCCACGACCAAGACCCGCCGGCCGATCCTCGAGACGCAATCCTCGGTCTCGGTCGTGCCGCGCGCGCAGATGGACGACCAGGGGGCGACGAACCTGTCCGAGGCGCTCAGCTATTCTGCCGGGATCATCACCGAGAACTATGGCGGCGATCCGCGCTTCGACAGCCTCTATCTGCGCGGCTTCAACCTCGAGAACGACAAGTTCCTGGACGGGCTGCGCCTGATGCGCTCGACCCAGTTCCCGACCAGCGCGCCTGCCTTCGAGCTTTACGGGCTGGAGCGGGTCGAGGTGCTGCGCGGGCCGGCTTCGGTGCTTTACGGGGCGGGAACGCCCGCCGGTCTGGTCAACATGGTGCAGAAGCGCGCGCAGGCGGACGGCGATTTCACCGAGCTGGGCGTCAGCGCCGACAGCAAGGGTTCGGCCGCGATCTTCGGCGATGCGAACCGGGTGGTGGATGACCGCTTCGCCTATCGCGTCACCTCCAAGGGCGGCAATGCCAAGACCGATGTCGAGGAAATCGACAGCAAGCGTGGCTATCTGGGACTGTCGGCCAGCTATGCGCTGAGCGATGCGACCGAGCTGGAGTTCATGGCCAGCTATCACGGTGACGCGCCGATCTCGCCCACCGGGGTGCCGACCGGGCTGATCGGGCAGGTCGATGACCGCGACCTGCGTGAGTTCTATTTCGGCGACGATTCGCTGAATCGCAGCGACCGCAAGATGGGCACGCTGAGCTTCGGCCTGACGCATGATTTCGGCAATGGCTGGCGGCTGAACAACACGCTGCGCTACACCGATTTCGACTGGGACTATGACAGCGTCTATATCAGCGGGCTCACCGGCACCTCGGTCGGGCGGGGTCTCATCAACCAGCGGGAAAAATTCCGTGCCATCGCCACCGATCTGCGGCTGGCGGGCAGCGTCACCACCGGCGCGATGACCCATGAGCTGACCTTCGGCCTGGATGCGCAGAAGCTGAAGGAGCGGGCCTATACCGCCTTTTCCAGCATCTCGCCCATCGACTATGCCGCGCCGTTCTATGGCAGCGTGACCCTGGGGGTGCCGTGGTATATTGCGAACAAATCCGTCGATGCGCGGCAGGTCGGCGTCTATGCGCTGGACGAGATCGAATATGGCAACTGGCGCGCGACGGCCGGGCTGCGCTACGAATGGACCCGGCAAAAGGGCCAGAGCGCGACGAATTTCGGCACGACCGATTATGCCCGCGACGACCAACAACTGACCGGCCATCTGGGTCTGGGCTATCTGTGGGATAACGGCGTCTCGGTCTATGCGTCCTATGCGACCTCATACCTGCCCCAGCCGGGTTTCGACATCGACAACAACCCGCTGAAGCCCACCCATGGCAAGCAGTGGGAGCTTGGGGCAAAATACGAACCCAGCGCCTTTGACGGGTTGTTTACCGCCGCGCTGTATGATCTGCGCGAGACCGACCGCAACACCACCGTCACCGAGGAGATCGGCGGGCAGCCGATCACCGGCACCCGCCAGATCGGCGAGGCGCGCATCCGCGGGCTGGAACTGGAGGGCGTGGCCGAGTTCGGCGAGGGCTGGTCGGTCAAAGGCGCCTATACCTATGCCTCGACGGAAATCTCGGGCGACAATGACGGCAACGAGCTGGCGAACACCCCGCGCCACGCCGCCAGCCTGTGGCTGTCGCACGAGTTCCAGTCCGGTGCGATGCAAGGGCTGCAACTGGGCGGCGGCCTGCGTTATATCGGCTCTCGCTGGGCCTTGGACACGAATGCGCAGCGGCTTGAGGCGGTGACTCTGGTGGATCTGGGCGCAAGCTACGAATGGGAAAACGGTCTTGTCGGCCGGCTGAACGTCAACAACCTGACGGACGAGGCCTATATCTCGGCTGTCGGGCTGAACTCCAGCTATTACGGCGACGGACGCACCGTGCAGGCAAGCTTGACGCGTAAATGGTGACACTGCCCGGCAAGGCCTTGACAAGACGCGCTCTTCTAGCTGCCGCTTGCGCGGTGGCCGGCGGGGCGCGGCCGATTTTCGCGGCCGGCGGGATGCGGCTGGCGGCGGTGGACTGGGCCATGGCCGAAACGGCGATGGCGCTCGGCCACCCGCCCGCGGCGCTGGCCGAGCTGATCGGTTTTCGCGACGCCGCGGTGATGCAACCGTCGCCGGACACCATCGACCTTGGCCTGCGCGGGGCGCCCAATCTGGAGGCGCTCAGCCTCGTCGCGCCGGACCTGATCCTGTCCTCCAGCTATTACAGCGCCATCCAGCCGCGTCTGGAACGCATCGCGCCGGTCTTTACCCGCGCGCTTTACGTCGCCGACGAGCCCGCCTTCCCCAAGGTCATGGCGCTGCTGGGGGAGCTGGCGGACCGGCTTGGCGATCCCGCCGCCGGCGCGCGCCTCCAAGCCGCCGCGCGGTCCGAGTTCGCCATGCTGGCCGGCCGCGCCGCGCCCTTTGCCCGTCGCGACTGCCTGCTGTTCGAGCTGGGCGATTCCCGCCATCTCCGCGTCTTCGGGACCGACAGCCTGTTCAGCGGCGCGCTCGAAGCCATCGGTTTGCGCAATGCATGGGCCGGGCGCACGCGCTTTGCCTTTGCCGCGCCCATTCCGCTGGAACGGCTTGCCGATTATCCCGAGGCCCGGCTGATCGTCGTGGGCCACATCCCGCCCCAGGCCGAACGGGGGCTGGGTTCGGCGGCCTTGTGGAACAGCCTGCCGCCGGTCAGGGCCGGGCGCGTCCACCGCCTGCCGGAGCTGCGGCCCTTTGCCGGCATCCCCTCGGCCCTGCGCTTCGGCCATGAGCTTGTCGCCGCGCTGGAGGGCCGGGGATGAACCGCATGATCCTTGCCGGGGGTGCCGTGACGGCGCTGGCCCTGTGGAGCATCGCCGCGCTGTCGGCCCTGCCGCTGGCCGACTGGCCCGGCCTGCCGTGGCGGACCTCCGACATGACCGTCCAGCAGATCCTGCTGGCCTATGGGCTGATGCCGCGCGGGGTCCTGGCCTTGCTGGCGGGCGCGGCGCTGGGGCTGGCCGGGGCGCTGATGCAGGCGGTGCTGCGCAATCCGCTGGCCGATCCGACGACGCTGGGCACGGCCTCCGGCGCGCAGCTGGCGATCGTGGCGGCGACGATCTTCGCTCCCGGCTGGCTGGTGGCGGGCAACCTGCCCATCGCGCTGGCCGGGGCGGGGGCGGCCACAGCCCTGGTCATGGCGCTGGGGGCGCGGCGAGGGTTCGCCCCGGTGACGGTGACCATCGCCGGGATGCTGGTCGGGCTGATGGCCTCGGCCGTGGCGACCGCGATGACGCTGGCGCAGGGGCATTACCTGCTGTCGCTGGTGATGTGGAACGGCGGCGCGCTGGCGCAGGTGGACTGGTCGGGCTGCCGGCACATGGCGTTGGTGCTGGTCCCGGCGCTGCTGCTGGCCGCGGGGCTGGCGCGGCCGCTGATGGTCATGTCGCTGGGCCCCGAGGGCGCGCATGGTCTTGGCCTGCGGCTGGCGCCGCTGCGCTTTGCGACCCTGCTGCTGGCGGTCGCCTTGTCGGCGATGGTCTCGGCCGAGATCGGGCTGGTCGGCTTCGTCGGCCTTGCCGCCCCGGCCATCGCCCGCAGCCTCGGCGCGCGGACGCTGCTTCAGCGCCTGATGCTGGCGCCGCTGGCGGGGGCGCTGGTGCTGTCGCTGGCCGACGGGCTGCTGCTGGCGCTGGCCGCCGCGGGAGGCCCGAGCCTGCCCACCGGCACGCTGACCGGGCTGATCGGCGGGCCGCTGCTGATCTGGCTGCTGCCCCGGATGAAGGCGCAGGTGCCGCAGCGGGCCGAGGCGGGCGACCGCCGCAGCCACCGTGCCCCGCGTCCCGCATGGCTGCTGGCCGGGCTGGCCGCAGCCTGCCTGGTGCTGGCCGTTCTGACCCTGTTCGGCGGTCGTGGCCCGGAGGGCTGGGGCTTCATCGCCCCGGAACTGCGCGAGACCTTTCTGCCGCTACGCGCCACCGCGATCCTTGCCGCGGCTTCGGCGGGCGCCTTACTGGCCGGTGCGGGGGCGATCCTGCAACGGCTGACCGCGAATCCGATGGCCGCGCCAGAGGTGCTGGGCGTCACCGGCGGCGCCTCGCTGGGCTATGCGGTCACCATCATGGCCGTCGATGGCGCCGGGCCGCTGGCGCTGGCGCTGGGAACCTCGGCCGGGGGCGCGCTGGCGTTGGCGGGGCTGGCGGGATTTGCGATGCGCGCCGACTTGGCGCCCGCACGGCTGCTGCTGGCGGGGCTGGCCATCGGCGCGCTGGCTTCGGCGGTGCTGGGGGCGATCATGGCCTCGGACGACCGGCGGGCCTGGGTGATCCTGGGCTGGCTGGCGGGCAGCGCCTCGCAGGTGTCGCCCCTGGGCGCCGCCGCCCTGGCCGGGCTGGCGCTGGTGCTGCTGGCCATGCTGATCGGCGCCGCGCGCTGGCTGGAGATCCTGCCCCTGGGGGCCGAGGTCGGCCGGGCGCTTGGCCTGCCGCTGGCTCGGGTGCGGCTGGGGCTGATCCTGCTGGCGGGGCTGGCCACCGGGGCGGCGACCATGCTGGTCGGCCCGGTCAGCTTCGTCGGGCTGATGGCGCCGCATCTGGCCCGCGCCATGGGCCTTGCCCGCGCCGTGCCCTTCTGCGCCGGAAGCTGGCTGCTGGGCGCGGTGCTGATGCTGCTGGCGGCCTTTGGCGCGCGCACCGCCAGCTATCCCTATGACCTGCCGCTGGGCCTGTTCGCCACGCTGATCGGCACGCCCTGGCTGTTCATCCTGCTGATGAAAAGGACTGCCGCATGACGCTGTTCACCCTGTCGGGCGTCACCTATGACGTGCCGGGCCGCCGGCTGATCGAAAGGCTGGACCTGGAGATCCGCCCCGGCATGGTCACGGCGCTGATCGGGCGCAACGGTTCGGGCAAATCGACGCTGTTGAAGCTGATCTCGGGACAGAACCGGCCCTCGGCGGGGCGCATCGCCTATGCCGGGCGCGACCTGGCGGACTGGGCACCGCGCGACCTGGCCCGCGACCTGGCCTATCTGCCGCAGGTCACGCCCCCGGCCGAGGGGATGCTGGTCGAGGAACTGGTGGCGCTTGGCCGTTTTCCCTGGCGCGGCGCGCTTGGCCGCTTTCGCCCCGAGGATCACGCCGCAGTCGATGCCGCCATCGCCCGCTGCCATGTCGGCCATCTGCGCGGCCGTCTGGTCGATACCCTGTCGGGCGGCGAGCGTCAGCGCAGCTGGATCGCGATGATGCTGGCGCAGGGCGCCCGCACGCTGCTGCTGGACGAGCCGATCTCGGCCCTGGACGTGGCCCATCAGGTCGAGGTGCTGGACCTGGTGCATGGCATGTGCCGCGACGAGGGGATGTCGGCCATCGTCGTGCTGCACGATCTGAACATGGCCGCGCGCTATTGCGACCATGTCGTCGCCCTGGGGGCGGGGCTGCTGCTGCTGGACGGGCCGATCGGCGCGCTGATGACACCCGAGGCGCTGCT
>NZ_LLWQ01000126.1 GCF_001447385.1 Paracoccus sp. MKU1 | reverse complement strand
CTCGTGGAAATGATGCACGGGGCCATGGCCCAGCCCCACCGCCAGCTCATCGGCGGCGGCAATGGCGCCTTGCAGCCAGCCATGGGCGCGGGTCACGGCATCGGGCACCGTCATGCCCTGCGCCAGCCCCGCCGCAATGGCCGAGGACAGCGAGCAGCCGGTGCCATGCGTGTTGGGCGTCCGCTGACGCTGCGCGGTCAGGGTCAGCGGCTCCGGCCCGACCAGCAGGTCGGTGCAGGTATCCTCGGTCGCGTGGCCGCCCTTCATCAGCACATGGGCCGCGCCGAGGGCGCAGAGCGCCTCGCCTTGCTCGCGCATCTCCTCGGTTGTCGTGGCGGGCTCGCGTCCCAGAAGCCGTGCGGCCTCGGGCAGATTCGGGGTCAGCACCGTCGCCAGCGGGATCAGCTGTTCCCGCAGCGCCGAGACGGCCTCCTCCGCCAGAAGCGCGTCGCCGGATTTCGCCACCATCACCGGGTCCAGCACCACCGGCACCGGGTTGTCCGCCAGCAGCGCCGCCAGCCGGTCGGCGACGACCGTGATCACATCGGCGCCGCCGACCATGCCGATCTTGACCGCGCGCACCTCGAGATCGCCGAAAACCGCGTCGATCTGCGCCGCGACCATGGCCGGGCTGACCGCCTCGACCGCCGCGACGGTGCGGGTGTTCTGCGCGGTGATCGCCGTGATCACGGAGGCGCCATAGACTCCGAGGGCCGAGAAGCTTTTCAGATCGGCCTGGATTCCCGCGCCGCCGCCGCTGTCCGAGCCGGCGATGGTCAGCGCGATGGGATGGGGCTGCAATCCCGACATGGCCCGCCTTTCGTTTCGACCGGGCATGGGAACGCGGGGCGGATGGGTGGCGGCCTGGGAGTTGCGGGCCGCGTCACTCTACCCTTCCCTACGCCGGCATGACCCGGATCAGGTTCGATGGGTCGGTGCCCGGCACCTCTCAGCCCCGTGCGGGGCTCCCCAAGTGTATGAGTCTTCCGCGTGACACTAGGCCCCGGCGCCCTGCTTTGCAAGGGCCGTGCGTCGTCGGCCCGTCGCGGCGCTGTCACGCATCTGTCCGCCTGGCCGGGCAAGATGGCGGGCGCGCGGCGGCGGTTTCGGGCTTTACAGCCCCGGCCAATCCGGTCGATCTGGGGCCGGCGGAAACGGAAGGATGCGATGAAAAGCGTGATTTTCGACCTGGGCGGGGTGCTGATCGACTGGGATCCGGCGCTGGCCTTTGCGGATGTGTTCACAAGCCGGGCCGAGGCCGAGGCCTGGATGGCCCGCATCGACTTTCCCGGCTGGAACCGGATGCAGGACGGCGGGCGCAGCTTTGCCGAGGGGCTGGCCGCCGCCCGCGCCGAGCATGGCGACGAGGCGCGGCACCTGGCCGGCTATCTGGCGGCTTTTCCCGTCACCATCGAAAAGACCGTCCCCGGCACCTGGGCGATTGCCGAGGCGCTGCTGGCGCGCGGGGTGCCGCTTTATGCGCTGACCAACTGGTCGGCCGAGACCTGGCCCCATGCGCTGGAGCTGCATCCCCGCCTGGGCGCGATCTTCGCCGATATCCTGGTCTCGGGCCAGGTGGGCGCGCTGAAACCCGACCCGGCGATCTTCCGGCTGCTGATGGACCGCAACGGGCTGCGGCCCGAGGACTGCATCTTCATCGACGACAGCCCGGCCCATGTGGAGGGCGCCCGCGCCGTGGGCATGGGCGGGATCCGCTTTACCGGCGCCGAGGCGCTGGGCCGGGAACTGGCGCGGCGCGGGGTGTTTTGAGGGGGTGGCTAGTCCGCTTTGCGGGACGAAGCGGTCGGTCGCAGCTTGCATGAGCAGGAGAAATCTATCAGCAAAGATCTCACGTTGGCATTTAAGAAAGCAACTCAATTAAAACACTGCTTTTAATAAGATACGATAGTCCAGCATGTGCGCCCGACCCATCCGCAACCTTTATGTGGCCAGCATTCACGCCAATCATTTTACTTTCTCGAAATCCGCCGCCGTAAGTAATGCCAGCGCCAGACTGAAGTCCTCTATCTAAAGTAAAAACAGGTGAGCCAGAATAGCCGCCCCATGAGAATCCCTCAATTGCAATGCGCCTTGCGTCGCCGCTGAGACCATGCCCGATAAAATTCTGCGATGGATCACTTGCCACCCACCCCGTTCGCATTACCGGCTGATTAGACGCTCCATGATACACTGGGAAAGCCACAATGTCGGAGATATCTACCTCGGAAAAGTCGGCGTCTGCCGCTAGGTCACGTTGCCAAATGGCGGATCCATAGGCTGATGCAGGCGACATCGACGAAGCCGAGCAAGCTGTCTGCGGTTTATCGTAGCGGGTTGCCAGCCGACGGCTGTTCTTCAGCTTGTTGAAGCAGCGTTCGACCATGTTGCGCAGGGTGTAGATGGTCATGTCGACGGCCTTGCGAACCTTGCGGTTCTTACGCATGGGTATCATCGGCAAGGCGTTGCGGCTTTCGATGTCTTCCCGAATTTCATTGGAATCATAGCCTCTGTCCGCCACCAGAACGGCCGGCTGCGGCAGGTTGTCGGCCATCACCAGGTCATAGCCT
>NZ_LLWQ01000125.1 GCF_001447385.1 Paracoccus sp. MKU1 | reverse complement strand
CGTCCACGTCCTTTTTCGGGTCGATGGCGTTGATCACCGCATCGGCGTCCATGTGCCCGGGCAGCGGCAGCTGCACCAGGATGCCATGGACGCTCGGGTCGGCATTCAGCCGGGCGATCAGCGCCATGAGTTCGGCCTGCGCCGTCTCGGCCGGCAGCTTGTGCTCGAAGCTCGCCATGCCGGCCTCGCGGGTCTGGACGCCCTTGTTGCGCACATAGACCTGCGACGCAGGGTCCTCGCCCACCAGAACAACCGCAAGACCGGGGGTGATCCCGTGATCGGCCACCAGCCGACCCACATGCTCGGCAACCCGAGCCCGAAGCCCGGACGCAAAAGCCTTGCCGTCGATGATCCTTGCCCCCATAGGCCCATTCTCCTTCGCATTCCGCATCCGTGTCGCAGACGACATCGGCCGGCCGCCCCGCTCGCGGATAGCGCAGGCACCGGCATGTGCAAACCCCGTTTCACGGCGAGCTTGCGCGTCCCGGTTTCGCCTCTATCCCCATTGACGCCTTTTTCCAACCGGGCGGCACAAAGGTCAGGCTTTATAGCGACAAGGCGAAGTCGTTTTGCGACGCGGCCCCGCACCGGCTGCGTCAGCGAAACAGGTGATCTGCGACAGTCGCCAGCCCCACGCCCATCAGCGCCAGCGCGACGAAGATCAGCAGCCAGCGCAGCGCCTGCGGCAGGCTGTCCCGGCCGCGCAGCCAGCGCCCGAAGCTGTAGAGCAACAGCCAGATCGCGACCGCGACCGCCAGCAGCAGCCAGCCGATCCTGGCAGCCGCCGCCCCCAGCCATGGCGAGAGCAGCACCACCAGAAGCCCCGCCAGCATGGCCAGGAACAGCATCTTGTCCGCCAGCATCCGCCAATAGCTGCCCGGCATGGCGAAGCGCGCAAAACCCGAGATCAGCCCGCCCCCGGCCCGCAGCGCCACCGCCGCCCGGGTGCCGAGCATGCGCAGGATGCCGTTGTCGGGCAAATCGTCGATCATGCGCGACAGGATCGCCATGCCGCGGCTGCTCCAGCCCGCGATCTCGGGCGGGCGCGGGCCGATGGGCTTCAGATCCTTGTAATGTGTGCCGAAACGCCGCAGGTCCAGCTCGGCGGCATCCTTGACCCCCAGCGCCTGGGCGGCAGTTTCCTCGAAGGCGTCCTCATCGATGCGGGCATCGCGCAGCTTGGCCTTGAGCAGCGCCAGCCGGCGGGCCTGCCCGGCGGTTTCGCCGTATTCCTCGCGCAGGATCTGGTTCTGGATCTCCTGCGTCCAGGCGGCGCGCTCGGTCTCGGGGCGGTCGGACATCAGCGCGGCGACGATGCGCTCGGCCCCGTCCAGCCGACCCCAGAGGATGTCATGCTCGCGCCAGTCGCGGTTCAGGAAACCGCCGAAGGCGCCGACGGCGATGCCGGCCAGCTTGTCGGGCCGCGGGTTCAGCCCGCTGTCGGCGGGGCTGACGCGGAACACCTCGACCTGCGAATGTTCCTGAAGCTCCAAGCCCTCCAGGAAGGGATAGGTCATCACGTCGTGCCAGTGGAAATCGTCATAGACGTCCAGCAGCGGCTTCAACTCGGGCGCGGCCAGGTCGGCGCGGATGCGGGCGCTGCTGGCGTCGAAGGCGGCGCGCATGTCCCGGCCCAGCTTGGCCAGCGCCTTGTCCACCAGCGCCTTGATATCCGTGCCGAGATAGATCTCGCGCGCCTTGCCATAGCGCTGGTCGAGCGTCGCGAGCTTCATCACCGCGCTGCATTCGGCCGAGATCAGCCCCTCCAGCCGAAGGATCTCGGCGCCGGCCAGCAGGGTCTGGGCCTGGCTGCTGTCGGGGCTGGCGAGGCGGCGCATGGCTGCCAGTTCCTCCTCGATCCGGTCGCGCAGGGGCGCCAGCAGTTCCGGCGGCAGGTGCAGCGCGACCTTTTCGCCCTGAATGCGCTCGCGCCGGTCCAGCGCCTCGTCGATATGGGCGCGCAGGTGGATCAGCCGGCGCAGCCGGAAATCCAGGTCGTAACGCGACAGAAAGGCGTTCTCGGTCTCGCGCCCCTCGGCGTGATAGGCGCTGAAATTCTCGTCGCGCCAGGCGCGCAGGATCTGGCGCAGATACAGCGCCACCTCCGAATCCGGCTCATATCCCGCCAGCCCGGCCACGATCGCCGACAGCCCGTCGGTGGTGCCATAGACCCGCAGGTGGTGATAAAGCGGGTAGTTCTGCGGATATTGAAAGGCGCCGGTCATCAGCTCGGCCAGGTCCATCCGGTCCAGGTCGGCCGGCTTGCGCCTTTGCCGCATCCTGCGCCCGGCCGCCTCGACCCGGCGCTGGTCCTCGCGCCAGCGGTTCTGCAAGGCGCCCAGCCGCTCCAGCCGCCGGTTCATGCGGGCGATGGCACGGATGTCGTCACGGATCACCTCGTAGCGCGGCAGGCCGGTCAGCGCGAGTTGGGCGTTTTGCAGGAAATCCACCGGCTCGGGCGCCTGTCCGGGCTGCGGGGGCGCCTCGGGGAAGGGGTCGATGAACAGAAGCTTGCGCTCGCCCGGCAGGGTGGTCGGGCGCGAGGGGATCAGCGCGGTCGCATAGCTGAAGGGCCGGTTGTCCAGATAGCCGCCATCGGCGAACAGCCGGCCGGCATAATCCGGGTCGTGGTCGAAGAAGCGGGCGAAGCGGGCATCCTGCGCCGCGGCCGGCATGTCGGCAAAGCGCATCGGCGGAAAGGCCACCGGAAAGGACGAGGTGCAGCGCGCGGCAAAGGCCAGCATCGCCTCGTTTCCCGGGGCGAAATCGTTGCGCCCCGCCCCGTCATAGGCGAAATGGAACACCTTGCGATGAACCCTTTCATCCAGCCGCGCGCCGGTCAGGTGGATCGGCGCCTGCCGGCCGCGCAGGTCGGTCGCGGTGACGAACAGGTCCACCGTCTCGGCCAGCGGCCGGCCGTCGCCGGTCAGCCGGGCCAGCGTGTCGTGCAGAACCTGGAACATGTGGCCGCCGTCGAGCAGCGATTCGGTCGGGCGCAGGCGGCCGGCGATGCCCTGCCGGTCGTTGAGCAGCTGGCCGATATCGGCCTTGTCCGTCCATGCCTCGCGCAGGATGTCGATATCGCGGGCCCCCGCAACCAACGCCTTGGCGAGCGCCACGCCGTTGATCCCGCCCGCCGAGGTGCCCGAGATGACGTCGATCACGAACCGCTTGCGCCCGCCGCGCGGGCCGGCAAGTTCCCGCGACAACCGGCGATAGATCAGCTCGCCCGGGGTCAGCTCCTCGTCCGGCAGGTCCGAACTGCCGCGCACCATGCGCAGCAACTCCTGCGCGATGCCGTTCATGTAGATTGCCAGCGACACGCCGCCGTATAGGACGACCGCGAAGCGCACCTCACCCGTAGCCCGTTCGACCATTCCGCCCCCCAGATCACGCCGACCGGCCGTCGCCAGGAACCCCGCCTTTTCAGAAGCCTAAGCGGAATCGCCCAATTTGTCTTGTGGGAAATGCTGCCGCCAGACAGGTGGCCGGTCGTCCAAGGCCAACTCCTGAAAGGCGTCGCGGACAGAAGCGCCGAGACCCCGGCCCGGCGCGGATGCGGGGGGCGGGCTGCCCGTCAGCCCGCCTCGCGCAGCACCTCGCGGAGCTGCGGGATCGTGGCGGCGAAGGGGTTGCCCTTCATCGAGGAACTGGCCAGCGAGGCCTCGGCCACCGCCTGATGCCGCGCCGGGTCGAGCCCTTGCCCGGTCAGGCCCGGCAGCCCCGCCTCGCGCGCCCAGCCGGCCAGCCGCCGCGGCGCCTCGGCCGCGGCGCAGCCCAGAACGTCCGCGATCTCGCCGCAGACCTCGTGGAGGCGGGCGGGATCGGGGGCATGGGTGCGATTCATCGCCAGCACCGGCCCCAGCAGCGCGCCGCAGATCGCGCCATGCGCGGCAGGCGTCACGCCGCCGATCACGCCGGCCAGCCCATGCACCGCGCCCAGCCCGCCATTGGCCAGCGCGATACCGCCCGACAGGCTGACCCAGGCCATGCGGTCGCGCGCCTGCGGGTCCTCGGCCTGCATCAGACGCACCAGCGCCCGCAATCCCGGTGCGATGGCGGGGCGGGTCAGCGCATCGGTGAAGGGCGTGGCGCGGGCCGAGACATAGGGCTCGATCACCTGCGCCAGCGCGTCGAGGCCCGAGGCCAGCGTCACCGCGCGCGGGCAATGGTCGGTCAGCGCCGGATCGACGATGGCCAGGCGCGGCAGCATGCGCTCGTCGCGGATCGAGACCTTGCGGCCATGCTCGGGCAGGCCGATCACCGCGTTCCGCGTCGCCTCGGCCCCGGTGCCGGCCGTGGTCGGAAGCGCGACATAGGGCAAGGGCGGCACGGCCAGCGGCAGGCCGCGGCCCACCACCTCCAGATGGTCCATGATGCCGCCCGGCGCCGGGATCAGCGCCGCCAGCGCCTTGCCCAGGTCCAGCGCCGCGCCGCCGCCAAGCGCCGCCACCCAATCGGCACCGAAGCCCTTGGTCTCTGCCAGCGCCGCCTCCAGCATGGGCAGGGTCGGCTCGGCCCCGCAGGCGACGGTCAGCAGCTCGGCGCCCTCGGCGCGCAGCGCGTCGAGCAGCCAAGTGGCGCGGGCCGGGTCGGCGCCATGCACCAGCACGCCGCGCCGCCCATGGGCACGGATCAGCGCCGGAGCCTTCTGCGCCTCGCCGCGGCCAAAGATCACCCGGCCCGGCAGGGCAAAGGCAAACGCGCTCATACCACCCCCATGGTGGCGTCCACGGCCTTTTTCCACCTGGCGTATCGCGCCTCGCGCGCATCCTCGGCCATTGCGGGCTCGAAGCGGCGCTCCAAAGCCCAGGCGCGGGCGAACTCCTCGGGCGGTGGGCATAGCCCCGCTTGCAGCCCCGCCAGATAGCCCGCGCCAAGCGCCGTCGTCTCGGTCACCACCGGACGGTCCACCGGCGCGCCCAGGATGTCGGCCAGGAACTGCATCGTCCAGCCGCTCGCCGCCATGCCGCCATCGACCCGCAGCACGCCCTCGGCCGCGCCGGGCCAGTCCGCCCGCATCGCCTCCCACAGGTCGCGGGTCTGGAAACCCACGCTCTCCAGCGCTGCCCGCGCCAGCTCCGCAGGCCCCGAGTTCCGCGTCAGCCCGAAGACCGCGCCCCGGCATTCCGGCCGCCAATAGGGCGCCCCCAGCCCGGTGAAGGCCGGCACCAGAACCAGCTCCTGCCCCGGATCCGCCGCCTCGGCCAGACCCTGGGTCTCGGCCGCCGAGCGGATGATCCCCAGCCCGTCGCGCAGCCATTGCACCACCGCGCCGGCGATGAAGATCGAGCCCTCCAGCGCATAGGTCGTGCGGCCCGCCAGCCGATAGGCGACGGTGGTCAGCAGCCGGTTCTTCGAAACGACCATCTCGGAGCCGGTGTTCAGCAGCGCGAAGCAGCCGGTGCCATAGGTTGATTTCATCATCCCCGGCGCGAAACAGGCCTGGCCCACTGTCGCCGCCTGCTGGTCGCCGGCAACGCCAAGGATCGGGATCTCGCGCCCGAACAAGTCGGCGCGGGTGGTGCCGAAATCGGCGGCACAGTCGCGCACCTCGGGCAGAAGCTGCATGGGGATGTCGAAGAGCGCGCAGATCTCCTCGTCCCAGCGGTTCTCGGCGATGTTGTAAAGCAGGGTGCGGGCGGCGTTGGTGGCGTCGGTGGCATGGGTGCGGCCGCCGGTCAGGTTCCAGATCAGCCAGCTGTCCACGGTGCCGAAGGCCAGCTCGCCGCGCTTGGCGCGCGCGCGGGCGCCGTCGATATTGTCGAGCAGCCATTTCAGCTTGGAGCCCGAGAAATACGGGTCGAGCAGCAGCCCGGTGCGGGCGGCGATCATCGGCTCGTGGCCCTCGGCCTTCAGCCGGTCGCAGAGATCGGCGGTGCGGCGGTCCTGCCAGACGATGGCGCGGTGCAGCGGCTGGCCGGTCTTGCGGTCCCAGAGCAGCGTGGTCTCGCGCTGGTTGGTGATGCCGATGGCGGCGATGTCGGCGGGCCCGATCCCCGCCTTTTCCACCGCCGCCCGCGCCACGCCCGCCACGCTGACCCAAAGGTCCGAGGGGTCGTGCTCCACCCAGCCGGAGGAGGGGAAATGCTGCGGGAATTCGTGCTGGGCGCTGGCCACGACGCGCAATCCCGCATCGAACAGGATCGCGCGGGACGAGGTCGTGCCCTGGTCGATGGCAAGGATATGGGTCATGGCGGCCTGCTGTCTTGCGGTGCCCCGCAGGCTGCACCGCGGCCCGCAGCCGGTCAAGCGGCTTTCGTTTGCGGGCGGATCGCCGGGATACGAACATCGCCGCCGGCCCCCGGACCCACAAGGAACGCTTGCGCGCCGGGCCGGATCGCATAAAGTGATCGCGGTCCAGCCGATGGAGCGCGCCCCGTGGCCCTCAGCATACGCCAGAACGAGATCCTCGAGCTTGCCCGCGCCGAGGGGCGGGTGCTGGTCGAGGATCTGGCGCAACGCTTCGACGTGACCTTGCAGACGATCCGCCGCGACCTGGGCGAGATGGCGGGGGCGGGCCTGTTGGACCGCGTCCATGGCGGGGCGGTGCCGCGCGCCGGCGCGGTCAACCTGGGCTACGAGGCGCGGCGGCGCATGAATGCCGAGGCCAAGGCGGCCATCGGCGCGGCCTGCGCGGCGGAAATCCCCGACAATTGCAGCCTGATCCTGAACCTGGGCACCACGACCGAGGCGGTGGCCCGGGCGCTGATCCACCATTCCAACATCACCGTCGTCACCAACAACATGAACGTCGCCAATATCCTGCTGGCCAATCCGGGTTGCGAGATCATGGTGGCGGGCGGCGCGCTGCGCCGTTCGGACGGCGGGCTGGTGGGGGAACTGACCACTCAGTTCTTCGAGCAGTTCAAGGTGGATTACGCGGTCATCGGCACCTCGGCCCTGGACCATGACGGAGACCTGCTGGATTTCGACCTGGCCGAGGTGCGGGTCAGCCGCGCCATCCTGCGCCAGTCGCGCCGGACCTTTCTGGTCACCGACCATTCCAAGATCGGCCGCCCCGCGCCCGCCCGCATCGCCAGCCTGTCCGAAATGGACGCCATCTTCACCGACCAGCCCCTGCCCGAGGAACTGGCCCGGCATTGCGCGGAATGGCGCACCGAGGTGCGGCTCTGCCCGCCGGCGGGCGGATAGCGCCTCAGGTCACCGCGGCGCGCATGGCGAAGCGCGGATCGCGCCAGCTTTCGCTGCGCAGCACGTCCTCCAGCGCCTCGACCGCGTGCAGCACATCGACATGGCGCAGGTAGAGCGGGGCAAAGCCGAAACGCAGCGTCGAAGGCGCGCGGAAATCGCCGATCACCCCGCGCGCGATCAGCGCCTGCATCACCGGCCAGGCATGATCGTGGCGCCAGGCGACCTGGCTGCCGCGCCGGGCGCCGTCGCGCGGGCTTTCCAGCTCCAGCCCCAGGCCGGCACAACGCGCCTCGACCAGCCGGATGAACAGGTCGGTCAGGGCCAGGCTTTTCGCCCGCAGCAGAGCCATGTCCACGCCATCCCAGATCGCCAGCGCGCCCTTCAGCGCCCGCATCGACAGGATCGGCTGGGTGCCGCATTGAAAGCGGCGGATGCCGGGATCGCCCTCGTAGCCCGTCTCGAAGGCAAAGGGCCGGGCATGCCCCCACCAGCCGCTGAGCGGCTGGCGCGCCTGCCCCAGATGCCGGCGGGCGACATAGACGAAGGCCGGCGAGCCCGGCCCGCCGTTCAGGTATTTATAGGTGCAGCCGACGGCGAAATCCGCCCCGGCCGCGTCCAGTTCCACCGGCAGCGCGCCCGCCGAGTGGCACAGATCCCAGACGGCGACGGCGCCCGCCGCGTGGATACGGGCGGTCAGCGCGGCCATGTCGCGCAGCTCGCCGGTCTTGTAGTTCACATGGTTGACCAGCACGGCGGCGACATCGGCGTCCAACATCTCCTCGATGGTCGCGCCGTCCACGCCCTCCAGCCGCAACTGCGCGCCGGGCAGGGTCGAGACCACGCCCTCGGCGATATAGAGATCGGTCGGAAAACTGCCGCTTTCCGCGACGATGGTCTTGCGCCCCGGCCGCAGCCCCATGGCGGCATGCAGCGCCTTGTAGATGTTGACCGAGGTGGTATCCGCCACCACCACCTGCCCGGGCGCGGCGCCGATCAGCCTTCCGATGCGGTTCCCCAGTTCGATGGGCAGGTCGAACCAGCCAGCGCCGTTCCAGCTGCGGATCAATTCGCCGCCCCATTCGTCGCGGGCGGCGCGCAGCAACTCCTCCTGCGCGGCGCGGGTCGGGACGCCCAGGGAATTGCCGTCCAGATAGACCTCGTCCGGGGACAGGATGAAGGCGTCGCGCAGGTGGCGCAGCGGGTCCTGCGCGTCCATCGCCTCGATCGCGGCACGGTCGGGAAGGGTCATGGCTTGTCCTTGGCTGTTCATTCCGGCGCCGGGCCGGTCGAGTTGCGGATGATGAGCTCATGCGGGCCGACGCGCTGCAATTCCTTGAGCGGCCGGCCCTCCAGCAGGCCGGCGAGGCAGTCGGCCAGGGGCTCCCAACTGTCGCGCAGCGGCGCCTTGGTGACGCTGAGCGCCGGGAAGAAGGCCGAGGCCCGCAGCGCCGGCAGGTGGTCGTCATGCGCCATGACCGAGACATCGCCGGGAATCCCCAGGTCCAGCGCCTCCAGCGCCTTGTAAACCCCCTTGGCGATATGGACATGGCTACAGAGGATGGCGGTCGGCGGCGGACCGCCCAGGCGGAACATCTCGACGGTCGAGACCAGCCCCAGCGCCTCGGTCATCTCGCCATGCCGGGTCAGCGCCGGATCGAATGCGATGCCGGCCTGCTCCAGCGCCCGGCGATAACCGCGCAGCCGGGCCGAGGCGAAGCTGAGCCCCTGCCGGCCGTTGATCAGCGCGATGCGGCGATGGCCCAGCCCGGTCAGATGGCTGGCCATCTGATACAGGATGCCCTCGTTCTCGATGTCGAAATAGGCGTGGTCGGGCGCCGGGCCGATGCGGCCATGCACGACGAAGGGGATATCGTTTTCCCGCAGGAAGGCCGCCCGCGGGTCGTCGTCCGACGGGCTGAACAGCACGAACCCGTCCAGCACGCCATTGCCGATCAGGCGCTTGTAAACCTCGATGATCGGCTCCTGCTGGCGCATGACATGCAGCACGAACTGCATGCCGCGGCCCGAGAACTGCGCCGACAGCCCGGCGACGCCCTCGATGAACAGTCCGTCCTGGGCCAGATTGGTCGATTGCGGCACCACCAGCGCCACCATGCCCGAGCGGCCGGTCACCAGCTTGCGCGCCGAGATGTTGGCCTGATAGTTCAGCGACCGCGCCACGGCCTTGACCCGCTTGCGCGTCATCTCGTTCACGTCGGAATGATCGTTCAGCGCCCGGCTGGTCTGGGTGATCGACAGCCCGGCGGCGCGCGCGACATCCTTCAGCGTGGCCAATTCCCCAGCTCCTCCGGAAACCTCTCGGACCGGCGCCCGGCCGTCCGCTTGCCCCGGGAAATGTCTAGAACATCCGCCCCAGCCGGTCCATAGCCGCGATCCCGGCCAGGGCGCGAGGCAGGGCACGGCCCTCGCCGGATCGGCCGATACGGCCGGCGCATGGGACGGGTCAAGCCGGATGCGGCCCAGCCGGAACGGCCGCCATACCGTGACGGATACCGCGAAAGGCGGGCGGGGAATGGGGCGTGTCCCTGTCCCAAAACCGCCAGGGCGGGCGGCCTGGGACCTCGTCATGCCGCAAGCCCGCCGCATATGGGCGCGGCGATCCGCCGCCGCGGCCATGCGTGTCAATAACAGCCGATCTTGGCGATCCGGCCGTTCTCGCCGATCTCGAAATTCAGCCGGCCGGGGCTGAAGTCCATCGTCACCGCGTCGCGCGGACCGATGATGCGGGTGCCGGCAGGCAAGGTCATCCTGTCCAGCACCTCGCGCGGCTGGCCGACCAGACCGCGGAACGACGCGGCATTGCAGCTATCGGCCCCGGGCTGGGGTGCCGATGCCGGGGGCGGCGCCTCGGCACAGGCGGCAAGCGCGCAAAGCGGCGCGAGCATCAGGATTCGTCCGATCCACCGCATCCGTCAGCCGCAATCGATATTGTAGATATTGCCTGCCGCATCCAGCCGGAAGACGATGCGCAGCGGATCGTATTCCTGCGGCTCGATGCCGCGATATTCGACGACGCGATAGTCGCGGGTCACGCCCAGGGTGGGAATGATGCTGCCAGGCTGGCCCAGGGCCGAGACATAGTTCTTGGCATGGCAGGCGTCGGGCTCGCGCGATTCCAGCCCGCTGACACCGGCCACCGGCACGGGCGGCAGCGGCGCGACGGCCGGGACCGGCTCGGGCGCCGGCGCATAGGCCGGGGCGCAAGCGGCAAGGGGGGCAAGAGCAAGAAGCGCGATCAGGGCTCGGGTCATCGGGCAATCATCCAGTGAGGGAATTTCTGGCGCGGCATCATAAGGGTGCGGCTGGAAAATGAGAAGCGGCCCGGCGATGAATAAGGCCCGGCGTTGCAGCGAAACCGCGCCGGATTGCGCCTATTCGGCCGCTTCGATCAGCGCATTTCGGCCGTTGCCGTAGCAGGCCAGGAACATGGCCACCGCGCTGCGGTTCACCTTGCGCAAAAGCTCCTTGTCCACCGATTGCGGGCCCAGGAACAGCGCGCGGTCGTGAATGGTGACCCCGGCCAGTTCGATAAGCTGATCGGCAGCCAGTTCCAGATCGGGAATGCGCAATTCGCCACGCTGGACGCAGCGTTCGAAATAGCCGATGAGTTGCTGGCGCAGCAGCGCCGGCCCGGCTTCGTAATATTCCTGCGCGAGCGAGGGGAAACGTTCCGCCTCGCCCACGCTGACCCGGAAAATGCGCAGCCCGAATTCCGAAATCATATGCGCCGAAATGATCTGGACGATGAAGGGCAGCACCTGTTCGACCGGCAGCTCGACCTCGATCAGGGCGCTGGCATCGGCGGCCTCGCGCGCAAGCTCGTTGCGGAAGACTTCCATGAACATGACGCGCTTGTCGGGGAAATAGCTGTAAAGCGTCGCCTTGGACACGCTCGCCTCGCGGGCGATGTCATCGACACTTGCCCCTTCGAACCCATCGCGCAGAAATATCGTCCGGGCGCCCTCCAGCACCTGTAGGAATTTGCGACCGCGCGTTACCGGAAGAGCCTTAGGCATCCGCAACACCCCCCCTCACTACTCCTTAACTTGCCCCGCGAGGCCCGCAGGACAAAACACAGATACCGTAACGCTGCCGCAAATCGCGCTGTCCCGTTCATAAAGCAAACCGGATTCTTTGCAAAGCCTCTGCGCGATGTGAAGCCCAATATGTCTAAATTTCGCCTACTTGATTGCCCCAGCCCTCCCGGCGGAGCAATGGGGAATCGCCGGCCCCCGGACGGCCCCATGACGCGGGCGGCGAAAAGCCTGGGAAATCGCTGCTTTTGCTTATGAACCGCGGCGATGCGCATTGCATCCGCGCCGCCGCAATGATGCTGAGCCGGGGGAACCAAGCCCGCGAAATCCCGCCGGGCAGACATGCCGTTTCCGTGATTCGGCCGCCCATAGCCGCGCCGTGACGGGGGACGACCAACTCGGCGGTTCCGCCGGCAACAAAAAAGACGGCAGCACCGGTCGCGATTCGGCACGGGCCCCCCGCCCCCCCGATCGGAAGCCGGACGGCCACGGCCGGACCGCCACGGCCGGCGGGACGGAGTTGCGGCCTCCGATCCCCGGATCACACGAGGCGGTTATGCCGAAAAAGTATAACCCCCCGACAAACCTGCCGCGCAAGGCAGCGCCGGTCGCCCGGCGGTCCGGGCCCCCGCAGCGCCCTTCGATGCAGGCGCGGCAAGATCGCCACCGACAGATGCAGGCGCCACCATCCCATGCTGGCCAGGACAGATATCCATCCGATGGCCGCGTTCTTTCGACCGACTGCGGCTGGCCGGCGCCGAAACCGCCTGAGTGGCGACGGCCACCCGTCCCGTCCGGCATCCGCCGCCGGGCATGCCATGTCGCCCACCGCGCCATTCGCTGCGCGCCTGTGCCGTCACCCGCCGCCTCGTCGCAGCCGGTCCTGCCGCCGCCGTGCGATCAGATTCTGGCGCAGCGCATGCACGGCCTCGCCGCGGCCGAATTCGCGCGCGGCGGCCTGCCGGGCCAATTCATAGCCGGGCAGGAGCCGGGCCAGTTCCTCCTCGGCGGCCAGCAGAGCCCGACTCCGCTCACCGGCCAGGGCATTGGTCAGTCGCGCCTCGGCAATCGAGAACGGCCGATCCGAGCGATAGATCGTCTCCAGTTCGGCTTCGAGCTGGTCGATGCGGTGACGCGCCGCCTCGACATGCGCGCGAAACGCGGCCAGCCGGCGCAGCTCCATATCCGCCTTCAATCGGGCTATCCGCTCCAGTCTGGCCAGCGCATCGGGGTCGCGCCTCATGTCCTCTCCTTGCGGCGGGGCAAGCCGCCCCAGCCCTCGCGGGCCTTCTTGCGCATCGCCTCGGCAAAGCGGATGGCGGCGGCGACCGGGGCGAAATGTTCGGCCTTGATCTCCTGCCCGATCTCGACCGTCGCATGCAGCGCGCGGGCGCAGGGCGGATCGGACCAGATCGGCACCCGATGGTCCTGGGCACGTTCGCGGATGCGGCGCGCAACCTCGTCGACCCCTTTCGCCAGGCAGACCGGAGCCCGGCCGCTGCCGCGCTTCCATTCGAGCGCCACGGCGTAATGCGTCGGGTTGACGATAATGACATCGGCCTTCTGGACATCGGCCAGCATGGTGCTGAGAACGATGTCCACGCCCTTTTGCCGGCGCGCCGCCTTCAGATGCGGGTCGCCCTCGTTTTCCTTGTGTTCGTCCTGCATCTCCTGCCGCGACATGCGGTGTCGCTTCAGGTATTCGAGCCGCTTCCAGATCAGGTCGATAACGGCGAAAACCGCGCCGATCCCCAGCGCCAAGAGCACCGCCCGGCGCAGGATCAGCCCCAGCCCCTCGACCCATTGCAGATCCTGCATGGCCCCCGAGGCCATCAGCCAGGACAGAAGCGAGACGTAGAGAAACCAGCCCCCCAGGCCGACCAGCAGCGCCTTGCCCAGCGAGATGGCAAAGGTGACCAGCCCGCTCTTCCCGAACTTCTGCGCGGCATTCTTGGCCGGATTGATGCGCTTGAAATCGGGCAGCAGCTTCTTGGGCGTCAGCACGATCGAACGTTGCGCCACCATGCCAAGCAGGATCGGCAACGCCATGATCGCGACGCCGGCCAGGGTCGCCAACCCGGCCTGCCCCGCCAGGGCGCGCGCCAGGTCGGTGACGGCGCGCCCTTCGGCATCGGGCCATGGCTCCCCGCCCAGCGCGCGCGCCGCCATGGCGATCCATGCCGGCGCGGCCCAGGCCGTGGCGAACAGCGCCGCGAACCAGAAGCCCAGATACATCAGCGCCGATTGCAGCTCGGTCGAGCGCGGGACGTCGCCTTCCTGCCGCGCCTTGCGCAGCTTGCTTTCGGTGGCGTCGAATTGCTTGTCATCGCTGCTTTCCTGGCTCATCGCAGCAGCGCTCCCATCCTGTCCAGCACCGCATCGGCCCAGACCGAGAGGATCGAGGGCGCCAGCACGGCCAGCGCCAGCAACGCCAGCAGGATGGCGCCGGGCGCGGTGATGAACATCACCGGCAGGGTGGGCATGACCTTGCTGATCATGCCCGAGAGAACCTGGAACAGGAAACCGCCCAGGATGAACGGGGCCGCCAGCAGCATGGCCAGAACAAAGCTCTGCCGGACCAGCGCAACCGCGCTGGGCAAAAGCTGGGAAATCTGCGGCCAGTCCCCAAGGGGCCGCAGCACCAGGCTTTCGCGCAAGAGATCGCAGGCAAGCACAGGAAACCCCAGAGCCATCAGGACGGCCAACCCGGCCAGATGCAGCAGGTTGCCGATCGGATGCGGGGAATATTCATTGGCGCCGCCGACCAGCTGCGACAACGATGCGGTGGCGGCCATGGCCGTCGCCGCAATGTCCAGCGCAACGGCAAACAGCCGCACCAGCCCGCCCAGCACCAGGCCCGACAGGATCTCGGCCCCCGCCAGGGCGGCGAGTTGCAGCAAGCCGTCGATTTCGCCTACGGCTCGCGCCTGCTCCGCCAGCAGGGGGGTGACCGCCATGGCCAGCCCCGCGCGTATCCTGACCGGCATGGCGCGCTCGGACAGAACCGGCAGCATCAGGAAGCAGGCCTGCACCCGGCAATAGGTCAGCAGCAGCGCGACCAGCATGGTCGCCATGCGCGGATCCGCGAGCCACTGGGTCATGGGCCGACCACTCCCCGCAGCCGGACTTGTGCGGCCGGATCGATCTCGTCCAGCCCCAGAACCGGCGTCGCGATCCCCGCCGAAGACAGCATCATCCGCACCAAGCGCCGGCGGTGATCGGCCACCGCCAGAACCACCTCCAGCCCGGGGGGCAGTTCGCCCAGGGTGGCCTGCACGGCATCGATCAGCCGTTTCTGGATCTGCGGGATGGCGCCGGCCCCCGCCCTGGTGCCCTCGGCTTCGGCGCGGGCGATCTCGGCCTCCCATTGCGGATGCAGTTGCAACAGTTCGAGACGGCCTTCCAGGTCCAGGAACTGCTCGGTGATCTGGCCGCGCAGGCGCTTGCGGACCTGTTCATAGACGGCCTCGGGAGTGGCGGCGCTACGCGCCTCATGCACCGCATCGGTAATCAGCACCAGGTTGCGGATCGAGATCCGCTCCTCCAGCAAGCCGCGCAGAACAGCCAGCAGCAGTTCGGGCGTCACCTTGTCCGGCACCATGCTGTCGAAGAAGCGCTGGTTGAGCTGGGCACGGTGCTCGTCCGAAACGCTGCACAGCTCGCGGATCATGCGCTGCATCGAGGACATGGTCAGAAGTGCGGGCAGATTGGTCTTGACCACCTCCATCAGGTGAGTGGACAGAACCTCCATCGGGGTAACGACGGTGGCGCCGGCGATCGCCGCCTCGTCCTGCCATTCCGACGCGATCCAGCGCGCGGCGCTGCCATAGACCGGCTCACGCACGCTTTCGCCATCCAGTCCCTCGAGCGTGGTTTCCCCGCCGAGCGCCAGCACCCCATGCGGCCGCAGGACACCCTTGCCGCGCACCACGCCCTGCACCCGGATGACATATTCGCCCTCCTGGAAGCCGGTGCCGTCGGTGATGCGGACATCGGGCAGGATCAGACCATAGGCGCGGGCGACATGCAGCCGCAGATTGGTGATGCGCTGGCCCAGCCCGCGCACCGGATCCAGCGCACTGAGGATCAGGCCGGCGCCGATCTCGACGCAGATCTCATCGGTATCCAGCACGTCGCCGATGCGGGTCTGCGCCGAAGCGGCGAGTTGGGGTTCTGCCGCGGCAACATCCTCCGGGCAGGCCGTTTCCTGCCGGGCGCGAATGAACCAGGCCGCCACGCCCAGCACCGCAGCCAGGCCGAAAAAAACCAGTGTCGGCATGCCTGGGACCAGCCCGATGAACAGCATCCCGACCGCACAGATGAAGGGTACCTGCCAGTTGCTGAGGAATTGCTGCGACAGAAGATCGGCGGTGGTCTCGGTCGCGCCGCCCCGGGACAGCAGCAGGGCCGCGGCCATCGAGGTGATCAGCGCCGGAACCTGACTGACCAGCCCGTCGCCGATGGTCAGCTTGGAGTAGGTGGTCATCGCCTCCCCCACCGGCATGCCATGCACAAGCACGCCAGCGGCTAGGCCGACGAACAGGTTGATCAGCGTGATGACCAGGCCGGCGATGGCATCGCCCTTGACGAATTTCGACGCCCCATCAAGCGAGCCGAAAAAGCTGATCTCGCGCTGTTCGCGGGCACGGCGGCGCTTGGCCTCGTCATGGTCGATGGCCCCCGAGTTCAGGTCGCCGTCGATGGCCAACTGCTTGCCGGGCAGGGAATCCAGCGCGAAACGGGCCGAGACCTCGGCCATGCGCCCCGAGCCCTTGGTGATGACCATGAAGTTCACCACCGTGATCACGGCAAAGACCGTCAGCCCCACCAGAAGCGAGCCGCCGGCCACGAACTCGGCGAAGGCCTCGATGACATGGCCGGCGGCGGCGGTGCCGTTCTGGCCATCGGTCAGGATCAGCCGGGTCGATGAGATGTTGAGCGACAGCCGGATCAGCAGCGAGACCAGCAGCAGGACCGGGAAAGCCTGGAAATCGGTGGGCTTTTCCACCAGCGAGGCCATCACCAGGATCAGGGTCGCGCTGGCGATGGACAGCGCGATTCCCAGATCCAGCAGCCGCGCCGGCATGGGGATCACCATGGACAGCACGATCAGCAGCAGAATCCCGGTAATGACCAGCGGCCGCGCCGCCCGGCCGGCACCCGAGGTCGTCTCGGCCATGGTCATTCCTGGGCTCCTTGAATTCTTGCGGGTGCAAGCAGGCGCTCGGTGGTCCAGGCCGGGCCGGCCAGCATGCCCGACCGCCTGAGAAAGATCAGCACCTCGATCCGGTCGGGCGGCGCCAGCCGCATCAACCGGTCCTCAAGGTCCGCCGGCAGCGGCTCGCCATAAAGCAGCCGCTCGGTCGCATCGCGGATCATGCCGTCGCGGGTCGGCGCCGCGTCCCCGGCAGGTTCGGCGGCCAGCGCGGCGGACAGAATCAGCACCGCGATCACGACGCCCTCTTCAACTCGCGCAGCGCGTTCTCGAGGTCGCCGAACGAGGGGCGGACATGATCGGGCGCGGATTGCCGGCCCACCTCGACGCAAAGATTGGTCGCATGCTGATGCAGGCCGGCCACCAGGACGGATTTGATCACGTCGTAAAAGGCCTGGTCCTGCTTCGTCACCGCCCCAAGCCGCTGGGCGAAGGGGGCGACGATCGCATAGGCCAGGAACACGCCCAGGAACGTCCCGACCAGGGCGCCGCCGATCATCTTGCCCAGCACCTCGGGCGGCTGATCGATCGAACTCATGGTCTTGATCACGCCCAGGACCGCGGCGACGATTCCCAAGGCGGGCAAGGCGTCCGCCATGTTCTGCAACGCATGCGGCGCATGCATGGCCTCCTCGTTCATCAGGCCGATGCGCTGCGAAAGCATCTCCTCGACCTGATAGGAACTGCGACAGTCTCGAAAGTTTCCTTGAAAATCAAGGAAGCGAAAGGGACACATCGGGCAAAATCAGCCCCTTGCAGGTCAATAGCTTAGAAGAGCGTTCGGGACACTCGACGTTCCGGCCGGCGCATGACTACGCGGTGATCTTCCTCGACCGGATCGAGGAAAATGCCCGGCGCCAGATCGCGGCCCGTCACCTGATCAATGCCGCGCTGAACTGCGGCGCTGACGCGGCGCGTTTCCTCGAAATCATTCACGCCCATCTGTCGCCCGGCCATCCGATCCCGAACCCTTACGGCCTTATGACCGAGGCGCGGGAATGGGCCAGCTGGGCCAGCACGGCCGAGCGCAAGGCCTATGCGCTGGCCTGCTACGAGGCACTGCCCCCGGCCGATCAGGTGGCCTTCCTGTCGCATGTCAGCGGGGAGGAGGCGGCATGAACGTCGAGCGGATTTCGAGGTCGCCCGAGCCGGTGCTGGACCTGACAGAGGCCAAGAACCATACGCGCGTCCTGTTCGATGATGACAACGCCGATTTCGTCAATGCGATTGATGCGGTGGCGCGCGAAGCCGAGGATTACGGGCAGATCGCGCTGATCAATCAGACAATCCGCGTCACCTTGCCGTGCTGGCCGCGCGCCATGAGCTTCAACCTGCCGATAGCGCCGCTCCTGGACTGGTCAACCGTGACCGTCACCGCGGACGGGGAAGCGTTCGACGACTATGCGGTGATGACCGGCCGGCGCCCCGCGCTTCGATTGAGCGGGTCCAGGCCGCGGGGGGGAATCGTCATCGAGTATGTCGCGGGGTTCGGTGATGCAGCCGGCGACATTCCCGGCGATCTGCGCAAGGCGATGCTGGACCAGGTGTCGGTCTATTACGACACCAGGGGCGCGGTCGATAAGCAGGCCGTCAGCCTGTCGCCCCACTTCGCCCGGATCCTCGGCCGCTATCGCGGGGTGCGGGCATGAGCGCGGAGCGAGGATACACGGGCGATCCCGACATTGACCAGCTGCTGTTCCGGTGGCGCCGCGTTATTGCGGACGCCACCGACGAATGGGCGCGGGGGTTTGCCCTGTCGATCCAGAGGGCGCGCAAGCGTCCGGGCTGGATGCCCAGCCATCGGCAGTTGGCCGTCATGCGCCGCCTGGTGGCAGAGCTGCCACCCGTCGCCAGGGAGGATGAACCTGACCTGATCGAGGATTGAACATACCGGCCCGCATGGCGCGGGCCTCGGCCGCCGTGGAGCTTTCACGGGTTAGCGATGCGCGGCGGCTTAAAGCGCAGCAGACGGAACGGTTCAGGCGCAAACCGGCGCGGCGACAGTCGCACGGTGCGGTGGAAATCCGCAGGGGCAGCTATCCCGCTTCGGCGGTCTCTCCAAGCCCCAGGAACCCGCTGCCACCCTCACGGCGGCGAACATGGGAGAGCGGACCGGGCCGAGGGAAAGGCAGGTCTGACCTAAGCGACGGGCTCGTCCGAATGGGCAGGTCAAGATCGCGGCGGTCAGGGCGGGAACGCTGGGTTCTGAACCCCGGCCTTTAACCCGCTTCCTGACCGTCGCTCGGGGTCTGAACCGATGGGCAGGGACAAGAGAAGAACAGGAACAAGAGCTTAGATGCGAGAAGGCAAAGAGATGATCACGGGAACGGAAGGCGCGGCGCGCGACCTGTTCGGGCATGGTCCCAATGCCCAGACTTCGGTTTTGCCGGGGGACCGGCGGCGGAGTGTTCCGCTCTCACTTTTGGAAAAAATCCGGGGAAAATCGCCGTCGATGCGGGCGATCCAGTTTTTGGGCCTGTTGCGCGTTCCCGAGGGCAAAAAGGCCGGAAAACCGCTCAAACTGGCGAATTTCCAGAAAAAATTCGTGAAAGGGTCCTTTTCCAAGGGGGTGACGGTCGGCGTCCTGTCCATCGGGCGCGGCAATGCCAAGACCGCGCTTTCGGCGGGCCTCGCATTGGCCGAGCTGGTCGGCGCGCTTCAGGACGATCCGCAGCCGAACCGCGAGATCATCTTCGCGGCCCGCAACCGTGACCAGGCGCGCATCGCCTTCAATTTCGTGCTGGGCTACATCAACGGCCTGCCGGAATCGGATCAGGCACAGTTCACCATCCGGCGCGGCTCCAAGCTGGAGATCGAATTCGGCGGCAATGGCGGCGGGCTGGCGCGCTGCATCGCCGCTGACGGCAAGTCCATTCTCGGCGGTGCCCCGACGCTGGCGATCATGGACGAACGCGCCGCCTGGGAACGCGAGAAGGGCGACAACCTCGAAAACGCCATTCTCTCGGGCCTCGGCAAACGCGACGGCCGGGCGCTGATCATCTCGACCTCGGCCCCCGACGACACCAACACCTTTTCCCGCTGGCTGGATGAACCGCCGCCCGGTTCTTACGTCCAGGAGCATCGCCCGCCCTTCGGCCTGCCGGCCGACGATCTGGAAAGCCTGCTGCTGGCGAACCCCGGCGCGGCCGAGGGCATCGGCTCGACCCCGGAATGGCTGCTGTCGGCGGCAAAGACCGCCATCGCCCGCGGCGGCGCGGCCCTGTCCAGCTTCCGCAACCTGAACCGCAACGAGCGCGTGTCGATCGAGAATCGGTCGGTGCTGGTCACGGTGGACGAATGGCTTTCGGCCGAGGTCGCGCCCGAGGATCTGCCGCCCCGCGAAGGCATCTGTATTCTCGGCGTGGATCTGGGCGGCTCGCGCTCCATGTCGGCGGCGGCGTTCTACTGGCCGGAAACCGGACGGCTGGAAGCCCTCGGCACCTTCCCGGCCTTCCCGTCGCTGGCGGATCGCGGCGCGGCCGATGCCGTCGCCCATCGCTATGTCGAAATGCACGAGCGCGGCGAATTGTCGGTCATGGGCGAGAACACGGTTCCGCCCGGCCCGTGGCTGGCCGAGATCGTGCGACAGCTGGACGGTATCCAGCCCGCCTGCATCGTCGGCGACCGTTTCCGCCATGCCGAATTTGCCGAGGCCATGAACGGCGCCGGCCTCGCCCGCGTCCCGTTCATCTGGCGCGGCTTCGGCTGGAAGGACGGGGCCGAGGATATCGAGCGGTTCCGCCGGGCGCTGTTCGACGGCGACGTGAAGGTCGTGCCGTCGCTGCTGCTGCGCTTCGCCTTCGCGGATGCCGTGACCCTGATCGATCCGGCCGGCAACGCCAAGCTCGCGAAGGGCCGCGCCCTCGGCCGCATCGACGCGGCAGCGGCTTCGGTGCTGGCGGTTGCCCAGGGCGCGCGGATGCAGGCCGCACCGACCCGGAAAGCGAGGGCGGCATGGGCATGAAGCGCGACCAATGGCGGCGCCATTCCCGGCCCGTCCTGAAAACCAAACGCTGGCAGGTGCTGCGCCAGATCGTGCTGGAACGCGACGGATGGGCCTGCGTCGATTGCGGCACCAAGCGCGGCCGGCTGGAAATCGACCACATCAAGCCGGTGCGCAGCAATCCCGAACTGGCCTTCGACCCGGCCAACTGCGCCACGCGGTGCAGCTCCTGCCACACCAAGAAAACCCGGATCGAATGCGGCCACCCCGCGCCGATCCGGTCGCCCGAGCGCGATGCCTGGGCGCAAGCCGTTGCCGATCTGGCGACGAACCCAAACCCGGCAACATGAGGTATCACATGCTGGATAGTGTCAAAATCGCCCGTCGCCAGTCGGAAATCCGGCAGGCTCTGGCGGGTCTGGTGGGCAAGGACAGCCCGACCGAGGACGAAACCCGCTCCATGGAGACGCTGGACGCGGAATATCGCGCCAACGAAACCCGGTATCGTGCCGCCCTGATCGCGGAAGATACCGAGCGCCGCGAGGCCGGGGCCGATCTGGAAACCCGGTCGGACCGGGAATATGCCGAACTGGTCGGCCGCTTCGAACTGCGCCAAGTTGCGCTTGCCATCGACGAAGGGCGGGCGCTGTCGGGCGCGACCAAGGAAGTCGTGGACGAACTGCGCAGCAAGGGCGGCTATCAGGGCGTCCCGGTCCCGCTGGCGGCTCTGGAAACCCGCGCTGGCGAAACCGTCGCGGCCGACCAGATCAACCCGAAAACCATCCGCCCGGTAATCGACCGGCTGTTCCCGGCTTCGGTGGCTTCGCGCCTCGGCGTCCAGTCGATCAACATCACCTCGGGCGAGCTGGAATTCCCGGTTGCGACCGCCGGCGCGGTGTTCGGCTGGCAGACCACCGAGCTGGGCAATGTCGGCGCGGCCTCGGAATACCAGACCTCGGAACGCAGCCTGAACCCCGACCAGACCGGCGGGGCGCAGATGGTCATCAGCCGCAAGGCGCTGAAACAGGCTGGCGAAGGGCTGGAATCGGCCATCCGCCGCGACCTGAACGCGGTGATCGGCACCGAGCTTGACCGCGTGGTGGTGAACGGTTCCGGCGCGGCCGGCCAGCCTCTGGGCATGATCCCCGGCGCGGCGACCTATGGCATTGCCTCGACCGCCGTTGGCGCGGCTGCGACCTGGGCGGCATTCCGGGCGCAGGTGGTGGCCTTCATGCAGGCCAACGCGATCACCTCGGCTGCCCAAGTCAATCTGGGTTTCGGCCCGGCGATCTGGGCCGAGCTGGATGATGCGCTGATCACCGGCACCGCCGTTTCGGAATGGGACCGCCTGACCAAGCACATTGCCATCCCGGCGATCAGCAATGTGATCCCCCTTGAGACCGCGATCCTGACCGCGACCGTGCAGGGCATCGCGCCGGGCTATCTCGGCATCTATGGCGGCGTGGACCTGATCCGCGATCCCTACACCAAGGCGCAATCGGGCCAGCTGGTGCTGACGGCACTGGTCACGGCCGATTTCACCGTGCCGCGTGGGATGCAGACCCGCATCCTGACCGGCATCGGGGAACCCTGATGCTGTGGGGGGCGTCGCTCGGGGCGCTGGAACTGCGCAGCGAGGGCGGGGCAACCCGCCTTCGGGCGACGTTCCCTTATGGCGCGGAAACCGAACTGGCAGCCGGGCGGTATGAGGTCATCGCCGCCCGCGCCTTCGCAGACCGGATCGAGCGGGGCGAGGATATCCACCTGCTGGCCGGCCATGACTTCAACCGCCCGCTGGCATCGCGCGCGGCCGGCACCTTGCAGCTGCGAGACACCGATGCCGCATTGGAGATCGAGGCCACGATTGACGGCCAGACCAGCTGGGCGCGGGACTTCCTTGCCGCTCATGCCTCGGGCCTGATCCGTGGCCTGTCGCCCGGTTTCCGCGTCCAGCGCGGCGGCGAACGGATCGAGCGGCGCGCGGCCGGGACGCTGCGCACCATCACGGCGGCGGACCTGTTCGAGGTCTCGGCCGTCACCCGGCCGGCCTATTCGCAAGCCCAGATCGAGGCGCGGGAATGGCAGCCCGTGGGCGATGACGCGGAACGCATCGTCACGCATCACCTGAACCGTTGGAGGCTCTGACATGGGGCTGATGGATTTTTTCCGCCGCAAGCCGGTCGAAACCCGCGCCGTGCAGCCGGGCTATACCGCCGCGCTGATGGCGGCGCGCGAGGCCTGGATTGCCGGCGGCTCCGGCCTGGCCGAACTGACCTCGGCCGTGCAGGCCTCGGTCAGCCTCTGGGAAAGCGGGCTGTCGCTGGCGGACGTGACCGGCACTGATCTGCTGGACCGGCGCAGCATGGCGATCTGCGCCCGCGCACTGGCCTTGCGGGGGGAATGCCTGTTCCTGATCCGCGACCGGCTGATCCCGGCCACCGATTGGGCCTTGTCCACCCGCTACGGCCAGCCGCGCGCCTATCGCCTCGGCCTGCCCGAGATCGGCGGCGGGCGGTCGGAAACCGTGCTGGCGCCCGAGGTGCTGCATTTCCGCATCGGCTGCGATGCCGTCACCCCATGGGCCGGATCGGCACCGCTGGCCCGCGCCAAGCTGTCGGCGTCCCTGCTGGACGAAATCACCATGGCGCTGCGCGACGTGTTCCGCGATGCGCCCATCGGTTCACAGATCATCCCGGTTCCCGAGGGCTCGGCCGAAGACATGGACCTGATGCGCCGCAGCTTCCGAGGCAACCGGGGTGCGTCCTTGGTCATCGAGGGCACCGCCCAGGCGACGGCCGCCGGCATGAACCCGAACATCGGCCAGTCGCCTGATCAGCTTTCGCCTCAGCTCGACAAGACGCTGGCCGACAAGCTTCTGACCGAGGCCAAGGGCGAGATTTACAACGTATTCGGCATCCTGCCCGGCCTGACCAACCCGGCCACCACCGGCCCGCTGGTGCGCGAGGCGCAGCGCCACCTGGCGCAGCTGGTGCTGCAACCCATCGTCAACCTGATGGCCGAGGAAGCGACCGAAAAGCTGGGCGCGCCCGTCGCCATCGACGTGGTGCGGCCGATGCAGGCTTATGACCACGGCGGCAAGGCGCGGGCACTGTCGGCGATGCTTCAGGCCATGGCGCAGGCGAAAGAGGCGGGGCTTGACCCGGCCACCGTCAAGGATGCGCTGCAATTCATCGATTGGGCAGACTGATGGGCAGGAACGGCGCATATAGCCTGACGAACCGGGCCGAGTTCCTGAAACCGCGCAAGGAAGTGGATGCGAACGGGAGGATTATCCAAGGGTATGATCCGCAATTCACGCTCTGGGCGCATGTCCTGCCGTTGCGCGGCGGGGAGGAAGTCATGCATGCCCGGATTGAAGCGAAGAACCCGGCGATCATCACGGTTCGGGCCAGCGAGAACACCCGCCTCATCACCAGCGAATGGAAAGCCAGAATCGACGGGCGAACCTACGCGATCAAGGAAAACCCGAGAGAAAGCCAAGACCGCGCGTTTCTTGAGATGCTGGCGGAGGCGCGCTGATGCTTGTCATGTCCCCCGAGATGAAAAGGCGGCTGCGCCGGGAAAGGAACCGAGAACGCGATGCCCTGCGCGGCCGCGTCGGCGCCGGCCGGTTTCACGCCATGGTCAAGGATCTGGCCGCGCTGGTGCGCCTGGCTTTCGAGGCGGGCGAGACGGCATCCATCTTCGGCCTTGAGGGGCCGCTGCGGGCGGGGCTGCGCGCCGATTTCTGCCTGCAAGGCTGGGGCTGGACCTCGGCCGACCTGATGGCGCGCGACCTGATGGCCGAGGTGTTCAACAGCGTGGGGGCCGAGCGGCCCGACTGGTATGAAGGACAGCCGGAATGGACTATCGAAGCGGGAACCCTGATCGAGCGGACGCGCTGCGTTCGCTGCCACAAGCCCTTGCCCGAGGGGCACTACAAGTTTTGCAGCCGGCTATGCAACACCAGCCATGCGAACTGGATGACGAGGATGCGGCAGGCGTCGGAGGATCAGGCGGTGCATATGGCGGTCAATTCGGACTGACGGCCGAGTGTGAATATTGCGGCGGGCCGTTGCCGGAAGGTTCATCCGCGAACCGCATGTATTGCAGCAAGACCTGTCGTCAGGCCGCGCAAACCGCCCAGGCACGGGCCGAACGCATTGCGGCGCGGCAGGGTCGCACATGCCTGTGGTGCAGCGGCCCGATCCCGGCCGAGGCGCGCGGCGACGTGATCTATTGCAGCAAGCCTTGCCAGAGCCGTGCGCAGGCAGACATGCAGAAGACGCGGCGGACCTGTCAGCATTGCGGCAAGACCTTCCGAGGCTTCGGGAAATTCTGTGCCCATCCCTGCTATGCGGCCAGCCGGCGCAAGCGGCACCCCAAGACCTGCCCGGTCTGCCAGGCGGTGTTCAAGCCGCACCGGATCGAGCAAGTGACCTGTTCGCGGGCCTGTCGGGATGAGCTGCGAAGGCGCAGGAAGGGCTAGCTTCGCCCGCCCATGGCATCGCCGGTTCCGCCAGAGCGCCAGCGTTGCGGAGGCCAGTCCTCGAATTGGTCAAGCTCGCCAGGAAAGGACGTCTCTGCCCGGACGCGCGCTAATTCGTCTTCCGTCATGCGGTCAATGACATCCACGATCGAATCCTTGAACAGCGAAAGCATATGCTCGCGCCGTTCATTCGACAGTTTGTCACTCATCACAGTGTCATCGAATATGTCGATAAGGTGATGTAGCCGCGATATCAGGCGGCTTTCCGGCTTCGGTGCGGGATATTTTTCCTCAAGCGTTGCGACAATCTCGGCGTTCATGCTGCGGTTGTTCGCCTCGGCAACAGCCTTGATCCGGTCCCGCATCCCGTCCGGAAGGCGGAGCATATACTGATCTTTCCAAGCACGGGTCGATTCTTCAGCCATTCATACCCATTGGATGTATTTTGAGATTGACGCAAGACCTATCCAACGGGTAGCGTCCCTGCATACCCAACGGATAGGAGTCGGTTTTGAAGAAACGAGAAGACTACCCTAGCGGCCAGCTTGATCGGTTCATCATTCGTCTTCCGGACGGGATGCGGGACCGGATCAAGGTGCTGGCGTCCCAGAATGAACGGTCGATGAACGCAGAGATTGTTTTTCACCTGCGGAAGGCCATCGGCTGGGATGCCGGAAACGAGCAAGACCGCCAGGGCGGCCACCCTGACGGTCTCAAGCAATCCTAAACCTGTGAGAAAAGGATCTTGACCATGAAAATGGGCCAAACCATCAACGAAGTCAAGGGGAGCGGCAGCACCATGTCGCCCGCTCTGTACGCCCATCTCGGCCGCCTGCATTCCTTCGCGGTGAAGGCGCAGGCGCTGGCCGATGCGCTGAACGCGCTGGCGGATGACGTGGAATTTCAGGAAACCAGCATCGAGATCGCCACGGCGCTTTCCTCGATCACCAGCGCCATCGCGCATGGCCTCGATACGCCCCAGCGGTTCGAGGTGGCGGCATGAGGGATTTTGCTGATCTGCTCTGCAAGGATGATCCGGCGGACGAAGCCCCGGCGATCCTTGATCGCATGCTGGACCTGCTCTCGGCTGCCCATTGTGCCCTCATGGACGCGGACGGGAACAATGCCGAGCGCATTACCAATGAGGTGGCGACGGTGCTGGAAATCCTGAACGCCTGCGTGGTGCGAGCCTATGCCGGCGTGGATGCGTTGCAGCGTGAGGCCAAGCGTGGCGTCTGGCGCGACAAGCCGGCAACTGGCGAGGAGGGATAGCGATGTCCCGCCCCTCGGCCCCTTCCATGCCAACCGAGCGCCAGATCCAGGAGGCGCATAAGGTCGTTGCTTCGCTTCATCCCGGCGCTCGAATCGCGCGGGTGGGGCCGGAGGGCGTCACCTTCGAATATCCCGAAGCTCGCAAGCATGTTAGCAACTGGGACAACAAGCCGTTCTCTGCGGAGGGCGCATGAAAACCGTGCCCTATCTCCGCTCGAAACTGCGCCGGGGGCGCTGGTTCCACACTTATCGCCGGGGCGACAAAGAAATCTCGCTTGGGGTGCATGGCCTACACCCTACCGATCCGCGCGTGTTCGCCGCCTACTGCGCCGAACATGCTCGATGGGAACATCGCCCGCCAGACACTTCCACGCCCAAGAGCGGGACATTCGCTTGGGCCGTTGATCTTTACACATCCGGCAACTGGAAGTGGCTGAACGAATACAGTGAAGGCACCCGGAAAGCCCGGCAAGCGATCCTCAAGCGTTATGTGCGCGCCCAGGGCAATCGCCCGCTCTCTGCCATCACTCCACGCGATATCGAGAACGCGCTTTACGCCAAGGGCGGGCATGGGGCTGTCAATGACTTCAAGGCGCTTCGGCCGGTGTTCGAGCATGTGAAACGCCTCGGTTTCATCGCCCGCAACCCTCTGGTTGGCATAGAGATCGACCGGCCCGTGCCGAATGAGCTTCCGACTGCGGACGCGGACGATATCGCGGCGTTCATCAAGCGATGGGAGGTTGGGACGGTTGAGCGGCTGATATTCGACCTCGGCCTATATACCGGCGCGGCGCGGGCCGACCTGGCCGTGATCGGCCGGCACAACATCAAGGGCAACGTGCTGATCTTCAACCGGGTAAAAACCGGCGTGCCCAGCTATGTGCCCATCACCCCGGAACTGCGGGCTGTCATCGCCCGGACGCCGGACATTTCGCCAACGTTCATCCTGTCGAAGTGGCGCAAGCCATACCAACCGCAGAGCCTTGGACAGCGTTTCGAGGATGCAGCGGTGGCGGCGGGAATGAAAGCGAGACTGCACGGCCTGCGGAAAGCCTTCTGCGTCTACTGGGCCGAAAACGGCAAGACCGTCCATCAGATTGCCGCGATGGCTGGGCATCTGACGCTGAAAGAAGTGGAACGATACACCCGCGCCGCCGACCGTGAACAAATCGTCCGCCTGGTTATGGGGGAGGTGTGAAAATGGGACACGCCACCCCAGAGGCCGGGACACAATCCATTAACCGTATGAATAATCGTGAAAATCATGCAAAATCTGCCACCTGATAGGGATCATCGTAGTTCAGGCTCGCCGAGCGCAGCGTATCGGCAATCAGGTTCACGACATGCTCGTCGGCCAGTATCCGCGGGTAAGCCTGGAAAATCGGCGAGGATTCGGGATTCTCGATATGCTCCTCCAGCTCGACCGGGCTGGCGCGGGCGATCCGCAGCAGTTGAAACAGCAGGCAAAGCACGTCCTGCACGTCGGATTCGTGCCAGCGCGGCCCCTTGAGCGAGCGACCGATGCCGGCCAGCGCCTGCTTGATGACTGCCGTCTCATTCGAGAGCAGGAACGAACCGATCGCCGCCCCGCCGATCATCATCAGCTCGAAGGGCAGCGAATGCAGGATCACCCCCAGCTTTCCGCCTGCCAGGATGTAGCCGCCGAAGACCATCCCGAAGGTCACGACGATGCCGATCATGCCGAACATTATTCTACCTGCTTCCTGGCTGCCCTGATGGCGCCCATATATGAGGTCAGGACCGCCGCATGGCCGGGCTCGACCGAAGCCATGATGCGTGCGCCGGTTTCCGGCTGGACCCGGGCCAGGATCTGCGCGGCGAAATCGGGAGGCAGATTCGACAGGACCATGGCCGCCTGTTCCGGCTTCATCTGGTCATAAACCGCGATCAGGCGGGCGATATCCTCGTTCTGCGCCTGGCTCTGGCCTTGATTGCCCTGGGCGATCTGCCGCTTGAGCTTGCGCAGCTCGACAAGCCGCCCGGTAAGCTGCTTTTCCGCAAAGGCGAGCTCGGCCTTGCGGCGGTCGATATCCTGCATGTAGCGGTCGATGCGCAGGGCACGCTCGCGCAGCGTCTCGGCCAGGGCCACGGCCTCGGGAACGTCGGTGCAGCCGGCCATCAGCTCGGAGGGTTCGGCATGTGCAGACAGCCGCGACAGCCCGTCCATCAGCATCACCGCCTGGCCGGCCGCGGCCAGGATCATCACGCCGCCCAGAAGCGACAGGATCGGCTTACGCATCGGCCACCGCCCCTTCGCGCCGGCGGCGGCGTTGCAGACGGGCAGGCCGCGGCGGGCCGGCCGCGGCGAATTTCTGCTGCAACATCCAGAAGGCGCGCTCCTGCTTGGCGCGCTCGATCTCGTCGGCAAGCGCCTGCGTGGCGGCGGTGGCCTCCGCCTTGGCCAGCAGGATAGATTTTTCCAGCCGGCTGATTTCGCTGGTCATGACGGCGATGGCGCCGCCCAGGCCGGTTTCCAGATCGTTCAGCTTGCGCAGCCGCCGCGCCAGCGTGAAGCAGAATCCCGATAGCCCGATGGTGAAGGCAATCAGAATGACCTGTAGAAGCTGCGCAACCGTCATTGGATCCTGAACTCCGTGATGAGGACATCGGTGAAGGCCTCCTTGCCCAGGACGAAGACGGCGCGAGTCGCCAGTTCGTCCCGGACGATGTCCAGTATTCCGCGCTTCTCGAAGGCCGCACGGTCGATATCGGCAAGAAAGCTGTTGAAACTGTCCAGCAGGCGCGGGGTCAGATGCTCGACCTCGGCCCGGTGGCTCTGATCGGTCTCGATCTTGACGGTCATCACCAGGGTCCGCGTCCCCGGCCCGGCCAGCGTCAGAACGATCTGGGGAATATCGACGAAGGCCACGGCCGGCGCGGCCACGGCCTCGGCGGCCTGTTCCTTCGCTGCGAAAAGCGACACCGGCGACCAGAAGCCGAGCCAGGTCGTGGCGAAACCCGCGCCGCCCAGGACAAGGGCCAAGCCCAGCGGCAACAGGATGCGGCCGATCCTCCCGCCGGGTTTTCTTTCCGCGTTGATGTCGGCGACATCGGTCATGGTGATTCTCCATCCGTCCGGGGTCTGGATATCACTCGCGGGCTAACCAATTCTTAATCGCCCCCATGCCATGACGGTCGTGACGAGGATCACGGCGATTCGAAGGGGACGGTTTTGCAGAAGCTGCTGGACTACTGGCGCGAACGAAGCGCAAGGCAGAGGGCCACGCTGATGGCGGCCTTCCTGTTCACATTTGCCGCCATTGCCGGGCTGTCCTGGATGGCGGGCCGGCCCGGCATGGCGTTGCTCTATTCCGGGCTCGATCCCCAGCAATCCGGCGCCGTCATGGCCGCAGTCGAGAAGTCCGGCATCCGCTATGAGATCCGGGGCGATTCGATCTGGGTCGCAGAAAGCCGCAGGGACGAATTGCGCATGGCACTGGCCGGCGAGGGGCTGCCCTCGGCCGGGGGCATGGGCTATGAGATTCTCGACGGCATGTCGGGTTTCGGCACCACCTCGCAGATGTTCGATGCCGCCTATTGGCGCGCCAAGGAGGGCGAGTTGGCGCGCACCATCCTGGCCCTGCCGAACGTCAAGGCGGCGCGCGTGCATCTGGCCGTCCCCAGCGGCCGCGGCTATCGGCGCGAGGCCGAGGCGACCGCCTCGGTCACCCTGACGACCGACGGCACGCCGATCAACCGCGGCCAAGCCAAAGCACTGAAATTCCTTGTTTCCTCTGGCGTTCCGGGCATGTCGGCGGACCGGGTGGCGGTGATCGACAGCGAGCGCGGCGTGATCTCCTCGGGCGAGGAATTCGCCGGCGAGGATCGCGAGGCCGAGATGAAGCGCAATGTCGAACGCATCCTGGCCGCGCATGTCGGCCACGGCAATGCCATCGTCGAGCTGCATCTGGACGTGGTCAACGAATCCGAATTGCTGACCGAGCAGCGTTTCGACCCGCAGGAACGCGCGCTGATCTCGCAGGAAAGCGAGGAAACCGCCGATCAAAGCACCAATTCGCAGCAGGGCGCGGTCACCGCCGCCTCGAACCTGCCCGAGGGACAGGACGGTGCCGGCGATCAAAGCCGTTCCTCGCGGTCGGAGACCCGCCAGCGCTCGAATTTCGAGGTCAGCAAGGTCACGCGCGAGGTGACGCGCCAGCCCGGCGCCACCCGCCGCCTGACGGTCGCCGTGCTGGTGAACGGCGTCGCCCGGACCGAGGCCAATGGCGAAATCGCCCTGGTCCCGCGCGAGGAGGCCGAGCTTCAGGCGATCCGCGAACTCGTCGCCTCGGCCGTCGGCTTCGACGAGGCGCGGGGCGATGCGATCACGGTGAAATCGCTGCCCTTCGCCTCGCTTTCCGAGGCGGGCACCCTGGCCAGTACCGGCGGCTTCCTGTCGAAGCTGGACCTGAACGGGCTGATCCGCATCGCCCTGGTCGGCTTTTTCGCGCTGGCGCTGGCGGCGTTCCTGTTGCGCCCGCTGCTGAGGTCGAAATCCGCAGGCCATCCGGGCCAGGCCGTGCTGGACCGCTCTGAACCGCCACCAGCCCTTGAAGCCGCCCGGGCCGACGGCGCGCCGGCCCCGGCCATCGCCAATGTCGTCCCCGAGATCGACTTCCGGCCCGTCGGAGCAGAGGACGGTGATCCGGTCGGACGGCTCAAGGAGCTGATGAAATCGCGCAAGGACGAAAGCCTGCAAATCTTGTCGGGCTGGATCGAGAAACGTGAGGATGCTGTATGAGACCGGCCCTGCTGCGCCTCGATTCCTTTTCCTCCGGCCCCGCGGAAGCCGCGCAAATGGCCGCCGCGATCGGGCGCGAGGAAGCCTTTCGGCACGGTTACGAGAAGGGCCTGGAGGACGGCCGCGAGATCAGCCTCGATGCGCTGACCCGGGCGCTGGCCGGTCTTCGCCAGGAGATCCAGGCCAGCCAGGAGCGGGAGGCCGCGCTGCGCCGGGATGTTCTCGGCGCGCTGACCCCGGTCCTGCATGCCATCGTGGACCTGCTCGGCCCCCGCTCGGAAAAGGAACGGCTGCGGGTCGCGCTGGCCGAGGAGGTGGCGCGGATCGTCGAGCACGCACCGGAGCGGGCATTGATCGTGCGATGCCCCGGCGATCTGCACCCGGACCTCGCTGATTGCCTCGACAGCGCGCGATTTCCCCAGGTGCGGATCGAGAACCTTCCGGCGGGGCGGGACATGGTCGAACTGGTCGGCGGCCAGGGCACGATCACCTTCGACCCTTCGCTCGTCACCACCGGGCTGAAGGCCATCATTGACGACATCGAGACCGAGGACTGAGTATGGACGACCTTGCAAGCCTGATCGCAACCGACCAGATCCAAGTGGAAATCACCATCCGGCTGGGCGGCACGCAACTTACCGTCGCCGAGCTTTCGCGCCTGCGGCCGAACGACATCCTGACGCTCGACCAGGACATGTCGGACGGCGTCGAGATCTGCGTCGGCGACAAGGTCATCGCCCGGGGCGAGCTTGTGGCAGGCGACGAGACCGACAACCGGCTTTGCGTCCGCATCCTCGGCCCGGCCAGCGCATCGTGATCCGGCTCGTCCTTGGCCTTGCCCTTGCGGCGCTGCTGCCCCAGACGGGGGCGGCGCAGGACCTGCCGCTGATCGACACGGCAAGCCTCGACGCGGTCACCGGCGGCGTCGGCCGGCATGCGATCACGCTGCTGGCGGTGATGACGGCGCTGTCTCTGGCGCCGGGCATCGCCATCATGGTGACCTGCTTTCCCTTCATCGTGACGGTGCTGTCGATCCTGCGCCAATCGCTGGGATTGCAGCAATCGCCGCCGAACATGCTGATCGTCAGCCTGGCCATGTTCCTGACCTGGTTCGTGATGAACCCGGTGCTGACCGAGGCCTGGGAGGTCGCCGGCGCGCCGCTGCGCGACGGTCGGATCACCGTCGAACAGGCCTTCGAGCGCGGCATCGCGCCCTTCCGCGGCTTCATGGAGCACCGCACCGATCCCGAAATGCTGGCCACCCTTGCCGATGTCGCGCCCGATCCCGGGGCCCCGCCCGACCGGTTGTCACTGCTGATCCCGGCCTTCATGCTCAGCGAGATCCAGCGCGCCTTCGAAATCGGCTTTCTGGTCGCGCTGCCCTTTCTCATCATCGACCTGGTGGTTTCGGCGGTGCTGATGTCGATGGGCATGATGATGGTGCCGCCGGTGGTGGTCGCCCTACCCTTCAAGCTGGCATTCTTTGTCGTCGTCGACGGCTGGGGCATGATTGCAGCCGCGCTGGTGCGAAGCTATCAATAGCGGGCCGTTCCGCCGGGCGTTCCGGGCCAGAATCGCCGAATGCACCCTGATGCGGCGGCTCGGACATCCGGCGGGATGCCGCATTCGCTTGTCGCAGACCACCGGCGGTAGCGGCCGGGCCGGGGGCTTGCGCAAGCCCTGTCGCTCGGGGTCATTTCAGGAGCAACGAATTTGAGCATCCGATCGGAAACGGACAAAGGGTCAGAGCGCCGCACAACCGTGCCGCGCCTGCCCCTGCTGATTCTCGCGCTGCTTGCCGCGGCCCTGCCGGCCCTGGCCCAGCCTCCCCTGCGGGTGGAGTTCGTGCGGGTCGAGCGCACCGAGCTGACCTTTGACGCCGCCCTGACCGGAGCCATCCAGGCCAAGGACAGCGTCGATATCGGCTTCCGCCTGGGCGGACGCGTCACCGAAGTCTTGGTGCGCGAGGGCGACCGCGTCACCCAGGGACAGGCGCTGGCCCGGACCGATCCGCTGCAACAGGAGCAGGCGCTGCGCGTGGCCCAGGCGGCAGTCGCCTCGGCCGAGGCGGCAGAGGCCCAGGCCCGCCAGGCGCTTGAGCGCGCCGATGCGATGCTGAACCGCGGCGTCGGCACGCGCGCTGCCCTTGACGCGGCAAGCCAGGCCCTGTCGGCTGCCAGCGGCGGACTGGCGCAGGCGCGCTCGGCCCTGGGCCAGGCCCAGCGTGCGCTGGAGGATACGGTGATCCGCGCACCCAGCAATGCCATTGTCACCGCGCGCCGGGCCGAGCCTGGGCAAATCGTCGGGGCGGCGCAGGCGGTGATCTCGCTGGCTTCGGCGACGGGGCGCGAAGCCGTGTTCCAGACCCCGGACACGCCGCTGCTGCGCGATGCGATCGGCGCGCCGGTGACGCTGACGGGGATCGACTTTCCCGATCTTCACATGACCGCGCATGTCACGGAAATCGCACCTTTGGTCGATCCCGCCACCGGCTCGGTCACGGTGCGGGCCGAGATCGACAACGCCCCGCCGACTGCCAGCCTGCTGGGCGCGGCGGTGCGGGGGGCGGTGCATTTCCCTGCCGGAAGCGGCATCGCCGTGCCTTGGACGGCACTGACCTCGGTGGATGGCCAGCCGGCCGTCTGGCGGGTGGACAGCGACAACCGCGTCTCGCTGGCGCCGGTCCAGATCGAGCGGTTCGCCAATGGCACGGTGATCCTCGGCGCCGGGATCGAACCCGGGCAGACCGTGGTCGGGGCCGGGTCGCAAATGCTCTATCCCGGCCGCCAGGTCACGAACGCATCCCCAGCGGCGAGGCAGGAATGATGCGCAAGTCCCTGATCCCCGCACTGCTGTTCCTGATCGCACTCGCCGGCGGCGCGGCCGGCTTCAGCCTGCCCTGGCAGAAGCCGAAGGCCGAAACCGCCGCCACCCCCCGCCCGGTGGTCAGCATCCTTGTCAGCGACACGCAGGCTGCCGGCCACACCATCCCCGGCGTGATCGCCGCCCGGATCGAGGTTTCCCTGGGTTTCCAGACCCTTGGCCGGGTGACGGCGCGCAATGTCGATATCGGCGACGTCGTCCGCCAAGGCGAGGTGCTGGCCACGCTCAATCCAGACGATCTGCAAGGCGATGTCCGCGCCGCCCAGGCCGCGGTCGAGGCGGCGCAGGTGGAATTGCGCACCGCCCAGGCCACGGCCGAGCGCACCCGGGCGCTGGCCCGGCGCAACGTCGCCTCGACCGCGCAGCTGGAGCAGGCCGAGCGCGCGCTGGCCGCGGCCCAGGCCGCCGAGCAACAGGCGCAGTCCGAACTGGTCCGCGCCCGCGACGCCGAGGGCTTCGCCGAAATGCGCGCGCCCTTCGACGGGGTGATCAGCGCGGTTTTCGTCAATGCCGGCGCCGTGGTCAGCGCCGGAGAGCCGGTGCTGCGGCTTTCCACCCAGGACGGCATAGAAGCGGTGATCGACCTGCCCGACATCGTGCTGTCACGCGTCAGGCAGGGCGACCCCTACGAAGTCTGGACGGAAAACGACCCCGGGCGCATCCTGCCGGCGACGGTCTCGCAGATCGAGCCGGTGGCGGATGCCGCAACCCGGACGCGGCGCATCCATCTTGCGCTTGGCGACGATGCCGATCTGCGTCTGGGGGCGCTGGTGCGGGCCCGCCCCGCCGGCGCCGCCGCCGCGCGGCTGGTCCTGCCCCGGGCCGCCATCCTCGAGCGCGACGGCGCCGAATACGTCTGGGTGGTCAGCCGCGACGGCGACCAGGGCACCGTCTCCCGGCGCCGGATCGAGACCCTGGGCCCGCCGATCGCCGGGCGCCTCACCATCGCCTCGGGCCTGACCCCGGGCGAGGAGGTGGTGATCCGCGGCATCCATTCCCTGACCGAGGGCCAATCCGTGGGACGCAGCGTGACACCATGACCAATCGCGGCTTCAACCTGTCCGACTGGGCGCTGCATCACCGCTCGCTGGTGTGGTTCCTGCTGATCGTCTCGATGGTGGCGGGCACGCTCAGCTATCTGCGCCTCGGCCGCGAGGAGGATCCGAATTTCACCATCAAGATCATGGTGATCAGCGCCTCGCTGCCCGGCGCCACCATCGAGGACACGCTGGACCAGGTCACGACCCGGATCGAGACCAGGCTCGAGGAGCTGGACGAGCTGAAATTCACCCGCTCGGTCACCATGCCGGGCCAGTCGGTGGTCTATCTGGAGCTGGACCCGACGATCCGCGGCCCGCAGGTGCCCGAGGTCTGGAAGCGCGTGCGCAACATGATGTCGGACATCCGCCCGGAATTTCCGCAGGAGTTCCAGGGCTTCCAGTTCAACGACGATTTCGGCGACGTGTTCGGCAACATCTACGCCTTCACCTCGGACGGCTTTACCCAGCGCGAGCTGCGCGACCGGGTCGAGGACATCCGCAAGCAGGTGCAGGCGCTGCCCATGGCGGGCAAGACCGCGCTCCTGGGGGTGCGGAAGGAACAGATCTATCTGGAATTCTCGACCGCACGGCTGGCCTCGCTGGGCCTGAACCACAACCAGGTGGTGCAGACGCTGGCGCTGCAAAACGCGATCTCGCCCTCGGGGATCGTGCAGGCCGGGCCCGAGCAGGTGCTGGTGCGCGTCGGCGGGCAGTTCGACGACGCGGCCTCGATCGCCGCGGTGAACCTGCGGGTCGGCGACCGTTTCTTCAACATCGGCGACGTGGCCACCGTCACCCGCGGCTACGAGGACCCGCCGAGCGCGCTGTTCCGCTATAACGGCAAGGAGGCGGTCGGCCTTCAGATCGGCATGCGCGAGGGCGGCAACATCCTGGAATTCGGCCAGGAGGTCGATGCGCTGATGGCCGAGGTGGCGCGCGGTCTGCCCATCGGCATCGAGATGGCCAAGTTCGCCGACCAGCCGCATGTGGTGGACGAGGCCGTCGGCCATTTCGTCCAGGCCCTGGCCGAGGCGGTGGCCATCGTGCTGCTGGTCAGCTTCGTCAGCCTGGGCCTGCGCGCCGGCTTCGTGGTGACGCTGACCATCCCCCTGGTGCTGGCGATCACCTTCGTCGTGCTGGACATCTATGGAATCACGCTGCAACGCATCTCGCTCGGGGCGCTGATCATCGCGCTGGGGCTGCTGGTCGACGACGCGATGATCGCCATCGAGACGATGATCTCGCGGCTGGAGGTCGGCGACAGCCTGGAACGCGCCGCCAGCCATGCCTGGAGCTCCATCGCCTTCCCGATGCTGACCGGCACGCTGGTGACGGTGGCGGGCTTCATCCCCATCGGGTTGAACAGTTCCGCGGCGGGCGAGTTCACCTTTTCGCTGTTCGTGGTGATCGCCGTCTCGCTGATCGTCAGCTGGATCGTCGCCGTGCTGTTCGCGCCGCTGCTGGGCGTCACCATGCTGCCTGCGACCATGGCGCATAAATCCGAACGGCCAAGCTGGCTGCGCCGGCAGTTCCATGGCCTGCTGCTGTGGGGCATGCGCCACAAATGGCTGACCATCGCCATCACCCTGGCGGTCTTTGCCGTTTCGGTGCTGGGCATGCGCTTCGTCGAGCAGCAGTTCTTCCCGACCTCGGACCGGACCGAGATCATCGTGGACGTGACCGAGCGCGCCAATGCCTCGATCGCCAAGACCGATACGGACATGGCCAGGATCGAGGCGATGCTGGCCGAGGAACGGGACGCGCTATTCTGGACCACCTATGTCGGGCGCGGCGCGCCGCGCTTCATCCTGTCGATGGATGTGCCCACGCCCGGCCCCTATATGGGCCAGATCGTGATCCAGACCCCCGATCTGGCGGCGCGCGACCGGCTCAAGGCGCGGCTGGTCGAATTCGCCGGGCGCGAGCTGATCGGCACCGACATCTATGTCAAGAACCTGGAAATCGGGCCGCCGGTCGGCAAGCCGGTGCAATACCGCGTCTCGTCGCCCGATCTGGACCAGGCGCGCGACGCGGCACGCGACCTTGCCGCGGTGCTGGCGACCGAGCCGCGGCTGCGCGACATCGCGCTGGACTGGAACGAGCCGGCCCGCGTGGTGCGGTTGCAGGTGAACCAGGACCAGGCCCGCCGGCTGGGCCTGACCAACGAGGATATCTCGGGGGCGCTGTCGGGCACCTTCAACGGCCGCACCATCACCCAGCTGCGCGACGGGATCTTCCTGATCGACGTCATCGCCCGCGGCTCGCAGGCGGATCGCGAATCGCTGGAATCGATCCAGAACCTGCAACTGGCGACGCCGACCGGCACACCGATCCCGCTCGCCTCGCTGGCCAAGCTGGAATACGACACCGAGCAACCGCTGATCATGCAGCGCGACGGCTTGCCGACGGTGACGATCAAGGCCGACATCGCCAGCAAGGACCAGCCCGCTACGCTGGTCGAGGCGCTGGCCGAAAAGGTCGCGCGCTTCCAGGCCGGATTGCCGCCAGGGGTCAAGGTCGTCGTCGGCGGCACGGTCGAGACATCGGCCGAAAGCCAGGAGCCGATCGCGGCGGTGGTGCCGATCATGCTGCTGATCATGGCGGCGCTGGTGATGATGCAGATGCAGGGTTTCCGGCTGTCCTTCATCGTCTTTGCCGCCGCACCGCTGGGGCTGATCGGCGTGGTCGCAGCACTGTTGCCCTTTGGCGTGCCGATGGGCTTCGTGGCCATTCTCGGCATCCTGGCGCTGATCGGCATCCTGATCCGCAACTCTGTCATCCTGGTGCATGAGATCCAGGTCCTGATCGCCAAGGGCCATGCGAAATGGGACGCGGTGTTCGAGGCATCGGACAGCCGCGCCCGCCCGATCCTGCTGACGGCGGCGGCGGCCAGCCTGGCGCTGATCCCGATCTCGCGCCAGGTGTTCTGGGGGCCGATGGCCTTCGCCATGATGGGCGGCATCATCGCCGGCACGCTGGTAACGCTGATCTTCGTCCCGGCGCTTTACTGTGCCGTCTTCGCGGTCCGTCCGCCCGAGGGCGATCCCATGCCCAGCCCCGAGGACCGCGCCCGCGCCGCCGCGCAGGAATAAGGCTGCAAGGACGAAGGGCGGCCCGCCGCGCCGCTGGCGATGCCGCTTATGGCCCTGGCCGCGCTCAGCCCTCGGGATCGGCGGCGATCTCGGCGGCGAAGGCGGCGCCGAAACGGTCGAGCCGCGCCGCGTCCAGATAGCGCGACAGGTCGCGCGGCCGGTCCTCGGCGATGCGGCGCAGGGCGGAATTGCCGACCGAAAGCGGCTTTTCCGTGCCGTCCTCGCCGCGCAGCAGCCGGGCCTGCGCCTCGGCCAGCCGGTCGAACAGATCGCCCGAGGCCCGGCCGGCCAGCGCCCGGCGCGCGGGATGCATCGGCGCCACCTCGCCGGCGATGACGCGCAGGAAGTCCTCGCCATAGCTTTCCAGCTTCTTGGCGCCGACGCCGTTCACGCGGGCCATCTCGTCCAGCGTGCGGGGGCGGCTCTGCGCCATCTCGATCAGCGTGCGGTCCGGAAAGATGACATAGGCCGGCACCCGCGCCGCCTCGGCCAGCGCGCGGCGCTTGGCCTTGAGCGCGGAAAGCAGCGGCGCATCCTCTTCATCGACCTGAGTGCGGATCACCACGGCGGGACGCGCCCGGGTCATGGCGTCGCGGCGCAGCGTGATACGTTCCTCGCCGCGCAGCACGGGATGGGCGGCGGCGGTGATGGCAAGGCCGCCGTGACGCTCGGGATCGGGGCGGATCAGGTCGCGGCCCAGCATCTGCCGGATCACCGCCTGCCATTGCGGCTTCGACAGGTCGCGCCCGCAGCCGAAGGTCGGCAGCCGGTCATGGCCGCGGCCCCGGATGCGGTCGGTCATGGTGCCGGTCAGCACGTCGATGACATGGCCGGCGCCATAGGTCTGGCCGGTGCGCAGCACCGCCGACAGCACCTTCTGCGCCGCCTCGGTCGCGTCGAAGCATTCGGGCGGGTTGTCGCAGATGTCGCAATTCCCGCAGGGCGCGGCCTCTTCGCCGAAATAGCGCAAAAGCGCCACGCGGCGGCAGGCGGTCGCCTCGGCCAGGCCCAGCAGCGCGTTCAGCCGGGCATGGTCGGCGGCCTTGCGCTCGGGCGGGGCCAGCCCCTCGTCGATCTGGCCGCGGCGCAGGCGGATGTCGTCGGGACCGTAAAGCGTCAGCGTCTCGGCCGGGGCGCCGTCGCGGCCGCCGCGGCCGATCTCCTGGTAATAGGCCTCGATGGATTTCGGCAGGTCGGCATGGGCGACCCAGCGGATATCGGGCTTGTCGATGCCCATGCCGAAGGCGACGGTCGCGACCACGATCAGCCCGTCCTCGCGCTGGAACCGCGCCTCGACCTCGCGGCGGGCCTCGGCCTCCATGCCGCCGTGATAGGCGACGGCGGCAAGCTCGGCCTCGTTCAGGGCACCGGCCAGCGTCTCGGTCTTGGCGCGGGTACCGCAATAGACGATGCCCGACTGGCCGCGGCGCGCGGCGGCGAAGTCGAGGATCTGCCGGCGCGGCCCGTCCTTGGGCTGGAAGGCCAGGTGGATGTTCGGCCGGTCGAAGCCGCGCAGGAAGATCTGCGGCTGCGCCTCGTCGAACAGGCGCTTGACGATCTCGTCGCGCGTTTCCGCATCGGCGGTGGCGGTAAAGGCGGCCAGCGGCACGGAAAGCGCCCGGCGCAGCTCACCCACGCGCAGGTAATCGGGTCGGAAGTCATGGCCCCATTGGCTGACGCAATGCGCCTCGTCCACCGCGATCGCCTGCACGCCCGCGCGGCGCAGCATTGGGATGGTCGCGCCCGAAGCCAGCCGCTCGGGCGCCATGTAGAGCAACCGCAGCTCGCGCGCGGCCAGCGCCCGCAGAACTTCTGTGTTTTCCTCGTCCGAATTGCCGCTGGTCAGCGCCGCGGCGGCGACGCCCGCCTCGGTCAGCGCCCGCACCTGGTCGCGCATCAGGGCGATCAGCGGCGAGATCACCACCGTCAGCCCGTCCCGCATCAGCGCCGGAAGCTGGTAGCATAGCGACTTGCCACCGCCGGTCGGCATGATCGCCAGCACGTCGCGGCCAGCAGCCACGGCATCGACGATCTCCTCCTGCCCCGGCCGGAAGGCGTCGAAGCCGAAGACCTGCCGCAGAAGGGGCGCCGCCGACATGGCTAGAAGCCGTAGAAGAAGCCGGCGTTATTGGCGAGCGCGCGTTGCAGGATGATGATGATGATGAATACCACCAGCGGCGCCAGATCCAGCCCGCCGGTATTCGGCAGGATGGACCGCACCGGCGCATAGATCGGCTCCAGCAGGCGGTTCAGCCCGCTCCAGACCTGCCAGATCAGCGGCTGGCGCAGGTTCAGCACCTGGAAGTTGATCAGCCATGACATGATGATATGGGCGATCATCACGAACCAGACCACATCGAGTATCAGCATCAAGGCTTCGTAGAGGGTGCCCATTCCATTCCCTTCCGGCTGTTCCGTGGACAGGTAAGGCAGGCATCCGCGTTGCGCAAGCAGCAAGCACGGCCGCAGCGTTCCGATTGACGCCCCGGCGGACCGCCGCTAGCCCGCTCCGGTGCCCAAGGCAGGAGAAGCCGCCCATGTATCCCATCTTCCGCTTTGCCAAGGAGGTGCTGAAGTTCCGCAGCAGTCCCCGGATCGGGGTGCTGGACGCGCATGTCTCGACCCATCGCTGCTGGCCCTGGGACCTGGATCCCTGGATCGAGCTGAACAACGGCCGCACCCTGACGCTTTACGACCTCGGGCGGCTGCCGATGGCGGTCCGCACCGGGATCGTCGACACCATGCGCCGGAACGGCTGGGGCATCACCGTGGCGGGGAACACGGTGCGCTATCGCCGCCGGATCAGGGCCTTCAACCGCTTCACCATGGTCTCGCGCACCCTAGGCTGGGACGCACGCTTTCTTTACATGGAGCAAAGCATGTGGCGGGCGGGCGAGTGCTGCAACCACATGCTGCTGCGCGGCGCCATCACCTCGGCCCAGGGCATCGTCGCACCGGCGCGGTTGATGCAGGCGGCCGGGCGCGATCCGGTCAGCCCCGAACTGCCGGGCTGGGTGCAATCCTGGATCGCCGCGGATGCCGAGCGTCCCTGGCCGCCGGTGCTGCCGCCGATCCTGCCGGGCGAGCGGAATCCGGACTTGCCAGCCTGAACCGGCTGGGGCCTTATGCGCGCGGGCTGCGGGACGGGCACAGCCCGGGGGCAAGAGGGACGCGGCATGGAACGCAAACGCATCTGGGGCTGGTGGTTCTTCGACTGGGCCAGCCAGCCCTTTGCGACGCTGCTGATGACCTTCATCTTCCCGGTCTATTACGCCGAGGTCGCCCGCCAGCACTATACCGCGCAGGGCATGACGCCCGAGGCGGCGGGCGCCGCGGCCCAGTCGCTCTGGGGCTACGGGCTGGGCATCTGCGGGATCATCATCGCGGTCCTGGCCCCGGTGCTGGGCGCCATCGCCGACAATACCGGGCGGCGGCTGGTCTGGGTCTGGGTGTTCTCGGCCTTCTACATGGCGGGGTCCTGGGGCCTGTGGTTCCTGATGCCGGACCAGCCGAACCTGCATCTGGCCATCGTCAGCTTCGGCATCGGGCTGATCGGCATGGAATTCGCCACCATCTTCACCAATGCCCTGCTGCCCGGGCTGGCGCCGCATGACGAGATCGGCCGCGTCTCGGGCTCGGGCTTCGCCTTCGGCTATCTCGGCGGCGTCATCGCGCTGGCCGCGGTGCTGCTGCTTCTGGCCGAGAACGCCCAGACCGGCCGCACCATGCTGGGCATCGCGCCGGTGCTGGGCCTTGATCCGGCGCTGCGTGAGGGCACGCGGGCCGTGGGGCCGTTCACGGCGCTGTGGTATCTGGCCTTCATGATCCCCTTCGCGCTTTGGGTGCCCGAGACGCCGGGGCCGCGCCGGCCGCTGCATCTGGGCGCGGCCATGGCGGAACTGGGCCGGCTGCTCGCCAGCCTGCGGCACCGGCATTCGCTGGCGGCCTGGCTGGCCTCGTCCATGTTCTCGCGCGATGCGCTGAACGCGCTTTACGCCTTCGGCGGGGTCTATGCCGGCACGGTGCTGGGCTGGCCGGTGTTCCTGGCCGGGGTCTTCGGCGTGGTCAGCGCCGTCTCGGCCGCCGTCATCAGCTGGATCGGCGGCCGCGCCGACCGGCGCTGGGGGCCGAAACCGGTGATCGTCGCCTGCACGCTGGTCCTGATCGTCGTCTGCATCCTCGTCACCGGCATGAGCCGCCAGCAGGTCCTGGGCCTGCCGCTGGCCGAGGGCTCGCGTCTGCCCGATGCGCTGTTCTTCCTTTGCGGCGCGCTGATCGGCGGCGCGGGGGGCGCGCTGCAATCGGCCAGCCGCACCATGATGGTGCGCCACACCACGCCGGAACGGGCCACCGAGGCCTTCGGCCTCTACGCGCTGTCGGGCAAGGCGACGGCTTTCCTCGCGCCCTTGCTGATCGCCACGGTGACGGATGTGACCGGAAACCAACGGCTCGGCATCTCTCCGCTCATCGTGATGTTCCTTCTGGCGCTGGTTCTGCTAATTTGGGTCAAAGCAAAAGGAGAGGCCGCGCAGTGATCCGCAAATTCCTGACCGCCGCCGTGCTGGCGCTGACCGGGCTTGGCCTGGTCCAGCCCGCGGCAGCCGACCCGCTGGCCCGCAGCGTCTTCGGCGCCGCACCCGGCCCGACCGGGGGCGCCCCGGTCTCGATCGGGTTCTATTCCAAGGGCTGCGTCTCGGGCGCCGTGCAACTGCCGGAATCCGGCCCGACCTGGCAGGCGATGCGCCTGTCGCGGAACCGCAACTGGGGCCATCCCGAACTGGTCAGCTTCCTGATCGGCCTGTCGCAGGCCGCGCGCCAGGTCGGCTGGCAGGGGCTCTATATCGGCGACATGGGCCAGCCGCGCGGCGGGCCGATGACCTCGGGCCATGCCAGCCACCAGTCGGGGCTCGACGCCGACATCTGGATGCTGCCGCCGCAAAGCCTGCGCCTGACCGCGGCGCAGCGCGAGAAGATCTCGTCGCAATCGGTAGTGAACAAGGCCGGCACCGCGCCCTCGGGCCTGTGGAGCGGCGGGCACATGGCGATCATGCGCGCCGCGGCCCGCGACCCGCGGGTCGAGCGTATCTTCGTCGATCCGGTCGCCAAGCTGGCCATGTGCCAGTCCGAGACCGGCGACCGCAGCTACCTGCGCAAGATCCGGCCGCTGGGGGGCCATGACTATCACTTCCACGTCCGAATGGCCTGCCCGGCCGGCTCGGTCTGCCAGCAGCAGGACGCGCCGCCGCCCGGCGACGGTTGCGCCGAGGCGGCGGAATGGATCAAGAACCGCATCGATCCCAGCCGGGTCAAGCCGGTTCCGCCCGACCCGAACTATCGCCACCCCCGCAGCTTCCGGCTGAGCGAGATGCCCCGGCAATGCCAGGTCGTCGCCACCGCCCGCTAGGGCGCGGCGGCCCGGCAGGCGGCGCGGCAGGGCGGCCCCGCCGCCTGCCGGGCCTTGCGCTGGCGCTGCTGCTGCTCTCCGCCTCCTCGGCCTGCGCGGCCGAGCCGGCACCGCAACCCGCGCCCAGGGTGGATTACGTCGCCAGCTATGTCTGGCAGATGAAGGATGACAGCTTCGGCGGCTTCTCGGGCATCGAGATCAGCGCCGACGGCGAGCGTTTCACCGCGCTCTCGGACCGCGCCACCATCCGCTGGGGCAGCGTCGAGCGCGATGCGCAGGGCCGCATCCGCGGGCTGGCACTGGCGGGCCGCGCCCAGCTGCGCGACAGCGCCGGCAAGCCGCTGAAACCCGGCTGGCAGGGCGACAGCGAGGGGCTGGCCATCGCCCCCGACGGCACGATCTGGGTCAGCTTCGAGGGGCTGACCCGCGTCGCCCGCTACGACACGCCCGACAGCCCGGCCAAGCCCCTGCCCCGCCCGCCGGAATTCAAGGCGATGCAGCGCAATTCCTCGCTGGAGGCGCTGGCGATCCTGCCCGACGGCACGCTGCTGACCCTGCCCGAACGGTCGGGCACCCTGACCCGGCCCTTTCCGGTCTGGCGCTGGCGGAACGGCAGATGGGACCAGCCCTTCTCGATCCCGCGTTCGGGCGACTGGCTGGCGGTCGGCGCCGATATCGGCCCGGACGGGCGCTTCTACCTGCTGGAACGCGATTTCAAGGGCCTTCTGGGCTTCCGCGCCCGCATCCGGCGCTTCGACCTGTCGGAAAGCGGCGTCTCGAACGAACGGGTGCTGCTGGAATCGCGGCCGCTGCAATATGACAACCTCGAGGGGATCTCGGTCTGGCATGATGGGCAGGGCATCCGCATCACCATGATTTCAGACGACAATTTCGGATGGCTGCAACGCACGGAACTGGTGGAATACCGGGTGACGGAATGAGCCTTGCCGCCTGCATCGCCGCGCTGGACCGCGCGGTCGAAAGCGCCCTGTCCGAGCGGCGGATCGTCGGCTGCGTGGTGCTGCTGGCCGAGGGGGGCAAGCTGGTCCATGCCCGCGCCGCTGGCCTTGCCGACCGCGAGACCGGCCGGCCCATGCGGCAGGCGACCTGGCTGCGCTATGCCTCGGTCTCGAAGCCCTTCACCACCGTCGCGGCGCTGCGGCTGATGCAGGCGGACCGGCTGTCGCCCGCGGATCCGGTGACGCGCTGGCTGCCGGATTTCACCCCCGCCCTGCCTGACGGCAGCCGCCCCGCGATCACCGTCGATCAGCTGATGTCGCATCTGGCCGGGCTGGATTACGGCTTCAACCAGCCCGAGGACGGCCCCTATGCCCGTGCCGGGGTCTCGGACGGGATCGGCGACAGCGGCATCTCGCTGGCCGAGAACCTGCGCCGCATCGCCTCGGTGCCGCTGGACCGGCCGCCCGGCACGCGCTGGCGCTATTCGGTGGCGACCGACGTGCTGGGCGCGGTGATCGAGGCCGCGGCCGACATGCCGCTGCCCGAGGCCATGGCCCGGCTGGTGACCGATCCGCTGGGCATCGAGGCCGGTTTCCACGCCCCCGAGACCGCCGATCTGGCCGCGAATTACGCCGATGCCCGACCCGAGCCGCAGCGGATGCGCGGCCCGACCCGGGTCAGGAACCCGCTGCAACCCGAGCAGAGCTATGCCTACCTGCCCGAGCGCATCCGCGACCCCTTGGCCTATCCTTCGGGCGGCGGCGGCATGGCGGGCACGGCCGAGGCGGCGCTGGCGCTGCTGGAAACCCTGCGCGCCGGCTCTTTCCTGGGCGAGAACCTGCGCGCCGAGGCGCAGCGCAACCGCATCCGCCAGCGCCACCCGCTGCGCGGTCCCGGCTGGGGCCACGCCTGGGCTGGCGCGGTGGTCATCGATGCCGCGGCGGCCGGCATCGGCCTGCCGCAGGGCAGCCTCAGCTGGGGCGGCATCTACGGCCATAGCTGGATCGTCGACCCGACCCGGTGTCGCAGCCTGGTCGCGCTGACCAATACCGCGGTCGAGGGGATGAACGGCGCCTTTGCGGTGGAAATCGCCGCGGCAGCCACGCTATAGACCCGTGCAAAACCATTGACAGAAGCGCGAGCCAGCCTTATGCGGCCTTGCCCCGGACAAGGGCCGAGTCTCCGCGACCTTGCCAAAACGGAAAACCAGACATGCCCCGTATCCTTCCCGGCGTCATCGCCATGGCCACCATCGTCGTGGCCTCGAATATCCTGGTCCAGCACCTGCTGGGCTCCTGGCTGACCTGGGGGGCACTGACCTATCCGGTCGCCTTTCTGGTGACCGACATCATGAACCGGGTTTATGGCCCGACCGCGGCGCGCAAGGTGGTCTATGCCGGTTTCGTGACCGGCGTGCTCTGCTCGGTCGTCGCCGCCGGGATGGACAAGACCACGCTGCGCATCGCCGTCGCCTCGGGCGCCGCCTTCCTGTCGGCACAGCTGATGGACATCTCGGTCTTCAACCAGTTGCGAAAATACAACTGGTGGCTACCACCCCTGGCGGCAAGCGTCGCCGGTTCGATCATCGACACTGCCGTTTTCTTCAGCATCGCCTTTGCCGCGCAGCTGACGCCGCTCTTCCCGGCGGACGATGTTTCCTGGGCAAATGAACTGGTTCCGCTGCTGGGCCATGGCCCCGTGCAGCCTCTGTGGGTTTCGCTGGCAGTCGCCGACTGTTCGGTGAAGCTTGCGCAGGCAATCCTGGCGCTCGTGCCGTTCCGTATCGTCGTCGGAAATTTGATCCAGCGCCGCGCGCAAATTCATTGACTGTTCATGGTTCTGTGGCAGGCTGAGCCCATACGGCAACTTATTGAAAGGAGGTGGTCCAGTGTCGAGAGTGATATTGGAGAGAGGTGTCGGGACAGTCAGGGGGGCCGTGGCCTGAGGGCAGCCCCAAGGGTCGTAAACCCTGGCTGGGACGGTGGGCACCAACCCTAACCGGACCATCTCCGTGGATCTCGCGAGCCGTTCTCCAGCAGAACGGCTCGTTCCATTTTCCGGCCAAGGCCCCCAAGCGCCGCGCCCGTGGCAAGGGTGCATGGGTATTTGGACAACAGAGAAGTCCAGGTCGCTTCTCTGTTGTCCAAATACCCATAGGAGGGTGCCGTCAAAACCCGGCCCCCGATGCAGGGACCGGGTCGAGCCAAGCTCAGATACGCTCGATGGCCAGCGCGATGCCCTGGCCGCCGCCGATGCACATGGTGATCAGGCCCTTGCTGCCGCCGGTTCGCATCAGCTCATACATGGCCTTGACGGTGACGATGGCACCGGTCGCACCGACCGGGTGACCCAGGGCGATGGCGCCGCCGTTCGGGTTCACCTTGGCAGGATCAAGGCCGAGCCCCTTGTTCACCGCCAGCGCCTGGGCGGCAAAGGCCTCGTTCGATTCGATCACATCGAAATCGCCGGCCCTCAGGCCGGTGCGCTTCAGCAGCGCCTCGACCGCAGGGATCGGGCCGATGCCCATGACCTCGGGGCGCACCCCCGCCACGGCATAGCCAAGCACGCGGAACAGCGGCTTGGCGCCCGCCGCCCGCGCCGCCTCGGCCCGCGCCAGCACCAGCGCCGCCGCGCCGTCGTTGATGCCCGAGGCATTGCCGGCCGTCACCGTGCCGTCCTTCTGGAACACGGCCTTCAGTCCGGCCAGTTTCTCGAGATCGGTGGCTTTCGGATGCTCGTCGGTGTCGAAGGCCACCATGCCCTTGCGGGTCTTGATCTCGATGGGGACGATCTGTTCCTTGAAGCGGCCCTCGGCGATGGCGGCAGCGGCACGTTTCTGGCTTTCCAGCGCGAATTCGTCCTGGGCCTGGCGCGAGATGTCATGTTCGCGCGCGACGTTTTCCGCCGTCACCCCCATATGACCGGTCCCCATCGGGCAGGTCAGCGCGCCGACCATCATGTCGAGCATCTGCACGTCGCCCATTTTGGCGCCGAACCGCGCCGCCGACACGGCATAGGGGGCGCGGCTCATCGATTCGGCACCGCCCGCCACGGCGAAATCGGCATCGCCCAGCATCAGCGCCTGCGTGGCCGAGACGATGGCCTGCGCCCCCGAGCCGCAGAGCCGGTTCACGTTCATCGCCGGCGTGGTGTCCGGCACCCCGGCCTCCAGCATCGCCACGCGCGACAGGTACATGTCGCGCGGCTCGGTGTTCAGCACATGGCCGAAGACCACGCTGCCGATGCGCTCGGCGCCGATGCCGGCGCGCTCGATCGCGGCGCGGGTCACCGTCGCGGCCAGCTGGATCGGCGGCACGCCCGCCAGGCTGCCGCCGATAGTGCCGATGGCCGTGCGAGCCCCCGACAGGATGACGATTTCGTTCTCGGACATGATTCCTCCGGTCATGCTGGAATTTTATTACTCGTAGCCGCAGCGCAGCGACCGGAAAAGACCCGGCCTCTTGCAACGTAGCGGAAACCGGGCAAGATGCGGCCATGACGAACGATCCCCGGCTGAGCCTCCGCCTGCATTTCGATTCCGGCCTGACCTTGGGGCGCGGCAAGGCCGACCTGCTGCAAGGCATTGACGAGGAAGGCTCGATCTCGGCGGCCGGGCGGCGCATGAAGATGAGCTATCGCCGCGCCTGGTCGCTGGTCGAGGAGATGAATGCGCATTTCGATGCCCCCCTGGTGGACAGCAGCCGCGGCGGCGCCAAGGGCGGCGGCGCCCAGCTGACCGAACGGGGCCGGCAAGTGCTGGCCGATTACCGCGCGCTGGAGCAATTGCTGCGCGACCAGGGCGCCGAGCAATTGGCGCGGCTGCGCGCCGGACAGCGATCTGTTTCAACATAAATAACGGTTGCCAGCCACGCCGCCGCTTGGTTATGTCCATTGAACCATAACGAATGGACCAGCCCGATGCGCCTGTCTCTCATTGCCGCCGCCCTGATCGCATTTGCGCCCGCCGCGCAAGCCGACGAGATCACCATTTTTGCCGCCGCCAGCCTCAAGGACGCGCTGGACGAGATCGCCGCCGATTGGCAGAAAAACCACGATGATATGGTGGTGATCTCCTATGCGGGCAGCTCGCAGCTCGCCAAGCAGATCCAGGAGGGCGCACCGGCCGACCTGTTCATCTCGGCCTCGACGGACTGGATGGACGCGGTGCAGGAATCGGGCGATATCGACCCGGCGACGCGCAAGGACCTGCTGGGCAATACGCTGGTGCTCGTCGGCACCGGCACGCCGGCCGAGGCGCCGGTGACCGAACTGCCGGCCCTGCTGGGCGACGGCAAGCTGGCCATGGCGCTGGTCGATTCCGTGCCTGCCGGGCAATACGGAAAACAGGCGCTGACCTCGCTGGGCCTCTGGGAGCACGTGGAAAGCCATGTCGCGCAGGCCGACAACGTCCGCGCCGCGCTGAAGCTGGTCGCGACCGGCGAGGCGCCGCTGGGCATCGTCTATGGCAGCGACGCGGTGGCCGAGCCGGGCGTGGGCGTGGTCGCGACCTTCCCCGCCGACAGCCACGCGCCGATCACCTATCCCGGGGCGGTGACCAAGGCCGCCGACACGCCGCAGGCCGCGGCTTTCCTTGACAGCCTGTCGCAGGAGCCGGCAAAGTCGATCTTTGAATCGCAAGGCTTCACCGTCACGCAATGATCCCGACCGACTGGCTTGGCCCTCAGGAATGGCAGGCCGTGCGCTTGTCCCTGAGGGTGGCCAGCGTCGCCACGCTTGTCAGCCTGCCCTTTGCCATCGCCGTGGCCTGGCTTCTGGCGCGGCGGCGCTTTCCCGGACATGGGCTGGTCAGCGGCATCGTGCATCTGCCGCTGATCCTGCCGCCGGTGGTCACCGGCTATCTGCTGCTGGTCACCTTCGGCACCCAGGGACCGGTAGGCAGCCTGCTGAAACCGCTGGGCATCGTCTTTGCCTTTCGCTGGACCGGCGCGGCACTGGCCTGCGGCATCATGAGCTTTCCGCTGATGGTGCGCGCCATCAGGCTGGGCTTCGAGGCGGTGGACCCCCGGCTCGAGCAGGCCGCCGCGACGCTGGGCGCGCCGCGGGCCTGGATCTTCCTGACGGTGACGCTGCCGCTGATCGTCCCGGCGATCCTGGCCGGGGCAACGCTGGGCTTTGCCAAGGCGATGGGCGAGTTCGGCGCCACCATCACCTTCGTCTCGAACATCCCGGGCCAGACCCAGACGCTGCCCTCGGCCATCTATGCGCTGTTGCAGGTGCCCTCGGGCGATGCGGCGGCGCTGCGGCTGGTGCTGGTCTCGGTGGTGATCGCCATGGCGGCGGTGCTGGTCTCGGAATGGCTGGCGCGGCGCATGGCGGGGCGGCGCTGATGCTGGAGGTTGTCTTTCGCCACCGCTTTCCTGGGCTGGCACTGGACGTCGCGTTCCGGACGCCGGGCGGTGTGACGGCGCTGTTCGGTCCCTCGGGCTGCGGGAAAAGCACGGCGATCAACGCCATCGCCGGGCTGTTGCGGCCCGATCAGGGCCGGATCGCCCTGGACGGGCGGGTGCTGTTCGACGGCCGCACCAACCTGCCGCCGCAGGCCCGGCGCATCGGCTGCGTGTTCCAGGACGCGCGGCTGTTTCCGCATATGACGGTGGCGGCGAACCTGCGCTATCCGTCGCGCTGGCGGCGCGGGGCGGCACGCGATTTCGACCGCATCACCGGGATGCTGGCCCTGGAACCGCTGCTGCATCGCCGCCCCGGCACGCTGTCGGGCGGCGAGCGCCAGCGCGTGGCCATCGGCCGGGCGCTGCTGTCCGACCCGGCGCTCTTGGTGATGGACGAGCCGCTGGCGGCGCTGGACGAGGCGCGCAAGGCCGAGATCATGCCCTGGCTGGAGCGGCTGCGGGACGAGATCCGGCTGCCGATCCTGTATGTCAGCCATTCGGTGCCCGAGGTGCTGCGGCTGGCGACCACGGTGGTGCTGATGCGGCAGGGAAGGGTGATCCATTCCGGCGCGCTGACCGAGATCCTGGCCGATCCCGAACTGGCCCCACAGTTGGGCGCACGCGAGGCCGGGGCCTTGATCCAGGCCCGCGTCGAAGGACGCGAGGCCGACGGCATGGTCCGGGTCGCGACCGCGGGCGGGCCGATGCTGCTGCCGGATCTGGACCCGGCGCCGGGGCAGGTGCTGCGGCTGCGAATCCTGGCGCATGAGGTCATCCTGGCGCGCGAGGCGCCACGCGGCCTCTCGGCGCTGAACGTGCTGCCGGTCACGGTGACGCGGGTCGAGGGCGGGCTGGTGCAGCTGGCGCTGGGACAGGGCCCGCAGCATGAGCGGATGCTTGCGCAAATCACGCCGCGCTCGGTCAAGGCGCTGGAATTGCAGCAGGGAACCGCCTGCCACGCCATCGTGAAATCGGTCTCGGTCCTGCCCAGCTAGGCCAGGTCGAGCCTTTGTCATTTGCGCCCCCCCGCCAGTTTTGCTTATCCTGCCCGTAAAAAACATGAGGGCAGTATGAACAGGTTTCTCAAGCTCGCCATCGTCGGGCTGGTGGCCTCTTGCGGAGGGGGCGGGAACTACAAGGCGCCGCGCAATCTGGACAACGCCTGCGCCATCGCGGCGGAACGGCCCGCCTATATGCGCGCGATGAGGGCGACCGAGCGGCGCTGGGGCGTGCCGATCCATGTCCAGATGGCGACGATCCACCAGGAATCGAAATTCATCGGCAATGCCCGCACACCGCATCAATATGCGCTGGGGCTGATTCCGATCGGGCGGCAAAGCTCGGCCTATGGCTACAGCCAGGCGCTGGACAGCACCTGGGACGATTACCGCAAGCAGACCGGCAATCGTCGCGCCCAGCGCGACAATATCCGCGACGCCACCGATTTCATGGGCTGGTACATGAACGATTCGTCGCGGGTGCTGGGCATTTCCAAATGGGACGCCGCCTCGCAATACCTGGCCTATCACGAGGGACGCTCGGGCTTTTCCAGGGGCTCGCATAATTCGAAGCCCTGGCTGATGAGCGTGGCTGGCAAGGTCCAGGCCCGGTCCGAGGTCTATCGCAGCCAGCTCGCCTCCTGCCGCTGAGCGCGCTCGCCCGCCTAACGGCTGCGGCGGGCGATCTCGTTCTGGATGGCGAAGGCCGAGGCCGGGAACGAAACCCCGGTCTGCATGTCGCCCAGGATCACCGTGGTGCGCTTGCCGGTGTCGTCGGTCACCACCCATTGCCGCAACTGGGTCGGGTTGGCGGTGAACACCATCTGGATATTGCCATATTCCGGATGCTGGGGATCCTGCGCCGTGACGACGGTGGTGTTCTTCTTCTCGGTATAGCCCGTCACCATGCGCGCCCGGCTCAGGTCGATATTCGGCGCCAGGATCAGCGACAGCGGCGTCTTGGACAGCGGATATTGCTGCGGCGCGCCGCGCGTCTTGCCGTCGAACACCGCGACGTTGCCGGCCGAGGCCATGACCAGCGTGCGGTCGCCCTTGTATTCGAAGCGCACCCGCTGCGGGCGATGGATATAGACCACCCCGGTCGAGATCGAGCCGTCGGCATTCACCTGGGTGAAATCCGCCTTGGCGGTCTTGAGGCTGTTGAGATAGCGCGAGATCTCGTTCAGCGGGATCTTCTCGGCCAAAGCGGGAAAGGCCATGGCCAGGCACAGGACGGGCGCGAGGGCGAGCGATTTCAGTTTCATGAGCGGGATGATACCGATCCTTCAGTGACTTGCACATCACGTTCGCTGGATGCGCGCAGGGCCAACGCTGACGGCGGCGTGAGTGTTCCCTAGAGCCGCCGGCCGGTCAGCAGGCGCGGCATCGGCTCCAGGCTCAGCCCCGCCGCCTGCCGCATGAAGCCGCGCCGCAGGGGCGGGATGGCATCGACCAGGCCCATGCCGATCTCGCGCGCGGCGCGCAGCAGCGGATTGGCGTTGGAAAACAGCGCGTTCACCCCGTCCATGCCAAGCGCCAGCGCCGTCGCGTCCGGCCGCCGCCAGTCCTGATAGCGGGCCAGCACCGCGTCGGCGCCGATATCCTCGCCGCGGCGGCGGGCGGCGACCAGCACCTCGGCCAGCGCCGCCACGTCGCGCAGGCCCAGGTTCAGCCCCTGCCCGGCGATGGGATGCACGCCATGCGCCGCATCGCCGACCAGCGCCAGGCGCGGGGCGACGTAGCGCTCGGCCAGCGTCAGGTTCAGCGGATAGGAGAATCGGGGGCCGGCCAGCCGGATCTCGCCCAGGAAATCGCCGAAGCGCGGGCGCAGGACGGCCAGGAACTCCGCATCCGGCAGATCCATGATGGCGCGGGCGCTGGCCTCGGCCTCGGACCAGACGATCGAGCTGCGATTGCCCGGCAGCGGCAGGATCGCCAGCGGCCCGGTGGGCATGAAATACTGATGCGCGGTGCCGTGATGCGGCAATTCGTGATCGACCGCCGCGACCAGCGCGATCTGGCCGTAGTCGTGGCCGATGCGCCGGATCCCGGCCCGCGCCGCCACGCCCGACTGCCGCCCGTCGGCGCCGACCAGCAGCCGGGCGCCGATGCTGCGCCCATCCGACAGGGTGGCGCGGATCGCGGGGCCATCCGGCTCCTGCCCGATGACGGACAGGCCCGGCAGATGCGTGACCCGCCCCTGCATCGCCGCCAGAAGCGCACGATAAAGGAACCGGTCCTCAAGCATGTAGCCGAGACGGCCCTCCTCGATCTCGGCGCCGTCGAAATGCAGGCCGAAGGGGCCGGCCCCCTCGCCCGCCACGCCCTGCGTCGCCGCGACCTTGCGGATCTCCTGCGCGTTCGGAGCCAGTTCGCGCCACAGCCCCAGCGCGGCCAGCAGCCGTTGCGAGGCCAGCGCCAGCGCATAGGCGCGGCCGTCGAAAGCCTCGCCGGCGCGGGCATCGGCGGGGCGGGCGTCGGCCACCGCCACCGACAGGCCCGCATCGGCCAGCGCCAGGGCCAGGGCCGGGCCGTTCAACCCGCCGCCCGCGATCAGGATGTCGAAATCGGTCCTCATGGGACGCAATATGACCTTCGGCCGGGCAATGTCCATGCGTCACGGCCGCCACCAAGCGCATTGCGGGCCCGCCCGGGCCGGGATAGCCTGTGCATTATCTGGTATTTGGATGCTGGTCGGGGAGAAGGCATGGATTGGCTCAAGGCATCGGCGGCGGAACAGGGACGGGCGATCCTGGCCGGGCTCATCAGCCCGGTCGAGCAGGTCGAGGCCTATCTGGACGCCGCGGCCCGCCATCCCTATGGCGACCGCATCTATGCCCGCCTGACCCCCGAACGCGCCCGGGCCGAGGCCATCGCCGCCCATGACCGCGCCCGCGCCGGGCTGCGCCACGGCCTGCTGGACGGGGTGGCGATCAGCTGGAAGGACAATATCGACAGCGCCGGCACCGCGACCGAGGCGGGCTCGCGCCTGCTGGAAGGCCGCGTCCCGACGCGCGATGCCGCGATCCTGGCCGGCGCGACGCTGGACGGGCTGGTCTGCCTGGGCAAGACGCATTTGACCGAGCTGGCCTTTTCCGGTCTGGGCGTGAACCCCAGGACGGCGACGCCGCCGAACAGCATTGACCAGGAACTGGCGCCGGGCGGATCAAGCTCGGGCGCGGCGGTCTCGGTGGCGCTGGGGCTGGCGGCGGCGGCCATCGGCTCGGATACCGGGGGCTCGCTGCGGGTGCCGGCGGCCTGGAACGGGCTTGTCGGCTTCAAGCCCACGCAGGGCGCCGTCAGCGCCGAGGGCATCGTGCCGCTGTGCCGCCGCTTCGACGTGGCGGGCCCCATCGCCCGCACGGTCGAGGATTGCGCCGAGCTTTTCGCCGTGCTGCGCGGCGAGACCGCGCCCGACCTGACCGATGCCAACCCGCGCGGGCTGCGGCTGATGGTGCTGGACGGCCTGCCCTTCGACGAGGCCCGCCAGGAACCCGTCGCCGGTTTCGAGGATGCGGTGAACCGCCTGGCCCGCGCCGGCGCCCGCATCACCCATGCCGCGCCGCCCTGCGTGGCCGAGGCCATGGTTCTGGCGCCGCTGCTGTTCGCCCCCGAGGCCTATGGCATCTGGCGCGAGCAGATCGAGGCGGCGCCCGAGCTGATGTATCCGCCGATCCTGGAACGCTTTCGCGGCGGCCAATTCGTGCTGGCGGCCGATTACGTCGCCGCCTGGGAGGAGATCGCAAGGCTGCGCGCCGACTGGGCGCGGCTGGTCGCCGGCTTCGATGCGGTGATCCTGCCCACGGCGCCGATCCTGCCGCCGCCGGTGGACCGGCTGCTGGCCGAGGAGGAGTTCTTTGCGCGCGAGAACCTGCTGACCTTGCGCAACACCCGCATCGCCAACCTGCTGGGCCTGCCGGCGATCAGCCTGCCGACCGGCCATCCGGCCTGCGGCATCATGCTGATGGGCCGCGCGGGCGGCGACCGCGCCCTGCTGGCGGCAGCCGCCGCGGCCGAGGTCGCCCTGCGCTGACCCGCGGATTTTCCGGGCAAATCCGGGCCTCGCGGGCGCAATCTGCCCGTGAAACTCTGGACGCATCGGGGGATTGCCGGTAATCTTGCGACGAAACGGGGCGCGACGACCCCGACTGAGAGGCAGTCATGGCAATTCCCGAGCGGTTCTCGAACCTGCCGGATTACGCGTTTCCGCGCCTGCGGAAACTGCTCTCGGGCATCGAGCCCGGGGGCGATCCCCTGATCCTGACCATTGGCGAGCCGCGCCATGCGTTGCCGGATTTCGTCGGGCCGGTCATGGCCGAAAGCATCGCCGATTTCGGCAAATATCCCGCGAACGAGGGCACGGCCGAACTGCTGGCCGCGATCTCGGGCTGGCTCCAGCGCCGGCACGGGCTGGATGTCGCGCCCGAGCGCATCATGGCGCTGAACGGCACGCGCGAGGGGCTGTTCAACGCTGCCCTGGCGCTGGCGCCCGAGTGCAAGAACGGCCAGAAGCCCGCAATCCTGGTGCCGAACCCGTTCTATCAGGTCTATGCCGTGGCCGCCGCCGCCGTCGGCGCCGAGCCCGTCTTCGTACCCGCCACTCCGGAAACCGGCCACCTGCCGCGCTTTGCCGATCTGCCGGCCGCGGTGCTCGACCGTGCCACTGTGGCCTATCTGTGCTCGCCCGCCAATCCGCAGGGCAGCATCGCGTCCGAGGATTATCTCGAGGAGCTGATCGCGCTGGCCGACCGGCACGATTTCCTGGTGTTCTCCGACGAATGCTATTCCGAGATCTGGCGCGACGCGCCGCCGCCCGGCGCCTTGGCGGTGGCGACGCGCATGGGGCTGGCCGACCGGGTGGTGATGTTCAACTCGCTGTCGAAACGCTCGAACCTGCCGGGGCTGCGCTCGGGCTTCGCGGCGGGCGGGGTCGAGCAGATCGCCCAGATGCGGCGGCTGCGCAGCTATGCCGGCGCGCCCCTGCCGCTGCCGGTGCAGCGCGTCAGCGCCATGGCCTGGGGCGACGAGGGCCATGTCGAGGCCAGCCGGGCGCTCTATCAGCAGAAATACGCCATCGCCGACCGGGTGCTGGGCAATGTGCCGGGCTATCAGCCTGTGCAGGGCGGCTTCTTCCTGTGGCTGCCGGTGCCCGAAAGCGTCGGCGAGGGCGAGGCGGCGGCCAGGAAGCTTTGGGCCGAGGCCGGCATCCAGGTGCTGCCCGGCGCCTATCTGGCCCGCGACAGCCAGGCCGGCAATCCCGGCCGGAATTTCATCCGCGTGGCGCTGGTCGCCCCGGCGGACCAGACCGAGGCGGCGCTGAACCGCCTGAAAAACTGTTTGTATCAAGGGGGTTGACGCATGGCGAGCTGGCAGGCGAAACACCGCGATCCACTGTTCGACCAAAGCACGCAGGCGGCGTTGGAACGGCGCGGCAAGGAGTTGCTGGGCGCGGGCCTGGTCATCCTGGGCGTGCTGATCGCGATGATGCTGGTCAGCTATTCCCCCGACGACCCCAGCTTCATGTCGGCGACCGACCAGCCGGCGCAGAACTATCTGGGCCGCTTCGGCGCCTATGTCGCCTCGGCGCTGTTCATGATCACCGGCTACGGCACCTGGGTGCTGGTGGTCGGCGCGACGGTCTGGGGTCTGCGGCTGATGCTGCACCGGGGCGAAGAGCGGCTAATGCGCGGCATCTTCCTGCCCATCGCCATGGTGCTGGTGTCGATCTATGCCACATCGATGGCGCCGCCGGCCGACTGGACGCAAAGCTTCGGCCTGGGCGGGCATCTGGGCGACATGCTGATGGGCGGCATGCTGTCGGCCATGCCGATGAAGGCGTCCATCGCGATCAAGCTGCTGGCGCTCTTGACCGCCATCGGCGCCGTGGCCTTCCTGGCCTTCGTGCTGGGCTTCGACCGCAAGGAGCTGACCGTCATCCGCACCTTCCTGGCCGAGGGGCTGGCGACCGCCCGCCTCCTGGCGCTGCATGCGGCGGATCGCGGGGCGCGGCTGTCCTCGGGCGCGGCGCGCGGGATCAGGACCCGCGCCGAGGCCCGGCGCGAGCGCGCCGGCCGCGCCGGCAGCACCGCCCTGCCCCAGGCGCCGCGCAGCGCCCTGCCGGGCCTGCGCCCCGCCCCGGCACCGCTGGCCGAGGATCGCGATTTCGCGCCCCAGCCCGAGCTGATCGACCCCGAGACGCATTATGCCGAGGAGGACGAGCCGCCCTCGAACGCCGCGATCAGCGCCCGCATCAGCGATGCCATCCGCACCCGTTCCGAGGGTAAGGGCCTGCTGTCGGCAGTAACCGCGCGGCTGACCGGCGCCCGCGCCGCACCCGTCCGCGCCGAGCCGCCGCTGAGCGCCGAGGAGGAGGAGGACGAGGATTTCGCCGAACCCGTCAGCGCCGCGCCCTTCGGCGCCGAAACGCCGCGCGTCGTAGTGCCGCCGAAGAAGCCCGCCCCGTCGCGGCAGGCGCAATCCGAGGCACAGCCGGCGTTGCGCTTCGACGAATCGGCCAGCCATTACGAGCATCCGCCGCTGTCGCTGCTGACCGCGCCGACCACCGTCGAGCGCCACCAGCTCTCGCAAGAGGCGCTGATGGAAAACGCTCGCATGCTCGAGGCGGTGCTGGACGATTATGGCGTCAAGGGCCAGATCACCGAGGTCCGCCCCGGCCCGGTGGTCACGCTTTACGAGCTGGAGCCGGCGCCGGGGCTGAAGGCCAGCCGGGTGATCGGCCTGGCCGACGACATCGCGCGCAGCATGTCGGCGCTGTCGGCGCGCGTCTCGACCGTGCCCGGCCGCTCGGTGATCGGCATCGAGCTGCCCAATGCCCGGCGCGAGAAGGTGGTGCTGCGCGAGATCCTGGCCTCCAAGGCCTATGGCGACGGCACCCAGCCGCTGCCGCTGGCGCTTGGCAAGGATATCGGCGGCGGGCCGGTGGTGGCGAACCTGGCCAAGATGCCGCACCTCTTGATCGCCGGGACCACCGGCTCGGGCAAGTCGGTGGCGATCAACACCATGATCCTGTCGCTGCTCTACAAGCTGACGCCCGAGGAATGCCGGCTCATCATGATCGACCCCAAGATGCTGGAACTGTCGGTCTATGACGGCATCCCGCATCTGCTTTCCCCCGTCGTCACCGATCCCAAGAAGGCCGTGGTCGCCCTGAAATGGGTCGTGGGCGAGATGGAGGAACGCTATCGCAAGATGTCCAAGATGGGCGTGCGCAACATCGAGGGCTATAACGGCCGCGTGCGCGAGGCGCTGGACAAGGGCGAGCTGTTCAAGCGCACCGTGCAGACCGGCTTCGACGAGGACACCGGCGAGCCGGTCTTCGAGACCGAGGAGTTCCAGCCCGAGACCTTCCCCTATATCGTCGTCATCGTGGACGAGATGGCCGACCTGATGATGGTTGCCGGCAAGGAGATCGAGGCCTGCATCCAGCGCCTTGCGCAGATGGCGCGGGCCTCGGGCATCCACCTGATCATGGCGACGCAGCGCCCCTCGGTCGATGTCATCACCGGCACGATCAAGGCCAACTTCCCGACCCGGATCAGCTTCCAGGTCACCTCCAAGATCGACAGCCGCACCATCCTGGGCGAGCAGGGCGCCGAGCAATTGCTGGGCCAGGGCGACATGCTCTACATGGCCGGCGGCTCGCGCATCACCCGCGTCCACGGGCCCTTCGTCAGCGACGAGGAGGTCGAGGAGGTGGTGAACCACCTGAAAAGCTTCGGCCCGCCCAGCTACATGTCCGGCGTGGTCGAGGGCCCGGACGAGGAACGCGCCGACAGCATCGACCAGGTGCTGGGGCTTTCGAGCGGCGAAGGCGGGGATGCCGAGCTTTACGACATGGCCGTCGCCATCGTCGCCAAGGACCGCAAATGCTCGACCTCCTATATCCAGCGCAAGCTGGCCATCGGCTACAACAAGGCCGCGCGGCTGGTCGAGCAGATGGAGGAACAGGGCGTCGTCACCCCGGCCAACCATGTCGGCAAGCGCGAGGTTCTGGTGCCGGAGGTCTGAGGCGGGCCGCACATCGGGATCAAGGGCCGGGCCGCTGCGCCCGGCCTTTCTCGTTGCGCGCCCTGCTGCGGCCTAGCCGGCCAGCCTGCCCAGATGCAGCGCCAGCGCCTGGCGCGCGGCCGGACCGATAAGCGAGCCGTGGTTTTCCGCAGGATGCGGGCGGTAGACCAGGTCGAGCCCCGGAATGCCCGACAGCTGGGCCAGGATCGGCGGCACTGCCGCCCCCGAATTGGCGATCAGCAGCGGCACCGCCGGCTCCAGCCGCCCGCCCGCCGCCATGATGCCGCCGCGAAAGGCACGGGCCTCGCGCAGGGGCTCGCCGGCGTTCCACCAGGTCGAGGGATCGGCGGCGGCATAGCGGGCGAACAGGCGCGGCCGGCTGAACAGCGCGTTCAGCACGAAAAGCCCGCCCAGCGAATGGCCGAACAGCGTTAGGTTGCCCGTGTCCAGGGGTAGGCGCCGGGACAGTTCGGGCAGAAGCTGCGCCGCGATCATGTCCAGCAAGGCGTCCTGCCCGCCGGTCGGACGATCGCCTGGACCGCGCAGCCCCTCTTGCGCCGGCACCGGCTGCTTGCCGGGCGAGGTCAGGTCGAACCAGCGGCGGGCAGGATCGAAGCGGGTCTCGACCGGATAGCCGATGCCGACCAGCGCCACGGGCGCCTCGGGGGCCAGTTCCTGGCGCAGATGCCACAGGATCGGAAAGGTCGCGTTGCCGTCCAGCGCCAGGATCGCGGAATAGCCGCCCCGCGGCGCCGCCACCGAGGGCTGGCCCAGAAAGATGCGCCAGGGCGCCTTGGCCGGGCCAAGGTCAAAATGGCTGGCGCGGGGATGGTCGATCCGCTCGGCCGGCTCCAGCCCGCGCGGCCGGCGTTCCTGCGCCCGCGCCATGCCGCCGGCCATGGCGATCAGCGACGCCGCAAGGAGGTTGCGTCGGGAAAGGGGAATGTGCATCGTCGCCTCCGGTCCATCGGCGGGCTGGCGGATGCGGGCTCGCCCTTGCCCGCAACGGGTAGCGGGCAAGCCGCGCAGGCGCAAGGCCGCTTCCCGTCGGGCCGTCTCTATCCCTCATGCCCCATGATCGGCCGGGCCTGGGCCGAGCGGCCGGTGGCCGAGTCCTCGTCCACCGTGACCACCACCGACAGGCCCGGCTCCAGATAATCCGCCATCTCCTGCCCCGGGTCGATCGCGATGCGCACCGGCAGGCGCTGCGCGACCTTGGTGAAATTGCCGGTGGCGTTGGACGCGGCCAGCAGGCTGAACTCGGACGCCGTGGCCGGCGAGAAGGCCTCGACCCGGCCGGTAAAGGCGCGGTGCCGCATGGCGTCCACGGTGAATGTGGCGCGGTCGCCGACGCGCATGCCGTGCAGCTCGGTCTCGCGGAAATTGGCGATGACCCAGACCTCGGGGCCGACATGGCTGACCAGCGCGGTGCCGGCGGTCACATACTGGCCCAGCCGCACCCCGACCTGACCCAGCCGCCCATCCGAGGGCGCGCGGATCACCGTGTTGTCCAGGTCGATCCGCGCCAGTTCGACCGCCGCGCGGGCCGAGGCGATCTCGGCGCGCTTGGCGGCCAGCCCGACCTGGGCGCCGGCGACGTTCTCGCGCGCCACGGCAATGGCGCTTTCGGCCTGGGTGACGGCGGCCTCGGTCTGGCGCAGCGCCAGCTCGCTCTGGTCGGCCGAGCTTTGCGCCGTCACGCCGCGCGATTGCAGGGCCTGCGCCCGGTCCCAGGTCGAGGCCGCGGTGTCCCGCGCCGCCTGCGCCGCCGACAGCGCCGCCTCGGCCGATTGCAGGCTGGCCTGGGCGGAATGCACGCTCTGTTCCTGGATCTTCAGCGCCGCCTCGGCGCCTTCCAGCATGGCCTGGGCCTGCGCGAGCTTCTGGCGATATTGCCGGTCGTCGAGCCGGGCGATGACCTGGCCGCCGGCGACCGGCTGGAAGTCCTGCACCTCGACCGCCGCGACATAGCCCGAAAGCTGCGGTGCGATGGTGGTCAGCTGGCCGCGGATATAGGCATTCTCGGTCTGCGGATGGGCCGGGCGAAACGGCGGCAGGTGCCAGGCGTAAAGCACGATCAACAGGCCGGCCAGGCCGGCCGCCAGGGCGATCAGCGTCGGGATCAGGTGGTTCTTGGTCATGTCTCGGGCTCGGAACGGGTTTGGGCGCCGGCGGGCAGCGGCCAGAAGCGCGCCATCAGCCAGTCGCGGAACAGGTGCAGGAGCAACGCGCAAAGCGCTGCCGACGCCACCAGGAAGGTCAGGAAATAGGCATCGTTATAGGCCATGACATAAGCCTGCGCGCTGGCATCCTGCGCGATCTGCGCCACCGCCTGCGCGCTTCGCTGCGCGGCATCGGCGATCTGCGGCGCCAGCGCCATGCTGCGCTGCGCGATCTCGGCCGCGGTTTGCGGATCGGCGGCCGTCAGATCCTCACGCAGCACTTGCAGATGCAGGGCCTGGCGGTGGTTGATGAGGGTCGAGAACAGGCCCGACCCCATGGCCCCGCCCAAGGATTGCGTGGACAGGAAAACGATGACGAAGGACAGGATGTAGTTCGGCCCGCGCGCCAGGGCCGAAAGCAGCCCGCGCATCATCGCCGGCGCCAGGAAGAACGAGCCGGCAAAGGCGATCAGCGCCTGGCTCAGCATCATCTGCGCCGGCCGGGTGTCGATGGTGGCATGGCTGTCCATGAAGGCTCCGGCAGCGATCAGCGCCAGCGCGATGACGTGGAACAGCGGCACCCGCTCGGGCTTCATGAAGGGGATCAGCGCCAGCCCGCCCAGCACCGAGGCCACCGAGATCATCGCGAACAGCGGCACCAGCTGGTCCTGCGTCACGCCCAGCACCTGGAACATGCGCGGCGCGCCCGCGCTTTGCTCGGACAGCACCAGCCGAAAGATCAGCAGCGTCGCCGTCAGGTGCAGCATGGCGGGGCTGGCCAGCCAGCGGATGTCCAGCAGCGGCGCCTTGCGGTGCAGCTCGATCACCACGGCCAGGGTCAGCGCCACGATGGACAGCGCCAGCACCCAGCCCAGCCAGGCCACGTCGGTCCACCAATGGATCGAGCCCATGATGAAGCCGACCGTCAGCCCGCCGAATCCGGTGGCGATCAGCAGCCAGCTGACCAGGTCCATGGCGGCGATCACCTTGACCCGCGGCGCCGAGGTCAGCGGCAGGGCATAGACCAGCGCCAGCGAAACCGCCGCCAGCCCCAGCGCCATGTAATGCAGCCCGTCCCAGCCGTGATCGCCCATCAGCGCCGGCGAGATCACCCGCGCCAGCATCGGCCCGGTCGCGACCATGGCCAGCACCATGGGCAGGCCCAGCCGCATCTTCCAGGCCGGCGGCAGCGGCTCGAGCATATACATGAAGGCCAGCGTGGAGAGCGGCGCCGAGGCCATGCCGGCGACGAACTGCACCGCCACCGCCGAGCGCAGGTCCGAGATGGCCAAGGCCGCCAGCGAAACCGCCAGATAGATCAGGATCGCCACCTCGGCAAAGCGGCGCAGGCCGAACTGGGTGCGGATCTTGATCAGCAACAGCGGCATCGAGGCGCGCGGGATCATGAAGGCCGCCATCAGCCAGCTGGCCTGCGTGGTGGTGGCGCCCAGATCGCCGGCGATCTGCGGGATGTTGGTGCTGACGAAACCCTGCGCCAGACCCTGCGTCAGGCCGATGACGACCGAGGCGCCGATATAGCCCAGCGTGGCCGGCCAGGACATCGGCACGAAGGGCGGCGCCGCCGCGGCCGGTGCAGCAGGCGCAGGCGCCGCCGGAGCGGCCTGGGTTTGGCTCATGCCTGCCTCAGCCTTTCCGCGTTCTGCGCCATCTGCGTCAGCGTCCGGCGCGTGACCGCCAGATCCTCGGGCGCAATGCCTTCGGCCAGTGTGGCATCGACCTCGGCGCGAAACCCCAGCAGGGGCTCGATCCGGGCGAGTTCGGTCAGATAGACCGCGTGCTTGCGGGCATCCTCGGGGATTGGGCGGCGCTCGGCCAGGCCCTGATTCTCCAGCGCATCCAGCAGGCGTTTCAGCGTGGGCGTCTCGATGCCCAGGATCGCGGCCAGCTGGGCCTGGCTTGCGCCCTCATGGCGGCCGATGGTGGTCAGCAGCCGGGCGCGGGCAAAGGTCAGCCCGTATTGTTCGACGCGCTGCTCAAAGGCAGCCCGCAACGTGCGCGTCAGTTCGATCAGCGATTCCACAATCGTGAAGGGACGGTCTGGCATGGAGATTCCCACTGTCCGCAAAATTCATTAGCAAGCTAATGAGCTCGCCGCAGTTATGCAAGACCCCGCCGCGCGGCTGCGGGCGGGGTCGGCGGCTGCGGCCTGCGGGGCCGGGGTCAGTAGTCGCGTTCGTAGAACAGGCCGATGGTGCTTTCGCCCTCGCTGTCCACCGAGCCGCGCGCGGTCAGCGTCTCGGAGACGTCCAGGTTCAGGTTCAGCTTGGTCTTGCCGTCGGCGCCGACCTGCACATCGGTATAGAGGTTCTCGGACAGGTATTTTCCGGCCCGGACCGAGACATTGCCGTCATCGTCCGTCGCCAGGTCCAGATCGTCCAGCCCGGTCGAGGCCCGCAGCCGCCCGACAATGCCTTCGCCGCCACGCCCGGCGAGCGTCGCCACGGCGCTGGCCAGCTGCGCGGCCTGAAGCGCGCTGATATTATCCAGCCCGCGCCCGAACAGCAGCTGCGACAGCACCTCCTCCTGCGGCATGTCGGGCGAGGATTCGAAGGTGATCTCGGGGTCCCGCGCCTCGCCGTCGATGATGATGCGGGTGGTGATGTCGTCCTGAACCGTCTCGGCCACCAGCCGGATCACCGGAATCAGGCTGCCCTGCAACTCGATCAGCCCCTCGGTCATGTCGAACCGCTTGCCCAGCAGATCGACCCGGCCGCGGATCAGTTCCAGCTGGCCGATGGGGATGGGCTGGCGGGCATTGCCGGTCAGGCGCAACTCGCCGCCCAGTTCGGCATCGACGCCGCGGCCGCGGATGAAGACCTGGGAGGGGGCCGAGATCAGCAGGTCGAAGCGCGCCGGATTGGCCGGCGGCGTCGCCGGGGGCGCGGCCATACCGGCCTGGCGCGAGGCCTCGCTGGGATATTCCAGCAGCCCGGCCTTGGCGCGGGTCTGGCGTTGCGGCGGGCGTTCGGAGCGGTGGATGATGTCCGGGATCGCCTTGGCGCCGCCCAGCCCGGTCGAGGGGATACGCAGCTCGGTATGGCCGACATCGATGCGGCCCGAGACCAGCGGCCCCTGCCCCACCGTGCCCGCGACATTGATCGCGCCGTTCACCAGCGTCTCGTAGAGGTTGGGGTCGCGCAGCACCACGTTGGACAGCCGCACGTCCAGGTTCATCTGCCGGTCACCGACCAGGCTGACCGGGCCGCTGACGGTGATGGTGCCGCCGGCCTCGACCGCGCCGCGCACATCGACGGCGATGCGGCCGGCGTTGAAATCGGCATTGGCGTTCAGGCTGCCGACGGCCAGGCCGAAGCGCGGCTCGGCCAGCCGGCCATTCGTCAGCGCCACCCGGCCCGACAGCGATTCCAGCGCCGGCCGGCCGTTCAGGCGCAGATCGAAGCTCAGCGGCCCCTCGATCGAGCGGGTCCGCAGAAAGGGGTTGGCGGCGGCGGCATTGCTGCTGCCGCTGACCGCGATATCGGCGGTGGACAGGTCCGTCGCCGCGGTGCCGGTCACCCTGGCCTGGGTATTGCCAGGCCCGGTCGCGGTCAGGTTCACCTCATAGGCACGGCCGGTGTTGTGGATTCGGCCGGCCACCGTCGCCGGACCGGGGAAGCCCGACACCAGCAGGCCCAGATCGTTCAGCCGGGCGTCGAGGTTCAGCCCCTCGGCGGGGCTGCCGTCGCCGGTGACGGAAAGCTGCGGATTCTGCGCGCGCAGCCGGCTGACGGTCAGGCTGCCGTCCGGCCGTTGCACGGCGGCAAGGTCGAAGCTGGTCTCGCCCGCCAGCACGGCATCGGCCTGCGGATTGCCGACCCCCAGCCCACGCGCCGAGCCGTTGGCGGTGATCTGCCGGCCGCCGCCCGGCTGGTCCACGACATGGCCCGAGGCACTGACCGCGCCCCGGAAGCCGCGGCCAAGAAAGCGCAGGTCGTCGGCGCGCAGGGTCGCGGTCAGATCGGTCGCGCCCGGGCCCACCCGGCCCTCGGCGCCAAGGTTCAGGCGTGGATTCTCGACCGTCGCGGTCTCGATGGAAAACACGCCGTCGCGCTCGATCCCGTGCAGGGCCAGCCGGGTCTCGCCGGCCAGCGCGCCATCGACCTGCGCCTGGCCAAAGGACAGGTCGGTGCCGGTGCCGGTCACGTCCAGCCGCCGCGCGCCGGAACCGTCGTCCTTGAAGCTGCCCCGCGCGTTCAGCGCGCCGCGCCAGCCGCGGCCGAAGCTGGCCAGCGACCGGATCTCGACCCGGCCCTCCATGTCGGTGCCGCTGGGCGCGATGCGGCCCTGCGCGGTCGCCAGCATCTGCTGGTTGGTCAGGTCGAAATCGTGCACGGTGATCTCGTCCCCGCGCTGCTCGGCCGAAAGGCGCAGGTCGGTCACGCCGGTCAGCGCCCCGTCCACGTCCTGCTGGCCGAAGCGCAGGTCGGTGCCGCGCCCGGTCAGCTCGATCCGGCGGGCGCCGTCCTGTTCCACCGCCGTCGCCTCGGCGGTCAGCCCGCCCGAGAAGCCGCGCCCCAGCACCGCAAGGTCGGGCACGGACAGGTTCAGCGTCGCATCCATCGTCCCCGGGGCGAAATCGCCCCGGCCCTGCGCGTCGAGCTGCGGATTGGTCAGCCGGAAGGTCTGCACCTCGAAACTGCCCTGCGATTCTGCGGCCTCGACCAGCAGATCGGTTTCGCCCTTCAGCGCCCCATCAAGCTCGGCGATGCCGGTGACCAGATCCTGCGCCGTGCCGGTCAGGGTGACCTTGCGCGCCCCGGCGGCGCCGGTGACGCGGGCCTCGGTACGGACGCTGCCCGAAAAATCCGGGTCGGCGACCGACAGGTCGGGCATGGCGATGGTGGCGGTCAGGGTGCTGGAATAGCTGTCCAGCCGGCCCTGCGCCTCGGCGGTCAGGTTCTGCGCGTTCACCATCAGCTTGCGCAGATTGATGCCCGAGGTGTCGCGCCGGGCGCTGAGCTCGATGCGCGACTGGCCGGCCAGCATCCGGTCGGCATGGTCCTGGCCGATGCGGATGTCGTTGCCCAGCACCTGCGCCTCGACGTCGAAACCCTTGCCCAGCAGCGCGTAGCGACCCTTGATATGGGCATCGGCAGAGCCGCCGAGCTCGCGCCCGGCCAGGGTCGAGAAGCGCGCGACATTGCGGTGCTGCGCGGTGATGTCGCCCGACAGCGTGATCCCGGTCCGCAGGCCCGAGACGGTCGCCTCGCCCTTGAAGCCGAAATCCTCGCCGTTGATGTTCATGCCCCAGAGCCGCAGCGCATTGCCGGGGGCGAAGGCAAAGTTGAGCCCGCCGTTCAGCGTCTCGCCCAGGGCCTGCGCCAGGCCGGGATCGGCCGGGGCCAGCTCGTCCATGCCGAAGGCGATCCAGCCGCGCACTTCCTCCAGCGCCTGTTCGGCGGTCAACGCGATGCGCCCGCGCCCGTCCATCCGCAGCTCCGACAGGGAGATGTCGTCGCGGGCGATGTCGCCCACCACGCCCTTGAGCACCCAGCCCGAGCCCTGCGCCGCGTCGTAATCCAGCCGCAGGCTGCCCGAGCGCACCGTGGTCGGCCGGTCGGCCCAGGGCAGCCGCACCGGCAATTGCGCAGCCCCCGCATCCTCGCCCAGCAGCAGCGTCAGATGCGCGCTTTCCGGCGCGCCGCGGCTGGTGGTGGCCAGGCTGCCGTCCAGCCGCAGCGCCTCGGTCGCCAGGCGCAGCGAGGGGATGACCAGCCGGCCGTCCTGGCCGCGCCAGCCCTCGGCCAGAAGCTGGGACTGGCTGCCGAAAAAGGCGCGGTGCTGCGGCGGGGCCAGGGCGGCCACGTCGCCGCCCAGCTCGGCGCGGAAGGCGGTGCCGGGGGCGCCGCCGCGTTCTTCCGCATCGACCGAGACGGTGCCGGTCACGCGCGGCTGGCCGTCGGTCGCCAGCTGGATATTGGCGGTGAAATCCGACATCGGCCCCTCGCCCGCGATCTCGGCGGTGACCGCGGGGCGGTCGTGCAGCTTGACCGCGTTCACGAACAACCCGTCGCGATCCTCGTCCAGCTTGAGATCGAAGCGCAGCACCCGGGTCTCGTTGGAAAAGCCCGCATCCAGTGCAAACTCGCCGCGCGGCCCGTCCACGCGGTTGATGGTCAGCTTGGTCTCGCCCTCGCCGCCCGACAGGTTCATCGAGCCATCGATGGAGATCACCGCCTCCTGCCCGATCACCGGCTGGCCCAGCTCCACCCGGCCGACGGCGATGCGGGCGATGTTCACCCCCACCGGCAGCTGCGGCAAGGAAAATTCCCGCGCCTCGGCCTGCGGTGCGCTGTCGCCGCCGCCCGGCAGGCGCGGCAGGATGATGCGCTCGGCCGAAAGCTCGTTGATCTCGACCCGGCGGGCCAGCAGCGCCGAGCGGGTCCATTGCATGGCGCCGTTTTCCAGCGTGATCCAGACCCCGTCGTCGTCGGCGATGGTCATGCGGTCGAAGGTGGCGCGCGAGGACAGCGCGCCGCGGAACCCCTCGATCACCACCTGCCGCCCGGCGCCGGACAGCTTTTCCTCCAGGAAGCGGGTGATGAAGCCGCGGTCGTCCTCGACCTCCTGCGAGATCTCGGCGGCGGTATCCTGCGCCAGCGCGGCCAGGGGGACGGCCAGCGCCAGGCCAAATGCGACAACGAGACGATAAGCCAGATCACGCATCAGAACGCCTGCCCCAGACCGATATAGACCTGCACCCCGCCGTCGTCGCCATCGCCGCCGCCGACCGGGGCGGCGATGTCGAAGCGCAAGGGTCCGACCGGCGTCTGATAGCGCACGCCCGCCCCGGCGCCGGCCTGCCAGCCGCTGGCGCCGGACCAGCCGCTGTCCTCCCACACCCGGCCGGCATCGGCGAAAAGCGCCAGCCCGATGCGCTCGCGGACCTGGATGCGGGTCTCGGCGGTCAGGGTGACGATGGACATGCCGCCGGTCTTGACCGGGCCGTCCGGGCCCTGGATCACCTCGACGCCAAGCGATTCATAGGAATGGCCGCGCACCGTGCCGCCGCCACCCGACCAGAACAGATAGTCGCGCGGGGTTTCCTCGATCTCGGGGCCGACCACGGTGCCCAGCCGCGCCCGGCCGGCCAGCGTGAAGCGGTCGTCGGCACCGAAGCTGTAATAGGCCCGCCCCTCGGCCAGAACCTGCGCGCCCGAGCCGGTTTCCTCCTGCAAGCCGACAAAGGGGGTGATGCCGCCGGACAGCCAATAGCCGCGCTTGGCGTCGGTCGGCTCGTCGCGCTTGTCCCAGGTGACCAGGGCCGGCAGGGCGAACAGCCGGAAATCGGTGCGGCCGCTGTCGTCGTCCACCCGCAGCGCCCGGTATTGCAGGGCGATGTCGGCGGTCAGCTCGTCGCTGGGGATCCAGGTGAAGCCCAGGCCGAAGGTGCCGGACTTGAGGTCGTAATCCTCTTCCTGAAGGCTTTCGACCTTGGCCAGCACATAGCCGGTGGTGTCGGCGGTGATGGTGGCCGGCCGGTCGATGCGCAGCCCCAGGCTGTAGTCGCGCCCGGTATCGCCGCCGATATCCGAGATGCTGGCATCGACGCGCAGCCGCTCGCCGCCGCGGAACAGGTTGCGGTTGATCCAATAGCCGGTCAGCGACAACCCGTCGGTGTTGGAATATTCGAAGCCGGCGCCCAGCCGGCGCAGCTTCTGCTCGGTCACCAGCAGATCCACGTCCAGCGTGTTGCCGGGGCCGATCTGGTCGGCCTCGGTCAGGGTGATGGCCGAGAACACGCCCGAGCGGCGCAGGCGCTTGCGCATGTCCTCGAGCTTTTCGGGATCGAAACGCTCGCCCTCGGGGAAGCCGGCGATCTTGCGCAGCCGGCGCGGGTCCATGCGCTGGTGGCCGCGGATGGTCAGCTGGCCAAAGCGCAGTTCGGGGCCCGGCGCCAGGCGGATGCGGCTGTCGATCAGGTTGGTGGCGTGATCGGCGATGATCTCGGTCTCGGCCACCTCGGCCTTGGCATGGCCGACATCGCGCCAGCTCGCGACGCCCGAGGTCGCGGCGTTCTTCATGTCGCCGGTGCGGGCGATCTCGCCCCGGCGATAGTCGCGCGGCAGTTCGGTCCCCGGCGCCACCGGCGCGATCTCGGCCCGGCTGTAGCGGAAGCGCGGCCCGGGCTGGACCGAGACCACCACCCGGCGCACCGTGCTGGGCGCATCGAGCGGGGCGATGCTGGCCGCCTCGACCCCGTCCAGCGTGATGTCGATGATGCCCGAGTAATAGCCCTGGTCGTAAAGCACGCCCAGAATGCGGGCGTAATCGCCGCGCGCCGCGGCCAGCATGTCCTGCCCGGTCACCCGCCCCTCGTCCTGGGCGCTGACCAGAAGCGAGGTCTGCCGGATCGCCGGAAGCAGGCCGTCATCGCCGCCATGCAGCTGGAAATCCAGGTCGACGGGAGAGCCGTCATTGCTGTCCCTGCCGAACCAGCCGGAAAAGGGCGAGGAGGAAGGCGAGCCCGAGGACTGCGCCCAGACCATGCCTGCGCCGGTTCCCAGCACGAATGCGGCAGCCGTTCCTGCCTTGATCCAGCTTTTCATTGCCTGACTGCCCTGCTTCTGGCGGTTTTGCCGAAAGCATTGCAGGCCGCGTCAACAAAATCCAGCGCAGCCGGCCCTTTGCAGGCAATTTTCAGCGAATTGCGGCCAGACAGCCATGCAGCGCGGCCATGTCGTCGCGGATCACGCCGACCGGGACCGCCTGCGGAATCCGCGCCATCAGCGGGTCGGAGAGGAAGGCGCGCTCGAAGATCTCGAACCGGTCGGTGCAGGAGCGCGCGACGCTGCCGGCCAGGAACAGCCCGTCCATCGGCATGAATCGCAAGGCAAGTTCGCGGCAGAACAGCCCGAACAGCCGCGCATAGAGCGCCAGCGTTTCCTCGGCCGCGCCATCGCCTTCGGCGGCGGCCGCGACCACGGCTTCCGCCCGGCCCTGGGCGCCGCCCATGCGCAATGCGTGCAGCCGGGCAAGACCGCGGCCGGCGAAAAGCTCCTCGACCGAATCGATGGCGCGGCCGGGCTCGCCCAGCGCCTCGGCCAGCGGAACGGCCACCGAAAGCGGCAGGCGGGTATGGCCCTCCTCGGATTCCAGGCAGGCGATGCCGCCACCGGACAGCACCTTGACCGCGCAGACGTTAAAGCCGGTGCCGGCATTCACCACCAGCCGCTGGCCGTTCGACAGCGCACCTTCCGGCGCCGCGCGCAGGAAACCCGCCGCCTCGCCGTCCAGCGCCGGCGTGGCATAGCCCAGCGCGATCAGGTCGTTGATCAGCCGGGCGCGCGGGGCGCCGGACAGCGCGCAGAGCCGCGCCTCGGAAAAGGTCCAGTCGCGGTTGGTCAGCCGCGCCTCGTCGCCCCAGACCGGGCCGGCGACGGCGACGCAGACCGCCTCAATCTGCGGGCTGCCCTGCTGGGCCAGGAACTTCACCACCACATCGTCGAAGGTGGCATGGTCGTCGCCGCGAAACCGCGTGATGGTCTCGGGTGCAAGGGCACCGTCCCGCGCCAGCGCCATCCGCGCATTGGTGCCGCCCACATCCGCCAACAGGATCGCCATGCCCATCCCCCCTTTATGGATGGCCCGCCCCTCCCGCCGCCGCTGGTGTAGGCTGTCGGCGTTCAAAGGAGGAAGGAGCGAACCATGAGCATTGTGATCCTCGGTATTGATCTCGGCAAGAACAGCTGCAGCCTGGTGGGGCTGGATGACAGCGGGAAGGTAGTGCTGCGACGTCGGATGCGTCGTGACAGCGTGATCGCCTTCGCATCGAAACTGTCGCCCTGCACGATGGCGATGGAGGCCTGCTGCGGCGCGCATCACATGGGACGAGCGCTGGCGGCGCTCGGGCACGAGGTTCGGCTGAKGTCGCCGGAATATGTGCGGCCCTACGTGAAGGCCCAGAAGAACGATGACCGCGATGCG
>NZ_LLWQ01000124.1 GCF_001447385.1 Paracoccus sp. MKU1 | reverse complement strand
AGCTGTTCGAGGCGGCGCAGCGCACCGATGCCCGATCCGGCATGGATGGTGCCGATGCCGCCGGGGTGGCCGGTGCCCCAGGCCTTGAGCAGATCCAGCGCCTCGGCGCCGCGCACCTCGCCGATCGGGATGCGGTCGGGACGCAGGCGCAGCGAGGAGCGTACGAGATCGGACAGCGTCGCGACGCCGTCCTTGGTGCGCATGGCGACGAGGTTGGACGCGGCGCATTGCAACTCGCGGGTGTCCTCGATGATCACCACCCGATCCTGCGTCTTCGCCACCTCGGCCAGCAGGGCATTGGTCAGGGTGGTCTTGCCGGTCGAGGTGCCGCCGGCGACGAGGATATTGGCGCGGGTCGCGACCGCGAGGCGCAAGGCTTCCGCCTGCATCCGGGTCATGATCCCGGCGGTGACATAATCGTCGAGCGTGAAGACGGCGACGGCGGGTTTGCGGATGGCGAAGGCGGGCGCGGCGACCACCGGAGGCAACAGCCCCTCGAAACGTTCGCCGGTCTCCGGCAGTTCGGCCGAGACGCGCGGCGACCGGACATGGACCTCGACGCCGACATGATGCGCGACCAGCCGGATGATGCGCTCGCCATCCGATGCGGACAGGAACTGGCCGGTATCGGCCAGCCCGTCGCGCAGCCGGTCGACCCAGATCCGGCCGTCCGGGTTCAGCATCACCTCGACGACCTCGAGATCGCGCAGCAGGGACGAGATGGCAGGCCCCAGCGCGGTGCGGAGCATGCGGACACCGCGCTCCACTGTTGCCGTTCTGTGGTCTGAACCTGCCATCCCGTCCCCCGTTCACCGGGGCGGCGAGAGAAGATCCCCGGATGGGGTCGACTAAAAGAGCCGCAAAACCGAGCCGTGCAACAGCTATCTTGTGGAAATCTTAGCGGATCGTAGCAGGGCGAAAAAATACAGGAGACCTGCGGCAAGGATTTTCCGCGAAGGCGGCACAGGGTTGCCTGCGATGCCTCTCACGCTTCCGCGCGAAGCGCCTCAAGGAAAGTCTTCAGAGCCGGATTGTCGTTCTCCGGATGCCAGCAAGCGACGTAGCCGATCCGGGTTGCGCCATTGGCGTCATGAATCGGCCGGAACACCGCGCCCAGACCCGTCAAGCCGCTGGCGCATTCGCATTGCAGGCTGATGCCCTCGCCCGCTCCGACCAGGCTGAGGATGCTCTCGCGGCTGACATGCAGGCTGGCGATCTCGGGGCTGTCCGATGGCGCCGCGAGCTTGCCGATCAGGATGTTGCGGATGTCAGGACCAGGATCCTGGTGCGAGATCAGAAGGCGTTCTCCTTTCAGGTCCGACCAGTAAACGAAGGACTTTTCAGCCAGCGGGTGGCTCTCAGGCAAAACAACCACCAACTGCTCGGTGCCGATCGCCATGGTGTTCAGCACCGGGCACCGATCCGGATCGCCAAGGATGACCGCGATGTCCAGCTTGCCGGAATGGATATCGGCCATCAACTCGACAAAGGGCGCCTCCAGCAGATCGAGGCCGATTTCGGGTTGGTTTTCGCGAAATCGGCGCAGGATGAAGCGAAGATTTCCCGAGGACAAGGATTTGTAGAAACCCAGCACGACGCTACCCCGCCGGCCTTGCACTGCCGCCTTTGTGCGATCGATCAGCCGTTGAAGATCGTCCAGGATGCGTCCGGCCATGACCGCGAAATCCTCGCCGACGGGCGTCAGCTTCGCCCCTGCGGTGGAGCGGTCGAACAGGGCAACGCCTAGCTCTTCCTCGAGCTCACGGATTCGTCTGCTCACGACCGGCTGCTGGACCTCCAGTTCCAGCGCAGCCGCGCTGAAGCTGCCGTTCCGAGCTGTGGCGACGACGTATCGAAGATGGCGCAGGTCCATGTCGCAACGATCACTCCTTTTCAGAGATTCGAATAGCTCCCCATTCATTATTTCAGCCAGGGGTAGATCGGTTTGCATGTCGAATAATTTAAACAGAGCGTCTACATTTTCGCACTTTAGGCTGTCATCCGGATCATGACGAGCGCGCCCCTTGGCCGAGATAAGTAACCACTCCTCGCCACGATTCTTGGTCAGGGCAAAGATCGACTGATTGTCCTCCTGCAAGTCGATGTACTTTTGCTTTTTTTGACCTTATTGACTAATATTACTCCTTGCACTGTGTGTTGAGTATTTGGGTTTATAGTTATAGGTCCTGACGCACGAGTGCATAGCCTGGGTGACGAATCAATTTGTCGAAGTTTTGGCAAAGCGTATCAATTACTAGTTTAACGCGAGGGTTGCGATGGCGGGCGGCGCCATATATTGCCCAGACAGATATTTTTTCACTCTCGTTGGCTTCTTGGAGGAGCGGTATGAGGTGACCTTGAGCAACTTCATAGTGCACAAAAAAGTCCGGCAGATATGCTATTGCCTCTCCTGAAACTGCATAGAATTTTGCCATCCAATAATCATGAACGCTGAATCGCACATTGTAATCGCCAATCCGCTGTCCGTCTGTGTCTTGAAGTAGCCAAGGCTCCGCTATTCCCTTGCGCGTATATTCTATGCCGGGCATTTCCCTTATATCCTCAACGGAATTAGGGGTTCCTAGCCGCTGCAGAAGTAGCGGACTAGCGTAGGCGCGATACCCAACATTGCCTAGTTTTCGACAAACGTGATCAGATGATGGGGCAGTGCCAACAAAAATAAGGCAATCAAATTCTGTTTGTTCTGGCAATGGAGTGTCACTAGGGTACATTCGTGTTTCGAAGGATAGCCCCGGATGCTCTCTTGCCAAGTACAAAGTTGCTGCGCCAATAATGCTGGTCCCAAACTCCGCACTTCCTAATATCCTCACTTTACCATTCAAGGAGCTATGGGCACGTTGAGCCGCACTTGCAGCCAGTTCGATGCTGTCAAATATACGGCCGGTATTATCTAGAAGGGCACGTCCAGCATCTGTGAGCTGCAAGCCTCTCTGAGAACGATGAAACAACTCAACTTCCAGCAAATCCTCCAGGCGGCGGATGCTGTGGCTGAGCGTTGCCTTTGGTACGCCGGAAATCATACCGGCGCGCGTCAGGCTTCCCGTCCTCGCGACATGAACGAAATTGCTGATATCCTTGAATTCAACCTTGGTCGTCATGGGGGCCTGGGCTGTGTTCCAAACCTCGAACGGAAGGTCTGGTCAGTTGGTTTACTCCGGGTGGCAACGCGTTGCTACCAAATTATGACAGCGTTCTGTCTTCGGCAGGCGAGGTTAGCACTTTGCTGCCATTTTATGCAAAGGTGACAACAAAAATAGCTACTTAAGTAGCACTTGGTGGGGATTCCGCCCGAGAACGCTAAAGCGTGAGGAGGGTAGCACTCGGAGACCAACAGGTCGCTGGTTTAGTGCCGCGCTGAAGATGTCATTTTCAGCTCTGCTGCGGCTTTGGCTTGTTCATCTGTTCTGTGTGGCGGGTTTGGTCGGTTTGCGACGTCATCTTCTGCTCAAGCCGGGTCAGCTTTGGCAGTCTGGGGAGATTTCCGGCGGCCAGCGTCATGATGAAGCGAAACCGTGCGCATTCAATGCCGCGATAAACGGTCTGGACGGCGCCTCCGATGGTTTTGGCCCAGCCGAAAGCCTCCTCGATCCGTTTGCGGTGCCTGAGGGGACGAGCGTAGCCCTTGTACCCGGTGAGCGCAAGGGAAGGTGCGGTAAGTGGGTCCGTCGAAACACCAGCGGGAAGGGCGCTGTGCATCAGATAAGCCCATGCACTGCATTCCTTGCGGGCCCCGGCCCGAGGGCCGGAGTGGACAGGCCGAACGAAAGAGCCGCACCAGAGGGCGCGGCAGTTGCTTGTCATCGCTAGAAGACAAGAGGGTTCAGCTATGGGCCGGGGGTAGTCGTGGTCAAGGGCACCGTTGTGTCGTGCCTGCGTCGGCTTCCGGCTGACAATCACCGGGGATGCCGCCCTAGATAACGGCTCGGCTTGGCAGCACAGGGCCTGCGTAGGCACAGGCCCTAGTCGAAGTTGACAACTGGAATTTCGGCACCCTCGGGAATGGTCATGGCTGTGATGCGCGCGATGTTGAACTCCGGATCGTTGAAGACCAACTGCCATTGCCCGTAATAGGTTGCAAACGGCCCCTTGACGATCGACCCGCCAAGCTCGGGCACCTTGTGCGCGATCTCATCTACCGTTGCCCAGTCTTCAACCACGAACGTCACCATCGTGCCGGTGCTGGATGTTGGTGTCCTGCGTCTCTCACGATCCTTCAGGCCCAGAAGCTCATAGGCCGGGACACCGTTGAAGGCCAGCTGGAAGCCGTTGCCTTGCAGAACCCGGTAGATCGGCGAAGAGGCCTCGGGAATGTCGTCCCAACCCAGGATTGCAGCGTAAAATTGTTTCTGTTTCTCCACATCATCGCAAAAGATGTTGTGCATAGGCTGGAACTTGTCTGCACTGGCCATCGGTGTGTCCACGCTCCTCTTGAGATCAGGCATTGAGGTCGCCGTCGGCGCATCGAGACGACATCTTTATGTCCAGGGGGGCCGCCAGTCCCGCATCCATCAGCGTCCCGACAAGCTCGGCGTGATAGGCGGCATAGGCTTTCACTGAAACATAGCGGTCCTCGGGTCTGATGATGTTGAACATCAGCGATCCTTGGCGGACACTGGGCAGCACCCAGGACTTGTAGGCCCATTCCGGGTCCGCATGCGTGAAGTAGTCTGAGTTCTTCGGTCGCAGCCATCTTGCGCCGTCATGAGGTTGATCGATATTGCCGACCGACGCGTTGAAGGCCCTAAGTGCCTTCTCCGGTTCGGCGGTGTTCACATACAAGGCCAACTTTCTTCCTTTCCGTTCCAAATCTATCCGCCTGACAGGTTTCGTGACTGCTCAGTTCAGTCGAACCTCATCAAAGCGCACGTCCATCCACCGGAGGAAGGTTTCCACCAGCCTCGTGTAGTACAGCTTGACCACGTCAGGCGGGATGCCTTTGCCGCCGTCGGCATGAAGTTCGAAGGTCAACGTGCCCGCATCGACGCTTGGCACAAGCATTGCGCCGATATCCGACACGTCTTCGGAATGCTGGTAGGAGGTATCACCCTTCAGCATCCAGCCTTCCGCCTTCCCCCACGCTTCTTCCTGGACAATTCTCCGGTTGAACTCCCGAAGCAGCGCATCGGGAGAACTGGTCATGAAATGGACTGACACTGGGATATCTCCTGAAATCCGGCCGAGCGTCAGCCCGCGACCGCTTGCAGTTCAGGGTGCATCCGGTCGCTTTCAAGAACCGGCGTCAGGAGAGCCTTCTCGAAAGCCTCCTTGCCCTGCGCGTGGGCGTTTTCCAGTTCCTTGATCCATTTCCTGTACTGTATCGAGATCTTGTCGGTCACGACCGACAGTTCGTCGTCGTAAATCTCTTCTGGCCACTGCGATTCAATGACCGGCTGGTCCTCGGCAAAGACCAGGTCGTTGAAGGCGATGTGGGGATGATCCGAATCGTTCAAGCTCTTCTCGCGGGCGAAGATCAGGAAGTTCTTCGTTTGCTTCGCGTTCACCGGGCAGGACACGTTGAAGAGGACGTGAAGGTTGTTCCCCACATATTTTTGAACGGCCAGGTTGATCGTGAACGGCATACTGCAATGGTAGGTGAAGTTGCCGATGGGTGCCTGATCGGGAACATCCATGCCCGGAGGCGTGTCATAGACAAAGCGCAGCTGGCCCTTCACGCGATCGATCGGCACGATGGGCGGCTCGGCGTTGTTCGGATCGAACAGCGTGCCCGGGTGAACGAACGCGAAGTGCGAAAAGTCCGTGAAGTTTTCCCAGCGGCGCGGTGCGCTGGCATTCCACCAGTAGGGCTCCTGCACGACTATCTTCATCTTCGGGTCATCAGCGACGCTGAAATACGGGATTTCCGTCACGTTCCACGAGCTGTCCAGACGGACCCAGACCAAACCGTACTTCAGTTCACATTGGTAGCTTGGAACCTTGGCGCGCGAGGAAATCTTCTGCGTCGGACATGCCGGCATATGGGTGCACTTGCCCTCGGCATTGTACATCCATCCGTGGTACGGGCACTGAAGCTGGTCGCCCTTGACCTTGCCGCCGGACAGCTTGGCCGAACGGTGGACGCACTGGTCCTTCATTGCGATCATCTTGCCGTCGAGACGAGCAAGAACGACCTTCTCGTCAAGCAAGGTGACGGCCATGGGGCCATTGCCCAGCGGGTCGGCCTTCTCGAATTCGTCGAGAGTCGCGACCGGATGCCAAAAATGGCGGAGAAATTCCATGTTCTCGATTAAGGGACGTGCGCCCATACCGGCATTCCTTTTGTAGCTTTTGCTGCATAGAATAGACCAGCAGTGTCATCCCAACATGTCTCTGTTACATAGAATTTATATGTGAACAGGGTGTCTAAAATCAGCAACATGATCTCTGCCGTTGTAATTCTCCCGTTTTTAACGAGGCGCATTCGTAGAACTTACGCGGCCATTTTCAGTTTCCGGGCTGCGATGCCGCCCATACTGCCGATGCCATGTTGGGTTGAACGGCAGGCCGTCATCGGTGATGATCTCTACGTTCGCCATAAACATGTGCTCAGGCATAAGCCTAAGCCTCCCTGTTCAGGCCTGGGTGTCCGGTCGAAAAGGTAGCAAGTTCACAAGAGCCATGCGCCGTCCAAATTTCTGGACGTTAGGTCCAGATAAAATGGCTCCTTTGAACGGTGAATGACCTTATTCTTGCCTCTTGTCGAGTAAGACACGTCTGGCGCTCACAATCTCCGCCGCCAGACGGAGCGAAGCCTCGATCCTCCCAATTGTCGAGGCTTCGCCAGCATCCTTAACACACGAAGGTCGCTTATCCCGCATTGATGGACAGGCATGGAACGAAGGAACAGATGATGAGAACACGCGCCGCCGTCGCCCTCGAGGCCGGGAAGCCGCTGGAGGTCATGGAGGTCAACCTTGAAGGCCCCAAGGCCGGCGAGGTTCTGGTCGAGATCAAGGCCACCGGCATCTGCCACACCGACGAATTCACCCTGTCGGGCGCCGACCCCGAGGGCGTGTTCCCCGCGATCCTGGGCCATGAGGGCGCGGGCGTGGTGCTGGAAGTCGGCGCCGGCGTCACCTCGGTCAAGCCGGGCGACCACGTCATCCCGCTCTACACCCCGGAATGCCGCCAGTGCGCCTCGTGCCTGTCGGGCAAGACCAACATGTGCCACGCCATCCGCGCGACCCAGGGCCAAGGGCTGATGCCCGACGGCACCACCCGCTTTTCCATGCTGGATGGCACGCCGATCCGGCATTACATGGGCTGCTCGACCTTCGCGAACCACACGGTTCTGCCGGAAATCTCGCTGGCCAAGGTGCGCGAGGACGCGCCCTTCGACAAGATCTGCTATATCGGCTGCGGCGTCACCACCGGCATCGGCGCGGTGATCTATACCGCCAAGGTGGAAATCGGCGCCAAGGCCGTGGTCTTCGGCCTGGGCGGCATCGGGCTGAACGTGCTGCAGGGCCTGCGCCTGGCCGGCGCCGACATGATCATCGGCGTCGACCTGAACGACGGCAAACGCGAAATGGCCGAGCATTTCGGCATGACCCATTTCATCAACCCGAAGAATGTCGAGAACGTGGTTCAGGAAATCGTCAACCTGACCAAGACGCCCTTCGACCAGATCGGCGGCGCCGATTATAGCTTCGACTGCACCGGCAACGTCAATGTCATGCGCCAGGCGCTGGAATGCACCCATCGCGGCTGGGGCCAGTCCATCGTCATCGGCGTGGCGCCGGCGGGGGCGGAAATCAGCACCCGCCCGTTCCAGCTGGTCACCGGCCGGGTCTGGAAGGGCTCGGCCTTCGGCGGCGCGCGCGGCCGGACCGACGTGCCGAAGATCGTCGACTGGTACATGGACGGCAAGATCGAGATCGATCCGATGATCACCCACACGCTGAAGCTCGAGGACATCAACAAGGGCTTCGACCTGATGCATGCCGGCGAATCCATCCGGTCGGTGGTGCTTTACTGATCGTTAAGGGACGGCGATGCTTGGACAACGAATTCAGATTGCGCGCCAAAGCCTCGACATGGAGATTGCCGAGTTTGCCTCGGCGCTTGGCATGGGTGGCAACGCCGCCACCCTTGCCAGGTGGGAGGCAGACGAGGCATCGCCGACATTTCGTGAGCTGACGGCCATCGGTTCGCTGGCGGGCATCTCGCTCTGCTTTTTCCTGCCGCCGCTTGTCAGAGACATCAAGGTGCAGAGATACTTCGGCGATGCCGTCGACTCTCTGGCGATCAGGGCACGGGCACTGGTGGCGACATATATTGCCGTCGAGAACTATATCTCGGCCGAGTTTCTGGCCACCGGAACCATCACCCCGCCCAGCAGGATGGACCTTTGCGATCCGAAGCATCGGACTGCCACCGGCATGGCGGACATGATCCAGCATCGACTGGGGATCGGTTCCCGCTCGTTTCGAAGCCTGTCGGATGAGCTTGAGCTGAATGGCCTGAAGATTTTTGCCGCGCGCCTGCCTGCCGGAATAACCGGCATAAGCTGCGACATTTGCTTGGGAGACGATCCGGCACATCCCTTTTTCGTCGCCTCGGGCAGTGCCTCACCCCGGGAAACACAGGAAAACCTGTTCGACTGGGCCTTCTCGGAGGGCATAAGGGCAATCTGCGGCGATAGCGCCGAACTTTATTCGGAGACAAGGACGATCTTCCTTAGGTCGTGCTTTCCGACCCTCGACGCTTCGGAAACCCGTCCCCTGCGCCACACCAGAACGGGCTGTCGCACGGACGGGCATGCGAGTGCCATTTACCGAAAGGTCAGACAGGGCACCGCAAGCGGGCGGCTGTCGAAGTCGGACGCGCAGCGCATCGAAACGATCCTGCGCAGCAGCGAAGCCTAGCAGGCTGCACAAGCCATCCAATGCCGTGCAAGAGCGTGTGTCGTCCTCTGCCTGATCTGATGCGGGTCGACGATGCCCGGAATGAATGTGGTGCGCGGGTTGCAATCCAGCTGCGACGTTCCGGTTCCACCCGCCCTGGCGCGGCAGTTTGCAGCGACAAATCAGCGGCTGGTCGTTTATGTCGTCAGTACGGAACGGCCGAGAGACCTGCACCGCCGCCAGACGCGGATCGGCCTGGCTACTGTTGGCGTGGGAAGATCATCAAAAGGACCGGGCACGGCATCCTGATGACAGGTGACGTTCCCGGTCGTGGCAGTCTGGCAGGTCAGTTGAAGATGTTGATCCCCGGCATCAGCTTGAAGCGCGGAAGATTGACGAACCTGCGTATCCAGCGCTGGATTGCCGGATAGTAGAACAGCTCGATGCCGCCGTCCCCTGCCAGCGCCACATAGGGGAAGCACGCGACATCCGCCACCGTGGGGTTCGATCCCGCGATCCAGTTGAACCCTTGCAGCTCCTGGTTGGCCAGATGGTCATCCAGGATCCGGAACAGCTTGTGAGCGCCGGCCCTTGCCTGCGCCACGTCGAGGTCATAGCCCAGCACGTCATGCAGCCGCGCCGCCGAGGCCGTGGATGTGATGCTGTCCGCGAAGGCCAGCCATTGCGCGACCCGACCCAGTTCGGACGGAT
>NZ_LLWQ01000123.1 GCF_001447385.1 Paracoccus sp. MKU1 | reverse complement strand
ATAAGGTGGAAGTGAGGGCCCGAAATAAATAAGAACCGCACCGGGTTAAGTGTTGGGATAATCGTTTCTAAAAAAGGTCCGCAATATTAAGATTGGCGCTATAACGGGTTTAGGAAAGATAATATGGTAGGGAAAAATGACATAGCAGCAAAAGAGGATTTGATTGATTTCTTTGCCAGCTACGGCGCAGTTCACACAGTAAATATAAATGCGATTGATTTATCGCAAAAACTAACGGCTTTCTTTAATGAGATACCAATCCTTATTACCGATTCGAAACGAGCGGAAAAACGAGCGCGTGCCGCAACTGATCTGTCGAATTTTTTCCACGCAGTCCAAACCCCTCTGAAGATCGAAATAGAGTGCGGAGGTTTTTTAGATATTTGGTCGATTGTGGGTCTGAACGGCTATGAGGTCAGAACGGCACGTGTTCTTGCTGGACTTTGGAATTATGATTTTGGTGGAAGAGTATCCCGCGCGTTCATCACGAGCTATCTGGAAGGAGCCATTCCAAAACAGAACTGGGAAGATGAATTGCGCCGAGGCTATAAAATTTATACGGAAGTCAACCCTCTGGGCGATGAGGCGGACCGAGTTGATCTAATCGTCGAAACAGATAAGTTTTTAGTAGGAATAGAGATAAAAATCCGAGCGGGACTTGGGGAGAGGCAACTTGAGCGTTATGCGCTGGCTTTGAATGCACGCGCCACTCACATCGGAAAGTGCTCTTTCCTTATACTTCTCGCCCCCTACAAAACGGAAGACTCAGGAATATATCTGTCCACATGGAAGGATGTTGCGGCATCGGCAAGGTCCGCAATATCCTGTTCCTCGGATAATCAAGCTATAGTCAACCATATTATCAACAGGTTTGGCGATTATGTTTCTAAACACTAAGGAGAGCATCATGGACGAAGCGGAGCTCAAGGCGGCAGAGGTAATCGCACGAAATATTGAACTTTTGGAGGATGCTTACGCTATTGCCACAGAGAAAATGGATGCAAAGCTATACGAGGCATCCAGAGATATATTTGAGGAGAAGCAAAGAACTTTTTCTTGGGAGTATGGCCCTGGAAGTGAGCTCAACGACGGCCCGTGGCTGGCCCCAACCGAGTGGCGCGCCGAGGGTGAAGAAGTAGGAGGAGACTACTATCTCGTCTGCGGTATTGACGCGCACGATGAGTCCGAAACCTGGGTCGCGCATTTTGCGGGCGGACCTGAAAGGCGGGTTTATCTTACTATTTTCACGAATACAGTGACCGGAGTAAGGAGGCTGAACAAACTAGCAAGCACGATCACAGATGAAGTGAGCGAGCTCGCCGAGCTAGGGTTTATGTTCGACGCCAGCGTTTTCGCTCTTAAACTGCCATTAAAGTTTGATCGCGAGGAAGTTGCAAAAGGTTTTGCAGACGACGATCTGTCTACGGCACTTGCACCGATTGGTCTTGCTCTCGACAAGATAAAGGAGGCTCGCCCAATTCTTGACAAGGTTGCAGAGGCCGTGCGGCGGTTCAACGCCTAACTGTCCGCGCCCAGCATCTGACCATATGCTTCCCCATCCTGCCCTCTGCCATGAGGATAGGGTGGAGAGATCACACCTGTCAAAATGCGCCTTTGTTGTCTCCCTCGCTCATGCGTCCCCCTCTACCATTCGCTGCAAGGACGACGGCGGCAGCATCAAAGCCTCCAATTCCGCTTGATCCGGTGTGACCGGGGTGAAGTCCCATTGATCGACGCCGACATTGACCTGCCCCTCGGCACCGCGCCAGCGGGTATGAACATGGCCGAACAACTGCACCACCCCAGCCCGCGCACCGTTCCAGGTAACAAGCGGATAATGACACAGGACGAAGCGGCGATCGCAGATGGCGACCTCGACCAGATCGTGGACCGAGGCCCAGGGCAGCGTGTGCACCAGCCAGTCGGGATCGTGGTTGCCGCGCACCAGATGTTTCCGCCCAGGTAGCACGGCGAAGGCCGCCTGCGCGGCCATGCGCCCCACGTCGGTCTCGCAGGCGGCGAAATCGCCGATGATCCACAGATCGTCTTCGGCGCCGACTACTCCTGCGCGGTCGATCATCGCGGCATCCATCGCAGCGGACGAGGCGAAGGGACGCCCGAAGAACCGCCGCACCGGATCATCGGCGAAATGGGTGTCGGCAGTAAAGAAATGGGCCATGCGGGAACCTCTCGACCAGGGCACGACCAATATCGCAATACGGTGCGGGCCGTAAAAGGCCCTCGGCTTCTGCGACACGTCCGGAAATGACGCATTAGGTGACTAGAACCGAGTCGACACCGGAAGAATCAGCCTCGGCGGAATTTCCTGCCTGCAGCGCCGAATAGGGGGACATGACCATGAAGCTTGCCGAAGCGCTGGTTCAGCGCAGCGACATGACAAAGCGCCTGGAGCAGTTGAAAGCCCGATTGCTGCGCAATGCCAAGGTGCAGGAGGGCGATGAACCCGCCGAGGATCCGGCCAGCCTTCTGGCCGAGCATGATCGCCTTGCGGCCGATCTTCAGCGGATGATCGCCCGGATCAACCGCACCAACAGCCGGACGGCCTTCGACGGCGGCGTCCTGACCGATGCGCTGGCCGCCCGCGACGTGTTGCGGCTACGACAGGGCGCCTATCGGGATCTTGCCGAAGAGGCCACGCTGACATGGATGGTCGGCACGCGCAGCGAGGTGCGCTGGCGTCCGATGATATCGGTGGCGCAGGTACAAAAGACGGCCGATGCGCTGGCGAAGGAATTGCGTGATCTCGATTCCCGAGTTCAGGAGGCGAACTGGCATACGGAACTGATGGACTGACAGGGTTTGGCCGGTATCCGGCGATCGGAAGCGAATACATCCCACCGGCGGGCGAAGTCCGGAACCTGCAGCAGCGCCAGGGGCGGCGTGCCGACACAGCTCATTCCCAGCACTGTGACAGGAGCAAGGTGAAAGTGACACCTGACAACCGCGCATTGATCCGATTGCAGGAGAGGGAGGGCAAGGGGGATTGTTCCGCGCCGAGCAAAATGATCATGGCCAAAATCATCAAGGCACCGGAAACGGTGAATGAAGGCGGCCGAAGATGACAGACGCAACCACCGAACAGAGCGCCTGTCCAGTTCCAGGATACCGTGGCCGAGAGACAGGGGCGCCCTCTCCCCTCGCCCCGCCACGGCTGTCGGCCTTCAATACGTCAGCTCTTTGCAAAGGCCTGCAAGCGCAGCCAGATCGACCCGCGACGACGACGCGTCCTGCTCCAACAGCGGCCGGGTCAGAAAGGGATGGAACTTCTCGAAGCACAAGGGCGGGTCATGGGCGAAGAGGTCCACGCTGGCGCCCTGGGCGATACCGGTCAGGAAGGCGCGCAGATCGGGGGTGGCGTCGGTGGCCAGAACCTCCAAAACGCCATCATAGGGCTGCACCCGGAAGCCCACGGATTGCAGCGCGAGCGCCAGCGTGGTCGAGACCACCGTGCCCCGTCGCGTCATCAGCAGAAAAGCCCTTGGCGAAAGTTCATGGATGCGCTCACTGCCCAGCGCCGAATAGCTGCTTCGCGCCTGTTCCAGCAGCGCGACGGCAAGCGGTTCAAGATAGACCGGCACCGCGCGATCGCCAAGGATATGGAACATCCGCTGGATCACGCGGTCGTGGATCAGACCCGGGTTGCCCGCGAAATCGGGTGCAACGCCCGCCTTGGCCGGATCCACCACGATCAGGCGCGCGTCGGCGTGAATCTCACGCACCTGCCAGCGTCGACCCGAGAAGATCAGCAACGAGCCCGGTGCAAGAATATTGTCCACGGGCAATGTGCCGAGTTTCTCGGCGCCGTTCTGCAGGCTGTATTCCTCGGGGGTCTGGAAAACGGCGTAGAAGCTGTAATGCTCGACCAGTTTTTCGCCCTTGCCGCCCAGCAGCAGGATGCCGTTGCCGGCTTGCTCGATCAAGGCGGTGTCAGGATGGCCGATGGCGCGCAGGACCTGCTGGAAAAGGGCCACATTGACACTTCGGAAAGGGCCTTCCCGGCAGAGCAGGCGGTGCAAACCCGCCGCTGTCGCGCCGCCGCGCTCGGCGATCACCGACAGGATCTGGTGGACCAGCGTCGACAGATGCAGCGCCTGGGGCGCTGGCGGTTCGCACCAACCTTCGATCAGCAGGTCGATCATCGCGACGGCACGCACCAGATCAAGCCGCAGCCGATCCGCCAGGTTGGCATCCGGGCGCGGCCATGCCTCGATCACATATTGCCGCAGGATGGCCGGCTGACCGGCGCGACGTCCGGATCGGCCAAGGCGCTGCCTCAGCGAGGCCACGCTGAACGGTGCGCCGATCTGGGCCACGCAGGTCACGTCACCGATGTCGATGCCCAGTTCCAGCGTCGAGGTGCAGATCGCCGTGGTCGGCAGTCGCCCGTCCTTGAGCCGCCGCTCGACGAAATCGCGGTGCTCGCGCGACAGGCTGGCGTGATGGGCATGAAATTCCTGCGGCAATCCCGCCGCGTCGCACAGCTGGCGCAGCTTGTCGGCATAGATCTCGACCCGTTCACGGCTGCCGGCAAACACCAGGTTGCTGCTGCCGCGAAGCCGTTGGAACAGGTGCCCGGCGACCAGATCGGCAGCCGCCGGCTCATCAGGATCGGGGCCGCCCGCGACATAGCCGCGAAGCTGCACACGCAATTCCGACCCGCCGCCGGTCGCGGCAATATGCCCGACCGCGCCCGGATCGTCCGGGCGCAGATAGGCGCAGGCCAGGCCGATGTCGCCCAGCGTGGCCGACAGGCCGATCCGACGCAAGGGGCGGCCAAGCCGGCTTTCGATGCGGTTCAGCAGCGACCGCATCTGCACCCCGCGCTCGCTGTCCAGCACGCTGTGCAGCTCGTCGATCACCACCGCCCGCAATGCGCCGAACAGTCCGGGGATTTCATTGCCACGCCGGATGAACATGTTGACCGGCGTGGAATAAGGACCCCGCTTCTGGGGTGATCGGCGTCCAAAAGGGACCCCACCGACCGGGGGTTGGGTCCAAAGTGCTTCCGAGGATTATCGGAGGCCGAGCGCGGGATGCTGATCGTGGAGACAATCGCAAAAATCAGGCGGCTGCATTTTACCGAGGGCAAGGGGATCAAGACGATCTGCCGCGACCTGAAGCTGTCGAAGAAGGTGGTGCGCAAGGTGATCCGTACCGGGATAACGGAGTTCACCTACACCCGGACGGTTCAGCCACGCC
>NZ_LLWQ01000122.1 GCF_001447385.1 Paracoccus sp. MKU1 | reverse complement strand
GGCCGAAGGGCTCGCGGTTGATGCGGATGCCGGCCTCCTCGTAGCGGCCGACCAGCCGGTCGCAATATTGCCAATGCCGGATCGAGCGTTCCAGCGCCACGCGCTTGGCATAGGGGATGTTGTAGGAGATCCCGCCGCCCTCATAGCTGGAAAACCCGGCGCAAAGCGTGATCTCGGCCAGGAGCCGCGCATCGGGCGTGCCGTGCCGGACCTGCACCGGCTTCTCCACCGCCTCGACCAGCCGCCGGCAGCCGTCGACGCCATGGTTGACCGCGGGAAAGCCGTTCAGCAGCGAGGTGCCCGCCGCGCGCGAGCGGTCGATGCCCTCCTGCGCCTCGGCATAGCGGTTGTGGCGGGTATAAGCGTCGATGGTCGTCGGCAGGACGTCGCAATAGGGGGCAAGCCCGTTCAGCAGCGCGATATGCTCGCGCAGCAGAGCCACCCCGGCGCGGGGTTGCAGCAGGGTGCGGTTCTCGGCATCGGCGCGGCTGAGCGCCAGCGGGAAACGCTTGGCTTCGGGCAGGGCCTCCTGCAGGCGCACGCCGGCGTCGAAATCGACATCGGGGCCGGTGGACCAGGTCTGCAGCACCTCGCGGCGCTCGGCGTCGAATGTGGCGTCGTCCAGGCGGGTATTGGTGATCTCGGTCATGGGTTCGGGAATGCTGGATCAGGCCGACAGGCGTTCGGTGATGCCGAAGGCGGCCGAGTTGTGGCCATAGGCCAGCGGGCGGCGGCTCTGGATGTCGGTCTTGAGCAGCTCGACCACATCCTCGAGCCGCACGGTCGGCGGAAACACCCGGTCGAAGCCCATCTCGAGGAAACGCTGCTCGACCTCGGCGAAGGCGCGCTTGCCGATCACCAGGTTGCCGCCGACATAAAGCAGGATCTCGCCCAGCCCGCGCTCCTCGCAGCGGGCGCGCAAGCCCTGGCAGTCGATCTCGCCATGGCCATAGATCGACGAGACCAGGATGGCATCGGCCCTTTCCTCGATGGCGGCCTGGATGAACTCGTCCTGGCTGACCATGACGCCCAGGTTCACCACCTCGATGCCGTTCCGGTCCAGCACCGCCGCGATGATCTTGTTGCCGACCGCATGGCAATCGGCGCCGATTACCCCCAGGATGACCCGGTATTCCGAGACCGCCTCCAGCATGGTTCCTCCCCTTCGCAATGAACCTGCGCCGAGGGGTAGGGGAATCACCCGCATCCGGTCAAGTTTTGTGAAGTGAAATTATAAATCGGTAATTATTGCTTATCAATTGGAGCCAAGGCCCATGTCGGACTCCCGCCGACAAATTCTGCGGCGTCGAATGCGCGCGATGATCATCGCAATGATGAGCCAAGTGACGGGAAGCCGTCGAAATGGGCTTGTCGCAGACCGGTGCGGCCGCCCGCGTATATGCCGACCGCCGGCGCGTTCTGGTCGATGGTTCGATGCCTTCCCCCCCCCCCGGGGAGCATTCGGCCCGAGCCTTGCAGATTACGCCGTCCGACCGCCCGGGGAATCCGCCAGCCTTTGCTGAAAGCTGCCGGGCATGCGCATCGTGCACTTCATGGCAGCAGGATAACCGATCCGGCCGTTTTGCGGGCTTCGAGATCGGCATGTGCCTGTGCTGCCTCTGCCAACGGATAGGTTAAGGGTTCCACAGCCATAAGGCGCTTCTCCTGCATGGCCGAGAACAGGCGTTGGGCAGCCGCCTCGTATTCCGTGCGAACCGCCGTGTAATGGGCAATCGAGGGCCGGGTGAGGTAAAGCGATCCCTTGGATCCCAGCGTGCTGATGGCCACGGGCTCGACCGGACCCGAGCTTTCCCCGAAACTGACCAGAGTTCCGCGCGGTTGCAGGCAATCGAGGGAGCGTGCGAACGTGTCTGCGCCGACCGAGTCATAGACCGCCCTTACGCCCTTGCCGCCGGTGATCCGCATCACCTCTTCGCGGAAGTCGTCGCGGCTGTAGATGATGACGTGGTCGCATCCATGGGCAAGGGCGCTGCTGGCCTTTTCCTCAGTGCTGACCGTCCCGATGACGGTGACGCCAAGCGCCTTCAGCCATTGGCTGGCCAAGGATCCAACGCCTCCCGCAGCGGCATGCAGCAATACCGTATCGTCCGGCCCAAGGCTGACGCAGCGATGGGTCAGATATTCGGCGGTCAGCCCCTTGAAGATGCTGGCAGCAACCGTTCCGCTGGCCAGCCCGGCCGGCACATGCAATGCGCGGTGCGCCGGAAGATTGCGATGCGTCGCGTAGCCGCCCGGCGGACCGCCCACATAGGCAACCCGGTCGCCGACGGCGAAGCCGGATACATCGGCTCCCACGGCGACGACCTCGCCCACGCCTTCCACCCCCGGGGTGGCAGGCAAAGGCAGCTTGGGTCCGAACACGCCCTTGCGATGATAGATGTCGATAAAGTTCAGGCCGATGGCGGCATGGCGGATCTGGATCTCGCCCTTGCCGGGAGCGGGCAGATCGATCTTGCGGAGCGACAGGACGTCCGGCCCTCCATACTCGGAAAACCGGATGGCATCGACAGACTGGATCATGATAGGGATTCCCTTGCTTTTGGCCAAAATTGCGCGCGAGCATCCTCCCGTCGACCCTCATTTCCGGCGTCTAGCTTTGCAGAATTGGAAAGCAGCATGGATTGGAATGACCTGAAGTTCTTTCTGGCCCTGGCGCAGGCAAGGACGCTTTCCGGAGCGGCGGCCCTTCTGGGTGTCAGCCCCTCGACGGTCTCTCGGCGGATCGTGACGCTTGAGGAGGCCTTGCAGGTCAGACTGTTTCGCCCGCATCGCGATGGCTACGATCTGACCGATGCGGGGCAGGGCCTGGTCCCGACAGCCGAGCAGGCCGGCGCGCAGATGCGGGTCTTCGAGCGCACTGCGCGCGAGGCCGGCGACGAACTTGCAGGTCCCGTACGGGTCGAAGCGCCGGAGCTTCTGGGCCAGGACGTGCTGCTGCCGGCCATGATCCGGCTCATGGCGGATTATCCCGCCATCCGAGTCGAGCTGCGAAGCTCGGTGCAGCCGGTTCGGCTTGCCGCAGAGGAGGCGGATATCGTTCTGCGCCTGGTTCGCCCAAGCCATGGCAACTATCGTCTGAAGAAGGTGGCCGTGATCCGTTTCGGGCTCTATGCTTCGGAGGACTATGTCCGGCGAAACGGCTACCCGGATGTGCCGGAGGATCTGCATCGGCACCAGGTCATAGGCTGGACCGAGGACCTGACCTATCTGGCCATGGCCAATTGGCTCGCGAGCCATTGTCCTGGGGTTCGCCCATCACTGCGCCTTACATCCTTTGCCGCCCAGGCCGAGGCAGTCCGACAAGGCGCCGGCTGGGCGGTGCTGCCCGACTTCATCGCCGTCCCTGCCGGCTTTGCGCCGGGAATGCCCGATTTGTTCCGCCCGGAGTCCGAACTCTGGCTGCTGACCCATGCACAGTCTCGGGCGCTCCAGCGCGTAAATCTGGTGCGAGATCGTGTCATCGTCGCGATAAGGGAGGAATTGAGCTGGTGACGACCGCAACACTCCGCGTGATCCCTAAAGTTATGCGGACTCCTCTGCTGTTCTTCAGCCGGCATATCCCACGCAGATCGCACCGGTGGTTACCGCCATTCGGGTGCATTTCGATCTTTCCAGGCATGATATCGCCGCCTATGCGGCGCCGGAGGGCCTGAACATTCCTTTAGGAATCTAGCTTACAACGCCACTCGCACGGCAGAACGCATTGTCCGTCACCTCTCTACGCCCCACGGAAATGACGCTATCAAAAAATGTCGACATTTAACATTTTTTGTGTTGAAAGTGTCGGGACGCGGTCTCGCGTCGGTTGGCACCACATTGAGGGAACAACATGGCAATCGAACTCAAACCATCTGCGGCTCCGACTCTCCTACTGAACAGCGGTCTGGATGCCGCCGCGTTGCGGCAGGCGCGGATCGATCTGGCCGCCTGCTTCCGCGCGGCAGCCAAGCTGGGCCTGCAGGAAGGCATCTGCAACCACTTCTCAGTTCTCGCGCCGGGCCGGGACGATTTGTTTCTGGTCAATCCCTACGGGTTGGCCTTCGAGGAAATCACGGCATCCAGCCTCCTGGTCTGCGATTTCGCGGGAAACGTCCTGGAAGGAGAGGGCGCCCCCGAGGCGACGGCATTCTATATCCACGCCCAGTTGCACAAGCTGCATCCGCGGGCAAAGGCAGCGTTTCACACCCATATGCCGAACGCCACCGCGCTGAGCATGATCGACGGCGACCCGTTGGTCTGGGCAGGGCAGACGGCGCTGAAATTCTACGGTAGGATCGCGGTGGACCGCGACTATAACGGCCTCGCGCTCGACTATGATGAAGGCGCGCGAATCGCCGAGGCCATGGGGGACGCGGATATCGTCTTCATGCGAAACCATGGAGTCATGGTCGTGGGGCCGACGATTGGCGAGGTCTGGGACGATCTCTATTACTTGGAACGAGCCTGCGAGGTCCAACTGAAGGCCATGTCGACAGGGCGGTCTCTTGTCGCGGTCAAACCTGAAATCGCGCAGAAGGCCTATGAGCAGATGCGGGCTGGCGATCCTGAAAGCGGCAGGCTGCATCTGGAGAGCATCAAACGCACGCTGTCGAAGCAAGACCCCTCGTTCATGGAGTGACGGCAATTTGCATTGTGCTGCCGAGCAATGTCAGCGAGAGGAAAATCAGTCCTAAAAATGTTGACATTTAACATTATTGATCTACGGTGAGTCGAAAGTGCCGCCAGAGTGCTGAGACAGCCCACCGCCAACATGGAGACGACTATGAAGAACCTGCGCCGCGGGATCGTGCTTTCGCTTGGAATCCCGCTACTTTTCGCCAGTCCCGCCAACGCTGACACACTGGCCTCCGTTCTGGAAAAGGGAAAGCTGGTGGTCGGGGTCAAGACTGACTTCGTGCCCTGGGGGATGCGCGATGCATCAGGGCAGATCGTCGGTCTCGAGATCGACCTGATCAAGGACTTTGCCCGCCGGATCGGCGAAGAGGCGGGCAAGACTATCGAGGTCGAGCTGGTGCCCGTGGCAGCCTCGAATCGGATGGAGTTCCTCGAGCAGGGACGGATCGACGTGCTGATCGCGACCATGGCCGACACGCCCGAACGGCGCCGGCTGATCGGCTTCGTGACCCCCAGCTATTACTCCTCCGGCGTATCGGTCTTTGCGACCGAGGAGAGCGGGATCGACGGCTGGGACTCGATCGAGGGCAAGAAGCTCTGCGGGATGCAGGGCGCGTTCTACCTGAGGGAACACGGCTTCGGAAACGGTGCCGACGTCGTTACGTTCAAGGGGGTGCCCGAAATCGAGAACGCCCTTTTTGCCGGACGCTGTGATGGCTGGCTCTATGATGATAGCGCCCTCGTTTCGCGCCAGGTGATCGAACCCGAGAAATGGGCAGATTACCGGATCGCGGCACCCGTGGTGTCCGAGGTCCCCTGGGGCATTGCGGTTCGGAAACAGGACGAGGCCGAACCTATCGCCGAGGCCATTTCCGAGGCCGTGGTCGACTGGCACAAATCTGGCATGATCTTGGAGCTTTCCCAGAAATGGGGCATCCCGGAAACGCCCTGGCTGATCGCCATGCAGGAAAAATGCCTGGCCGGAGATCCGGTCTGCGCAGCCAACCAGTAGCGAAATCGGAACTGGCTCCGGCCAGTTCCGGCTCCAGCCAAGTCGCAAGCAGTCGGGCAGGGATATGGCAACGATCGCAGATTTCTTTCATTGGCTCGCGGCAAAACGCGGCTACAACTTCTCGATTTTCTACGACAGGTTCGACGGAACGCAGTTCCTCTACGGTATCTGGACGACGATTCACCTGTCGTTCTTCTGCGTGCTGCTGTCCGTTCTGTTCGGCGCCATCGGAGTTTGGCTTCAACGCTCGTCCTTCGAACCTTTGCGTTGGCTGGTGGGCGCCTATGTCGGCTTCTTCCGCAACACGCCGCCGCTGGTGCAGCTTTACTTCTTCTACTTTGCCGTCGATCCGGTGCTGTCATCGGCACTTGGAGTCAAGGGCGGGCTGCTCAGCAATTACGGATGGGCCCTGCTGGTGCTTTCTCTTTATGCTGGCGCCTTCAATACCGAGATATTCCGCTCGGGGATCGAGGCAGTTCCGAAGTCGACGTGCGAGGCCGCCGAGGCGTTGGGCTATACGCCGTTGCAGATATTCCGCCATGTCACCTTCCCCCTGGCCTTCAGGGTCTCCTTCCCGGCGATGACGAGCAATCTGGTCAATCTCATCAAGACGACGACCACGGCCTATGCGATCTCGGTGGCCGAGACGCTTTATGTCGCCAACCGTATCTGGTCCGACCAATTCAACGTCTTCGAAATGATGAATGTGGTCTGGGTGGTCTATCTGGTGCTCGTGGGGCTGTTCCTTGCCTTCATGACGCGCTGGGAAAAGGCACTTCGGGTTCCTGGTTTTGGGAGAAGCAAATGAGCGAACATCCCAAATTCCACCTGCCGGTTATGCTGCCGGTCCGACCTGTCGCCACCAGCACCGCCTGTCTGGTCGCCACCCTGTCCAGCCGCTGGGGGTTGCTGGCGATCCTGTCCGGTCTCGCGCTTTGCCTAGGATTGGAGCAGGCCTGGGCGCAACAGGATATGGCCGCCTTTTCCATCTGGGAGGCTATCGTCAAATGGACCCCGCTGATCTTCTGGGGCACGGGGCAGGGACTGGGCGGCTTTGTCCTGAACATCTGGGTCAGTGTCCTTGCGATGACCATCGGCACCTGCCTGGGGCTGATGCTGGGGATTGGTCAGGTCTCGCCCCACAGGGTGTTGCGCTGGCCGTCCTGGGCCGTGACCCAGCTGTTCCGCAACTCGCCTTGGCTGGTGCTGCTGTTCTACTTCATGATGCTTCTGCCCTACGAGATCAGGATCCTGGGCTTTTCGGTGCCGTTTTCAGGATGGTTCAAGGCAACCGTCGCACTATCCCTGCCTGTCATGGCCAATATTTCGGAAATCGTGCGCGGCGCCATCCTGTCGATCCCTACCGGGCAATGGGAATCCGCCGAAAGTCTGGCCTTGACCCGCCGGCAGACCATGTGGCGCATCATCCTGCCGCAATGCGTCAAGCGGATGATCCCGCCCTGGATGAACTGGTATTGCATCCTGGTCATGTCGACGCCGCTGATCTCGATCCTGGGGGTGCAGGATGCGATGACGCTGACCCAGGATGCGCTGGCCGCGGAAGGGCGGATGGAATTGCTGATCCCGTTCTATCTTTGGCTGATGCTGTGGTTCTTTGCCTATACCTACCCCATCGCACGCTGGACCCGTCGTCTGGAAAGCCGCTTTGCGGTGAAGCTCTGAAGGAGTTGGACATGAAGACCTGGACACCATCCGAACCGATCATCTCCATTTCGAATGTTCACAAAGCCTACGGCAGCTTTCAGGTGCTCAAGGGAGTCAGCCTTGACGTCAAGAAAGGTGAGGTCGTTTGCATCATTGGACCGTCCGGATCGGGAAAATCGACCCTGATCCGCTGTATCAACGGCCTCAATGACATTCAGTCTGGGTCGATCAGGGTTGAGGGTATGGAGGTCAACGATCCAAAGCTGGACAAGCTGGCCCTACGCAAAAATGTCGGAATCGTCTTCCAACAATTTAACCTTTTCCCGCACAAGACCGTGCTTGAGAACGTGATGATGGCTCCGGTCATCGTTCTGAAGCAGGCTCGCACCGAGGTCGAGCAGCGCGCGCGCGCCTTGATCGCAAAAGTTCGGCTGGAGGGTAAGGAGAACGCTTATCCGGGTGAGCTCTCCGGCGGGCAGCAACAACGCGTCGCCATCGCACGTTGTCTGGCCATGGCGCCGGATATCATGCTGTTTGACGAAGTGACCTCCGCGCTGGATCCCGAGACGGTCAACGAGGTGCTGTCGACCATCAAGGATCTGGCGCAAGAGGGGATGACCTGCATCCTCGTGACGCATGAGATGGGTTTTGCCCGCGAGGTTGCCGATCATATCTATTTCACGGACAAGGGAGTGATCGTAGAGCACGGGCCTCCCGACGTGTTCTTCGCCAACCCCAAGGATCCTCGGACCCGAGAGTTCTTGGGAAAGGTGTTGTAATCCGGCTGAGAAGGGCAGGCGAAGATGGATCAGAAACCAGATAATCCGATCGGGACACTGGAGAACCGGGTGCTTTCCGAGTCGGTTGCCGACGTCCTGCGCAATGCCATTCTGCGCGGTGATTTCGCACCGGGTGAGCGACTGAACGAGGTCGCTGTGTCCAAGGCACTGAACATCTCGCGCGGGCCAATCCGTGAGGCGTTGCGGCAACTCGCGCAGGAGGGCATCGTTGACCTTTATCCCCAGAGAGGCGGTCGTGTCGCGGAGATAGGCGAAAGCGATATTCTGGCGGCGCTGGAAATCCGCGAACTGCTGGAAACCATGGCGAACAAGGAAACCTGCGCAGCTGTCAAGCCAGAGGACATCAGCCATCTGCGAAACGTGATGGCCTGCATGGACGAGGCACAGAAGGATATGGATATTGCGCGCTTGGCGCGCCTGGATTTCCAGTTCCATCGCGACCTTCTTGCCATTGCTGCGACCGATACCGCACAGCGGATCTGGACCATGCTCGGCGGGCGACTGATGATGTTTCAGGCGATCGGCAACCGTAGCTATTCCAAGAATCGGTCTGTCGCCCTGGCGCATGAGCCGATCATTCAGGCCCTCGAGGCAAGAGACGAGACGAGACTGCGTTCCGTTATCCTGTCCCATATCGCTGGCAACCGCGTTTCGATCGGCTGCGCAGCGGCATCCGAGGACCAGTCCCAGTAGGGTGCGGTCCTTCTGAAAACGGCGCCCAACCGGCGCCTTCGTCCTTAAACCGCAAAGGGGAATTGCCGATGAACAACGGCAAACTGGAATTTCATGGCTCGATCGTGGCCATCGTCACGCCCTTCGACCGCGACGGCGCCATCAACGAGAAGCTCTTTTCCGAGAACATCACCCGGCTGATGGCCGAGGGTGCGGGTGGCATACTGGTCGCCGGATCGACCGGGGAGGCATGGGCGCTGGACACTGCGGAAAAGGTGCGGCTGTTCTCCCTGGCGCGGGACGTCATGGGCCAGGATGCGCTCTTGATGGGTGGGACCGGTGAAATCCGCACCGATCGCACCATCGAGGCCTCGCTGGCCGCGAAAGAGGCGGGGGTGGACGCCATTCTTCTGGTTCCGCCATATTTCGTCGACCGAACGCGGGAATCCGTCGTGGCGCATTTCCGCGCCGTATCGGACGCGGTGAACTGCCCGATGGTGATCTACAATCATCCCGGCTCGACCGGCCTCAATATCGACGAAACCCTCCTTGATCCGCTGGCCGATCTCGAATGGGTCGTCGCGACCAAGGAAAGCGCGGGCGATTTCCATCAGCTGTGCCGGTTGATCGCCGGGTTCAGCGACCGGATCAGCGTCCTGACCGGCGCCTCGTCCCGGCAGGGCGCGTTCGGAGCAATGATGGGCAGCCCGGCCTTCGTCAGCAGCGTCGAGCCGCAGGTTCTGGGTGCCGAGGGGATCGCACTTTTCGAACGCGGCCGGGGCGCCGACTCGCAGGCGGCGGTGCAGTTGCAGAAAAAGTGCATGTTGGTCGACAGGATCATGTCTATCGGCACCGGGCCAGCCAATCTGAAGGCGGCGATGGAGATGGTCGGCCGGCCGGGCGGCCATTGCCGCAGCCCGATCATCGAGTTGACGCCGCAGGAACGGGATCGGGTGCACGGGCTGCTCGAGGCTGCCGGGGTCAGGACGGTGGAGTAGGAGGGCCTGTCGTGATCGGTATCGCCCGCCCCGCAACGGTGCTGAAGGAGGCTTCGGAGGTGTCCATCACCGTGGACGGGCGCGAAATTCGCGTGCTCAGGGGTGAAACGCTGGTCTCGGCGATGCTGGGCGCCGGGATCGCCGCGCCCCAGCGCAATCCGAAATCCGGCAGCGGCCGCGGGCCGTTCTGCATGATGGGACTGTGCCAGGACTGCAGGGTCCAGGTCGATGGCCGGACGGTCCTTGGATGCCTGACCCTTGTTGAGCCGGGACAGCGGATCAGCCTGATCGTTCCCGCCAAGCCCCAGGGAGATACGCTTGATGGACAGCTGTGACATCCTGGTGATCGGCGCCGGCCCGGCCGGCATGGAGGCCGCCCTTGCCGCCTCGGCTGGGGGGGCGCGGGTGATCGTCGTCGAGCGCGCGCCTTGGCCGGGAGGGAACATCTTTCGCCATCACGGGCTGGTCCGGTCCTCGGGGGCAGGGCGGGCGCGACGGCCGGGGGACGCGCTCAAGCGGCGGTTCCTGGCAAGCGGATGCGACATCCGGCTGGGATGCAGCGTCATCTCGGCCGCGGCAGATCGCAGCGTCGTGGTCGCCGGCCCCTCGGGGCTGCAGCGCATCCGGGCCCGAGCGGTCATCCTTGCCTGCGGCGCGAGCGAACGGATCATTCCCTTCCCCGGCTGGACCAGCCCCGGCGTGATCGGGCTGGCCGCGCTGACCAACATGATGAAGGCCGACGATGCCGTTCCGGCCGGACGCATCGTGCTCAGCGGGATGGGGCCGCTGCTCTATTCCGCTGCATGGAAGGCGCATGGCCTCGGTGCGGATATCGCCGCCATCGTCGATCCTCTGCCGCTTGGTGACTGGCTGGCAGCGTTGCCGCGGATGCTGGCCCGTCCGGGTCTTCTGTCGACCGGCGCCTATTGGATGATGCGGCTGCGACTGGCCGAGATTCCCATCCTGCGACATTCTCATATCCGGGAAATTCGCGATCAGGACGACCGGAAGATCGTCGTCGTCAGCCAGGCCGGCGAGGCCGAGCGCATGATCCCTGCCGATTTCGTCTGCGCCGGTCATGGGTTGCGCCCAAATACCGAGGTGACGCGGCTGATTGGCGCCGAGCACGAGTTCCTGGCTGCACGCGGCGGACTTGTCCCGGTGCTGACCGAAGATTCCGAAACCACCGTGCCGGGGTATTTCGTTGCCGGCGACAGCGGTGGAATCGCCGGGGCCGAGTCCGCCCTGCGCCATGGCGCGCAGCTGGGCCGTCATGTCGCGGCCTTACTTGGCAAGCCCGCGCCGGTTTCCAGGGTTTCCGCCATCTGGTCGGCTTGCCGGATGCGGATGGCCAGCAGCTTCGGCCGGGCTATGGCCGGGCTCGCGGCGCCCCGGGAAGAACTTTACGACATGATCGGCGACGATACCGTTATATGCCGCTGCGAAGAGGTCACCCGCGCGGAATATTGCCACGAACTCGTCAACCCGCATGCTGCCAAGATGCGGACAAGATGCGGGATGGGCCCCTGCCAGGGCCGGTATTGCGGCGATACGGCGGCCTTCCTTCTGGCCCGGCATCGCGACCTGCCGATGGCGCAGGCGGAACGCTGGACGCCGCGCTTGCCGATCTTTCCGACCAGCATCGACGAGTTGATCGGCGACTTCCAGGATTCGGACCTGGTATCATCAGCCGCCAGCGCGGCGGAAAGGGGCCTGCTATGAGTCAGTTCGATGTTCTCATCATCGGCGGCGGCGTGCTTGGCACCTGCAGCGCGATACAATTCGCCCATCGCGGCCTTAAGGTCGGGCTGGTCGAGATGCGGAGCGCGCTCTGCATGGAAAGCTCGGGCCGCAATGCCGGGGGGTTGCCCATCCAGATCCAGAAGCCCGACCTGGTGCCTTACTCGCTTGCCAGCATGGATTACTGGCAGGGCCGGGTCGCGCCCTTCACCATTGACCTGGACTTCCACCGCATCGGATCGCTGGCGGTAGCCATCAACGAGGATGACGAAGGGGTGATCCGCGAACTGAACGAAAAGCGCATCGCACAAGGCGCTGAGATCCATCATATTTCGCGCCGGCAGGCACTGGAACTGGAGCCCGAGCTGGCGCCGGACATCCGCATGGCCGGCTATTGCCCCGCCGACGGTCATGTGAACCCGCTGATCGGCGGGCGCGCCTTCGAGGAACTGGCGCGCAACCTCGGCGTGACCCTACTGCTTGGCTCTACGGTTTCGCGCATTGAAAGGTCGGGCGCCGGATACCGGATCACGGCGGGCGACCGGACGTTGCGAGCAAGCCGCGTGGTGCTGGCCACCGGCGCATGGCTCGAACAGGGGCTACGCCAGTTCGGAGTCGAGGCGAGGCTGACGGTCCGCGTCAACCAGATGGCGATCACGGAACGCTCGCATTGGCCGATGCGGCGCTACGTGACCGTGGCGGCCGGCAACCTTTCGGTCAAGCAGCTGACGCCCGGCGGCATCGCCATCGGCGGCGGCTGGCAGGGCCGCGGAGCGACCGATCCGGAATGGTCCGAACTCGACCTCGACAGCTTCGTGGGCAATCTGAGACTGGCGGCACGGGTAGTTCCTCGACTTCGCAGCCTCCGTGTGGTCAGAACCTGGACTGGGTTCGATGTTCGCAATGACGCTTTCGATCCGCTGATCGGTGTCATTCCAGGCCACGATAATGCCTATGTGCTGGGCGGCATTTTTTGCGGCTGGCACTTGGGCCCTTGCATTGGTGCGATTTTCGCCGACACCATTCTTGGCAGGCCGACGGCCTTGCCCTTGCCAGCCGGCGCGATCGGCCAGGCCATAGCGGTGGCTGCCTGATACCGATCCGAATTGCCGTATCTTAGCCGCACATACCTTAGTGGAGGAACCATGAAAATTGTGATCGGAGGCGCCGCTCAGCCTGAGGATATCCCCGGGTTTGATCAAATTGGAGTCGAACACGAGATCGCTTTTGCCCCAGATGACGAGACCCTGCGCCGACATCTTCCCGAGGCGGAGGTGTTCGTCAGCTGGAGCTTTCGGAACTCTGGTCTGGAACGGAACTGGGATTGCGCCGGCAAGCTGAAATGGCTGCATTGGTGTGGGGCAGGGGTTAAGCCTGCCTTGTTCCCGGCCCTGGTTGACAGCAAGGTGGTCCTGACCAACGCCCGGGGCATCTTCGACCAGGCGATGGCAGAATATGTGCTGGGCATGGTTTTGTCCTTCAGCATCGGACTGCCGGGAATGTTGGCCGAACAAGCGGAGCGGCGCTGGACCTATCGACAATCGGAACTGCTGAAGGGGACGCGTGCCGCCGTATTCGGCGTAGGAGGCATCGGTCAGCGGATTGGCGAGCTGCTCCGGGCCGTGGGCGTGAGCGTGACCGGAATTGGCCGAACCCCGCGCCAGACCGAGACCGTGTTCGGACGGGTCCTCGGACGCGAGGATCGCTTTGCGGTCCTTGCCAAAGCGGATTGGATCATCGCGGTCATGCCCGACACTCCCGATACCGAGGGCTATTTCGGAGCGGATGAGTTCAGGGCCATGCGGCATTCGGCACGGTTCCTCAATATTGGACGCGGCAACAGCGTCGATGAGCCTGCATTGGTGGAGGCGTTGCGTCGCGGTCAGATTGCAGGTGCTGCGCTGGATGTGTTTGCACAAGAACCCTTGCCGGAAGACAGCCTGCTCTGGTCTGTCCCAAACTTGATCATCACCCCTCATGTTTCAGGCGATTTCCAAGGCTACGAACGCGCGATGTTCATGCAATTCCTGGAAAACCTGGAGCGCTTTGCCAAGGGGAAGGCCCTGCTGAATGTCGTGGACAAACACGCGGGCTACGTCCCAGCCTCACTGTCGTGCTCAACTTGAGATCCTCTTTGTAAGGTATGCTGTCCCTGCTTTCATGACACCGTGCTTCGCGAAATCACGGACCTAGTTGATCGGAGAGTGCTTGAGAAAGAGGATGGAATGACCGCAGCATCAGCACAGGTGGGTTGAGCGGGGCAGGGCTGAAGGTTGAACGCTACCTTCAACCCCAACATAATGCCTTATGCTATGCGGCAAGCTTGGGGATCTGCCGCTCGACCAATCGCAAGTATCGTTGGTTGCAGGCCCCCGCAACCATCTTTACTTGCGATCCACCCCGCTCTCCGGCGGGGTTTTTCGTTTGCGCGGAAATCGTAAGGATTCCAGCGAGATCGCCCTGAACGTCGATCTCCACCTTGCCGTCCACAGGCGTCAGAACGATCTTGTCCACCAGCGAGCGCAGAATGTCCGCCGCCTCGACCCGCTTCTCTTCATCTTCGTCCTGCAAGGCTTCATAGAGCTGCTGCACCCGCCTGCGGTATTGCAGCGCCATCGAGGGGTGCAGAAGGGGAGGCGGTTCCTCAGCCTCGGCCAGGAACAGAGCCAGCTCCTTCTTGCGGTGTTCGAGCAGGACCATCTTGGAGTTGATGGCGTCAGCCGCGCCGCCCTTGAGGATTAGGTTGAGCAGCGTGTCGAGTTCCCGGTCGATCTTCGCCATCTCGGCCTCGGCCGCGGCGATACCGGCGCGACCCTCCATGCGCAGCCGGTTCATCTCTTGCGTAAACACCGCGCAGAAGTGAGCAAACAATTCGGGATCGACAAGTTTGGTGCGAAGCGCATTCAGCACGCGCGTCTCCAATTCGTCGCGGCGGATGTTGGTTCGGTTATCGCAGGTGCCTTTGTTCCGTGCGGTCGAGCAGCCGATCAGGGTCGCCGAGATCGCGGAATAGCCGCCGCCGCAACAGGCGCATTTGGTCAGGCCCGAGAAGAGATATTTCGGCCGGCGTCGGTAGTTCATCTTGCGGACGTCGGCGATGCCGCTCTCGTCCCGCTCGGTCCGGTTCTCGCCCTGCCTTGCCTTCACCGCGTTCCAGAGGTCGTCATCGAGGATGCGCAGCTCCGGCGCCTCTTGGATGACCCATTCGGATTCGGGATTGGGGCGAGCTTGGCGCTTGCCCGTATCGGGGTCTTTGACGAAGCGCTGGCGGTTCCAGACGATCTTGCCGACATACATCTCGTTGTTGAGGATGCCGTTGCCACGCTTCGGGTTGCCGTTGATCGTGCTGAAACCCCAATCGCCACCGGACGGCGCGGGGATACGGTCCCTGTTCAGGGCGAAGGCGATGGTCTTGGCCGACTTGCCGGCTGCGTAGTCGCGGAAGATACGGCGGACGACCTCGGCCTGCGCCTCGTTGATGGTGCGGTCGCCACGGACGGGCTCACCATTGGCATCGAACTTCTTCACCACGTCATAGCCGTAGGAATTGCCGCCGCCCGACTTGCCGGCCTCGACGCGACCGCGTTGCCCGCGTCGGGTCTTGTCGGCCAGATCTTTCAGGAACAGCGCGTTCATCGTGCCCTTGAGGCCGACATGCAACTCGCTGATCTCACCTTCGGACAGGGTGAACATCTTCACATCCGCATAGCGCATGCGCTTGTAGATGCCGGCGATGTCCTCCTGGTCGCGGCTGATCCGGTCCAGCGCCTCGGCCAGGATCATGTCGAACCGGCCGCGCGCGGAATCCATGATCACCGCCTGGATGCCGGGACGCTGGATCATGCTGGAGCCGGAGATGGCGTGATCGGAATATTCCTCGACCACCGACCAGCCTTCCTTCTCCGCCCGCAGGCGGCACATGCGGAACTGGTCGGCGATGGACGCCTCGCGCTGATTGTCCGACGAATACCGGGCGTAGATCGCGACTTTCACTGCACATCTCCTTTCGGCATCAGGAGGTGCGCTTCCCCCTTCGACGCGTCATCTTCACTTCCTCGGCGTAGCATTCCCGCGCTGCCTGCCGCGCCAGAAACTCGACGAGACGCAGAAGGCGCGGATCGGGATTGCCGCACGGTGTGAACGTCAGTTCCGGCTCGTCGATCATCAGGGATTCGAGCAGCGCTTCGCGCTCGCTTCCTGTCATCTTGGCTTTGTTTCCGGGGGCTCGCAAGGTCATAACTTGCAACATTCCCGTCGTTTCTAACGTAAGCAACTGAAATCAAAGCCGTATATTTGGCGGCGGTCGGGGCGATAACGGTGGCGTTGTCGCGCTCGGGCGAAGCATGGCGTGCCACAGCATATTGAAAATACTGGCGGGAACGCGCAGTATTCTTCCGCATGAATGGCTTGTGGTGCGAGTCTCGCGGCATCGCTGACATCCCTTGTTTTCAAGGCCGACATCGGCTATATGTCAGGATATATAGCACGGAGGCCAGCCATGAGCAATGCCGCACAGAAGAGGGCGATCGAGAATTACCGGACACGACTGACACAGCGTGGCTTCAAGCGCTTCGAGGTCCTGGCGCTGGAATCCGATCGTGAGCTGATCCGGTCGCTCGCCCGCCAACTGGCGGAGGAGGGGCCAGAAGCGGAGCAAGCCCGACAGACGGTGAAGGCTCTGGTCTCGGGGGAACCGCCGAAAACCGGCGGTATCCTGTCGGCCCTGCGTCGCTCGCCTTTGGTTGGCGCCGATCTTGATCTGGTGCGCTCTCGCGAAGAGGGGCGCCGGGTCGATCTGTGACGCGCTATCTCCTCGACACCAATATCATCAGCAACGTCATCAAGCCGCAGCCGTCGGAAGCGCTGCTGGCGTGGTGGGCAGGGCAGCGCGACAAAGACCTGTTCATTTCGGCGCTGACCATTGCGGAAATCCGACGCGGCATTCTGGAGAAGCCACGCGGGAAAAAGCGCGATGCTCTCGATGCCTGGTTCTCGGGACCGGAGGGGCCGCAGGAGCTGTTTGCCGGCCGCATTCTCTCGTTCGATCACAAAGCGGGCCTGATCTGGGCACGGTTGATGGCGGACGGCAAGGCCGCTGGCCGTCCGCGCAGCGCTCTCGACATGATCATCGCTTCTGTCGCAGGTGCGAACGACTGCATTGTGGTTACGGACAACGAGAAGGACTTTGCCGGGCTGGAGTTCGTCAATCCGCTGCGTCCGGTGGGATGATGCCAGGCAGGCCGGGATCAAGAACGGGTTCGTCCCACTTGCGTGCGACGCCGAGCCAGCGGTTCACGAAGGCCTGAAACTCGGGCTCTCCGAAGCGAAGCTGGAACGTATAGAGGCGATTTACTACCTGCCGCATCAGATCACGCATTTCGTTGTCGTCAATGCGCGAAAGCTCTTGCCATGGAATTTGATTGCCGTCGGCATCGACGACGATAACATCGGAGAAATCTCCGGCTTTCGTTACCGGCATCCGCCCCGCATGGATGTTCTCCAGCATGGTGTTGCGTACGCAGATCATGGCCGTCGCCTTGGCGAGTTGGGCCGCAATCCTGTCAACGGCGGCGTAAAAACCTGCCACTGGGCGGCGCAAAAGTCGGCCACCGTTGTGCGCGGCTGAGACCGCTGCGAGGGCGTAGCCCGAGCGGGGGTCTCAGCCGCGCGTTGCGGTTTTCGAGGAGGGGGGATCAGCCGGCCTTTCTGGCGCGACTGTTGGCGAGGCGGTAGCTTTCGCCATTCATCTCGAGGATGTTGACGTGGTGGGTCAGCCGGTCGAGAAGCGCGCCGGTGAGGCGTTCGGAGCCGAAAGTTTCGGTCCATTCGTCGAAAGGCAGATTGCTGGTGATCAGGATCGATCCGCGCTCGTA
>NZ_LLWQ01000121.1 GCF_001447385.1 Paracoccus sp. MKU1 | reverse complement strand
AGACCGGCGCCGCTACATGCTGGAACTGCGCGCCGGCGAAGAAACCTGGATGCCGGCGGTGTCATGGCATTATCCGGAGAATTCCTCGTCCACGGCCGCGCAGCGTCGGGCGGTTCCTGCGGCGCCGGCAATCCCGGCCGTTGGTGCGCGCAACCATCGCTACGGCCTGCAGATCGAGGGTGCGAGCCCGCCCTGGCGGCCCATTTCCGTCTTCGACGACGGCCGCCGGGTCCATGTCGTCTTCCCGCCCGGCATCGCCCAGGGCGAGATGCCGCCGCTCTTCGTCATCGGCCCGGACGACACCCCCGAGATCGTCAACAGCCGCGTCCACGGCAACGTCATGATCGTGGACCAGCTCTTCGGCGTCGCGGAACTGCGCCTCGGGTCCGGCAAGCGCCAACAGGTGGTGCGGATTATCCGTATGGAACAGGCACGGGCGGCCGTCCAACCGCCCCGCGCACCGACGAAAGGCTCGTCCTGATGAGCGACAGGGACACCGCCGCCGCGCTGATGCGCTTGCGGGCCGAGCCGCCGCGCGTCACCCGGTTGTCGCGCAAGGTGCTGGCGGGCTTCGGCGGGATCACGGCACTCGGCATCGGCGCGGCGCTGATCTTTGCGCTGCAGAGCTCCGACATCGAACGCAGCGGCGAGGAGCTGTTCTCCACCGAAAACCGCGCCACCGCCGACGGACTGGCGGAATTGCCCCGCGACTATACTGGCCCCGCCCTCGGTCCGGCGCTGCCCGGCGATCTCGGCCGGCCGTTTCTCAACGCCCGCAATCGCGGCGAGCCGGTGCCGGCGCCGGGCATTTCTGCGCCGCTCGATGCCGCGCCCGCCATGGATGCGGCGGAGCAGCAGCGGCTCGCCGAGGAAGAAGCTGCGCGGCTCAGCGGCGTGTTCTTTCAGGGCGGGTCACGGCCGGCGGGCGTGCCGGATGCCGGCACTGGGAGTGCCGGACCGACGTCCGGCGAGTTCGGAAGCATGGGACAGCCGGGAGCTACGGGTGGGCAGGACCGGCACGCGGCCTTCCTCGGCGCGGCCGCCGACCGCGTCACGGTGGCGCCGGATCGCATCAAGCCACCGGCCTCACCCTATCTGCTGCAGGCCGGATCGGTGATCCCGGCGGCGCTGGTCACCGGCATTCGCTCCGACCTGCCCGGCCAGATCATCGCCCAAGTCACGCAGCCCGTCTATGACAGCCCGAGCGGCTCGATCCTGCTGATCCCGCAAGGCACACGCATCATCGGCGAATACGATGCGGATGTCACATTCGGCCAGCGCCGCGTGCTGCTCGTCTGGAACCGGCTGATCTTCCCCGATGGGCGCTCGCTGGTGCTGGAGCGTATGCCGGGGACCGATGCCGCGGGCTATGCCGGGCTGGAGGACAGCGTCGATTACCACTGGGGAGAGCTGATGAAGGCGGCCGGGCTGTCGACGCTGCTGGCGGTCGGCACCGAACTCGTCGCCGGCGACGAGGAAGA
>NZ_LLWQ01000120.1 GCF_001447385.1 Paracoccus sp. MKU1 | reverse complement strand
CGGGGCTACGACAGCGATGGCCCGCATCGCAGCCTTGCCGCGCGCGGGGCCGGAACCTGCATCCGGCTGATGCCGACGCGAAAGCGCCGTCCGGCTTTCGATCCGATCCTCTATCAACAAAGAAACAGGATCGAGCGGTTCTTCAACAAGCTCAAACACGTCCGCGCCGTCGCAGCCCGCTATGACAAGCGCGACGACAACTTCATCCCCTCCGTCCAACTCGCAGCTCTGCGCATCTGGTTGCGGACATATGAGGTCGGTGACTTAGACCGCGATCGTCAGGGCCGGGTTTGTCGCTGCCGAGGGATTTGGCGATGAACAGCCAAGCGTCCTATCTTGAACGGCGGGCAAGGCGGCCGGTCATGTCCTCCTTTCACGCCATGTTCAGCGCCGGCACGCTGGGATGGTGGGTGTTCGCTGTCGCGGGTGATCTCGATGGGCTATGCCGGAATCCTGTTGGGTCCGGCGTTGATCGGATTTCTTGCCCAGGCGGTTTCCCTGACGGCGAGCCTGTCACTGGTTCTGGCGGGGCTGGCGGCAGTGGCATTCTTCGGCCGGGCATTTCAGCGAGGGGAGCTTTCTTAACCGCGCCGCGCCGTTCCAACAAAACCCGGCGTTGGACTTCAAGAGGAGTGGGCAGGGCCTCTGGTTGGGCCAGACTCTCGCATCAGATGGAGGCGCCATCGGGGGGCACAGCACAGGAATATCTGCTCCCCCATGTTGTGATACCGTTGGCCTTGCCAGCATCACCTCGACTCGCGAGCGGCAAACCGCTATGATTGCGCTAACAGTGACCCTTAAGGAGAGCCCGCATGGATAGTCACGCCGATCTGGCCCTCGTCGCGCATGATGGCAAGAAGGACGCCATGATCGCTTGGGTCGAGACGCGGATCGAACGGCTTCGGCCCCTGTCGTTGATCGCGACCGGGACCACCGGAGAGCGGATCCATGCCGCGACCGGGCTCGAGGTGAGCCGACTTCTCAGCGGACCTCTGGGCGGCGATGCGCAGCTTGGGGCGATGATTTCCGAAGGGCGGTTGAAGAACCTGATCTTCTTCATCGATCCGCTGTCCGCCTTGCCCCATGACGTCGATGTGAAATCGCTGCTGCGGCTGGCGATCCTTTACGATGCGCGACTGGCGGTGAATGCCAAAAGCGCGGATGCCGTGCTGACAGGGCTTGAGGCGGACGGCCTCTGATCCGATCCGCCGTCGATCGCGGCCTCGCCATTGGCCGAGCGAGAGGTCACGAGGGAGGCCTGGAAAGCGGATCACGCAGCCACGGAAGGGCGATTGCGTTAGAAATTCTAATGCCTCCTGAGAGAATATTCTCGTTTGCCCCATCGGGACTATCCGGAAATAAACCGCCTGTCCGGGTCGCGGGGTGCCCTGGCGCATATAACCGGTCATCAGCCCCGACCGATTGAGTTCAGATGCCGGACCTTGCTTTCGTCCACCGGAACCTCCGGTGGCGCAGGGTCTGGTTGCCTGGTCGGAAAAGCGTCCAGGTCGAATGTTGGGGGGAAGGATGCTCGCCGCGTCCCGGCATCCGCGGCGCGAGACAGGCCGCCGCGGCCCGGGGTTTTTTCGGGACTTCGCGACCGGCGATTTCATGGGCCTGCGGAGGAGCCACGCCGGTGGAAGGGCCATGAAAACCACGATGCATATCGGGCAGCTTCCGCCAGCCTTCAGCGGAGCGTCCAGTTCTAAGCCCAGGAAGGTATTCTATGGCCATATCGATTTTACCCGGCGGACCCGCTATGCGCGACGCCTCGGGGCGGCTGCCGATTGATGAGGCACCCCTCAAGACCATTCATGTCATAGCGGCCGCCGCCGTCCTGGGCGGTGCGGTGCTAGACGGTTATGTCCTCGGCATCGTCGGACCGGCGCTGTCCATCGCCAGGCAGGAAATGCAGCTTTCGGCGATCAGCCAGGGCCTGATCGCCTCCAGCGCGCTGATCGGGGTGTTCATCGGCGGCTTGTTCTTCGGCAATCTGGCGGATCGCTTCGGCCGCCGGCCGGTCTTCGGCTGGAACCTGGCGGCCTTTATCGTGCTGTCGGTGCTGCAAATCTTCGTGCAGGATGTCTGGCAGCTGGTGGCGATCCGGCTGGCGCTGGGGCTGGCGATCGGCGTCGAATATGCCGTGGGGTCATCCGTGCTGGCGGAGTTCTCGCGCCGCAAGGGCAGGGGGGTGCTGCTGGGCTGCTTCTCGATCGGCTGGCAGGTGGGCTTCACCGTCGCCTTCGTCGTCGGTTCCTTCTATGACGGCGACAACTGGCGCATGCTGCTGGCCTCAAGCGTGATCCCGGCGCTCATCACCTTCGCCTTGCGAATGACCCTGCCTGAGACCCCGATGTGGCTGAAGGCGCAGGGCCGCGACGCCGAGGCGCAGGCCATTGTAGACCGGTATTTCGGCGCGGAATATGCGATCCCCGATGTCGATCTGAACCCGCGCCACGCCTCGCCGCGCGAGCTTTTCACGGCCGAGACCTGGCGCCAGACCCTCTATTCCGGCTTCTTCTGGTTCTGTCAGGTCGGCCCATTCTTCGGCATCTTCACCTTCATGATGCCGGTGCTGGAGTCGCTGGGCCTGCGGGATGCGACGGCGGTGGACATGTCGCTGAACGCCATCCAGATCGCCGGTGCCGTGGTCGGTGTCTTCATGCTGCACTGGATGAGCCGCCGCGGTTTCGTGATCTGGACCTTCGTGATCGTGCTGCTGACCTTCCTGGCGCTGGGTCTGTTCCCGCAGGCGCCGACCTGGGTCGTCGTCACCCTGTTCGCGATCTACATGTTCGTCGCCCCGGCCGCGAACAACATCCAGTTCGTCTATCCGCCCGAAATCTTCGACACGCATGTGCGGGCCACGGGAGTCGGGTTTTCGGCCGCCTTCTCGCGGATATCGGCAGCCGGAGTGACGTATCTTCTGCCATATCTGCTGCAAAGGTTCGGATTCTCGACGACCCTGATCATGATGGCCGCATTTCCCTTGCTGGGTCTGATCCTGTCGATCCTCTGGGCCCCGGAAACCAAGGGCAAGCACTTGCGCTGAGCGCAGGCAGGGGGCGGCAGCGCCAGGCGCAGGCCGTTCCCTCAGCCATGGCGGGGCTGGGCGAGCCGCCACTTCCTGTGCCGCGCCAAGTCCCCTGTGAGGCGGCAGCCTGGAACGCACCCAAGTCTTCGAGCCGACAGGAGCGCTCAAGCTCAACGGTATGTGGCAGCGTCCATGACGAGGGCGCGGCGCGCGGCCTCAGGCGCCATGACCTTACGCGCGGTTTGGCTTGCGACCCTCGGGAGGGGCTGGGCGAAGGTTGTTGGCTTCAAGCCAGGCTGGATTTTCGGCGTACATGTCATGGATCAGCGTCTTGACCAGATCGAGATAGCGCGAGTTTTCGCCTGCACGGTGGTTGAGGATCACCGGGGACAATGCCCGCAGGCTGTCGATCATCCGATATTGCACGTCGGACCGCATCTGCCGGGCCGATGACGGTATGATGCAGATGCCGGAATCGGCGGCAACCAGGCCAAGGGCGGTCTGGATCTCCCGCACCTCCAGCACCTCGGACGGACGGACGTCCTCGTCCTGAAGCACGCCCAGAACCTGGTCGGCATAGCTGGGGCGCGGCTCCTTGGGATAGACGATCAACTTCTGCCCGGCGACTGCGGAAAGCGGCAAGGGCGTGTCGTCCCGGGCAAGGGGCGTGCCTTGCGGGAGCGCGAGGACAAGGCGTTCCTCGCGCAGGACGGTGCTGACCACATTCGGGTCATTCTGTTTCAGGCGGCCGAAGCCGATGTCGATGCGGCCTTCCTTCAGCGCCGGTATCTGCTGGATCGACAGCATTTCGAGCAGCTGGATGTCCAGCTCGGGCGCGTTCTGGCGCAGCTTCCGGATCAGCGACGGAAGACCACCGTAAAGCGTCGAAGCCACGAAGCCGATGGACAGCACCCGGTTGCGGTTCATGCCCACCCGGCGCGTCGCATCCTTCATCTGGTCAACCCGTCCCAGCACTTGCAATGCCTGTTCATAGAACAGACGTCCCGCATCGGTCAGCTTGATCGGCCGGCTTTTGCGGATGATCAGGACGACGCCCAGCTCCTCCTCGAGCAGCTGGATCTGACGGCTCAGCGGTGGCTGGGCGATGTGCAGCGTCTCGGCGGCGCGGGTGAAGTTCCGCTCGCGCGCCACGGCCACGAAATAGCGCAACTGCCGCAAATCCATGGCTTCCTCCTGTCTGCCGGGCGAAACTTATGCGTGTTTCAGGTATCTTGCAGCGGATCAAACCGCTGATATGCAGGATAATTCGCAGCATAATACCTTCAGAGCATGGTATCAAACCCAAACGGTGTTGGACGGAAGCGCGGGCCGGCTGCAATCTTGGCGGCATGAACCAGACATTCGCACCCCTTGCCCCGACCACCGCCGTCAGCCCCGTCATCGACCGGGTCGAGACCATCCTGGTCGATCTGCCGACCATCCGGCCGCACAAGCTGTCGGTCGCGACGATGAACGGCCAGACCCTGATGCTGGTCAAGCTGCATTGCAGCGACGGCGTGATCGGCCTCGGCGAAGGCACCACGATCGGCGGGCTGGCCTATGGCGGCGAAAGCCCCGAGAGCATGAAGCTGGCGATCGACACCTATTTCGCGCCCATGATGCTGGGTCAGGACGCGACCCGCATCCAGGCGCTGATGGCGCGCATCGGCAAGGCGGTCAAGGAGAACCGCTTCGCCAAGAGCGCCGTCGAGACCGCGCTTCTGGATGCACATGGCAAGCGGTTGGGCCTGCCGGTCAGCGAGCTGCTGGGCGGCCGGCGCCGCGACCGGCTCGCCGTGGCCTGGACGCTGGCCTCGGGAGATACGGCAACCGACATCGCCGAGGCCGAGCGCATGCTGGACCTGCGCCGCCACCGCATCTTCAAGCTGAAGATCGGCGCTCGGGACATCCGCGACGATATTGCCCATGTCGCGGCGATCAAGCGCGCGCTTGGCGAACGCGCCGCGGTGCGGGTCGACGTGAACATGGCCTGGAGCGAGACCGAGGCGGCCCATGGCATGGCGGCGCTGGCCGATGCCGGCTGCGAGCTGGTCGAGCAGCCGGTCGCCACGGCCGCGGGGCTGGTGCGGCTGGTGCGCCGCTTTCCCACGGCGCTGATGGCCGATGAATCGCTCTCGGGCCCGGAATCGGCTTTCGAGCTTGCCCGGGTGCATGGCGCCGATGTCTTTGCCGTCAAGATCGAGCAATGCGGCGGCTGCTTCAACGCCCTGCGCGTCGCGGCCATCGCCGATGCGGCGGGGATCGGCCTTTACGGCGGCACCATGCTGGAAGGCGCGGTGGGCAGCATCGCCTCGGCTCATGCCTTCTCGACCTTCGCCAACCTGCAATGGGGCACGGAGCTGTTCGGTCCGCTGCTGCTGACCGAGGAGATCCTGCGCGAGCCGCTGGATTACAGCGACTTCGCGCTGACGGTCCCATCCGGGCCGGGCCTCGGCATCCAGCTGGACGACGACCGCGTGGCGTTCTTCGCCCGCGACGGCCTGCACCGCAAGACCCACCCCGCCGGCTGAGGAGGACCGCCATGCTGTTCCACGTTCGGATGGATGTGAAGATCCCCCGCGACCTGCCCGCCGAGGAGGCGGCCGAGATCATCGCCCGGGAAAAGGCCTATGCGCAGCAGTTGCAGGCCAGCGGCAAGTGGCGGCACATCTGGCGCATCGCCGGCGAATACGCGAATTTCAGCATTCTCGACGTCCGGGACAATGCCGAACTGCACGAGATCCTGTCGGGCCTGCCGCTGTTTCCGTTCATGAAGATCGAGGTGACGCCGCTGCTGCGCCACCCTTCCTCGATCCGCGAGGACGACCGCTAGAGCCATCATTCCCGAAGGGCCGGCGGAGGAGCCGACCCGTCCCAGTTTCCACGAGAATCCAGGAGGAGAGACCATGACTGTCAAGATTTTCGACCGGCCCGACGTACAGGATTTCCTGAAGGTGCTAAGCGGCCTGACGAATGACGACGGCGATCCGCGCATGAAGCAGATCGTGCACCGGCTGATGTCCGACCTGTTCCGGGCCATCGACGACCTGAACATCACCCCCGACGAATACTGGACGGGCGTGGCCTGGCTGAACGATCTGGGCGCGGCCGGGCAGGCGGGGCTGATCTCGCCCGGACTCGGCATCGACCATTTCCTGGACGAACGGCTCGACGCCATCGACGCCTCGCTGGGTATCGAGAACCCCACGCCGCGCACCATCGAGGGGCCGCTCTATGTCGCGGGCGCCCCGGAATCGGTGGGCTTCGCGCGGCTCGACGACGGCACCGACACCGACGGCCACACGCTGATCATGCACGGGGTCGTGCACGGCGCCGACGGCCAGCCGCTGCCCGGCGCCAAGGTCGAGGTCTGGCATTGCGACACCCGCGGCTTCTATTCGCATTTCGACCCGACCGGCAAGCAGGCGCCCTTCAACATGCGCCGCACGATCATCGCGGACGATCAAGGCCGCTACAGGTTCCAGAGCATCCTGCCCAGTGGCTATGGCGTGCCCCCCGGCAGCCCGACCGAGGCGCTGCTGTCGGCGCTTGGCCGCCACGGCCAGCGGCCGGCGCATATCCACTTCTTCGTCAGCGCCGATGGTCACCGCAAGCTGACCACGCAGATCAATATCGAGGGCGACCCGCTGATCGACGACGATTTCGCCTATGCGACCCGCGAGGGGCTGGTGCCGCATGTCGTCGAGCGCACTGACGAGGAAAGCATTCATGCCAACGGGCTGAACGGTCCCTTCGCCGAGATCGAATTCGACATCCACCTGACCGCCCTGGTCGATGGCGTCGACAACCAGGCCAACGAACAGCGCCGTCGCGCTGCCGCCTGACCGATGCTGATGGGCGGCCGCCGCAGGCCGCCCCGTTCCGAACCCGATCAACCATCACCGACATCTGGCAGGGGCCGGCCCGCAAGGCGCATCCCCTGGGGAGGAAAGCTCATGTCCGCGATCATCGAGAAGGCACGCGATCTGGATCATCTTCTGGCGACCGCCGTGCAGGACGACAAGGAGGCCGGCCTCTACCGCTGCCGCCGCGACATCTTCACCAACGAGGACCTGTTCGCGCTGGAGCTGAAGCACATCTTCGAAGGCAACTGGGTCTATCTGGCGCATGAAAGCCAGATCCCCGAACCGAACGACTATTACACGACCTGGATCGGCCGCCAGCCGGTGGTCATCACCCGCGACAAGACCGGCACGCTGCACGCGGTCATCAATGCCTGCGCCCACAAGGGCGCGATGCTGTGCCGCCGCAAGCAGGGCAACAAGGGCAGCTTCACCTGCCCGTTCCACGGCTGGACCTTCTCGAACACCGGCAAGCTTCTGAAGGTCAAGGACGCCAAGACCACGCAATATCCCGAGCAGTTCAACAAGGACGGCTCGCACGACCTGACCCGCGTGGCGCGGTTCGAGAGCTATCGCGGCTTCCTGTTCGGCAGCCTCAATCCCGACGTGGCCTCGCTGGAGGAGTTCCTGGGCGAAACCACCGTCATCATCGACCAGATCGTCGACCAGGCCCCCGAAGGGCTGGAGGTGCTGCGCGGCAATTCCTCCTACATCTACGACGGCAACTGGAAGTTGCAGATGGAGAACGGCTGCGACGGCTATCATGTCAGTTCGGTGCATTGGAACTATGCCACCACCATGGACCGGCGCAGCGAAACCGGCACCAAGGCGGTGGACGCCAACAGCTGGTCGAAGTCGGTGGCCGGCGTCTACGGCTTCGAGAACGGCCATATCCTGCTCTGGACCAACACCAGGAACCCCGAGGTCCGTCCGGTCTATAATCGCCGCGAGGAAATCGCCGCCCGTTTGGGCGAGGACAAGGCCGGCTTCATCATCAACCAGACGCGCAACCTCTGCCTCTATCCGAACGTGTTCCTGATGGACCAGTTCAGCACCCAGATCCGCGTCGTGCGCCCGCTTTCCGTAGACAAGACCGAAGTCACCATCTTCTGCTTCGCGCCCAAGGGCGAGTCCGCCGAGGACCGCGCCCATCGCATCCGCCAATACGAGGATTTCTTCAACGTGTCGGGCATGGGCACCTCGGACGACCTCGAGGAATTCCGCGCCTGCCAGACCGCCTATGCCGGCAGCCTGGCGCTGTGGAACGACATGTCGCGCGGCGCGCCGCTGTGGATCGACGGGCCGGACGAGAACGCCCGGCGCATGGGGCTGAAGCCGCTTCTGTCCGGCGAACGCAGCGAGGACGAGGGGCTGTTCGTCTGCCAGCACGAATACTGGGCCGAGATGATGCGCAAGGCATTGGCGGCCGAGAAGACCGGAGAAGCCGCATGAGCCTGGATCGCGACACCACCAGAACGAGCCTGGATTACAACGCCATCTGCGCCTTCCTCTATCGCGAGGCGCGCCTGCTCGATGACCGGCAATGGGACGAATGGCTGACCTGCTATGCGCCCGATGCGTCCTACTGGATGCCTGCCTGGGACGACAACGACCAGATCACCGAGGACCCGCAATCGCAGATCTCGCTGATCTATTACCCGAACCGCGAGGGGCTGGAGGACCGCGTCTTCCGCATCAAGACCGAACGGTCGGGTGCCTCCACCCCGGAACCGCGCACCAGCCACGCCGTCCTGAACGTCGAAGTGGTGGAAGATCGCGGGACCGAGGTGGATGTCCGCTACAACTTCCACACGCTGAACCACCGTTACAAGGTCACAGACCAGTTCTTCGGCACCATCTTCGTGACCCTGCGCAAGCATGGCGACGGGCTGGTCATCGCCGCCAAGAAGATCGTCCTGAAGAACGACTACATCCGCCAGGTCATCGACGTCTATCACGTCTGACCCGTCCCAGCACAACCGCAAGGAGGAGGCGACCATGTGCTATCGCATCGCACTGAACTTCGAGGACGGGGTGACCCGCTTCGTCGATTGCAAGCCGGGCGAGAAGGTTCTCGATGCCGCGTTCCGCAACAAGATCAACCTGCCGATGGACTGCTCGGACGGAGTCTGCGGCACCTGCAAGTGCCGCGCCGAAAGCGGCGCCTATGACATGGGCGAGGACTATATCGACGACGCCCTGACCGAGGACGAAGCCGCCGAGGGGCTGGTGCTGACCTGCCAGATGGTGCCGTCCTCGGATTGCGTGCTGTCGGTGCCGACGACCTCGCTGGCCTGCAAGACCGGCCAGCAGGTCTTCACCGCCACCGTGACGCGGATCGAGCCGCATCAGGACGCCGCCGTGGTGCTGGAACTGGCGGTGGAGGATGAGACGCCGGCCTTTCTGCCGGGACAATATGTCAACATTGCCGTGCCGGGCAGCGGCGACCACCGCTCCTATTCCTTCAGCTCCGCTCCGGGCGAGCGCGGCCTGGGCTTCCTGATCAAGAAGATCCCCGGCGGGCTGATGGGCGGCTGGCTGGCCCGCGCCAAGCCGGGCGACCGGCTGGACCTGACCGGGCCGATGGGCAGCTTCTATCTGCGCGACGGCGAAGGGCCGCTGCTGTTCCTGGCGGGCGGCACCGGCCTTGCGCCCTTCCTGTCGATGCTGGAGGTTCTGGCGCGGGCCGGGTCGCGGCGCCAGATCCATCTGATCTATGGCGTGACGCGCGACCAAGACCTGGTGCTGGTCGATGAGCTTGCGGCCTATGCCAAGCGACTGCCGAATTTCACCTTTGCGACGGTGGTGGCCGACCCCGCATCCGACCATCCCCGCAAGGGCTGGGTGACGCAGCACATGCCGGGCGACATGCTGGCCGCCGGCGGGGTCGATGTCTATCTGTGCGGCCCGCCGCCGATGGTCGATGCCGTGCGGCATTACCTGGACGAGCAGGGGATCGCGCCCGCCAGCTTCCATTACGAGAAGTTCACCCCCAACGCGCCGCTGAAGGCCATCGCATGACCGGGGCCGTCTTTGCCAACCGCTTCGCGGGCAAGGTGCTGGTGGTGACCGGGGCCGCGCAAGGCATCGGTCGCGCCGTGGCCTTGCGCGCGGCGGCCGAAGGGGGGCGGGTGCTGTTCGTGGACCGCGCCGATTTCGTGGCCGAGGTGGCGGCGGCGGCGGAAGGCGAAGCCGCGGGTTTCACCGCCGATCTGGAAACCTGGGATGGCGCCGATGCCGCGATGCGCCATGCGGCCCGCACCTTCGGCGGCATCGACATCCTGATCAACAATGTCGGTGGCGCGATACGGATGCGGCCCTTTGCCGAATTCGAACCGGCCCAGATCGACGCCGAGATCCGGCGCTCGCTGATGCCGACGCTGTATTGCTGCCATGCGGTCCTGCCGCATCTGCTGGCGCGCGGCGGCGGCACCATCGTCAACGTCTCGTCAAACGCCACCCGGGGCATTCACCGCGTGCCCTATTCGGCGGCCAAGGGCGGCGTCAACGCGATCACGCAATCCCTGGCGATGGAGATGGCGGCCCAGAACATCCGCGTCGTCGCCACCGCCCCCGGCGGGACCGAGGCGCCGCCGCGCCGCGTCCCGCGCAATGCCGAGGGCGACAGCCTTGCCGAACAGCAATGGATGGCCGAGGTCGTGGACCAGGTCAAGCAATCCGCCTTCATGCGCCGCTATGGCAGCATTCAGGAACAGGCCGCGCCGATCCTGTTCCTGGCCTCGGACGAGGCGTCCTACATCACCGGCTCGGTCCTGCCCGTCGCCGGAGGCGACACAGGATGAGCGTCGCGGGGGGCGACACCGGCTGATCGCGATTTCAACGACAGAACAGGGAGGAGACAAGGAATGCGCAACATAGACGTGAACGAGGCCATAGACCAAGGCCCGTTCGGCAGCTTTCAATGGATGGTGGTGGCGCTTTGCGGGGCGCTGCTGGTGGTCGATGGATACGACGTGTTCGTGGCGGGCACGGTGCTGCCCACGCTGATCGCGGAATGGGGCCTGACCAAGCCGCAGGCGGGCGCGCTGCAAGCCTGGGCGCTGTTCGGGATGATGTTCGGGGCGCTGATCCTTGGCCCGCTGGCCGACCGGATCGGCCGCAAGAAGGGCGTCGCGATCAGCTTCGTGCTGTTCACCTCGGCCACCGTGCTGACGGGCTTTGCCAACTCGCCCGAGCAGTTCAAGATCTTCCGCTTCATCGCCGGCCTGGGCTGCGGCGGGCTGATGCCGAACGCGGTGGCGCTGATGAACGAATATGCGCCCAAACGCCTGCGCGGCACCATGGTCGCGCTGATGTTTTCGGGCTATTCGGTCGGCGGCATGGTCGCGGCGGGGCTGGGTGTCGGGCTGATCCCCTCCTTCGGCTGGCAGCCGATGTTCTTCATCGCCGCCGTGCCGCTGCTGCTGTTGCCGCTGGTGCTGTGGAAGCTGCCGGAATCGCTGGGCTTCCTGATCCGCCAGGGCAAGCAGGACGAGGCGCGGCGCATCTTCGGCCGCATCAACCCGGCTACGCCCCTGGCCCCCGAGGACCGGCTGGTCTTCAGCGAGAGCAAGGGCGCCTCGGCATCCGTCGCGGAACTGTTCCGCCACGGCCGGACGCTGCGCACGCTGATGCTGTGGCTGTCCTTCTTCTGCTGCCTGCTGCTGGTCTACCTGCTGTCGTCGTGGCTGCCCAAGGTGCTGCAAGAGGCCGGATATGCCGAACGGGCCAGCCTTCTGTCGCTGTTCTCGCTGAATTTCGGCGGCATGGCGGGGGCGATCGCCGGCGGCAGGATGGGCGACCGCTTCGGCCTGCCGAAGGTGGTGGTCGCCTTCTTCGCCGCGGCCGGGGCATCCATCGCCCTGATCGGCTTCAACCCGGCGCCGACGGTGCTGTTCCTGCTGGTCTTCGTCGCAGGGGCCACGACCATCGGCACGCAGATCCTGCTCTATGCCAGCGTCGCGCAGCTTTATAACCTGTCGGTGCGCTCGACCGGGCTGGGCTGGGCTTCGGGCGTGGGCCGGATCGGTGCCATCGTCGGGCCGACGCTGGGCGGGGTGCTGCTAGCGCGGGAGCTGCCGCTGGGGCAGAACTTCCTGCTCTTCGCCATCCCGGCGGCGATCTCGGCCCTGGCGATGCTGGTCTTTGCGCTTGCCAACGGGCGCGCTCGCGACGCAACGCGGCTTGCCGCCGCCTGACAGCCCCGCAACCAGGCGCGCGGCCCCTCGCCGCGCGCCAAAATCCGCATGAAAGGCCGACCATGCCCTATCTGGACCTGCCCACCCACCGGCTTCACTATCGCATCGACGGCAAGGCAGGGGACAAGCCGTGGCTGACCTTCTGCAATTCCCTGGGCACCGACCTGCACATGTGGGATGCCCAGGTTGCAAGCCTTTCCCAGGATTTCCGCATCCTGCGCTATGATCGCCGCGGCCATGGCAGGTCCGGCGCGCCGGTGCCGCCTTACGGCCTGGCCGATCTTGCCGGCGACGTGATCGCGCTGTGGGACGCGCTGTCCATCAGGCGCAGCCATTTCTGCGGCCTGTCCATCGGCGGGCTGACCGGGCAATGGCTGGGCATCCACGCCGGGGCGCGGCTGGAGCGCATCGTTCTTTGCGCGACGGCCGCCCGGATCGGCAGCGCCGAAAGCTGGCATGCCCGCATCGACGAGGTCCGGGCCAACGGCCTCGGCGGTCTTGTTCCCGCGACTGCGGAACGCTGGTTCACGCCCGGCTTTCGCGCGGCCGATCCTGCCAAGGTCAAGGCGATCCTGGCCAGTTTCGCCGCAACCTCGGTCGATGGCTATGTGGGATGCTGCGCGGCGCTTGCCGGAGCGGACCTTCGCGACCGCCTTCCCCAGATCGCCAATCCCCTCCTGGCGATCTCCGGCGACGACGATCCGGTCTGCCCGCCCGCCGAATTGGCCATGATCGCCGGGGCGGTGCGCTGCGGACGTCACCTGTCCCTGCCAGGGCGGCATATCCTGAACCGGGAATCGGCGCTGCGCTTCGACATCGCCTTGAAGGACTTTCTGACCGCAGCCCCATGCGGTGCCTGAAGGAGCGGGGGCGGCAACGTCATCCCGAACTCGGCCTCGCGTCAGCCGGCTTTCTCGTGCGTAACGCCGCTGGCCCTCGTGCTGGCGTGCTTGGGCGAGCGGCCGCCATCCGATCTTGCGTCCGCCGTCAGGCGGCCTTTCGCCCGGTGCGGCAGCAGGTCACCATGAACACCATGCCCTGAGCGCGGCAGCCTCTCCCGGCAAAGGACAAGGCACGCGATTCCCCGAGTGCAACCTCGCGCTGTATCTGTTAAACTATTTGTTGAGGACGGTTCGGCCCGGCATGTTCGCGGGCGGGGGCCGGATTTCCCGGCTGACGCCTCGCCCGGTCTTGGGCCCTCCAGGAAGGGAGGATGCAGCCATGCACCGAGAAACGATTGGAAACCCGCTGAGCTGGAGCGCGCAGAGGCTGGCCGGCATAGGCCGCAGCGCCGGCGCGGCGGTAGACGGGATCGGCAGCCACGAGAGGACCCTGCCCGAGGTCAAGCAGATCGGCCTGGGCGACATCCGCGCGGCGCTTCGCAAGGGCGTCGAGGACTTCGCCGCGCTGCGCACCGACGTGATCACCGCGGTGGCGCTTTACCCGGTGATCGGCTTCGTTCTTGCCGCCTGGGCGTTCAACGCGGGGCAGGTGCATCTGCTGTTTCCGCTGGCCGCTGGCTTTCCGCTGGTCGGGCCGGTCGCGGCGATCGGCCTTTACGAGATGAGCCGGCGGCGCGAGCGGGGCGAGGATACGAATTGGGGCGCGGTTCTGGCGACGCTGACCGGCCGGGTGCTGGGGCCGGTGCTGATGCTGGGCTTGCTGCTCGCGGTGATCTTCGCCTTCTGGCTTCTCGCCGCGCATGCGATCTGGGTCGTCACCCTGGGGCCCGGGCCCTATGACAGCCTGCTCGTCCTTCTGCGCGACAGCTTCACCACCAGCGCGGGCTGGACGATGATCCTCACCGGGGCCGGCGTCGGCTTCGTCTTCGCGGCCGTGGTGCTTTGCGTCAGCCTGGTGTCGTTCCCGATGCTGATCGACCGGCCGGTGGGCGTGCCGGTGGCGCTGGCGACCTCGCTCGCCGTCGCGCGCCGCAACCCGAGAGCGACGGCGCTCTGGGGGCTGATCGTCGCCGTCTCGCTGGTGCTGGGGATGATCCCGCTTTTCGCCGGGCTGATCGTGGTGTTGCCCATCCTTGGCCACGCGACATGGCATCTTTACCGCCGGGCCGTGGGCTAGGGGCTGTCGCGTAATCCCACCTCCAAGCCCTATGGCGTTCGAGGAACGAGCCATGCAAACCTGACTGAGTGCCCGCGGAACCGGCAGCGGCCAATTGCATGGGTCTCATCAACGAGCAGATATAAGCTCGCCGCCGGCTCCCTGGCCGAGGCGGGGCTCGACAATATCTTCGATCAGCAAAGGTCGGGTCTTCCCTGTCCCGTTCCCCTGTCTCGGCGGCGCGCTGGGCGCCCCTCATGACGATAAAGTCTCTTCCGACAGCCAGCTCCGCCGCCCTTTCGTCGCGGATCTTGCGGGCTTCGGCGAGAGCGACCGTCAGCCATTGCCCAAGGCCCATCTCTCGCCTTTTCCCGAGATGCGAATATTCGGCAGACCCATTTCCCGGTGGAGCCGGCCTTCACCAGGATCAGGCCACCGCCAATTTGCAGCTTTCCATTCGCGGCTTTCTTCAGCTTGACCGCTGTGAGCTTGTTCTTCATCTCAGTCCCCCACGGGGATCCGCGCTTTTGTCGCCGCTGCCGCGACGGCGCGGCCAATTCACACAGCAGATCCTTGCCCATGATCGCTCTGGCAGCTCCCGAGCGGCGCGGCATTTGCCCGCCGTCTGTCGAGCAAGAGGGGCTTTGCCCCCGTCCCTGCGGGACTCCCCCAGGATATTTGAACACGAAAGAAGGGCTGGAAACCTTGCCGGGCCGGTTCCGGGGGTCTTGCCACCCAGGATGTCGGGGGCGAAAGGATGGAGATCTTGCCTGGGCGGAGGGCTGGAAAAAGGCCTTTCTCCAGAGGCTTCCTGCGCCAATACGGTGTTCTTTCCACGCGGCTTCCTGCCGATTTCCGTGGATTTGCGCCGCGGCTTGCGCCTAGTCTCTGCCCCGAGCAACGGACCCGAAGGGGAGAGTTTCCATGTCCGAGAAATGGGGTTTCGACACCACCGCCATCCATGCAGGCAGCGCGCCCGATCCCGCGACCGGGGCGCGGCAGGTGCCGATCTATCAGACCACCGCCTATGTCTTTCAGGATGCTGCCCATGCGGCGCGGCTGTTCGGCCTGCAAGAGGTCGGCTATATCTATTCCCGCCTGACCAACCCCACCGTCGCGGCGCTCCAGGCCCGCGTGGCCGAGCTGGAGGGCGGGGCCGGCGCGGTCTGCTGTTCCTCGGGCCATGCGGCGCAGATCATGGCGCTGTTCCCGCTGATGGGGCCGGGCAGGAACCTGATCGCCTCGACCCGGCTTTACGGCGGCACCATCACCCAGTTCAGCCAGACCATCAAGCGCTTCGGCTGGTCGTGCCGGTTCGTGGACCTGGACGATCTCGACGCGCTGCGGGCGGCGGTGGACGAAGATACCCGCGCCATTTTCTGCGAATCGATCAGCAATCCGGGCGGCTATGTCACCGACATTCCGGCGGTGGCGAAGGTTGCGGACGAGGTCGGCCTGCCGCTGATCGTGGACAACACGCTGGCCACGCCCTGGCTGTGCAGGCCGATCGAGATGGGCGCGACGCTGGTCGTCCACAGCCTGACCAAATACATGACCGGCAACGGCACGGTGACCGGCGGCGTGATCGTGGATTCGGGCCGGTTCGACTGGTCGGCCTCGGGCAAGTTCCCCAGCCTGTCCGAGCCCGAGCCCGCCTATCACGGGCTGAAGTTCCACGAGACCTTCGGCGCGCTGGCCTATACCTTCCACGGCATCGCCATCGGGCTGCGCGACCTGGGCATGACCATGAACCCGCAGGCGGCGCATTACACGCTGATGGGCATCGAGACGCTGGGTCTGCGCATGGCGCGCCATGTCGAGAACGCGCAGAAGGTCGCGGAATGGCTGGAGAAGGATCCGCGCGTCACCTCGGTCACCTATGCGGGGCTGGCCTCATCGCCCTGGAACGCGACGGCGCGGCGCGTCTATCCCAAGGGGGCGGGGGCGCTGTTCACCTTTGCGATCAGCGGCGGCTACGACGCGGCGGTGAAGCTGGTCGATAACCTGAAGCTGTTCAGCCACGTGGCGAACCTGGGCGATTCGCGCTCGCTGGTGATCCATTCCGCCTCGACCACGCACAGCCAGCTGACGGACGAGCAGAAGATCGCCGCCGGGGCGGGGCCGGACGTGGTGCGGCTGTCCATCGGCATCGAGGACGCAGCGGACATCATCGCCGACCTGGACCAGGCGCTGGCCGCCGCCACCGCCTGAGGCGAGACGGGCGGCGCATCGCTGCGCCGCCCGCCAGATCAGTTCGCCGGGGCCTCTCCGGGCGTCGCTTCGCCTTCGGGGGCAGGGGGCTCGCCGCCTTCCGGCGCATCGGCCGGGTGCATGGCGAAGACCGCGGTGACATTGGCGCTGACGGCCAGTTCGCCCGCCTCGATCGGCGTATCGGCCGAGCCGGCCGCCTCGGCACGCATCGCCATCATCGGGCGCGGCCCGCCGCCGATCTGCACGTCCGACAGCGAGAGCAGCCGGCCCAGCCGCATGCCCGCCGCCTCGGCCATCACCTCGGCGCGGCGGCGCGCGTCGGCCACGGCCTCGGTGCGGGCCTGGTCCTCGGCCTCGGCCATGTCCTCGCGCGAGAAGGCGATGCCGCTGATCTCGTTGGCGCCCGAGGCGACCAGCCGGTCCAGCACCGCGCCGAGCCCCGCGATGTCGCGCACCCGCACGGTCACGCTGTTCTGCGCGCCGTAGCCGGTCAGCTTCGGCGGCTGGCCCTGGTCGGAGTAATCCATCACCGGCGACAGGTTCAGCCCCGAGGTCTGGATGTCGCGGGCCTCGATCCCCTCGGCCTTCAGCGTCTCGATGACCTTGGCCTGCTGCTCGGCATTCTGTGCCATGGCCTCGGCGGCGGTGGCGGCGCGGGTGCTGACGCCCAGCGTGACGGTGGCCATGTCGGGCTGGGTCGTGGCCTGGCCGGTGCCGGTCACCGTCAGTTTCGCGAAGGGGGCGGCATGTTTCATGGCGTGATGTCCCATCTGTGCGGGCGGCGGCGGCGCGTCGGTCGGGGCAGGCTGGGCCATCAGCGGGCCGGCGCCCAGAACGATCAGCGTCGCGGCAGCCATCAGGGGTCGGAATTGGGGCATCGGGTCTTTACTCCTTGGCGCGTCGGGTGCTTTGCCCTTGCGCGGTTGTCTTTACGAGCCCCTATAACGCCGCAAATGCGTTCCGGGATGCCTCACAATCCGGTGTTCTGCTTTTCACGGATCGCGTTCTGGGTTAGTCCGGAAACATCAATCACGAAGATGCGTCCGGGGACGACCCGGGCGCCCGGAACCGAAAGCAAAGCCCGTCGATGTCGCTTGATTCCGCTACCGAATACGCCCTCTCCTTCAGCGAGGATGCCGTGCATCTCGAACGGCGCGAGCGGGATTTGGGTCGACAGGGCGGTCCCGCCCCGGCGGGCTGGCGGCATCTGGGCTCGGTCGAGTTCGACTCGCCCGGCTTTCACGAGGAGCTTGCCCGCCTGCGCGCCATGGCGACCGGCGCCGGGGCCGAGGTGACGTTGCCCGTCACGCTCATCATTCCGGACGACCAGATCCTTTACACGACGCTGACCGTCGCACCCGGTGCGGATCGCGAACATGCCGTTGGACGGGCGTTGGACGGGCTGACCCCCTATGCCATCGAGGACCTGGCCTTCGACTGGGAAGGCGACGGTGACAGCGTGCGCGTCGCCGCCGTGGCCCGCCAGACCCTGCGCGAGGCGCGGGATTTCGCCCGGCAATACGGCTTTGAGGGGCAGGGCTATTGTTCGGCCCCCGCGGCGGGGCTTTATCCGGGCGAGCCGGTCTTCGTGCTGGAGCCCGCCCCGCGCAGCCGGCCGCAGGTTGACCCGGCGCAGGCCGGCGTGACCGTCTCGGCGCTGCTGATCGAGGAGGAGCCGCCTGCGGAACAGCACGCGCTGGACCTCGAGGGGGATCGGTCCGACCTGCCGGAGGATGAGGGTGCCGAAAGCCTGTCCTTGCCCCAGGGGCCGGGCGACGAGGCGGAGCCCGTCTCCGATGAACCGGTCTCCTTAACCATCAGCGAGGAAACCGATGGGCCGGACGCGGCTGCGACAGCAAAGGCCGATGGCGTAGAAGATATCGATGATTCCGAAAAAACCATCAGAAATTCAGAAGAAAGCCTGGCGGATGATCCGGCAGAATCTGCGGCTGAGGCCGTCGACCCGGTCCCGGTCGCGCAGCAAGACGACGCTGCCGAGGCCGTTGCGAAAACCGCCGGAACCCCTGCCGCCGGCGAGGCCGAGGCGGCAATGCAGGATCAGGTTCCGGACTCGGCGGAAGCGGCCGCAACCGCGGCGGATGCCATGCCCGCCGCGCAACATGATGCCGTGCCGCAGGCGGCCGCCGCGTTGAACCCGCGCGCCCGCGCCGTGCATGAGCGCGCGGCCAGCGCCCGCCAGACCCGCCCGGCCGGCAGCGCGCCGGCCCAGCCTCGCCGCCCGGGCGAGCGCGGCGGCCTTGCCGGCTTGATCGCCATGCTGGGCGCGCTGGTCGTCGGGCTGATCCTGATCTGGGCCTTCCTGGTCCCGGAGCGGGAGGGTGCGCAGCTTGCAGCCGTTGCCTCGTCCGATCAGGCTCCGACACCGCAGCCTGCCGAACCCGCCCCCGCGCAAGCGCCGGCGCCAGAGCCCGCTCCGGCTGCCCCGGCGCCGGCTGCCACCGCATCGACCCCGGTCGAACCGGTCCAGCCCGAGCCGGCCCCCGCGCCCGCAGCCCCGCAACAGGCGGCGCCCCAGCCGGCCGTCGCCCCCACCGTTCCGCCTTCTGCGCTGACCGAGGAAGAACGGCGTCGCGTCGTCGTTGCCGCCGCCGCGGTGGCGGCTGCCGTGGTGCCGCCTTCGACCGCGGCGCCCTCGGCTCCGGCATCCCCCGCTCCGGCGCTGGCCGGCGCCACCAGCTCCGCCAGCCAGGCAGTTCGACCCGACCCGGCGGCGCCCCCCCGGCCGGCGCCCACGCAGGCCCGGCCCGCAGCGACGCCGGCGCAGCCCGCACCCGCCGCTACCCGGCTGACCAGTTCGGCCCGGCCGCAGCTTGCGCCGCGCCGCAGCACGCCGCAGACCACGGTGCCGCGCGCCGATAGCGCGCCGCGCCTGCCTGCGGATCCCTTGCCTTTCGAGGCCAGCCAGCGCCGCGCCCAGCCCGTCAGCAGCGCCCGCCCGCCCGAGCGTCACCGCCGCATAGCCCCGACTCCGACTCCGGCGGCGGCCCCGGCGCCGACGCAGGCCCAGCCCGCCGCCGCGATCGGCAATGCGGTGCTGCGCGGCTCGGCCCGGCCGCCCTCGCGCCCCGAGGGTTCGACCCCCGAGCTGCCGGGCGTCGGTCTGCCCGCCGACAGCCTGACCCCGGCCGAACAGCAGCATTTGCGCGACCTGGTCCGCGATCTCGGGCGTGACGGGCTGGCCGCGCTGGATCCCTTGCCGCGGGGAGAGCGGCTGGCGCAGGCCCGGCCACAGCGCAAGCCGGACACGGCCAGCGATGCGGTCAGCCCTTCGGCCGTTGACGCCGCGCTGAGATCGGCGACCACGCCACCACCGGACAAGCCCGACCGCGCCGAAACCGCCGCAGCGCCCGCCCGCGATTCGGGCGGGCTTTTGCATGGTTCGGTCCGTCCGCGGGCCCGTCCCGGCGCGTCCGCCGGCGCCGCCGCTGCGGTTTCGGGCGATGCGGTCGAAGCCGCGATCTCTGCTGCGGTCGCGGCTTCGCCCGCACCGCCGGGCGGGGTGCAGCTTTCGGCGCTGGCCTCGTCGCCGCTGCCGCCCCGGCGCGGCGAGCGGCCGCCGGCCGCGCCCGAGGCCGCTGCCGATCCGCCGCCGCCCGAGAGCGCCGCCGCCGCGGCCCCGGCTGCCGCTGCCGGCCCCAGCGAGGCCGAGCTGGCCGCCCGCCGCAAGCTGGACGAGCAGTTGCAGGCCCAGGCCGAGGCCCGCATCCGCGCCCGTGCCGCCGCCGATGCCAAGGCCGAGGCCGAGGCCCGCGCCCAGGCCGAAGCCCGCGCCCGCGCCCAGGCCGAGGCCGAGGAACGCGCCGCCCGCGCTCAGCGCCAGGAGTACAAGCCGCCCGAGATCGACAACGAGCCCGAGATCGCCACCGCCGCCCTGCCCAAGGGCTCGACCTCGGCCAGCGTGGCCAAGGCCGCGACCCAGTCCCGCGGCATCGACATGGGCCGCACCACGGTCATCGGCATCATCGGCGCCGGCAAGGCCAGCCGCGCGCTGATCCGGCTGCGCAACGGCAAGGTGGTGACCGTCCGCCTGGGCGACCGCATCGACGGCGGGACCATCAATTCCATCGGAGACGGACGGCTGACCTACGTCAAGGCGGGCCGCACCCATGAGCTGCGGATGCTGGACGGGCGCTGATGGAGACATTCCTGCTGATCGCCACTGTCTATCTGATGACAATGGTGATCGCCGTGCCGCTGTCGGCGCGGCTGGGACTGGGCTCGGTGCTGGGCTATCTGATCGCGGGCATCGTCATCGGCCCGGTGCTGGGCATCGCCGGAACCCCGGGCGAGATGGCGGATTTGCAGCATTTCGCCGAGTTCGGCGTGGTGATGATGCTGTTCCTGATCGGGCTGGAACTGGAGCCGCGGGCGCTGTGGCAGATGCGCAAGCGCCTGCTCGGGCTGGCCAGCATGCAGATCCTGGGCACGGTGGCGCTGCTGGCGCTGGTCGGCATGGCGCTGGGACAGGACTGGCATATTGCGGTTACGCTGGGCATGATCCTGTCGCTCAGTTCGACCGCCATCGTGCTCCAGACGCTTTCCGAGAAATCGCTGATGCACACGCCGGGCGGGCGCAGCGCCTTTGCCGTGCTGCTGACCCAGGACATCGCCGTCATCCCCATGCTGGCGCTGATGCCGCTGCTGGCCACCCTCGCGCCTCTGCCGCAGGCCGAGGAGCATATCGGCGAGGCCTTCATGCATTCCCTGCCCGGCTGGGCGGCGGCGCTGGTCACGCTGGGCGCGGTGGCCGCCGTCGTGCTGATCGGGCAATATCTGATCCGGCCGCTGTTTCGCTGGGTCTATACCGCCCGACTGCACGAGCTCGACACCGCCATGGCGCTGCTGATCGTGGTGGGCATCGCCTCGCTGATGGAATTCGTCGGCCTGTCGCCGGCGCTCGGCACTTTCCTGGCCGGGGTGATGCTGGCCGGTTCCGAATTCCGCCACGAGTTGGAGGGCCAGATCGCGCCCTTCAAGGGCCTGCTGCTGGGATTGTTCTTCATCACCGTCGGCGCCGGGATGAATTTCCGGCTGCTGTTCGAATATCCGGTGACGGTGCTCGGCATCACCGTGACGGTGATCGCCATCAAGGCGCTGGTGCTGCACCTGATCGCGCGGCTGACCGGGCTGCGCGGCAGCGACCGGACGCTGTTCACGCTGTCGCTGGCGCAGGCGGGCGAGTTCGGCTTCGTGTTGATCTCCTATGCCGTGTCGCTGGCGATCCTGCCGCGTCTGCTGGCGCAGGGCTTCCTGATGGTGATCGCCCTGTCGATGCTGGCGACGCCCTTGCTGTTCATCCTTTCGGACTTCATCTCGCGCCGCATCGCCGAGGAGCGGGCCAGCGACATCGCCGACGAGATTTCCGAGCAGCAGCCGATCATCATCGCCGGGGTGGGGCGCTTCGGCCAGGTCCTGAACCGGCTGGTCACCATGTCGGGCTACAAGACCACCGTGATCGACCATGACCTCGAGGTGATCCAGCTCATGCGCCGCTTCGGCTTCAAGGGCTATTTCGGCGATCCGAGCCGCCCGGAGATCCTGGCCGCCGCCGGGCTGGGCAAGGCACGGGTGCTGGTCGCGGCGCTGGACGATCCCGAGGCGAATCTGCGCCTGATCCGCTATGCCAAGGAAAAGCGCCCCGAGATCGTGGTCATCGCCCGGGCGCGGGACCGGGTTGACGTGTTCCATCTCTATGCCGCCGGTGCCGACCATATCGTGCGCGAGACCTTCGACAGCTCGCTGCGCGCCGGGCGCTATGTGCTCGAGCATCTCGGCCTTTCGCCCTATGAGGCCTCCGAACTGGAACGCATCTTCTATCGCATGGACCGCGCCCATCTGCGCGAGCTGGCCGAGGTCTGGAAGCCGGGCGTTCCGGTGCATGAGAACGCGGAATACATGACGCTCAGCCGCGACCTGAACCGGCAGCTTGAAAACGCGCTGATGGAACGCTTCGCCCATGGCCCCAGCGCCGCGCCCATCGCCGCCGAGCTGGACGAGGTGCCCGAGCATGGCCTGGCCCGCCCCGGCCGTCCGGGCGGGCGCTGAGGCGGCGGCGCTGCTCCTGGCCGGCGGGGCCTGGATGTTCGTAAAACGATGAAAGCGAACCGGCCGCCGGCCCGGCGGGATTTCCCCGTTTCCCCAAAATCGCAAGCGCGGGGGCAACCGAAAGCTGCCGGACAGGGCTGGGGGAGTCCGCCTTCACCGTTTCCCAAATACTCCTGGTCGCCGCGCCACGGGCCGGGCCTTGCCGGGCGGGCGCCAAGCCCCTAAAAGGCGGGGCAGCCTTGCCAGGGGAAATGCCATGCTCGACCATCTGACCTATACCGCCCCGGAACCGAAGATCATTCAGGGTGCGAAACAGGATTGGGAACTGGTCATCGGGCTGGAGGTCCATGCCCAGGTCGCCTCGAACGCCAAGCTGTTCTCGGGCGCCTCGACCGGCTTCGGGGCCGAGCCGAACAGCCATGTCGCCTTCGTCGACGCCGCCATGCCGGGCATGCTGCCGGTGATCAACGAGTTCTGCGTGGCGCAGGCGGTCAAGACCGGCCTCGGCCTCAAGGCGCGGATCAACCTGGTCTCGGCCTTCGACCGCAAGAACTATTTCTATCCCGACCTGCCGCAGGGCTACCAGATCAGCCAGCTCTACCACCCCATCGTCGGCGAGGGCGAGGTGATCGTGGACATGGCCCCCGGCGTCGCCCGCCGCGTCCGCATCGAGCGCATTCACCTGGAACAGGATGCCGGCAAGTCGATCCACGACATGGATCCGAACATGTCCTTCGTCGACCTGAACCGCACCGGGGTCGCGCTGATGGAGATCGTCAGCCGCCCCGACATCCGCGGGCCGGAGGAGGCGGCGGCCTATGTCGCGAAACTCCGCCAGATCATGCGCTACCTGGGCACCTGCGACGGCAACATGCAGAACGGCAACCTGCGCGCCGACGTGAACGTCTCGGTCTGCGCCCCCGGCGCCTATGAGCGCTATCAGGAAACCCAGGATTTCAGCCATCTCGGCACCCGCTGCGAGATCAAGAACATGAACTCGCTGCGCTTCATCCAGCAGGCCATCGACTACGAGGCCCGCCGCCAGATCGCCATCATCGAGGATGGCGGCAAGGTGGTGCAGGAAACGCGGCTCTACGACCCTGACCGGGGCGAGACCCGCTCGATGCGCTCCAAGGAAGAGGCGCATGACTACCGCTATTTCCCCGATCCCGACCTCTTGCCGCTGGAGATCGAGCAGGATTGGGTGGACGGCATCGCCTCCGCCATGCCGGAACTGCCGGACGAGAAGAAGGCGCGTTTCGTCACCGAACTGGGCCTGTCCGAATACGATGCCGGCGTGCTGACCGCCGAGGTCGAGAGCGCCGATTACTTCGAGCAGGTCGCCGCGGGCCGCGACGGCAAGCAGGCGGCGAACTGGGTCATCAACGAACTGTTCGGCCGGCTGAACAAGGAAGGCCTGACGGTCGAGACCTCGCCGGTCTCGGCCATCCAGCTCGGCGGCGTGATCGACCTGATCGGCTCGGGCGCGATCTCGGGCAAGATCGCCAAGGAGCTGTTCGAGATCCTCTGGACCGAGGGCGGCGACCCGGCCGAGATCGTCGAATCGCGCGGCATGAAGCAGGTCACCGACCTCGGCGCCATCGAGGCGGCGGTGGACGAGATCATCGCCGCAAACCCGGCGCAGGTGGAAAAGGCCAAGGCCAACCCCAAGCTCGCCGGCTGGTTCGTCGGCCAGGTGCTGAAGGCGACCGGCGGCAAGGCCAATCCGGCGGCAGTGAACGAGCTGGTGGCGAAGAAGCTGGGGCAATAGTCCGGGGCAGGAACCTCACGGCCCTTTGCCCTCCATCCGGCTTTTCCTTGGCGGCCATCTGACCTAATCTGCCGCCAAACGGAAAGGCAGAAGACGATGAGCAGCCACGAATACACCGTTATCCCCGCGCCCTCGCGCGGCGAGAAGGCCAAAGGCGCCAAGACCGGGATCGAGCGTTTCGCCGCCACCCTGACCGATGTGCTGAACCAGATGGCGCGCGACGGCTGGGACTATGTCCGGGCCGAGACCCTGCCGGCCGAGGAACGCTCGGGCCTGACCAGCCGCACCACGGTCTATCACAACCTGCTGGTCTTCCGCCGCACGCGCTCGGCGCCGGGCCAGCAATACGCTTCCACTGCCGCCGCCGAGCCGCAGCCCGCTCCGGCCATGGTCGAAACCGCCGCCGAAGACACCGCCGCGCCCGGGGAGAGCCCGTCGCAACCGCAGGCGCGCGGTCCCTTCAGCCAGCCGATGCGCGCCACGCCGAAACCCGCGGCTCCGGTCGCCCCGAACAGCCAGACCCGCGCCCGGGTCGCCGAGCCGCCCTTGACCGCCCCGCAGGCCCCGGCCCCCATCGGCCCGCGCCTCGGCCCGGCCAGCCGCTGATTTCACCGTTTTCCAAGTACTTCGGGGTGAGCCCCCGGCACGGGGGCGAGGGGCAGCGCCCCTTCCTTCACCAATGCGGCGGCCGCTGGTCCGACAGCGGCACCGTTCCCGCCTCGGCCTCGCGTTCCGCTTCGCGCTCCATCAGCATGCCGACGTGCCGCGCCAGCCGGGCGATCTCGCTTTCCTGCCGGGCCACGATGCCCGACAGGTCCTCGACGGTGCGCGCCAGATAGGCCACGGCTTCCTCCAGCCGTTCGATCCGCTCTTGCGTCTGCTTGTCCATCCATCCTCCATCCGCTAGACCGCCGCATGGAAAAGCCCGAGGCAAACCATGGCGAAAGATCAGAAGAAACAGCCCCGTCCCAAGGCCGAGACGCCCAAGGGGTTCCGCGACTATTTCGGCGCCGACGTGACCGAGCGCAAGCAGATGCTCGACCGCATCGCCGAGATCTATCATCGCCACGGTTTCGAGCCCCTGGAAACCAGTGCAGTGGAAACCGTCGAGGCGCTGGGAAAGTTCCTGCCCGATGTGGACCGCCCCAATGCCGGCGTCTTCGCCTGGCAAGAGGCGGAGGTCCCCGGCGGCGGGGCCGGCGACTGGCTGGCGCTGCGCTATGACCTGACCGCGCCGCTGGCCCGCGTGGCCGCGCAGTTCCGCAACGACTTGCCCAGCCCCTATCGCCGCTATGCCATGGGCCCGGTCTGGCGCAACGAGAAGCCCGGCCCCGGCCGCTTCCGCCAGTTCTACCAATGCGACGCCGATACTGTCGGCTCGGGCTCGGTCGCGGCGGATGCCGAGATCTGCGCCATGCTGGCGGCGGCGTTGGAACATGCCGGCATCCGGCGCGGCGACTACCTGATCCGCATCAACAACCGCAAGGTGCTGAACGGCATCCTGGAAGCCATGGGCGTGGCCGAGGGCAAGCCCGCCGACGACGTGCTGCGCACCATCGACAAGTTCGACAAGGTCGGCGAGCAGGGCGTGCGGCAATTGCTGACCACCGGCCGCAAGGACGAGTCCGGTGCCTTCATCGAGGGCGTGGGCCTTTCGCCCGAACAGGCCGGGCCGGTCATCGCCTTCCTGACCTCCAAGGGCGCGGACAACGCCGAGACGCTGGCGAATCTGCGCGCCGCCGTGGGCGCCTCGCAGGCCGGCGCCGAGGGCGTCGAGGAGCTCGCCCAGATCGCCGCGATGCTCGCCGCCATGGGCGTGGGCGAGGATCGCGCCATCATCGATCCCTCCATCGTGCGCGGCCTGGGCTATTACACCGGCCCGGTATTCGAGGCCGAGCTGACCTTCGAGATCCTCGACGACAAGGGCCGCAAGCGCCAGTTCGGCTCGGTCGCCGGCGGCGGGCGCTATGACGGGCTGGTGGAACGCTTCACCGGCCAGAAAGTGCCGGCGACCGGGGTTTCCATCGGCGTGGACCGCCTGCTGGCTGCGCTGCGCGCCAAGGGGCTGATGGGCGGCACCGAACAGGGCCCGGTCGTCGTCACCGTCATGGACCGCGAGCGCATGGCCGATTACCAGGCCATGGCGGCGGAACTGCGCGCCGCCGGCATCCGCGCCGAGGTCTATCTGGGCAATCCCAAGAACTTCGGCAACCAGCTGAAATATGCCGACAAGCGCAATGCCCCCGTCGCGGTCATCCAGGGCGGCGACGAGGCGGCGCGCGACGTCGTGCAGGTCAAGGACCTGATCCTGGGCGCGAAGATCGCCGCCGAGGCCAGCCACGAGGAATGGAAGGCCCAGCCCGCCCAGACCGAAGTCGCCCGCGCCGATCTGGTCGCGGAAGTCCGGCGTATCCTCGGATGAGCAAGCGCGAGAAACAGGCCATCGGCCAGCAGATCCTCGCCGCCTTTCGCGCCGCCGGGGCCGAGGAGGTGGCGCCCGACATCTTGCTCGAGGCGGACACGCTCCTGGACCTCTATGGTGAGGACATCCGCGCCCGTGCCTATGTCACGCAAGACCCGATCCGGGGCGAGATGATGCTGCGCCCGGATTTCACCGTGCCGGTGGTGCAGATGCATATGGCGAACGGCGCCGAGCCGGCCCGCTATTGCTATCTGGGCGAGGTGTTCCGCAAGCAGGATCATGGTGAGACCCGGCCCGAGCATCCGCGCGACAACGAATACCTGCAGGCCGGTTTCGAGCTTTTCGCTCGTGATCCGGAGGCCGATGCCGAGGTCTTCGCGCTGTTCCACCGCATCCTGGCGCCACTGAAGCTGCGGGCGACGATGGGCGACATGGACCTGCTGATGGATGCGGTGCGCGCCCTGCCGCTGTCGGGGGCCCGCCGCGCCGCGCTTCTGCACCACATCTGGCGGCCGCGGCGTTTTGCCCGGCTGCTGGCGCGCTTCGCGGCGCCGGCCGAGATGCGCCGCTTTCCCGAAAGCGCCGCGCCCTGGACCGGGTTGCGCAGTCCCGCCGAGATGCAGGCCCGCATCGCCCGGCTGCGCGCCGACGCCGCCGAGACGCCGCTGCCGCCGCAATGGGTCGAGCGGCTGGAGCGGTTGTTCGCGATCGGCGCCCCGGCGCCCGAGGCGCTGCGGCAGCTGCGCGCTCTGGCGGCCGAGATCCCCGACATCGCCGCAGCCGTGGACCGGCTGGAACGCAACCTCGCGGCGCTCTCCGCGCGTGGCATCGACGTCGGCGCCGTGCATTTCGACGCCAGCCACGGTCGGCACACGATGGAATATTACGACGGCATGACCTTCAGCTTCGCGGCGGCCGGGCGCGAGGACTGGCCGCCGGTCGCCTCGGGTGGCCGCTACGACGCGCTGGCGGCGGTGCTGGGACAGGCGCAGGGCCGGTCGATCCCGGCGGTCGGCGGCATCATCCGGCCGGGGCTGGTCTACGAACTGGGGGGACTCGCATGATCCGGCTGGGCGTGCCGTCCAAGGGGCGGCTGATGGAGCAGTGCTTCGACTGGTTTGCCGCCCGCGGCGTGCGGCTGTCGCGCGCCGGCTCCGAGCGCGAATATGCCGGCCGGGTCGAGGGCGCCGAAAACGTGGCGCTGGTGCTGTTGTCGGCCGGCGAGATCCCGCGCGAGCTCATGGCCGGCCGCATCCACCTGGGCGTGACCGGCACCGACCTGATCCGCGAGAAGCTGGCGGGCTGGCGCGGCCATGTCGAGGAACTGGCGCCGATGGGCTTCGGCCATGCCGACCTGATCCTGGCCGTGCCCGCCTGCTGGAGCGATTGCGAGACCCTGGACGACTTCGCCACCATCGCCCGGGATTTCCGCGCCGAGCACGGCTTCCGCCTGCGCATCGCCACCAAGTATCACCGGCTGGTGCGCGCCTGGCTCTCGGCCGAGGAGGTCGCGGATTACCAGCTGGTCGACAGCCAGGGCGCGACCGAGGGCACGGTCGCCAACCTGACCGCCGAGGCCATCGCCGACATCACCTCATCCGGGGAGACGCTGCGCGCCAACCATCTGAAGATCATCGGCGAGGAACCGATCCTGCGCTCGCAGGCGACGCTCTTGCGCTCGCTTTCGGCAGGGGACGCGGCCGCGGTGCGGGATTTCGCGGTGCGGCTGGGGCTCTAGAAACCCGCGGCCGGGCAGGGGCGTTGTGCCCTCGCACCGCTATGGAGAACGACGATGCGCCTGGCCGCCCTGATGCTGATCCTGTCCGCAAGTCCCGCGTTTGCCTCCTCCGAGGAAGCCTGGGAGCAGTTCCGCCAGGATGTCGAGAGTGCCTGCACCGCGCTCGCCCCCGATGCGGGCGAGACGGCGATCGAGGTCAACCCCTTCGGCTCGGAAAGCTACGGTGCGGCGTTGCTGATCACCACGTTGGCCGATGGCGGGGTGGACCGCTATGTCTGCATCTATGACAAGCAGGCCGGGACCGCCGAGCTGACCGCGCCCTTCACGCCGCCGCAGGATGTGGTCGGGCCGATGGCCGACCCGGTGGGCAATGTCGCGCCGGTCAAGGACACCCGGACGGACGCGCATCTCGTCAAGCCGTGACGCCGCGCCGGTTGCGCGGCCGCATGGGTATTTAGACAACGGAGAAGATGCTCAGTCCCCGAGTCCGACCAGGGCGCGGGCGAAGTCCCTGGCGTCGAAAGCGTCGAGATCGTCGATCTGCTCGCCCACGCCGATGGCGTGGATCGGCAGGCCGAAACGGTCGGCCAGCGCCACCAGAACGCCGCCGCGCGCGGTGCCGTCCAGCTTGGTCATGACCAGGCCCGAGACCTCGGCCAGCTTCTGGAAGGTCTCGACCTGGCTCAGCGCGTTCTGACCGGTGGTGGCGTCCAGCACCAGCAGGGTGTTGTGCGGCGCCGAGGGGTCCTTCTTGCGGATTACCCGAACGATCTTGGCCAGTTCCTCCATCAGGTCCTGGCGGTTCTGCAAGCGGCCGGCGGTGTCGATCATCAGGAGGTCGGCGCCCTCGGCCTCGGCCCGCACCATGGCGTCGAAGGCGAGGCTGGCCGGGTCGGCACCCTCGGGCGCGGTCATCACCGGCACCCCGGCGCGGCTTCCCCAGACCTGCAATTGCTCGACGGCGGCGGCGCGGAAGGTGTCGCCGGCGGCGATCACCACCTTCTTGCCCGCCGCCTTGAACTGGCTGGCGAGCTTGCCGATGGTCGTGGTCTTGCCCGAGCCGTTCACCCCCACCACCAGCACCACCTGCGGCCGCTTGGGATAGATCGGCAGGGGTTTCGCCACCGGCGTCATGATCCGCGCGATCTCGCCGGCCAGCAGCTCCTTCAGTTCGGTGGCCGAGATGCGGCGGCCCATGCGGCCTTCGGCGATATTGGCGGTGACGCGTAGTGCGGTCTCGACGCCCATGTCGGCTTGGATCAGCATCTCCTCGAGCTGCTCCAGCATCTCGTCATCCAGCTCGCGGCGCGGCTCGGCAAGGGCGGGCGCGTGGCCGAACAGACGCCCCAGCACACCCGGACGCGTGCCGGGCGATGCGGCAGGATCGGCGGCAGGCTGGGGTTCCCGCGTCGGGATCGGCATGGGCTGCGCCGCCGGGGCTGGCGCTGGCGCCAGCCCGGCAGGCTGGTCGGGTGCCGATGCCGGCTTTTCTCCGTCCACGCCGTCCGAGACGATGTCGTCCAGCCCTGCGCCGATCTTCGACGAGGACCGTGTCAGCCGGTCGCGCAGCTTCGAGAAAAACGACATGCACCCATCCTTCTGTCTGTCGGGCAGAACCTAGGCACTCTTGTCCGAAAGGAAAAGGGCGCCCTGAAACGGACGCCCCTTCTTTCGTGCCCAAATATCCCGGGGTGTGGGGCAGAGCCCCACGGAGCGCGCAATCAGGCCTTGCTCAGGTAGATGTCCACCAGCTTTTGCAGCATCTCCAGTGCATCCTCGCGCGAGCGCTGGAAGCTGTTGCGGCCGATGATCGAGCCGTTGCCACCGCCGTCGCGGATGGCGCGCGCATCGTCATAGACCGCATCGGCGCCCTTGGCCGCGCCGCCCGAGAACACCACGATGCGGCGGCCGTTGAAGGCCGATTGCATGCAATGCTCGACGCGCTTGGCCTGGGTCGAGATGTCGATGCCCTTGGCTTCATACACCTTTTTCGCCTCGCCCAGCTCAAGATGGTCGGTCGAAAGCTTGATCTTGATGACATGCGCACCGATCAGCGCCGCGATCTGGGCAGCATAGGCGGCGATGTCGATGGCGGTCTCGCCGTCCTTGGAAATCGCCTCGCCGCGCGGATAGGACCAGATCACCGTCGCCACGCCCTTGGCGGCGGCTTCCTTGCGCATCTCGACGATCTCCTCGATCATGTCGAGCGCCATGTCCGAGCCCGGATAGATGGTGAAGCCGATGGCGGAGCAGCCCAGCCGCAGCGCGTCATCGACCGAGGCGGTGATCGCCTGGTTCTTGCCGGCGGTGTCGGACATCAGCGAATTGGCCGAGTTTACCTTCAGGATCGTCGGGATCTGGCCGGCGAAGGTGTCGGCGCCCGCCTCGATCATGCCCAGCGGCGCGGCATAGGCGTTCAGCCCCGCGTCGATGGCCAGCTGGTAATGGTAATGCGGGTCATAGCCGGCCGGGTTCGGGGCGAAGCTGCGCGCCGGGCCGTGCTCGAAACCCTGGTCCACCGGCAGGATGATCATCTTGCCGGTGCCGGCCAGCTTGCCGGTCATCAGCATGCGGGCCAGCTGGGCCTTCACACCCGGCGCTTCGCCCTCGTAATTGGCGAGGATCTTGCGGACGGTATCGGTCATCTGCATCGGGAACTCCATGTCTGAATGCGGGCTGCTTAGCAGACCCGCCGGCAAGGGCAATCGCGATTGCGCTAACGGAACCCGTGGCCGCATTTCGGCGTTGTTCCGCTGTCAGAATTGGGGGGAATTCCCATGGCAAACGAAGATCCCGCTGGCATTCCCGAACAGATCCGCCAGAACCGGCCCTTTTTCCTGGTGCTGGGGCTGGCCTTCGTGATTTCGATCGGGGCCTTTCTCTATATCCTGTTCCTCGATACCGACTCGCGCGATGTCGGGCGCAACGCGCCGCCCGCCGTGACCGCGCCCGCAACGCCGACGGGCGAAGCCGCAACTATGGGTGACGCCGCACCGGCACAGGGGAACTGATCCCGCATCTGGCAGGGGCTCGCCCGTGCCCCTGTCGCACAGCCTTGTGTTGCACAGCCTTGGCGGGAATCGCCCTGCGGTGACCTTGGCTGGACCATCGATGAAAAAGGGGCCGCGAAGGCCCCTTTTTCACATTGTCGCCAGCGGGCGGGTTTCAGCGTTTGCGCAGTGCCGCCACGCCGGGCAGTTCCTTGCCCTCCATCCATTCCAGGAAGGCGCCGCCGGCGGTCGAGATGAAGGTGAAGTCGCCCGAGACGCCGGCCTTGTTCAGCGCCGCCACCGTGTCGCCGCCGCCGGCGACCGAGATCAGCTTCTCCTCGCGGGTCAGCTGCGCGGCCTCCTGCGCCGCGGCATTGGTCGCGGCGTCGAAGGGCGGGATTTCGAAGGCGCCGAGCGGGCCGTTCCAGATCAGCGTGCGGCAGGTCTCGAAGACCTCGCGGATCTTCGCCACCGTCGCAGGGCCGGCGTCGAGGATCATCGCATCGGCCGGGCAGGCATCCACCGCCACGGTCTCGCTGGCAGCGCCGGCCTTGAACTCGCGCGCCACCACCACGTCCACCGGCAGGTGGATGGTGCAGCCGGCCTTCTCGGCCTTGCCGAGGATGTCGCGCGCGGTGTCGGCCATGTCGCGCTCGGCCAGCGACTTGCCGACCTCGATGCCCTGGGCGACCAGGAAAGTGTTCGCCATGCCGCCGCCGATGACCAGGTGGTCCACCTTCTCGATCAGGTTGCCGAGCAGGTCGAGCTTGGTCGAGACCTTGGCCCCGCCGACCACCGCCACCACCGGGCGCTGCGGATTGCCGAGCGCGGCGTCCAGCGCCTTCAGCTCCGCCTCCATCAGCCGGCCGGCGGCAGCGGGCAGCAGCCGCGCGATCCCCTCGGTCGAGGCATGGGCGCGGTGCGCGGCGGAAAAGGCGTCGTTCACATAGGCCTGACCCAGCGCGGCCAGCGAGGCGGCGAAGGTCGCGTCGTTGCTTTCCTCGCCCGGATAGAAGCGGGTGTTTTCCAAGAGCAGCACGTCGCCCTTGGCGAGATCGGCCACGGCGCGCTTCGCGGGGCCGCCGATGGCCTCGTCCGAGAATTTCACCGGCTGGCCAAGCGCCTTCTCCAGCGCCGGGATCACCACCTTCAGGCTCATGCTGTCCACACGCTGGCCCTTGGGGCGGTCGAAATGCGCCAACAGCACCGGGATGCCGCCCTTGGCCTGGATGTCCTTGACGGTCGGCACGATCTTTTCGATCCTCGTGGCATCGGTGACCTGGCCGTTCTCGACCGGGACGTTCACGTCCACGCGGACAAGCACCACCTTGCCGTCAAGATCCAGGTCGTCGATCGTGTTGAAATCCGCCATGCTCTCGTCCCTTTCCTGATGGGCTCCGGCGCCCGTGCGGGTTTTCCCGCATCATGACATTTTCGTCAACCGGCCGCGCAACCCTGCCCGGCGGCGAACCGCCCGGCAATGGCGGCGTTGTATGGGCCGGGCGAAATGCTTATGCCTTTTGCCAAGCCATCAGAAGGAGACCCCCATGGCCGAGATCAAGGATCCCGAGAACACGGTCATCATCGAGCTGAAGGACGGCCCGGTGGTGATCGAGCTGCTGCCCGACGTGGCGCCCAAGCATGCCGAGCGCATGAAGGAACTGGCCCGGGCCGGGAAATACGACAACGTGGCCTTCCACCGCGTGATCGAGGGCTTCATGGCCCAGACCGGCGACGTGGAACATGCCAACATGGAAAACAACTACAATCCGGGCCGCGCCGGCACCGGCGGCTCGGACCTGCCGGACCTGCCGGCCGAGTTCTCGCGTCTGCCGCATGACCGCGGCACGCTGGGCGCGGCGCGCTCGATGAACCCGAACTCGGCCAACAGCCAGTTCTTCATCAATTTCAAGGACAACCATTTCCTGAACGGCCAATACACCGTCTACGGCCGGGTGATCGAGGGCATGGAGCATGTCGACAAGATCGCCCGCGGCGAGCCGCCGGCGAATCCCGACCGGATGATCTCGGTGAAGGTGGCGGCCGATGTGGAATAAGCTGCTGGTTTCCGCGCTGCTGCTGTCGGCCGGCGCCGCCTGGGCCGAGGGCCTGCCGGGCGTCACCGACGGGCCGGGCCCGAACCTGGTGATCGAGGTCGCCGATGCCAAGGGCGCGGCCAAGGGCCGGATCGTGCTGGACCTCTACAACGACAAGGCGCCTAACCATGTCGAACGCCTGGTGACGCTGGCGAAATCGGGCGCCTATGACGGCGTGGTGTTCCATCGCGTGATCGACGGCTTCATGGCCCAGACCGGCGATGTCGCATTCGGCAAGCATGGCGGCGACACCGCGCGGGCGGGCATGGGCGGCTCGAACATGCCGGACCTGGCGGCGGAGTTCAACGATGTCAGCTTCCAGGCCGGCACCGTGGGCATGGCGCGCTCGCAGGATCCGAACAGCGCCAACAGCCAGTTCTTCATCGACCTGGCACCGGCGACCTTCCTGGACGGGCAATATACCGTAGTCGGCCAGCTGGTCGATGGCTGGGACGTGCTGAACGCGATCAAGAAGGGCGATCCGGCCGCCAATGGCGCCGTGGTCGAGCCCGACTACATGGTCAAGGTGACGGTCGAGGAGTAAGGCCGCCGCCCGACCCGAAAGCCCCGCCCCGTGCGGGGCTTTTCTTCAAGGAGCTTCCCGCATGACCACGCTTTACATCGACGCCGATGCCTGTCCGGTCAAGGCCGAGGCCGAACGGGTCGCGACCCGGCTGCGCGTGCCGATGGTGCTGGTCTGCAATGGCGGGCTGCGGCCGCCGGCCAATCCGCTGCTGTCGCTGGTGATCGTGCCCGAGGGGCCGGATGCGGCCGATCAATGGATCGCGGCGCGTTGCGGCCCCGGCGATGTGGTGGTCACCACCGACCTGCCGCTGGCCGACCGCTGCCTCAAGGCCGGCGCGCAGGTCGTGCAGCCCGACGGCGAGGTGCTGACCCCGGCCAATATCGGTCCGCGGCTGGCCACCCGGGACCTGATGCAGGACATCCGCGCCGCCGATCCGTTCCACCAGGGCCGGGGCGGCGGTTTCGGCAAGCCCGAGCGGGCGCGGTTCCTGCAATCGCTGGACCGGGTGATGGCGGCGGCGCTGCGCGCGGGCTAGGGCGCTGGCCATGGACAGCGTATCGCAGGGATGATTTCAGGGCCTATCATGTTCACACGCCGATCCACCCCTTACTGGGCCAGCTTCCTCATCATCCTCCTGACCACCGCCTGGCTGCTCTGGATCGGGCGCGAGCCGATCTGCACATGCGGTTATGTCAAGCTCTGGCACGGCGAGACGATGAGTTCCGAGAACTCGCAGCATCTGACCGACTGGTATACGCCCTCGCACATCATCCACGGGTTGTTGTTCTATGCCGGGTTGTGGCTGGTGGCGCGGCGCCTGTCTTTCGGCTGGCGGCTGGCGATCGCGACGCTGGTCGAATCCGCCTGGGAGATCGTCGAGAATTCCGACGCGATCATCGAACGCTATCGCGCGGTGACCATCTCGCTGGACTATTACGGCGACAGCGTGATCAATTCGGTGGCCGACATCGTGGCGATGGTGCTGGGCTTTGCGCTGGCGGCGCGGTTGCCGGTCTGGGCCTCGGTCGCCATGGCGATCGGATTCGAGGCGCTGACCACCTGGCTGATCCGCGACGGGCTGACGCTGAACGTGCTGATGCTGCTTTGGCCGCTGGAGGCGGTGAAGGCCTGGCAGGGCGGATGATGCGAGGGGCCGTCCGGCGCAGCCCCCCTTTTGTGTCGCACCCCGAAGCGAGACAGCCCTGTTCCCAACACGACCAACCTGGCCTTGGCTTCGAGGCTTCCGCCACAGCGGCGGGAACTGATTTCAGAACCAAGCCTTCTTGTCTATCTCATAGGTTTGGTAAAAATCCTCGTCGGACTTGGTCAGATAGATTATTCCTTCGATGAAAGCGATAATTCCAACTATGAAAGTGGGAATGAACAGCAGGATGGCACCCAGCACGGAAACCAGTAGCATGATAATGCCAGCAGTCGTTTGGCCCAGATAGAACTTGTGGATGCCAAGCCCGCCCAAGAAAAGCGCCAGCAGGCCCGCAGCCACCTTGGACTTTTCGCCTACTTGTCCCGCGGAAGGCGCAACGGGGTAGATGGCGGTCGCCTGGTCTTCAACCGCCTCGAAATCGACATTGACCCCGGCGCGAATCTTCTCAAAATTATTCTGCACGTCCACACCCTTGAACGTATACCGAACGCCATCGCCCCCGCTGATGATCCCGGATCCACTTCTCGGATCGAAGTCCAGAACGCTGCCACGCATTAACGCTACCCTTTGTTAAAGTTACGAATCATCTAATATGAAAAAATAAAGAACCTGGAAAGATCAAGAATATTCTCGACAGCCAAACGGCCGGTAACTGCGACGTTTTGCGTGGCCGCTGTCATCTAAAAAAGCCGGGATTAAAAAAGGCCGGAATCGCCCCGCCCTTCGCTTATCCCACCTGCACCATGCGGTGTTTCTTCTTGCCGACCGAGACTTTCAGCCCGTTGCCGATCAGCGCCGCATCGACGGCAAGCTGGGGATCGGACACGGCCTCGTTGTTCAGCCGCAGCCCACCCTCGGCGATCAGGCGCTTGGCCTCTTTCCCCGAGGCGGTGATGCCGGTCTGCGCCAGAAGCTGCACTACGGTCAGGCCCGAGGCCAGCGCATCGGCGCCGATGGTCACCACCTCCAGATCGCCGCCGGCGCCGCCCTGTTCGAAAACCTCGCGGGCGGTCGCCTCGGCTGATGCGGCGGCTTCGGCGCCGTGCAGCAGCGTCGTGACCTCATTGGCCAGGATGATCTTGGCGGCGTTGATCTCGGAGCCGGAAAGCCGGCCGAGGCGGTCGCATTCCTCGACCGGCAGCTCGGTATAGAGCTTCAGGAAGCGGCCGACATCGGCGTCGGTGGTGTTGCGCCAGAACTGCCAGAACTCGTAGGGCGACAGCATGGCGCCGTTCAGCCAGACCGCGCCGCCGGCCGACTTGCCCATCTTGCGCCCGTCCGAGGTGGTCAGCAAGGGCGAGGTCAGGCCCCAGATCTCGGCATCCAGCACCCGGCGGGTCAGGTCGATGCCGTTGACGATATTGCCCCATTGATCCGAGCCGCCCATCTGCAACCGGCAGCCATAACGCCGGTAAAGCTCGAGGAAGTCATAGGCTTGCAGGATCATGTAGTTGAATTCGAGGAAGCTCAGCGACTGCTCGCGATCCAAGCGCGACTTGACCGATTCAAACGACAGCATCCGGTTGACCGAGAAATGCCGGCCGATGTCGCGCAGGAAATCCAGATAGTTCAGGTTGTCCAGCCATTCGGCGTTGTTGAGCATCATCGCGCGTCCCTCGCCATAGTCGAGGTAGCGGGCGAAGACCTGCTGCATGCCGTCGATGTTCGACTGGATCGCCTCCGGGGTCAGCAGCGGGCGCTCCTCGCTGCGGAAGGAGGGGTCGCCGACCTTGGTGGTGCCGCCGCCCATCAGCGTGATCGGGCGGTTGCCGGTCTTCTGGAACCAGCGCAGCATCATGATGTTCAAGAGGTGCCCGACATGCAGGCTGGCCGCGGTCGCGTCATAACCGATATATGCCGTCACCGGCCCGCTGACGAGGGCTTCGTCCAGCGCCTGCATGTCGGTGCAGTCCGCCAGATAGCCACGCTCGATCATCACGTTCAGGAAATCGGATTTGGCACGGTAGGTCATGGGCTGTTCCTTTCGACTGGCGCGGATATACCGGGGGAAAGGCCGAAGGGAAAGCAGGATGATCCGGGCGCTGGGGATGATGTCGGGAACCTCGCTGGACGGGGTGGACGCGGCGATGATCGAGACCGACGGACGGCGCATCGCCGGATTCGGCCGCAGCGCCTATCGTGCCTATTCCGGCAATGAATCGGGGCTGCTGCATGCGGCGCTGGGGCAATGGCCGGACGGGCCGGACGTGGCGGAGGCGGCCGAGCTTTCGGTCGCCGCCCATGCCGCGCTGGCCGAGGGTTTTCCCGAGGCGGAGCTGGTCGGCTATCACGGCCAGACGCTGGCGCACGATCCGGGGGGGCGCGGCACGCATCAGGCCGGGGACGGCGCGTTGCTGGCGCGCAAGCTGGACCGGCCGGTGGTGTGGGATTTCCGGTCCGAGGATGTGCGGCTGGGCGGCGAGGGCGCGCCGCTGGCGCCTTTCTTTCACTGGGCTTGCGCGGAATGGGCGATGGGGCAGGGGCTTCTGCCGCGTGCCCCGGTCGGCTTCCTGAACCTGGGCGGGGTGGGCAACCTGACCTGGGTCGATCCGGGCGCCGGGGCGCCCGAGGCGTCGGGGGCCTGCATCGCCTTTGACACCGGACCGGCCAATGCGCCGGTGAACGACCTGATGCGCGCCCGGCGCGGGCTGGCGCGGGACGAGGGCGGGCGGCTCGCCATGCAGGGCCGTCCGGACGAGAGGGTCATCGCCCGCTTCCTGCGCCATCCGCATTTCGCCCGGCCCGTGCCGAAATCGCTGGATCGTGACGCGTTTCCGGAGCTCGCGGCCGAGGTCGCGGGGCTGTCCGATGCCGATGCGGCGGCGACGCTGACCCATGCGGCGGCGGCGGCGGTGGCGGCGGGGGTGGCGGTCTTGGACCGGGCGCCGGAACTGGTCCTGGTCTGCGGCGGCGGCCGTCACAATGTCGCGATGATGGCGGCGCTGGCGCAGCGGCTGCCGGTCCGGGTCGCCCCGGTCGAGGAGGCCGGGCTCGACGGCGACATGCTCGAGGCGCAGGCCTTCGGCTGGCTGGCGGTGCGGGTGCTGCGCGGCCTGCCGACCTCGGGGCCCGGCACCACGGGGGCGCCGGGGCCGGTCTGCGGCGGGCGGATCAGCCATCCGCCGCGGCGCTGAGGCCGGCCGAAAGCCGCGTCACGTTCACAAGCGGATTTCCGCCTTGTGATTGTTTCGGCACCATTTCATGGGAACGATGCCGCGAATGCGGGCGTTGGGCGGACATATGACGGCTCTGCGCCGTCCGTAACAACGACAACCGGAAAGGACATCGTCCATGAAACCTCTTGTCATCGCCGCCACCACCTTGGCCCTGGCCAGCCCCGTCTTTGCCCAGACCGAAACCACCCCGCCGCCCGAGATGCCGGCCGAGCAGGTCGAGGATGCCGCCACCGCGGCCGAAAGCGCCGCCGATCAGGCCGAGCAGGCCGCCGAACAGGCGGAACAGGCCGCCGATCAGGCTGCCGAGGAAACCGGCGACGCCGCCGCCCAGGCCGCCGATGATGCGGCCGATGCCGCCGACGCGGCCAGCGATGCCGCCAATGATGCGACCGGGGCTGCCGCGGAAACCGGAATGGCCCCGGATGCACCCGCCGGCGATGCGGTGCCCGAGGCGGCCGAGGATGCTGCCGATGCCGCAAGCGACGCCGCCGATGCTGCTGCGGATGCGGCGGCTGAGGCGCCGGTCACGCCGCCCGACGTCAATCCGCCGGCGATCTCCGAGGCCGAGCCGGGCGTGCTGTCGAGCTGGCTGACCAGCCGCCGGATCTGGACCACCAACCAGCCCTCGACCACCGAATGGGTCGATCCCGCGGTCGAGGAGCGCCCGGCCGAATGGCAGGACATCGCCAAGGTGAACGACATCGTGCTGGATGATTCGGGCCAGGTCGTCGGCTATGTCGCCGATATCGGCGGCTTCCTGGGCATCGGCGCCAAGAAGGTGTTGCTGGGCGTGGATGCGATCCATCTGGTGACCATCGGCAACGACACCTTCTTTGCCACCAACTACACCAAGGCCGAGCTGGAAGCGCTGCCGGACTTCGACGAAAAGACCGTGCGGAAATAAGGACTCGGGCCATTTCCGAACCGGAGCGGGGCGCCTTTCGGGGCGCCCCGGCGTTTTTTGCGCAAGATCGGCCTTGACGCCACCCGCCCCCATGCGTAAACCCCCTCGCACCCCGGACGGCGATCCGGGGGAAGTGGTCTGCGCGGTTGTAGCTCAGTTGGTTAGAGTACCGGCCTGTCACGCCGGGGGTCGCGGGTTCGAGCCCCGTCAACCGCGCCACCACCACCATATATCGCCGAAAAGATGCGCGGTTGTAGCTCAGTTGGTTAGAGTACCGGCCTGTCACGCCGGGGGTCGCGGGTTCGAGCCCCGTCAACCGCGCCATCTTTCCCCTTGATTGTCCATGGCTTCGCAGCCGCGCTTCCGGCGCGGCTTTTTGAGTATTTGGGGAACGAAGACGCCGGCCGGCGGTCGTGCTTCCAAGCGGCGCTAGGGGCTTTTCAAGCCGTCTCAATTCCCTATGCTGGCCCCCAACACGACGGAGGACGCCATGGCACGCGGAATAGATTACGGCGGAATGATGCACCGGGCCATGCAGCGGCTGATCGCGGATGTGCTGGAGACGGTGGCGAAAGAGGGGCTGCCGGGCGAGCATCATTTCTTCATCACCTTCGACACACGCGATTCGGATGTCGAGATGGCCGACTGGCTGCGCGAGCGCTATCCCGAGGAAATGACCATCGTCATCCAGCATTGGTTCGAGAATCTCTCGGTCACGCCGGAGGGATTCCACATCACGCTGAATTTCGGCAATTCGCCCGAGCCGCTCTATATTCCCTTCGACGCGTTGCGCACCTTCGTGGACCCTTCGGTCGAGTTCGGGCTGCGCTTCGAGAACCACGAGGAAGACGAGGACGAGCCCGAAGACGAGGATGAGGCCGAGCCCGAGGGCCCGGGCGAGGACAGTCCCAAGGGCGGTGCCGAGGTGGTCAGCCTGGATAAATGGCGCAAATGATCCACTGTTAGCGCATGGCATACCACGGCATGCCGATTGCGAATCCCCGCCATCGGGCCTAGAACCCCCGCAACACCGTGAGGGAGCATGCCATGACCAAGACCACCCGCACCGAAACCGACAGCTTCGGCCCGCTGGAGGTGCCCGCCGACAAATATTGGGGCGCCCAGACTCAGCGCTCGATCCAGAACTTCCCGATCGGCTGGGAGAAGCAGCCGGTGCCGATCATCCGCGCCCTGGGCGCGATCAAGCAGGCCGCGGCCGAGGTGAACATGGCCACGGGCAAGCTGGACCCGGAGATCGGCAAGGCCATGGTGCAGGCGGCCGCGGAAGTCGTCGCCGGCAAGTTCGACGACAACTTCCCGCTGGTGGTCTGGCAGACCGGCTCGGGCACCCAGTCGAACATGAACGCCAACGAGGTGATCTCGAACCGCGCCATCGAGATCCTGGGCGGCGAGATGGGCTCGAAGAAGCCGGTTCATCCGAACGACCATGTGAACATGGGCCAAAGCTCGAACGACACCTTCCCGACCGCCATGCATGTCGCCATCGCCATGCAGGCGCGCGACGTGCTGCTGCCGGGGCTGGAAAAGCTGCACAAGGCGCTGGTCGCGAAGTCGGAAGAGTTCAAGGACATCATCAAGATCGGCCGCACCCATACCCAGGACGCGACGCCGCTGACGCTGGGCCAGGAATTCGGCGGCTATGCGCATCAGGTCGCCAAGGGCATCGAACGGGTGAAGCTGGCGCTCGGCGACATCTATGAACTCGCGCAGGGCGGCACCGCCGTCGGCACCGGCCTGAACACCAAGAAGGGCTGGGACACGGCCATCGCCGCCAAGATCGCCGAGATCACCGGCCTGCCCTTCGTCACCGCGCCGAACAAGTTCGAGGCGCTGGCCGCGCATGACGCGATGGTGTTCTTCTCGGGCGCGCTGAAGACCGTTGCGGCTGCGCTGTTCAAGATCGCCAACGACATGCGGCTGCTGGGCTCGGGCCCGCGCTCGGGTCTGGGCGAGCTGATCCTGCCGGAGAACGAGCCGGGCTCGTCGATCATGCCGGGCAAGGTGAACCCGACCCAGGCCGAGGCGCTGACCATGGTTTGCGCCCATGTCATGGGCAATGACGCCGCCATCGGCTTCGCCGGGTCGCAGGGCCATTTCGAGCTGAACGTCTACAACCCGATGATGAGCTACAACGTGCTGCAATCCATGCAGCTTCTGGGCGACGCGGCGGGGTCCTTCACCGACAACATGGTGGTCGGCACCCAGGCGAACATCCCGCGCATCGAGAAACTGATGAAGGAATCGCTGATGCTGGTGACGGCCCTGGCGCCGACCATCGGCTATGACAATGCGACCAAGGTGGCCAAGACTGCGCACAAGAACGGCACCACGCTGCGCGAGGAGGCGATCGCGCTCGGCTTCGTTGATGGCGAGACCTTCGACAGCATCGTCCGCCCCGAGCAGATGATCGGCCCGGAAGACTGATCTTGGCCGGGTCTGGTTCAGACAAGGTCGTGAACCTGCGGGCGGCGCGCAAATCCGCCGCCCGCGATGCCGCCCGCAAGCAGGGCGACGAGAATGCGGCGAAGTTCGGCCGCAACAAATCCCAGAAGCTCGCCGAGAAGGACGCCGCCGCGCGTGCCGCCCGCCATCTGGACCAGCACCGCCGCGAGGATCCCGAGAATGGCGACGAATGATCCACCTGCCGCGGGGCCTTTGCCCCTGGCTCTGCCGCCGATGTCGGCGCCCATCAAGCGCTCGGTCACCATCGGCGGGCATCGCACCTCGGTCAGCCTCGAGGATGCGTTCTGGCGCGAGCTGCGCGAGCTGGCCCGCGCCGGGGGCCGCACCGCCGCGGCGCTGATCGCCGAGATCGACGCCGCCCGCCCGCCCGAGGTGGGGCTGGCCACCGCCTTGCGGCTGTATGTGCTGGCCGAGATCGTCAAGAATCGGGCGTAAAGCTTGCGGCCCCGGCCCTGGCTGACTAAAAGCCGCAGCACATATCCAAATTCCGGGAAATACCATGGCAGGCCATTCCAAATGGGCCAATATCCAGCATCGCAAGGGCAAGCAGGACAAGCTGCGCTCGAAGCTGTTTTCGAAACTGGCCAAAGAAATCACCGTCGCCGCCAAGATGGGCGACCCTGACCCCGAAAAGAACCCGCGGCTTCGCCTTGCGGTGAAGGAAGCCAAGTCGAACTCGATGCCGAAGGACGTGATCGACCGCGCCATCAAGAAATCGCAGGGTGGCGACGCCGAGAACTATGACGAGATCCGTTACGAGGGCTATGGCCCGAACGGCATCGCCATCATCGTCGAGGCGATGACCGACAACCGCAACCGCACGGCGTCCAACGTGCGCAGCTATTTCACCAAATACGGCGGCGACCTGGGCCAGACCGGCTCGGTCAGCTTCATGTTCGACCGCAAAGGCGAGATCCTCTACAAGCCCGAGGCGGGCGATGCCGACACGGTGATGATGGCCGCGATCGAGGCCGGGGCCGAGGATGTCGAAAGCGACGAGGACGGGCACTGGATCTATACTTCGGATACCGACCTGGCCGAGGTGTCGAATGCGCTGGAGGCGTCCTTGGGCGAATCCGAGCATGCCAAGCTGATCTGGAAGCCGCAGGCGCCGACCGAGATCGACCTGGAGACGGCCACGCGGCTGATGAAGCTGATCGATGCGCTGGAAGAGGACGACGACGTGCAGAACGTCACCGGGAATTTCGACATTCCCGAGGATGTGGCGGCGCAGCTTTGATCTTTTGCCTCCGGCGGGGGTATTTGGACAACAGAGAAATCAGGGCCGCAGTTCTGCTGCGGCCCTTTTTCTTATGGCGGCCGTCAGCGGGGCGAGGGCGGGGGCCATGGCGCGCTGCACATGCCAATGCAGCGCCACGTCCAGCGGCAGGTCGGGGACCAGCGGTTGCAGGCGGCCTTGGCGCAGGGCCGCTGCGGCCATGCTCTCGGGGATCATGCCCCAGCCGATGCCGAGTGCGACCGCGCGGGCAAAGGGTTCCGAGGCCGGGATCCGGTGGCCCGGCAGGTGCAGGCGCTTGCCGGTGGCCTTTTGCGCCCAGCGGGATTGCAGCGCGTCCTTGGCGTTGAAGATGACCGCCGGGGCGGCACGCAGGCTGGCCTCGGTCACGCCGTCCGGGAAATGCCGGGCGAGGAAATCCGGCGTGGCCAGCGCCTGATAGCGCATGGCGCCAAGCGGCAGCGCATCGCAGCCCGGCACCGGGTCGGGGTCCGAGCTGATCGCCGCGGAGACCTGGCCCTGGCGCAGCCAGTCGCGCGCATGGTCCTGGTCGTCCAGCACCAGGTCATAGAGCACCGGCAACGCCGTCATCACCGGCGGGAACCAGGTCGCCAGGCTGTCGGCATTGACCGCCAGCCGCAGCACCGCCGGCCCGCCCGAGGGGCGCAGGCTGGCGGCGAGCGTGCCTTCCAGCAGCCGCACCTGGTCGAGATGCTGCATCAGCCGCAGTCCCGTTGCGGTTCCGCTGGCGGGCGGGCCGCGATGGATCAGAACCTGGCCCAGCCGCTCCTCCAGCCCCTTGATGCGTTGCGACACCGCCGAAGGGGTGACGCCGAGCGCCGCGGCCGCCGCCTCGAAGCTGCCGCGGCGGATGATTTCGGACAGGGCGGCAAGGGCGGCGTAGTCGAGCATTAAGGCAGTCTTAATCAGCGTAATGATTTTGAATTTGCCTGAATGCCGGCCGGCGGGCAAGAGGGCGCAAAGGAGAGCCGCATGCACGCCTATTTCGCCGGCCTTGGCACCGCCCTGTCGCTGATCGTCGCCATCGGGGCGCAGAACGCCTTCGTGCTGAAGCAGGGGCTGATGCGCCGGCATGTGCTGGCAACCTGCGCCTTTTGCGCCCTGTCGGATGCGGTGCTGATCACGGCGGGGGTGCTGGGCGCCGGCGCCCTTGCCGCCCGCGCCCCCTGGTTCCTGGAGGCGATGCGCTGGGGCGGCGCGGTCTTTCTGCTGGCCTATGGCGCGCGGGCCTTTCGCGCCGCCTGGCGCGGCGGCGAAGCCTTGCGGGCCGGGCAGGGGACGACCGGGCTTGGCGCGACGCTGGCGGTGCTGGCGGCGCTGACCTGGCTCAACCCGCATGTCTGGCTGGATACGGTGGTGCTGATCGGCTCGATCTCGGCGGGGTGGGAGGACAAGCCGGGCTTCGTCGCCGGTGCGGTCTCGGGCTCGGTGCTGTTCTTCTTTGCGCTGGGTTACGGCGCGCGCTGGCTGTCGCCGGTTTTCGCGCGGCCCGGGGCCTGGCGGGTGCTGGACGGGCTGGTCGGGCTGGTGATGTGGTCGATCGCGCTGGGGCTGGTGCTGAACGGCTGAGCCTTGCGCTGCCGGTGCGGGCGGGGCATGGCTGGGCGGATGAGCAGGGCAGGCCATATCACGCGCAGCGACCTTCCGGGCATCCTGTGGATGCTGGCGGCCGGGTTGTGCTTTGTCGGGGTCAACGGCACGGTGCGCTGGTTGGGCCAGGCGCTGCCGGCGGCCGAGGGCGCCTTTATCCGTTTCGCCTTCGGCCTGCTGTTCCTGGTCCCGGCGCTGGCGCCGGCCTTGCGGCGGGGGTTCGCGCCGCGCATCTGGGCGCTGTTCGCGCTGCGCGGCGGGCTGCATGTGCTGGCGGTGATCCTGTGGTTCTATGCCATGGCGCGCATCACCGTGGCCGAGGTCACCGCCATCGGCTTTCTCAACCCGATCGTGGTCACGCTGGGCGCGACGCTGCTGATGGGCGAGCGGATCTCGTGGCGGCGGGCCCTGGCCATCGCCGTGGCGCTGGCGGGGGCGATGATCGTGCTGCGCCCGGGCATCCGGGTGCTGGAGCCGGGGCATGTCGCGCAGCTTGGCGCCTCGGTGATCTTCGGCCTGTCCTATCTGGTGGCGAAGCGGCTGTCGGAACTGGTGCCGGCCACGGTGGTGGTGGCGATGATGTCGCTGACCGTCTGCATCGGGCTGGCGCCGGTCGCGGCCCTGGTCTGGGTGCCGCCGACGCCGGGGCAATATGCGGTGCTGGCCTGTACGGCATTCTTCGCTACCGCCGGCCATTACGCCATGACGCGGGCCTTTGCTGCGGCGCCGCTGACGGTGACGCAGCCGGTCACCTTCCTGCAACTGATCTGGGCCAGCCTGCTGGGCGCGGTGATTTTTGCCGAGCCGGTCGATCTGTGGGTGCTGGTGGGCGGTGCCATCATGATCGGCGCCATCAGCTACATCACCTGGCGCGAGGCGAAGCTGAGACGCAGAACGATCACGCCGCCGGTGGGGGCGACCCGCGAAAGCTAGGCCGGCTTGCCGGGACGGGGGAACGCGCGTCCGGCCTGCCACGTTGGCCTGGGACGGGGCGGCGGGATCGCCGCCCGCTGATCCGATGACAGGCGGAGACGACAGGACGTGACGGCGGAACGCATCATCCTTGCGGACGACCACCCGGTGTTTCGGGACGGGTTGCGGCGCATCGTGGCCCGGGTCGTGCCGGGGGCCGAGTTGTCCGAGGCCGCCAGTTTCGCCGAGGTCGAGGCCCTGGCCACGGCGGGCGAGGCGCCTGCGGCCTTTCTGCTGGATCTGTTGTTTCCCGGCTTCGACCCCGAGCACGGCATCGCCGCCCTGCGCCGCGGCTATCCGCGCGCGACGATCATCGTGATCTCGATGGTCGATGACGACCGCACGGTGGCCCGCGTCATGCAGGCCGGCGCCGACGGCTTCATCGGCAAGGCCGTCACCCCCGAGGACGTGGCCCAGGCCATCCGGCTGATCCGCGAGGGCGAGGTGGTGATCCGGCAAAGCAGCGGCGGCCCGCTGCCGGCCGCGCCCGACGATGGGATCGAGGCGCTGAGCCCGCGGCAAAAGGAAGTGCTGCGGCTGATCGCCCGCGGTGCCTCGAACAAGGAGATCGCGCGCGCGCTGGACATCTCGCCCTTCACCGTGCGCATCCATGTCTCGGCCATACTGCGCGTCCTGGAGGTGCCGACGCGGGCGGCCGCGGCGGCACGGGCGGCGCAGGGGGTGCTTTAGCCGCCGCGCGCCAGCCGCAGCGACAGCATCAGCGCCCGCAGCTCGGCCGGGCGCATGGGCTTGGGCAGGATCGGCAGGCCGGGGTCGCCCAACCGTTCGCGCACGCGGGCCTCGTCATGGGCGGTGATGACGATGGCGGGGATCGGCGCGCCAAGGGCGGCGCGGGCGATGGCGATGGCGTCGCCGCCGGTCAGCGGGCCGTTCAGGTCGAAATCGGCGACGATCATGTCGCAGGGCGGCACCTGTTCGGGCGGCTGCTGATGGGCGTGGACCGTGCAGCCCCAGCGTTCCATCAGCATCTGCGTGGACAGGAGCACCGCCGGATCGTCCTCGATCAGCAGGACGCGCAGCCCTTGCAGCAGGCTTTGCGGCGGGTTGCTGCGCGGGCGGCCGTCGGGTCGGGACGGCGCGGGCGGCGGTTCGGTCACGCACAGCCCGGTCAGCGCCACCGTGGTCCCGCGTCCGGGGACCGAGCGCAGCTCGACCCCCGCGCTGATCAGCTGGGCCATGCGCTGCACGATGGCAAGGCCCAGCCCCACGCCCTCGACATCGCGGCCGGGCGGCTGGACGCGATAGAACTCCTCGAACAGATGCGGCTGGTGCTCGGGTGCGACGCCGATGCCGCGGTCGATCACCAGCACGTCGATTCCGGGCCCGCGCCTGCGGCAGCCGATCAGCACCCGGGCCCCGGGCGCATATTTCACCGCGTTCGAGACCAGGTTTTGCAGCATCACCGTCAGCAGGCCCGGATCGCTTTCCACCGTCAGCCCGGTTTCGACCAGCCGCAGCTCGACCCCGGCGCGGCGGGCGGCCTCCTGGTGCTGGGTGACGACGTCGCGCAGGATCGCGCCCAGCGGCACCGCCTGCATGCGCGGCACGACGCCGCCGCTGTCCAGCGTCGCGATGTCCAGAAGCGACCGGAACATGCGCCGGACGCTTTGCAGCGAATGCTCGATATTCTCGACCATCTGCCGCTCGGACGGGGCCAGTCCCGCCTCGCGCAGGCAATTGGTGAACAGGCTGATGGCGTGGATCGGCTGGCGCAGGTCGTGGCTGGCCTGGGCCAGAAAGCGCGACTTGGCCAGGTTGGCCGCATCGGCCGAGCGATAGGCCTCGCGCGTGTCGGCCAGCAGCAGGTTGGCATAGAACGGCACGATCAGCGAGGTCAGCACGAAGGTCGCCACCAGATAGGGCTGGGCGCGCCAGAACGGGCTGAAGACGGCGATCAGCATCAGGCTGACCAGCGCCGCGACGGTCGCGCCGACCAGATAGCGCGTGCCGTAGCGCATGCCGAAGCCGACAGTCACCCAAAGCAGCAGCGAGGCCATCGGCGCCATGAACGGCCCGCCCAGCGTCATCAGCAGCGTCAGCGTGCCGAAGTCCAGCACCATGCAGAAGATCCGGCGCCAGTGATAGACGCCGGGCCACAGGCGGATCGCGGCGAACAGCAGGCAGGTGACGGTCATGAAGACCGGCATGTAGATCTGAAAGACCAGATCGGCGGTTTCGTCCACCAGTTCCAGCAGGTTGCCGATCATGGCATAGGCCGCGACCACGACGGTCAGCACCACCCGGACCAGCGACTGCCCGGCCTCGGCGTCATAGCTGCTGTCGGGCCGGCGGGTGCCGGATATGGCGCGGCGCAGGCGTGCAGCCGTCAGCATCCCCATTCGCCTTGCCCCCGCCATCGTTCACGACATCCAGCCTAGTCGCCCCTGCGGTGCAAGGGCAATGCGCTGGTCAGGCCCGCAGGGGTTCCGGCTCGGCCCGGGGGGTGTCCAGAACCGCCTCGGAGGCCGAGCCGGCCAGGATCAGCCGCCGCTCGATATCCTCGAGCGGGATGCCGCCGCGCACCAGCCAGGCGGCGACCTCTTCGAAGAACGCCTGGAGCGCGTTGCAATAGACGCTGGGATTGTCGAAGCCGTTTTGCGCCGAATAGCGGTTGGTGAAGGTGCCGCCCCGGCAGGTGCCCCACCAGGGGCAGGCGGCGCAGGCTGCCGGCGGCGTGGCGGCGGCCTGCTGCATCTCGAGCAGCGCCGGCGTGGCGAAGATCTGCGCCACGCTGTCGAAATCGCGCACATGGCCGATGTCGCGGAAACGCGCGTCGAGCGTGCGCGCGGTATCCTCGGCGCCCAGCATCCCGTTCGAGGAAATCGTCAGGATGCGCGACAGCCGGCGCGCCGAATCCGTGCAGGTGCGGGCCCCCTCGTCGCTGAGCAGGGTGTCGAGCAGATCCTTGATGAAGCGCACGCGCAGCCCGCTGTCGCGCCGTCGCACCCAGGCGCGGAACACGCCGATCATGAAACTCTCGACCCCCGCCACCTGCGCCGGCGCAATGCCCTGGTCGTGGCCGCCGTCGGGATGCAGGAAGTTCATCCGCTGCGCGCCGATCTCGCCCGAGAAATGCTCCAGGCGCTGGCCGCCGTCGCCCTCGGGGTCGATCACGCTGAGCAGGCCGGGATGCAGGTCGATGCCGGCCCCGTTCTCGCCCGCGAGGCGGCGAAAGCCCTGCACCGCGCGGTGATAGGTGCCGCGCCCCTTCTTGTCGATGCGAAAGCGGTCGTTCGCGGCCTCGTCGCCGTCCAGGCTGACGCCGACCCCGATCCCCAGATCCGCGCAAAAGCGGATCCAGGCGTCGTTGACCAGCATGCCGTTGGTCTGCATCGACAGGCCCAGCTCGGCCACCCGGCCGCTTTCGGACAGGCGGCGCGCGGCGCGGGCGATGCGGGCGATCACCGGCTTGGGGGCCATCATCGGTTCGCCGCCGTGGAAATAGATCATCAGGTTCTCGACCGCGCCGTCGGCGGTGATGCGGTCCAGGAAGGCTTCGATTTCGGCGGCGGTGTCCTCGTTGACATAGGGCGGATGGAACTTGTGACTCTCATCGCCGCCGAAAAAGAAATAGCAATAGGTGCAGGCAATGTTGCAGCGCTCGGCCACCTTGACGATCAGGTCCAGAGATTTCGCTTCGCGGCTTTCCATCGACGATCCTCCTTGGTGACGTTCATGCCGGCCGGGCGCGGTTCAGATCATTGCTGGCATTCGCCCGTGGTCGTGGTCTTGGAATGGCCGTTGCCGCGCAGGAACTCGGAGCGGCCGAAGCAGACCTGCCCGCCCGCAACGAGGGCCATCTCGTCATCGGTCAGGAATTGCAGGTCGGCCGGCGGCGCATCGGGCTGGTCGTTCTGCCGGGACACGCGATTGGCGAGGGTTTTGCGAAGGCTCATGTGGGTCTCCTCTCTCCTTGGCTGGGTCTGGCCGGGACTTTCCCGGCGGTTCGCCGGACGAAGGCGGCGGTGTCGTGCAGCCTTCGGCCCAAGGATCAGACTGGCAGGCGCCCCCCGGCCTGGCCATTAGCACAGATGCACTAGTCGCTCAGCCCTCGGCCGAAACCGGCGCATCGGCGCTGCGCAGCGGCAGGCGCGGGCCATGCGGCACCGCGACCAGCCCGCCCGAGCCGTCCAGCCGCAGCACCCGGTCGGCCGTCGCCAGCGTCGTGTCGCGATGCGCCACGATGATCCGCGTCATCGGCAGGCGCCTGACCGCGGCATTGATCGCCTGTTCGTTGGCGCTGTCGAGATGGCTGGTCGCCTCGTCCAGGAACAGCACCGCCGGCCGCCGGCACAGCGCGCGCGCCAGCACCACCCGCTGCCTCTGCCCGCCCGACAGCGTGCTGCCCATGTCGCCGACCAGCGTCTCATAGCCCATGGGCAGCGCCATGATGTCGTCGTGGATCGCAGCCATGCGGGCGCATTCGTGCAGCCAGTCCTGCGGCACGGCGCTGTCGAAGCCGGCGATGTTGTCGCGGATCGAGCCGGCGAACAGCCGGTCGTCCTGCAACACGCAGCCGATGCGGGCGCGATAGGCCGCCAGCCCCATGCTGCCCACCGGAACGCCGTCGATCAGGATCTGCCCCTGCAAGGGCGCGGCCAGCCCCGAGAGCAGTTTCAGCAGCGTCGTCTTGCCCACGCCCGAGGGTCCGGCGATGCCCAGGCATTCCCCCCGCGCCACGGTCAGGTTCAGCTCGCGCAGCAGCATCGGCTCGGTCTCGGCATAACGATAGCTGAGGTCGCGCACTTCCAGCGCCGCAGCGCCGCCGGCCGCGACGGGGGGCGCGGGCAGGGCGTGCCTTTCGTCCGGCTCCTCCGGCTCGGCCAGCGCGATGTCCGAGATCCGCTCGCCATGCAGCGACAGCATGCGGAATTGCAGCCCGGTGTCGATCAGCGCGACGATGCGGGTGGCGAACTGGTCCTTGTAGGCCAGGAAGGCCACGAACATGCCGACCGACAGCGGCCCCTCGATCACCGCCCGCACGCCCAGCCAGATGATCAGCACCCGGTCCAGCCCGAACAGCAAGCCCCCGGCGGCCTGATACCAGGTCTCCAGCCGCTGCACGCGCAATTCGGCGTTGATGCGCTCGACCAGATGATTGATCCAGGTGCCGCGCCGCCGCGGTTCCAGGCCCAGCACCTTGACGCTGGCGATGCCGCGCACCGATTCCATGAAATGCGTGCTTTCCTGGGCCGCGTGGATGATCCCTTCTTCGCACATGCGGCGGAAGGCGCGATACGAGGCCAGCCGGAACAGCGCATAGGCCAGCGTGCCGGCCAGCGCGACGGCGGCCAGCCAGCCGCCGTATAGCCACATCATCGCCACCAGCAGCACCGACATGACCCCGTCCAGCAGCGACTGGATGGCATTGGTGGTCAGCACCTGCTGCACGCTGTCCACCGAGGAAAACCGCGAGACGATGTCGCCGACATGGCGTTTCTCGAAAAAGCCCAGCGGCAGACGCATCAGCCGGTCGAACAGCGCCACCCGCCATTGCAGGATCAGGCTGGAGCCGACCAGCATGGCGATCCAGGTCCGCGCCAGGTTGGCGCCGACCTGCAAGACCAGCAGCATGGCCAGCGCGATGGCGATCAGCGTCAAGAGGTCACGGTCGGCCGCCACGATCACCTCGTCCAGCACCAGCTGGAAGCCGATGGGCAGCGCGATGGTCACCAGTTCGATCAACGCCGAGATCGCCAGCACCCGCACCGCCGCCCGGCCGATGCCGGCGGTGCGCAGCACCAGATCGGTCAGGCGGATGCGGGCGCGTTCGTCGCAGCGCCGGAACTCGCCCGTCGGCCAGGCCTCCAGCGCGATGCCGGTGAAGGCGGCCGAGACCTCGTCCAGCGGCAGCCGGCGCAGGCCGATGGCGGGGTCGTGGATATGGGCATGGCGCCCCGTCACCCGGGTCAGCACCACGAAATGCCGGCGGTTCCAATGCAGGATGCAGGGCAGGCGCAGCCGGCGCAGGTCGTCCATGCCCAGCCGCAGCGCCCGCGTGGCCAGCCCCAGCCGGCCGCCCAGTTGCACCAGATCCTTCAGCGTCGCGCCGCCCATCGCCAGCGCGATGCGGCGGCGGATCGCCGGCAGGTCCAGCCGGTGGCCGTGATGCCCGGCGATCATCGCCATGCAGGCTAGGCCGCATTCCGCCGCCTCGCCCTGAAGGATCACCGGCGTCCGGCTGGTGATGCGCGACGACAGGCGGGACAGCAGCTCACGGCTCATGCGCATGCTCCGGCGCGGCCTGGGCAAAGGCGCCCTTCAGGCCGAACAGCGGTTCCAGGATCCATTGCCAGATCGGGCGGCTGTCCAGCAGCAGATGCGCCTCGACCTGCATGCCGGCCTGCAGGGGCTCGGGCTTGCCATAGGCCATGACGAAGGGCCGGTCGGGCGCGACGGTGACGCGAAACAGGCTGGGCCCCTTGTCGGGATCGGCGGCGGGGGCCAGGTCGGCGACCTCGTCGCCGCGCAGGTTCGCGCGTGAGATCACGCTGATCCGTCCCGGATATTGTCCGAATTTCTGATAGGGAAAGGCCGGATAGCGCAGCAGCACGTCCGCCCCCTCGCGCAGGAACCCGACCGAGCCGCCGGGCGCCACCAGCTGCGCAACCAGCGGCTGGTCGTCCGGCACGATGGTCAGCAGCGGCGTGCCCTCTGCCACGGTCTGCCCGGCGCGGGTGATGATCGCCGTCACCATGCCGTCGCGCGGCGCGGTGATGCGCAAGGCGCGGCGGGCCTCGGCCTCGGAAAGCTGCTGTTCGACGTCCAGAAGCTGGGCTTGCAGCGCCGCCAGCCGCGCCTCGGCCTCGGGGTCGAAGCCGGCAAGCTCGCTGGTCAGGGCGTCGCGCTGGCCGGCCAGCTGCACCTCTTCGCGCCGCAGCCGGGCCAGTTCGGCGCGCTGCGCCTGCAAGGCTTGCAGGCGCGATTCGTAATCGCTCGCCAGCCCCATGCCGCGGTCGAGGTTGCGGCGCTGGCGCTCGGCGAAATCCTCAAGCTGGCCGGCGAAATCCTCGGCCGTCTGGATCTGGGCGCGCAGCTGCGGCAGTTCGCGCCCAAGGCTGGCCAGCTGGTCCTGCAACCGCTGGCGGGCGGCCTGGTCGAATTCCCGCTGCGCCGCCAGCGCGCGGTGCAATTCGGTCCGCTTGCGTTCCAGGATATCCGTCACCGCGTCCTGCGTATTGCCGCGCGCGGTCGCGGTGTCGATGTCCAGCGCGTAAAGCATCTGTCCGCGACGCACGCGGTCGCCCTCGTTCACGGCCAGTTCGCTGACCCAGCCGGGCTGCGGCGCGACCAGCCGCGTCAGCCCGCCGGCCGGCAGGATCACCCCCGAGGCACGCACTCGCCGGGTATAGTCCCCGAAGATGACGAAGCAGAGCGCCGCGATCACGAAAACGGCCGAAAACAGCGCCACCGCCCCGGCGGAAGGCCCGTTCACCAGCATCGGCCGGCCCAGCCAGTCGGATCGGCGGGCCGCCTCGACCTCGCGGCGGAAGAAGGGCGTCTGCTCGTTCATGCGCCCAGTCTAGCGTCGGCCGGGGGCGGCCGCTTCTAGCACGGATGTGCTATTGCGCCCCATCGATGCGCGTCGAGGAGCGCGCCCGGCAAGCGGTCCGCGATTCCGTCCCCCGGGGGCGCATTCGTCCCGCATGTGCGGCCGTTGGCGCCGTTGCTCCGGGCATGCCGGAATGCTGCATGCCGCCGGGTGCAAAGCGGGACATCGGTCACGCTTCGCAAGGCCCTGCCGCCGACCCAAACCGGCAAGGTTTTCGGTGGCCGAGTCATGCGGACGAACGGCCGTAGATCGCAGGAGCTTCTCAAGCCATTGACAAACAATAATATAAAAAACGATGGGTGAACACGTCTTTCTCTTGAAATAAACGATAAACTCTGTCGTAATTATGGATATGGGAAGAGTCCCTCAAGGCAGAGTAAGGAGGACAAGGCATCATGATCCGCAGCATTCGCGTGACCGACAGCCAGCTGGCCCATGGCCGGGTGATTCGCCGCCATCTCGACGGTCGCGTCACGGTCGAGGACGGCACCAAGCGCATGACCGGCTATCCGCTGAATCCCGGATTCTGGGACCGCTGCCTGGGCTTCTCGATGCGGCGCGCCGTGGCGATGATGGTGACCGTGGCCGGTCTTGGCCTGGCTGGTCAGGCCCATGCCGACAACACCCTGCTGAATGTCAGCTACGACCCGACGCGCGAGCTTTACCGCGAGGTCAACGCCGCCTTCGCTGCGAAATGGCAGGCCGAGGGCCACAAGGCGCCGACCATCGAGACCTCGCATGGCGGCTCGGGCGCGCAGGCGCGCTCGGTGATCGACGGGCTCAAGGCGCAGGTGGTGACGCTGGCGCTGGCCTCGGATATCGACCAGATCGCGTCCCGCGGCCTTTTGCCCGAGGACTGGCAGTCGCGCTTGCCGCATAACAGCTCACCCTATACCTCGACCATCGTCTTCCTGGTGCGCGAGGGCAATCCCAAGGGCATCCAGGACTGGGGCGACCTGGTCAAGGAAGGCGTCGAGGTGATCACCCCGAACCCCAAGACCAGCGGCGGGGCGCGCTGGAACTATCTCGCCGCTTGGGCCTGGGCGCAGAAGAACGGCCAGGACCCCAAGGCCTTCGTGGGCGAGCTGTTCAAGCATGTCCCGGTGCTTGACAGCGGCGCGCGCGGTTCGACCACCACCTTCACCCAGCGCGAGATCGGCGACGTGCTGCTGGCCTGGGAGAACGAGGCCTATCTGGCGCTGAACGAGCTGGGCGAGGATCGGTTCGACATCGTCGTGCCCTCGGTCTCGATCCTGGCCGAGCCCCCGGTCGCCATCGTGGACAAGAACATCGCCGATGACGAGCAGAAGGCGCTGGCCGATGCCTATCTGGCCTTCCTCTATTCGCCGGAAGGCCAGGCGCTGGCCTACAAGCACTATTATCGCGCCTGGGACGACAGCGCCGCCAATCCCGAGGACGTGGCGCGCTTTCCGCAACTCGATCTGGTGACCATCGCCGATTTCGGCGGCTGGAAACAGGCCCAGCCCGAGCATTTCGGCGACGGCGGCACGTTCGACCAGATCTATTCGGGGCAATGACCGATGGCGCTGGCATTCCGCTTGCAGAAATCTCCCATGCCGGGCTTCGGGCTCGGCATGGGCATCACCTTGGCCATGCTGTCGCTGATCGTCATCCTGCCGGTCGGCGCGCTGCTGGCGCGCGGCATCAGCTATGGCCCCGAGGCGGTCTGGACTGCCATCAACACCCCGCGGGTCTGGGCGGCGCTGTATCTGTCCTTCCGGCTGGCCTTTCTGGCCGCGCTGTTCAACCTGGTCTTTGGCACGCTGCTGGCCTGGGTGCTGGCGCGCTATGACTTTCCGGGCCGGCGGCTGGTCGATGCGCTGGTCGATCTGCCCTTCGCCCTGCCGACGGCGGTGGCGGGCATCGCGCTGACCGCGCTTTACGCGCCGAACGGCGTCTTCGGCAGCATCGTTCGGGATCTGGGCGGCAAGATCGCCTATACGCAATGGGGCATCCTGATCGCGCTGATCTTCGTCGGCCTGCCCTTCGTCACCCGCACCGTGCAGCCGGTGATCGCCGAGATCGAGCAGGAGGTGGAGGAGGCCTCGGCCACCCTGGGGGCAGGGCGGTTCTACACCCTGCGCCGGGTGATCCTGCCCATGCTGCTGCCGGCGGCGCTGACCGGCTTTGCGCTGTCGCTGGCGCGCGCGGTCGGCGAATACGGCTCGGTCATCTTCATCGCCGGCAACCTGCCGCTGAAAACCGAGATCGCGCCCTTGCTGATCGTCATCAAGCTCGAGGAGTTCGACTATGACGGCGCGGCGGCCATCGGTATCGCCATGCTGCTGATTTCCTTCAGCATGCTGCTGGCGATCAACCTGATCCAGATCTGGAGCCGGCGGAGGATCGGCCATGTTTGACAGCACGCTGAACGCAGCCGCGGCCGAAAAACCCGCGAAATGGCGCCCGGTGACCGAGGAAAGCCGGCTCACCCGGCTGGTCCTGATCGCCCTGGCGCTGGGCGGGCTCGCCATCCTGGTGCTCGCGCCGCTTGTGGTGGTCTTTGCCGAGGCGCTGGCTCGGGGCGCCGGCCAGGCGCTCGCCTCGTTGGCCCGGCCCGAGGCGACCTCGGCCATCCGGCTGACGCTGATCGTCGCGGCGATCTCGGTGCCGGTGAATGCCGTCTTCGGCATCGCCGCCGCCTGGACGATCACCAAGTTCGACTTCCGCGGCAAGGCTTTCCTGATCACGCTGATCGACCTGCCTTTTTCCATCTCGCCGGTGGTGGCGGGCCTGGCGCTGGTGCTCCTGTTCGGCACCAACAGCCTGATCGGCGGCTGGTTGGTCGTCAGCGGCTTCCCGATCATCTTCGCCCTGCCGGGGATCGTGCTGGCCTCGATCTTCGTCACCTTTCCCTTCGTCGCGCGCGAGCTGATCCCGGTGATGATCGAGCAGGGCCGGGCCGAGGAGGAGGCGGCGCTGACGCTGGGCGCCTCGGGCTGGCGCGCCTTCCTGACCGTGACGCTGCCCAACATCAAATGGGCGCTGCTTTATGGCGTGCTGCTGTGCAACGCCCGGGCCATGGGAGAGTTCGGCGCCGTGGCCGTGGTCTCGGGCAAGATCCGTGGCCAGACCGCCACCATGCCGATCACCATCGAGATGCTCTACAACGAATATCTCTCGGTCGCCGCCTTCAGCCTGGCCGGGGTGCTGGCCCTGCTCGGGCTGCTGACGCTGACGCTGAAGACCGTGCTGGAATGGCGCCATGCCGACCAGCTGGCCGCCGGCCGCCGGCACTGAACAATCGAGGTCCATCATGCATATCGAAATCGACGAAATCGCCAAGAGTTTCGGGTCGACCACCGCGCTGCACCCGGTCAGCCTGGCCATCCCCTCGGGGGCGCTGGTGGCGCTGCTGGGGCCGTCCGGCTCGGGCAAGACCACGCTGCTGCGCATCCTGGGCGGGCTGGAATTCCCGACCTCGGGCCGGGTGCTGTTCGACGGGCAGGACGCGACGGGGCTTTCCGTGCAGGAACGCCGCGCCGGTTTCGTGTTCCAGAGCTATGCGCTGTTCCGGCACATGACCGTGTTCGAGAACATCGCCTATGGGCTGCGCGCCCGCCCGCGCCGCACCCGCCCGCCGCAGGCCGAGATCGAGCGCCGGGTGACAAAGCTGCTGGAGCTGATCCAGCTGCCGCAGATCGCCAAGCGCTTCCCCAGCCAGCTGTCGGGCGGCCAGCGCCAGCGCGTGGCCCTGGCCCGGGCGCTGGCCATCGAGCCCCGCATGCTGCTGCTGGACGAGCCTTTCGGCGCGCTCGATGCCCGGGTGCGCAAGGAGCTGCGCCAGGGCCTGCGCGAGATCCATGACACCACCGGCCTGACCACGGTCTTCGTCACCCATGACCAGGACGAGGCGATGGAGCTCGCGGACCTGGTGGTGGTGATGTCCATGGGCCGGATCGAGCAGGTCGGCCGCCCGCAGGACATCCGTGCCCGGCCGGCGACGCCCTTCGTGCGCGAGTTCATCGAGGTCTGAGCCGCCGCCGTCATATGGGGATGGGGGACGAGGACGCCTCCCGGGCCCACGGCCGCTGCGCCGGGGGCCGGGAACGCAACGACCGTCCGCAGCCTTCGGGCTCGGGGTTGTCAGGTCGGATTCCGGGCGGATCGGAAGGCCGGCATGGATTGCCGGCCTCTTTCACTCGACCGGATAGCCGTATTGCAGCAGGAAACGCCAGATATTGCGGTTGAGCTGGGACAGCATGTCAAGGTCCTGATCCAGCCGCTGCATTTCGTCGCTGCCGAGGGTTTGCTTCCGGCCCATATGGATGCGGTCGCGCCGGTCGGCGATCCGCATCAGGATGGTCGAGACCGAGCCATCCTCCTGAAAGGACCAGATGCTGTGATTGTAGCGGTGCCGGACGGCGGACAGCTTGGCGAAACGGGCCGTCAGCTCCAGCAGTTCCTGTTGCTCCTGCCCGGCCGGCAGGCGCAGTTTCGCGAGACGCTCGACCATCTCGATCCGGCCGCGAGTCGAGGAGACCGACAGGAAGACCACCACGGCGGCCCCCTTGTCCATTCCGGTCAGCCCGGCGAGCATGTGGATCAGCAGGCTTTCCGTGTTGCTCCAGGCATAGTTCAGACGCCCCACGCGCAGCAGTACCGCATCCAGGTCGGGTTCGAGCGCGGCGGCCCCCGATATCGGCGGCGGGTCGGTCACGACCGCAAGGCGCGATAGCGCATCGCCGCCTCGGTGCGGTTATGGGCCCCCAGGCGCAGGCTGGCATTGCGAAGATGCAGCTTGACCGTATGGACCGACAGACCCAGCGTCGACGCGATCCGCTTGTTCGACTGGCCATCGGCGACCAGGCGCAGCACGTCTTGTTGCCGCTGGGTCAGGCCAAGCTCGTCCGGGACCAGGGGAGGGGGTATCGCGATCCCGGCCGGCGAAATGATCTCGGGGAAGATGTAATTGCCGCCATGCGCGACCAGCTTGATGACGGAAAGCCAGACGTCGAGCCGGATATTCAGCGGCACGATGCTGATCCCGCGCTGCCGCAGTTCCTCATCGTCATAGCAGGCGCGGCCGAAGGCGCCGGTGCAGAAGGCAACGGCCAGCGCCACATCGGTCAGTTCCAGCAGATAGGCGCGATCCTCTTTTGTCAGGCCGCGCATGGTCGGTTCGTCCAGAACCAGCAGCGTCGGCCTTTCATTGGTCAATTCGGACAGGCTGCGGAAATCGTCGAAGGACGGCGCAGCGGCGACGGTGATATGTCCCAACTCCTGACTGGTTACCGAGATCAGGCTATGCGAAAAATTGCACTGCGTACCGACAAAGAGAACCTCTGCCGTTCCGCGTGCGGGCCGGTCTGACAACGTATGAATCTCATGTGATACGCCATCGCAAAATGCCATGTTCATGTCATTGCTACCTTCTTGCGTATGGACTTCCCCCTCGTCCCGATCGGTCCTCCCAAACCGATCGATCGGGCTCAGCCTAGCAAAATTTCGCCGAGCCTGAAAGGCGAGAGAGCAAGATAAGTTCAAGAATCACCGTGGCTTAGTTGTAATATTACCGGCTCGCACCATCTAGGGTAGAGAACCGTGACCGGGCCTGCCCCTTGGGCGCCGGAGCGGCGGGAGCGGCGCCGGTTTCCCTGACGGAAGGGATTAATCCTTTTGGGGGATCTCCGGAGCGGCCGGGGCCGCCTGGCTACAGCCCCGAGGCGGAATCCCCCTGAATTCGGACTGCCCAGACCTAGCCTCTTCGTGCAGCTAGGCCGAATCGGTGACCCGGGCGTAGCCTTCCTGAAGGTCGGTCTCGGGCAGTCCCGCGCCGGCCGAACGGGTGCCGCCCGAGGTGGCGTGCGGTCATCCGCGATCAGCAGCAAGACGAGGACGGTCGTGCCGTCGCGACGGTGGGCGCTAGCCCGGCGAGCGGCCCCGGCTTGCCTTCATCCACCGGAACCGGGCGGGCAAGCGTGCTTGTGAATGATCTGGCCGCATTTCACCCGCCTCTGACAGGAGGTAACGACGATGGCTGGCAGCCGTAACATGAATCTATTCGCCTGGCCGATCGACAATCAGGACCAGGAGCAAGAGCAGGGCCAAGGTCAGGGCCAGGGGCAAGGCCAGGGCCAGGGGCAAGGCCAGGGGCAGCTGAACAAGCAGGCCCAGGGTCAGGACCAGGGTCAGGATCAAGGCCAAGACCAGGGCCAGGATCAGGGACAGGGCCAGCACCAAAGCCAGAGCAACGCGAACGACAACGCGAATGCCAATGCGAACTCGAACAGCAGCGCATCCGAGACGCATGCCTATAACGCCGCCGCCAATGCGGCCGGCAACCTGGCTGGCAATGCGGCCAAGAACAAGGCCGACAACGACGCCAGCAACGATGCGCATAACGACGCGAACAATGACGCGCGCAATGATGCGACCAACGACGCCTTCAACAAGGCCGTGAACACGGCCTATAACAACACCGATGTCGAGACCAATGT
>NZ_LLWQ01000119.1 GCF_001447385.1 Paracoccus sp. MKU1 | reverse complement strand
GCCCCGCCGCTTCCGCGGCAGGGCCCTTTTTCATCCGCTCGCCTCACTCCATCTCGATCATGAGGTCTTTTGCGTCGATCTGCTCTCCCGGCCGGACATGCAGCGCCTTGATGACGCCCTTGCGGTCGGCATGGATGGCGGTTTCCATCTTCATGGCCTCGATGGTCAGCAGCAGGTCGCCGGGGTTGACCTTCTGGCCTTGCGTGACCGCGACCGAGGCGACGACGCCGGGCATCGGCGCGCCGAGATGGCCCTCGTTCGCCGGGTCGGCCTTGGGACGGGCGGCGGTCTGCGACTTGACCAGGCGGTTCGGCACCCGGATCACCCGGGGCTGGCCATTGAGCTCGAAGAACACCTTGACCTCGCCCTTCTCGTCGGTCTCGCCCACGGTCTGCAGCCGGATCTCCAGCGTCTTGCCGGGGTCGATCTCGGCCTCGATCTCCTCGCCCGGCTCCATGCCGTAGAAGAAGGTCCGCGTCGGCAGCGTCCGCACCGGGCCGTATTGCCGGTGCCGGCCCATGTAGTCCAAAAACACCTTGGGATACATCAGGTAGCCGTTCAGGTCCTCGTCATCGACCGCCTTGCCTTCCAGCTGGCGGATCAGATCGGCGCGGGTGGCCTCGAGATCCACCGGCGGCATCGCCGCGCCGGGACGGGCGGTCAGCGGCGCCTCGCCCTTCAGGACCTTCTTCTGCAAGGCCGCGGGCCAGCCCCCGGGCGGCTGGCCCAGGTTGCCCTTCATCATGTCGACGACGCTGTCGGGGAAGGAGACCTCGACGCCCGGGTCCTCGACCTGCGCCCGGGTCAGGCCCTGCGCC
>NZ_LLWQ01000118.1 GCF_001447385.1 Paracoccus sp. MKU1 | reverse complement strand
GTGCTGATGTTCGCGCTGGCGGTGATCTTCCTGCGCGACCAGCCGGAATACATGACCGGGCTGATCCTGATCGGCCTGGCGCGCTGCATCGCCATGGTGCTGGTCTGGAACCAGCTGGCGCGCGGCGACGGGCAATATGTCGCCGGGCTGGTGGCCTTCAACGCGATCTTCCAGATCCTGTTCTTCTCGACCTATGCCTGGCTGTTCCTGACCGTGCTGCCGCCGCTGTTCGGGCTGCAGGGCAGCGTGATCGACGTGGGCTTCCGGACCGTGACCGAGGCGGTGCTGATCTACCTGGGCATCCCCTTCGCCGCCGGCTTCCTGACCCGGCATGTGCTGATCGCGCGCAAGGGCGACGCTTGGTATCAGAACGTATTCCTGCCGAAGATCAGCCCGATCACGCTGGCCGCGCTGCTCTTCACCATCGTGGCGATGTTCAGCCTGAAGGGTGGCGATGTCGTGCGCCTGCCGCTCGACACTGTCAGGATCGCCGTGCCGCTGGTGCTGTATTTCGCCATTCAGTTCCTGGTCAGCTTCGCCATGGGCCGCCTGATCGCCCGGGACTACCCGCGCAGCACCGCCATCGCCTTCACCGCCGCCGGCAACAATTTCGAACTGGCCATCGCCGTCGCCATTGCCGCCTATGGGCTGGCCTCGCCCGTGGCCTTCGCCGCGGTCATCGGCCCGCTGGTCGAGGTGCCGGTGCTGATCCTTCTGGTCAACACCGCCCTGTGGCTGGGCCGCCGCTGGTTTCCCGAAGCAACCCCGCAAGAGGCCCGCGCATGATCCCCGACCTGCCGAACCTGTCGCCCGACTGCCTGCGCGCGCCCGCGATCCCCGACCTGCCGCGAGCAACCCATCCGCCGCGCATCCTGCTGCTCTACGGCTCGCTGCGCGAACGCTCCTACAGCCGCTTCGCCACGCTGGAGGCCGAGCGCCTGCTGCGGCATTTCGGTTGCGAGACGCGGGTGTTCCACGCCAACGGCCTGCCGCTGCCCGAGGATGCCGACCCGTCGCATCCGAAGGTGCAGGAGCTGCGCGATCTGTGCCTGTGGTCCGAGGGCCAGGTCTGGACCAGCCCGGAACGCCACGGCGCGATGACCGGGGTGATGAAGGCGCAGATCGACTGGATCCCGCTGTCGATGGGGGCGATCCGGCCGACCCAGGGCCGCACCCTGGCGCTGATGCAGGTCTCGGGCGGCTCGCAGAGCTTCAACGCGGTGAACCAGATGCGGGTGCTGGGCCGCTGGATGCGGATGCTGACCATCCCCAACCAGTCCTCGGTCGCCAGGGCGTATCAGGAGTTCGACGAGGCCGGGCGCATGCGGCCGTCGAGCTATTACGACCGCATCGTCGACGTGATGGAGGAACTGGTGAAGTTCACCCTGCTGACCCGCGACCTGTCGGCCTTCCTGACCGACCGCTACAGCGAGCGCAAGGAAGCCGCGGCAAAGCTCGAGGAACGGCTGAACCTCAAGGCTGCGACATGAGGCCGGAGATAGGCGATATCGGGGGCAGATCGCGAGATACAACCGGATCGTGCCGCGAAGAGTGACTGATCAGGTCTGAACCGGGTATGGGTGAAGGTTCTCCAACGCTGCATCCCCACGTTTGGAGCCGCGGCGCCTATCATCCGTCGGCTTTGGTCTGCCACCAGGAAAAGTCAGCCCGAAGCTGCCAGTCAGGTACAAATCATGCTGCGATGCCGCGTTCCATGAAGCTGTCCCTCAGGCGTGGCGCAGCGAGATTCTCGTCGAGATGGCAGCTATGCCGGATAATGCCACCGTTCGTTGCGGTGAAGAAATCAGTGTCGGGCAACCGTCTTGACATTCCATCGTCGTCGTCGGAATTTTCCGGCATGGGGTCTTGCGACGCCCCACGAGGCGCCAGCCGAAGTTCGCGTTCCATTCCGACAACTCACTCAATGGAGGGAACGCAGATGCCTGCGCCTGACGCCATAACCTGCGACAAGCTCGCCAAGCTGATCGGCACCGCACGATGCCCCGTCGTCCTCGACGTGCGCCGTGCGGATGCGAGAGACGCCGAACCCCGTCTCATCCCCTCTGCCCGATGGCTGGCTGAGGATGAAATCGCCCCTGCGGCGCTTTCGGAACTGGCCCGCAGCCTGGACCGTCCGGTGGTGGTCCTTTGCGCCGAGGGACACGGGCGCAGTCAGGGCGTCGCCGCCTGGCTGCGCCATGAAGGGGTCGCAGCCGAGTATCTGGAGGGAGGGATGGCGGCATGGCTCGCCGCCGGCCTGCCACTCGTCACGACCGCGAAGATCACCGGCCATGATCCGCAGGGCCGCAGCCTGTGGGTGACACGGGCGCGGCCCAAGATCGATCGCATCGCCTGCCCCTGGCTGATCCGGCGCTTCATCGATCCACGGGCGGTGTTTCTGTTCGTCGCCCCGGCCGAGGTCCCCGCAGTGGCCGAGCGGTTCGGCGCCATGCCCTTCGATGTCGAAGGCGTGTTCTGGAGCCATCGCGGCGAGGACTGCACCTTCGACGCGCTGCTGAAGGAAACCCGGTTGAGCATCCCGGCGCTCGACCGGCTGGCTTTGATCGTGCGCGGGGCGGATACCGCCCGCCTGGACCTCGCCCCCGAAGCGGCGGGCCTGCTTGCGGCGTCCCTGGGCCTGTCGCGGATGTATTCCGACGATCTGGAGCAACTCGATGCCGGATTGCAGCTCTATGACGCCTTCTACCGTTGGGCGCGCGATGCCACGGACGAGATCCACAACTGGCCCACCAACGCCAGGGGTACGGGCCGGGGCGCGACATGAAACGGCGTGATGGATTTCCAACGCTGGGTCAGGCGACCGGGGTCTGGACCAGGATCGCCGCGCTGAGTTTCGGCGGGCCGGCCGGCCAGATCGCGGTGATGCACCGGATACTGGTCGAGGAGCGGAAATGGCTCGGAGATGCGCGATTCCTCCATGCCCTGAACTTCTGCATGCTGTTGCCCGGTCCCGAGGCGCAGCAGATGGCGACCTATATCGGCTGGCTGATGCACGGCGTGCGCGGCGCGCTGATCGCGGGGATGCTGTTCATCCTGCCGGGCTTCATCGCCATGATGGTGCTGAGCTGGGTCTACGCGGTCTATGGCGATGTGCCGGTTGTGACCGCGCTGTTTTTCGGGCTGAAGGCCGCGGTGCTGGCGATCGTGCTGCAAGCGGTGTTCCGCATCGGCAAACGTGCGCTGAAGAACAACGTCATGCTCGGCCTGGCCGCCGCGTCCTTCCTGGCCATCTTCCTGTTCGATGCACCCTTCCCGCTGATCGTGGCGCTGGCGGCAACCATCGGCTGGATCGGGACAAAGGTCGGGATTGCGGCCTTCCGGGGCGGCGGCGGGCATGGCTCGTCAGGTGGCGCACATGTCAGCGACGCCGACACGATCCTTGGCGAAGAGCTTGATCTTCCGCCCTCGGCGCGCAGAAACGCCTTCCACGCGGGATGGGCGGCGGTCGCGCTCTGGCTGTTGCCGGTGGCGCTGCTGGTCGCCCTGGTACCGGGCAGCGTCTTCACCGACATCGCGCTCTATTTCTCGAAACTCGCGGTGCTGACCTTCGGCGGGGCCTATGCCGTGCTGGCCTGGGTCGCGCAGGAGGCGGTCGGCAGCTATGGCTGGCTGCAGCCGGGCGAGATGCTCGACGGTCTCGGCATGGCCGAAACCATGCCGGGGCCGCTGATCAAGGTGCTGCAATTCGTCGGCTTCATGGGGGCAATGCGCGAGGCCGGATGGGCCATGCCGCTGCTGGCGGCAACGCTCGGGGGCATCCTGACGACATGGGTGACCTTCGCGCCCTGCTTCGCCTGGATTCTGCTCGGGGCACCGTTCATGGAAGGGCTGCGGGAAAACCGGGCGCTCGCAGCGGCGCTGGCTTCGGTCACGGCGGCGGTCGTGGGGGTGATCCTCAATCTCGCGATATGGTTCGCGATCCATGTGGTCTGGCGCGAGGTCGAGCCTTTCAATTGGGGGCCGGTCTCGACCAGCGTTCCGGTGCTGGAAACACTGGATGCCTGGGCGATGGCCCTTTCGGCGCTGGCGATCCTCGCGGTGTTCCGTCTGAAGCTCGGCATCGGCCTTGTGCTTGGTGGTGCGGCACTGGCTGGCCTCGGACTGCACCTGGCCGGGGCGATCTGACGGCGGATGGCGAGGCCGCTGCCCGAACCCCGAAGAAACCCGGATATCCGCGATGCCAGGGCGGATGCAGGTCGCCCACGGTCAGTTGATGGTGGTGCCTGCCCTGGTTCGCATCACATGGGGATGATCGGGCGGCATGGTAACGGGCAACGTGACGCTCACCTTGCAGCTCGGTGGCGAGTACAGCCGGTTGACCACACCTGGGAACAGTGGACGGAACATCCAGAGCTGATCACTTGCGCCGGATCAGTCTCCAACGGCAGCAACGGACTCGCGAGCAACTGGCTGCGGGACAGCAAGTGGCAGGTTTGGCTGAGCCGGGCGATTTGCCCCCGGACAGGCAAGGTGCGGCCCAAACCAGTCAGTCAGGAGCAGATTTCGCTGCAATGCCGCGCTCCCGAAAGCAGCCGCTCAAGCGGATTGCAGCAAAATCCGATGGTCGCGGCCGCCGAGTTTAGCGCATTGAACTGCTTGGGACGGTTCAGCCAGATCAGAGCGACATTGCCATTGCGGGTCTCTGCAAACAGGTTGACCATCGTTTGCTGCCTGCCTCGCAAGATTCGCCGGCAGGGCGGTTGCGTTTGTTTTCAAGGCGGGGGAGCCGCCGCTCATCCCGTTGCCAGGGATTCCCCAAGGTATCTGTTTGACGAAAAAAGTTACAGTTTCGTTGCCGCCGCCCCTGCTTCCTTCAAGAACGATCATAGAAAATACGAACCAGATCACCCATTCCATCCCTCAATACCGGGCGATCAGCCGGTGGCCGCAGCGGTAGACCATGCGCACGAAGGTGATCGGCCGGCCTTCCCAGAAGGTCTGCCGCTCGATGCGGAACAGCGGGTCGCCCACCGCGCAGCTCAGCTGCCGGGCCTGCTCGGGCTCGGCGGCGCTGGCCGAGAAGCTGATCTCGATATCCGAGAAGGGCATCTGGCGCGTCAGCCATTCGCTGGGCCCCAGGGTCGAGAAATCCGCCTGCCGGGCCTGCGGCACGGCGCCCAGGTTGATCCAGCGATCCTCGAGCTGATAGGGATGGCCGTCCGAGAGATGCAGGCAGACCAGGTGCAGCATCTCGGCCCCCTGGCGCAGGTCCAGCCGGGCGCGCAGCCAGTTCGGCGCCGGCACGGACTCCGAGGAAACCAGCGCATAGCGATAGCTGGACCCCTGCGCCTCGACCTCGACCCGGACCAGCGGGATGTCCAGCCTGACCTGCCGCAAGGGCACCGGTCGGACGCGCGTGCCGGTCTTGCGCTTGCGCTCGACGATGCCGTCGTCGACCAGTTCGCGCATGGCGCGGCCGACTGTGGCACGGGCCGCGCCGAATTCCCGCGCCAAGGCCAGCTCGTTCGGCAGCAGCGAGCCCGGCGGCCATTCGCCGCCGCTGATGCGGCGCAGGATATCCGCCTTGATGACGCGGAAACTGGTCGTCGTGCACATGCTGAACCTTGGTGTTATCGGCCCCAGATGAGCACAGAACCATCCGCAGTGTCTCTAACATGTCCGACAGGCCA
>NZ_LLWQ01000117.1 GCF_001447385.1 Paracoccus sp. MKU1 | reverse complement strand
GGCATCCCTCACAAGCAGAAGGTCTACCCGGCCAACGTTGCCCTGATCTTCCCGGTCGCCGGTCGCGGGCGACCGCGCAAGAACCATGTCCCCGATGTCCCATCTCGCCCGGCGCAGGAGATACTTGAGAAGGCGAAGTAGCAGGCCGTGAGCTGGCGGCGCGGCACGAAAGGCAAGCTCTCAGCCCGGTTCGCTGCCATGCGTGTCCGTGTCGCCGACGGACCGCCGCAGCGCATTGGCAATCCTGGCCAGCAGCATCTGCCCGGCGAGGAGGTCTGGCTGGTCGGCGAGCACCGTTCCACCGGCGAGCGCAAATACTACCTCAGCAACCTGCGGCCGACACACCGCTCAAGAAACTGGCCGGGGCCATCAAGGCCCGTTGGGTCTGTGAGCAAGCCCATCAGCAGCTCAAGGAAGAGTTGGGCCTTGACCACTTCGAGGGCCGATCATGGCAGGGCCTGCACCGACATGCGCTCATGACCATGATCGCGTTCGCCTTCCTGCAAGCCCGACGCCTGAAGGCAGCGGATCGGAAAAAAGGGCCCCAGCTCCCCCGCCACAACTGAGCTTACCAGCTATCAGGCAGACGATCTTGATCCAGCTCAGTCAGCCGCCGCCCAACTGTCCCCACTGCCGTAGGAAGTGGCGAAAAATGCTCAACAGACTTCTGCCAAAGTAGTGATAGGTCACATACCCATGAAGTGTTTCCCTTTCCGGTCTTTCCGTGATTCTCTTTTTGCATGCGAGGGCGGGGAAGATGGCGCGTTTTGACCTGACGGATTTCGAGTGGGGAGTGATCCAGCCGTTGCTGCCGACCAAGGTGCGCGGGGTGAAGCGGGTGGATGACCGGCGGGTGCTGAACGGGATCTTCTGGCGGCTGAGGACCGGGGCGCCCTGGGCGGACATTCCAGCGCGCCATGGCCCCCGCACCCCATGCGTGAACTGCTTCAACCGCTGGCGGCGGGCGGGCCATTCGGCGCATATTCTGCACGCTGTATCAGAGGCTTACCATGGTGACATCCAGATGATCGACGCGTCTTCGTTCCGGGTTCACCACCATGCCGCCAACGGTCAAAAAAACATCTCCGATCCCGTTGCATGGGTCGCCCAGGCGGCGGGCTGACCACCAAGATCCATGCTCTGATGCTCTCGGTCGCCCGATCCGCCTGAAACTGACCGAAGGTCAGGCGCATGACGGCCGGTGCGCGGCGGATATGCTGGAGGGCATCGGCACCAGCCAGACCCTGCTGGCCAACCGGGGCTATGACAGCGATGGCCCGCATCGCAGCCTTGCCGCGCGCGGGGCCGGAACCTGCATCCGGCTGATGCCGACGCGAAAGCGCCGTCCGGCTTTCGATCCGATCCTCTATCAACAAAGAAACAGGATCGAGCGGTTCTTCAACAAGCTCAAACATTTCCGCGCCGTCGCAGCCCGCTATGACAAGCGCGACGACAACTTCATCCCCTCCGTCCAACTCGCAGCTCTGCGCATCTGGTTGCGGACATATGAGGCGGTGACCTAGACCATCGCCGCCAGCGCCGGCGGCCTTGGCCCGCCCGTGGCCCAGTCGAGCAGCTCGACCGTATGGACCACCGGCACGCCGGTGCCCGAGCCGATCTGCATCATGCAGCCGATATTGCCGGCGCTGATGACCTGGGGGGTCAGCGCCTCCAGCGTCTCGACCTTGCGACGCTTCAACTCGGCCGAGATCGCCGGCTGCATCAGGTTGTAGGTGCCTGCCGAACCGCAGCAGATATGCGCGTCCTTCGGCTCCAGCACGGTGAAGCCGGCGGCGGCCAGAAGCTCCTTGGGCGTCGCGCGGATCTGCTGGCCGTGCTGCAACGAGCAGGCGGCGTGATAGCCGACGCGCAGCGGCTCGGCATAGCCGGGCTCGCGCAGGCCCAGGTCGGCCATGACCTCGGTGATGTCCTTGGCCAGCGCGGCCACCCGCGCCGCATCCTCGGCCAGCGGGTCATGCGCGAACATATGGCCGTAATCCTTGACCGTGGTGCCGCAGCCCGAGGTGTTGATGACCACCGCGTCCAGCCCCTCGCCCGCGACCTCGCTCATCAGCGCGCGGATATTGGCGGCGGCCATGGCGTGGCTTTCGACGGTCTTGCCCATGTGATGGGTCAGCGCGCCGCAGCAGCCGATCCCGCGCGGGATCACCACCTCGCAGCCATGCCGGCGCAAGAGGCGGATGGTCGCGTCATTGATGTCGGTGTTCAGCGCCCGTTGCGCGCAGCCGATCAGCAGTGCCACCCGCTTGCGGCGCGGCCCCTCGGCGGCAAAGACCTGCGGGCGGTCGTTCAGGCTGGGCGGCGGGATGTCGCGGGGCGCCATGTCCAGCATCGCCCGCAGCCGCGCATCCGGCACCAGCCGCCGAAACGGTCGCGCCAGCTTCGCGCCCATCAGCGTCAGCCGGAAGCGCCCCGGATAGGGCAGGATCCGTGCCAAGAGCCAGCGCAGCGCCCGCTCGCCCAAGGGGCGGCGATAGGTCTTTTCGATGTATTCGCGGGCGTGATCGACCAGGTGCATGTAATGCACGCCCGAGGGGCAGGTGGTCATGCAGGACAGGCAGGAAAGGCAGCGGTCGATATGGCCGACGGTCTTGGCGTCGGGAACCTTGCCGTTTTCCAGCATGTCCTTGATCAGGTAGATGCGGCCGCGCGGGCTGTCCAGCTCGTCACCCAGCACCTTGTAGGTCGGGCAGGTCGCGGTGCAGAAGCCGCAATGGACGCAGCTGCGCAGGATCTCGTTGGCGCGGGCCGTGCCGGGGTCGGCCAGTTGTTCGGCGGTGAAATTGGTCTGCATGTCAGCGATCCATCAGGCCGGAATTGAGGATGCCGGCGGGGTCGAACCTTTGGCGCAGCCCGGCCGAGAGCCGGGCGACGGCCGGGGCCTCCGGCGGGAAGGCCGGGCCGGTCAGCCCGCCGCGCCGGACCAGCGTGGCATGAAGGGCCACTTGCCGCACCGCCTGCGGACTGCCCGGCCCGCAATACCAGACCAGCCCGCCGCCCCAGTCGAGCGAGGCCTCGCCCCCCAGCGCCTGCAAGGCCCGCGCCGTGGCCGGTGCGTCGCTGGGTTTGACCAGCACCCGCCAGAGCGGCGCGTCCGCGCCGGCGAAATGCGCCAGGTCGCGCAGCTCGCGCCACAGGTCCACGGTGGCGGCATCGTCCAGCAGCTCGGCCTCGCGCGGTGCCAGCAGCGCAAGCAGCCGGTCGCGCCGATAGCCCAATTGCGGCCCCAGCCCCTCGATCCGCAGCCAGGCCGAGCCGTCGCGGAAAGCAGCGCCCGAGACCTCGAAAGGGGTCGCCAGCGCGGCCGAGAAGATCGCCACCGCCTCCTCGACCGTGACACCGTGAAAGCCCAGCGTGCAGCGGTCGGGCAGGTGCGGCAGGGTCTTCAGCGCCACCTCGGTCAGCACGCCCAGCGTGCCATGCGCGCCGCAAAGCAGCTTGCCCAGGTCAAGGCCCGTGACGTTCTTCATCACCCTTCCGCCGTTCTTCAGCACCCTTCCCTGCCCGTCCACGAAGCGCACGCCCAACAGATGGTCGCGGCAGGCCCCGGCCAGCAGCCGGCGCGGGCCGCTGGCATTGGCCGCGACCACGCCGCCGATGGTCGGCGTGCCGCCCTGGCCCAGCACGCCGCGCATGTCGGCGGGCTCGAAGGCCAGCGCCTGGCCCTCGGCGGCCAGCATCGCCTGGATCTCGTCCAAGGGCGTGCCGGCACGGGCGATCAGCGTCATCTCGCCCGGCTCGTAGGTCACGACACCCGAGATCGCGGCGGTCGAAAGGGTATCGCCCGGCAGATGACCGGTTTCGACCCGGGTGCCGCCACCGGTGATGCGCAAGGGCTGGCAGGTGGCGAAACGCTCGGCGATCAGGGCGCCAAGCTCGGCCTCGCTGGCGGGGGAAAGTCCCGCGCGGCTGGGATTGTCGGGGGTCATCGGGCGGCTGCCTCCTCGCGCCAGGGCTGGCTGGCGTCCAGCGGAAAGACCTTGGCCGGATTGAGCAGCCAGCGCGGGTCGAAAGCGTCCTTGACCGCCATCTGGATCTCCAGGTCGGGGCCGTCATACTGCTTGGTCATCAGGTCGCGCTTTTCGATGCCCACGCCATGCTCGCCGGTCAGGCAGCCGCCGACATCGACGCAAAGCCGCAGGATGTCGTTGCCGAAGGCCTCGGCGCGTTCCAGATCGCCGGGCTTGTTGGCGTTGAACAAGATCAGCGGGTGCATGTTGCCGTCGCCGGCATGGAAGACGTTCGCGACTTCCAGCCCGTGCTGGCGCGAAAGTTCCCCGATCATCTTCAGCGTATAGGGCAGCTGCCCCACCGGCACCGTGCCGTCCAGGCAGATGTAATCGCCCAACCGGCCCATGGCGCCAAAGGCCGACTTGCGGCCCTTCCAGATCGCCATCGCCTCATCGGCATTGCGGCTTTCGCGGAATTCGACCGGGTTCAGCGCATCGGCGATCTCGCGGATGCGGGCGATCTGGTGGTCGATCTCGGCGGGCGAGCCCTCGACCTCGACGATCAGCACCGCGGCGCAATCGGGATAGCCGGCATGGGCGAAGGCCTCGACTGCGCGCAGGCAGACATCGTCCATGTATTCGATGGCGACCGGCAGCACGCCCGAGCGGATGATCCGCGCCACGCATTCCCCCGCCACCTCGGCGCCGTCGAAGCCGATCAGCACCGGGCGCGCGCCCTCGGGCCGCGGCAGGATGCGCAGGGTGGCCTCGGTCACGATGCCGAGCTGGCCTTCCGAGCCGCAGAGGAGCCCCATCAGGTCCAGGCCCGTCGGCCCCATTTCCGGCCCGCCCAGTTCGACCACCTCGCCGGTGGGCAGCACCACGGTGGCGCCCATCAGGTTGTTGGTGGTCACGCCGTATTTCAGGCAATGCGCCCCGCCCGAGTTCATCGCGATATTGCCGGCGATGGTGCAGGCCAGTTGCGAGGACGGGTCGGGCGCATAGAAGAAGCCCTGTGGCTCCAGCTCGGCGCTGACCGACAGGTTGGTCACGCCGGTCTGCACGCGGATGAAGCGGTTTTGGGTGTCGATCTCCAGCACCTCGCGCAGGCGCAGGGTGGCGATGATGACCGAATCCGCCGTGGGCAGCGCGCCCCCGGCCAGCGAGGTTCCCGCGCCGCGCGGCACCACCGGCACCCGCATCTCGTGGCAGATGCGCATGGCGGCCGCGACCTCGGCCGTCGTGCGCGGCAGCACCACGGCCAGCGGCGGACAGCGATAGGCGGTCAGCGCGTCGCATTCATAGGCGCGCGTCTCCTCGGGGTCCCAGATCACTGCATCCTCGGGCAGCACCTCCCGCAGGGCGGCGACGATCTGCGGCGCGCGCGCAAGAATGCCCGCATCGGGCCGGGGCATGGCGATACCGGACAAGCTCTCCTCCCTTGGTCAAACGGCAGGCCCGTCTCCTGCCCTGCATTCTTGGTATAATTTTCAGACCATACTAGTCAATCGGTATTTTTCTGGACCACCGCGCCCGTCCCGTGCTTACATGGCAGGGATCCGACAACTGCATGAGCGCCCATGACCAACGCTTCCGTGAAATCCGAACGCGCCGCCGAGGCCGTGGCCCAGCATCTCGAATCGCTGATCCTGGAGGGCTCGCTGCGCCCCGACGAACGCCTGCTGCCCGAGCGCGAGCTGGCCGAGCGGCTGAACGTCTCGCGTTCGACCCTGCGCGACGGGTTGAAGATCCTGGAGGAACGCGGGCTGCTGACCAGCGCCGGCGGGCGCGGCAGCCGGGTGGCGGCCCTGGGCCAGGCCGCGATCACCGACCCGCTGATCGCCATGCTGGTGCGCCATGCCGAGGCGGCGGACGACTATCTGGAGTTTCGCGGCATCGTCGAAAGCGCGGCCGCGGCGCTGGCCTCGCAGCGGGCGACCGAGGTGGAACTGGCGCGCCTCCGCGATTGCCTGGACCGCATGGACCGCGCCCATGTCCGCGCCGATACCGAGGAAGAGGCCGAGGCGGATGCCGAATTGCACCTGCTGATCTATGAGGCCAGCCACAACCTGACGCTGCTCCAGATCATGCAGGCGCTGGCCGGGGTCTTGCGCTCGGACGTGATCCAGAACCGCAGCCGGCTGTTTGCCGTGCCGGCCATCCGCGAGTTGTTGCGCCAGCAGCACCGCGCCATTGCCGAGGCGATCCTTGCCCGCGACGCGGAAGCCGCGCGGCAGGCGGCGGGCGAACATATCGGCTATCTGCGCCAGGCCAGCCGCGAGATCCGCGAGGCCGAGGCGCGGCTGGACCTGTCGCTGCGCCGGCTGAACGGCGGCGGGGCGGGCACGCGCGCGGCCGGGACGAAATCCGCCCCGGCCGCCGAGGGCTAGAGAGGGCTAGCCGGCAAGGAAAAGGCCGGGACGGTGCCCGGCCTTTCGATCCCAGGTCAGTCCAGGCTGACGTTTGCGTCGCGGACCACCGGCTCCCATTTCGCCATCTCGGCCTTGACGTGCTCGGCCAGTTCCTCGGGCGTCGAGGCGACGATGGTGGCCGAGAACTCCTTCATCCGCTCGGCCACCGCCGGATCGGCCATGGCGGTCAGCGCGGCCTTGTTCAGCGCCTCGATGGCCTCGGGCGGCGTGCCGGCAGGGGCGAAAAGCGCGTTCCAAGTATAGGTCTCGTATCCCGGCAGGGTCTCGGCGATGGCGGGAACGTCGGGGAAGCTGGGCGCGCGTTCCGCCGTGGTCACGCCAAGCGCCCGCAGCTTGCCCGAGGCGATATGGCCGGAGGCCGAAGGCAGGTTGTCGAAGATGATCGGCACCTGGTTGCCCAGCACATCGGTCAGCGCCGGCCCCGAGCCCTTGTAGGGGATATGGGTCAGGTCGATCCCGGCCATGGCCTTGAACAGCTCGCCCGACAGGTGCAGCGGCGTGCCGTTGCCGGAGGAGGCATAGGCCAGCGGCTCGGACTTGGACAGGTCGATCAGTTCCTGCACGGTGTTGACCGGCAGTTCCGGGTTCACCGCCAGCACGTTCGGCACCAGCACCAGCAGCGAGACCGGGGCGAAATCCTCGACCGGGTCATAGGGTTTCTGCTTCAGGATCAGCGGGTTCAGCGCATGGGTGGCGACCGTGGCCATCAGGATCGTGTAGCCGTCCGGCTCGGCCTTGGCGACCTGGGCCGCGCCCAGGCTGCCGCCGGCGCCGCCGACATTCTGCACGATGACCTGCTGGCCCAGTTCCTGGCTCATGCGGTCGGCGACGATGCGGCCGACCACATCGGTCGAGCCGCCGGCGGCGAAGGGGATCACCAGGGTGATCGGCCGGTCCGGATAGTCGGCAGCGGCGGCGCCCGCGAGGCCAAGCGCCACGGCGGCGCCCAGAAGCAGGCGGCGGGTGATGGATGCGGTCATGGTTTCCTCTCTGTTGACTGTCTCAGGCATCGCTTTCGGTAAAGACCTCGTCCCGGCGCTTGCGGATCTGCGGCAGGAAGACCAGCACCAGCACGACCAACGACAGCCCCAGCAGGGTGGCGCTGATCGGGCGGGTCAGGAAGGTCATGGGATCGCCCCGCGACAGGATCATCGCCCGGCGCAGGTTCTCCTCGAGCAGCGGGCCGAGCACGAAGCCCAGCAGCAGGGGCGCCGGCTCGCAGCGCAGCTTGGACATGACATAGCCCAGAAGCCCGAAGAAGGCGACGGCATAGAGGTCATAGGTGTTCGAGGCCACCGAATAGACCCCGATCGAGCACATCGCCATGATGATCGGGAACAGCACGTAATAGGGCACCGTCAGCAGCCTGACCCACAGCCCGATCAGCGGCAGGTTCAGGATCACCAGCATCAGGTTGCCGATCCACATGCTGGCGATGATGCCCCAGAACAGCGCCGGCTGTTCGCTGACCACGTTCGGCCCCGGCACGATGCCCTGGATGATCATCGCGCCGATCATCAGCGCCATGACCGGGTTCGCCGGGATGCCCAGCGTCAGCAGCGGGATGAACGAGGTCTGCGCCCCGGCATTGTTGGCGCTTTCCGGGCCGGCGACGCCGGCCAGCGCCCCCTTGCCGAACTCCTGCGGCCGGTCCGAGACCTTCTTCTCGACCGTGTAGGAGGCGAAGCTGGCCAGGATCGCGCCGCCGCCCGGCAGGATGCCCAGGACCGAGCCGATGCCGGTGCCGCGCAGGACCGGGCCGATCATCTGCCTGAATTCCTCGCGGGTGGGGAACAGGCGGCTGATGTTCTTGGTCATCACCTCGCGGTCATGCTCGTCCTCGAGGTTGCGCAGGATCTCGGCGATGCCGAAGACGCCCACGGCGACGGCGACGAAGTTCAGCCCGTCGGCATATTGGGTGATGCCCAGGGTAAAGCGCGGCGCGCCCGTATAGATGTCGGTCCCGACGATGCCCAGCAGCAGGCCCAGCACCACCATGGCCAGCGCCTTCAGGACCGAACCGTGCGCCAGCGCCACCGACATGACCAGCCCCATGACCATCAGGCTGAAATACTCGGCCGCGCCGAATTTCAGCGCCACTGCTGTCAGCGGCGGGGCAAAGATCGCGACCAGGAAGGTGGCGACGGTCCCGGCAAAGAACGACCCCAGCGCCGCCGTGGCCAGCGCCGTGCCCGCGCGGCCCTTGCGCGCCATCTGGTAGCCGTCGATGGCGGTGACGGCGGACGAGCTTTCGCCCGGCATGTTGATCAGGATCGCCGTGGTCGAACCGCCATATTGCGCGCCGTAATAGATCCCCGCCAGCATGATGAGCGAGCTGACCGGCTCGAGCTGGAAGGTGATCGGCAGCAGCATGGCGATGGTCGCCGTGGCGCCGATGCCCGGCAGCACCCCGATCAGCGTGCCCAGAAGCACCCCGATCAGGCAGAAGGCCAGGTTCGCCAGCGACGAGGCGACCGAGAAGCCAAGCGCGAGATTGCTGAGCAGATCCATGCCGCCCCCTTTCTAGAACTGGACCCAGGGGCCGAAGCGCCGGAACGGCAGGCCGAGCCCATAGCTGAAGATCAGCGTGGACAGGATCGTCACCGCCACCGCCAGGATCAGCGCCGCCAGCGGCCGCATCCGCATCGAGGCCTGCGAGGCGATCAGCGTGGTCAGGAACAGCGCCGGCACGAAGCCGAGGCCGCGCACGGTCAGGCCGAAGAAGATCGGCGCCGGCAGGATGAACAGGATGCCGCGCCAGGCGACCTTGCCGAAGGGCTCGTCATCCTCGCGGCCGAAGGCACGCAAGAACACGATCAGCCCCAGCAGGAACAGGATCCCCGACAGCACCATCGGGAAATAGCCGGGCCCCATGCGCAGCGAGGTGCCGATTTCCAGCCCCATCGTCTGCCAGCCGAAAAATCCCGCCGCCGCCATCAAGAGCAGCCCGGCGGCGATGTCGGTCCCGTCCTTGGGTTTCGTGGACATGTGTTTCCCCCCTGCTTTGCAGCCGGCCCCGCCGCGCATCGCGGGCGGCGGGGCCTGCCGGTTCAGTCGGCGTAGACGCCCGCGGCCTCGATCACCGGCTTCCAGCGGGCGATCTCGGCCTCGAGCTTGGCCTGAAGCGCCGCGGGCGTCGCGTCCTCGGCCGGCGAGGGCGCGGTGCCGAGGTCGGCCATGGCCTTCACGACCCCCTCGTCGGCCAGCGCCGATTGCAGCGATTGCGACAGCCGCTCGTTCACCTCGGCCGGCGTGCCCTTGGGCGTATAGATGCCGTGCCAGATCGAGACGTCGAAGCCTTCGAGCCCGCTTTCCATCGCCGTGGGCAGGTCCGGGAACAGCTCCAGCCGCTCGGGCGTGGTCACGGCATAGGCCTTGATCGTGCCGCCCTTGATCTGCTGCGTGGTGTTGGTGGTCTGGTCGCACATGATGTCGGTCTGCCCGCCCAGCAGGTCGGTCATCGCCGGGCCGGTGCCCTTGTAGGGGACCGTCACCAGCGGCGCCTCGAGCGCCGACATCAGCATCATGCCGCACAGATGCGAGGCCGAGCCGATGCCGGCATTGGCCAGCGTCAGGTTGTCCGCGTTGTCCTTGACGTAGGAGATGAAGGCGGTGAAGTCGTCCGGCTCGAAGTCCTTGCGGGCGACG
>NZ_LLWQ01000116.1 GCF_001447385.1 Paracoccus sp. MKU1 | reverse complement strand
TCCACCATATCTTCGATCGGGTCTGTGACGAGAACGGCATCGAGCACAGGCTCACCAAGATCAACCATCCGTGGACCAACGGACAGGTGGAACGGATGAACCGCACCATCAAGGACGCCACCGTCAAGCGCTTCCACTACGACAATCACGACCAGTTGCGACGGCATCTTCAGGACTTTATCGACGCCTACAACTTCGGCCGAAGACTGAAGACACTCAAAGGCCTCACACCTTGCGAGTTTATCTGCAAACGATGGACTTCAGAGCCCAATCGATTCATCATCGATCCAATCCATCAAATGCCGGGACTGAACACCTAAGTAGCTTTCCTCAATCGGCACCACGCCGCCTGGCAACGATCCGTCAATTCTGACGTTGCTCAGATCAATCGCGGCAACATCTTCCTTCTCGTTTTTTGGAAACAGAATCTGTGGTGTGCTAAAAGAAAAATCAAACGGCAGCAGATTTCCGTCACAATATCCCGCGGCGACTACCTTTCTCAAAGCCCAATTTTTCTTGCGGGGGTCACTGTAGCTTGCATCGAAGACATGCCTGTTTGATACAAGATACAACTTTCCGGCGCTTGTCCTCAGGAAAAATGCCGTACCGGAAGCAGACTTCTCGTTACCGTATTCGTCAAAATACACAGAAACCCTCGCTGCGCTGTACAAGTGCTTCCGGGTCAGCGGGTGATACATATTCGCGCCTCAAATGTTCTGAATGGGTTCACAATACAGATTGCTGCGTTTCCTCGTGGGTCGCAAGCAACGCTTTGAATTCCAGGAGATTGAACGTGCGTCTAGGTAGTGCGGTTACGGTTCGGCCGTCCGCTTCAGGCTCAAACCCACCGCCCCACCCCCCTATCCCACCAGCTTCGCCACATGGCGCAGCGCCAGCAGGTAGCCGTGGATGCCGAAGCCGGCGATCACGCCCTCGGCGCGCAGGCTGACATAGGAATGGTGCCGGAAGCTCTCGCGCTTGTGGACGTTCGAGATATGCACCTCGATCACCGGCCCGTCGAAGGTGTTCAGCGCATCCAGGATCGCCACCGAGGTATGGGTGAAGGCCGCCGGGTTGATGACGATGGCCTGGGCCGATCGCCGCGCCTCGTGGATCAGGTCGATGATCGCGCCCTCGTGGTTCGACTGGTGGAAGGCGATGTCCAGCCCCAGCTCGGACCCAAGCGCCTTGCAGTCGCGCTCCACGTCGGCCAGCGTGGTGCTGCCATAGATCTCGGGCTGGCGCTGGCCCAGCAGGTTCAGGTTCGGGCCGTTCAGGACATAGACGGTGGGCATGGCGTTCTCCGCGACGATGGGGGCAATCTAGCCCAGTTCGGCCAGAAAGATATAGCCCGCGCCGTAGATCGTCTTGATCAGCCGCGGGTTCTTGGGATCCTCGCCCAGCTTGGTGCGCAGGCGCGAGATGCGCACGTCCATCGCCCGGTCGAAGCTTTCGCCCGCCGTGCCGCCCAGCGTCTCCAGCATCTGCGCGCGCGAGATCAGCCGGCGCGGATTGTCGAGAAACAGCCGCAAGACCTCGGCCTCGGCATGGCTGATCGGGGTCTCGGTCCCTTCGGGCGAGGTCAGGGTATAGCGGTCGAAATCGGCCGACCAGCCGGCAAAGCGGACCTGCTGACGGCCGGGGCCGGTCTCGCGCTGCGGCTTGCGCAGCCGGGCGCGGATGCGGGCCACCACCTCGGCCGGCTCGAAGGGCTTGATGATGTAGTCGTCGGCGCCCAGCTCAAGGCCCGTCACCCGGTCCTGAACCTGCGCCCGACCCGAGATGATGATGATCGCCGCGCCGGATTCGCTGGCCAGCCGGTGCACCAGCGCCAGCCCGTCGCGGTCGGGCAGGCCCAGGTCGATCAGGCAGGCGTCGGGCTGGATGCGGCGCAGCGCCGCCTCGAATTCCGTGGCGCGGGCGAAGCTGACGGTGCGGAAGCCCGCCTCCTCCAGCGCCGCGGACAGCAGGCGGCGGATTTCGGGCTCGTCGTCGAGAATGGCGATCAAGGGGGCGTCAGTCATCGGTCTCTGCCATGGCCACGGCCAGTTCGGTGTCGCCAAAGGGCTTGGTCAGGACCGGGCAGTCAAGCCCCGATCTGCGCGGATCGCCCGGCGGCAGCGCCGTCATCAGCACCAGCGGCAGGCCACGGCCCAGCAGATCGGCGCCCGAGCCGTCGCCCAGTTGCAGGTCGGACAGGATCAGCGTCAGGCCGGCCAGGTCGGTCAACCCGCGCGCCTCGGAGAGCGAGCCGGCCTCGATCACCGAATGGCCCTGGGTGGTCAGCATCTCGCGGATATGGGCGCGGATCGCGTCGTCATCCTCGACCAGCAGCACCAGATGCGGGCGGGCGGCGCGCAGCGGCAGGCGGATGGTGACCCGCGCGCCGCCGGTTTCGGCATTGCCCAGCCGCAGGGTTCCGCCCGACAGCTTGATCTGATCATAGACCATCGACAGGCCGAGGCCGGTGCCCTGGCTGCCTTTGGTGGTGAAGAAGGGCTCGGTCGCCCGCGCCAGCGCTTCGTCGGAAAAGCCGGGGCCGGAATCGGTCACCGCGATCTCCAGCCAGCGGCCGGCGGGACGGGCCTCGACGCTGATCCTGCCCTGGCCCCGCATGGCGTCGCGGGCGTTCAGGATCAGGTTGAGCAGCGCGTCTTGCAACGCGCCGGGATCCAGCATCACCCGCGTCGGCAGATCGCCGATGCGCGTGTCGAGCGTGACGCCCGCGCCCAGCGTCGGCCGGGTCATCGCCGCCAGGTCGTCCAGCATGGCGCGCAGCTCGACCGGCTGCGGCTGGTGCTCGCGCTTGCCGGTCAGCGCGGCGATGCCGTCGAGCAGCCGGACCCCGCGCCGCGCGGCGGCCAGCGTCGCCTGCACGTCCTCGGCCTGTTCCGGCGGCAGCTCGGCGCGGGCCAGCCGGCCCTGAAGGCCCAGGATGATGGTCAGCAGGTTGCCGAAATCATGCGCCAGCCCCGAGGTCATCTGCGCCGCCACCGCGCGCTTGGCGGCATGGGTCAGCGCCTCGCGGGCCTGCACCTCGGCGGTGACGTCGGTGGACAGGATATAGACGCCGCGGCCGTTCTGGTCCGGGGTCAGCGCGATGCGGATGCGCCGCCCCGAGGGCGGGTGCGTGATCTCGAACACCTGCGGCTGGCCGGCAATGGCGCGGTCCAGATGCGGGCGGATGCGGGCGAAGGTCTCGGTGCCCAGCACCGTTTCGCATTCGCACCCGATGATCGAGCGATTCGCCCCGGGAAACACCATCGAGATCTGGTTGTTCGAGAAGGTATAGCGATAGTCGCGGTCCATATGCGCGATATGCGCCGGGACCATGGCGGTGACATGGCGGGTGCGCGCCTCGGATTCGGTCAGGATGCGCTTGGCCTCCTCCAGCGCGGCATTGGTCGCGGCCAGCGCCCGGTTCGCGGCCGACAGCCGCTCGGCATTTTCCAGCACCAGTTCGGAGAGTTCCTCGGACCGGGCGCGCAGCAGCGCCTCCTGCCGCTTGATATGGGTGATGTCGGTATAGACGGCGATCCAGCCGCCCTGGCTGAGCGGCGCCCCCTCGACCGAGATCCAGCGGCCGTCGGCGCGCTTTCTTTCCATGTAATGCGGCTGGAAGGTGCGGGCCTGGTCGACGCGCTCGCGGATCGCGGTCTCGGGGTCGTCCTGCGGCCCGTATTCGCCGCGATGGACCAGGTAGCGGATCGTATCCTCGAAGGTGGCGCCGGTGCGGGTCAGCTCGTCCGGCAGGCCGAACATGGCCTGATAGGGGCGATTCGAAACCGCCAGCCGCAGGTCCGCGTCGAAGATCGAGATCGCCTGCTGGATCAGGTTCAGCCCCGAGCGGGTCAGCTCGGCGTGCCGGTCGCTGGAAACCACGTCCGTCCCTCGCATTGCGCAACCCCTGTAACAATTCGTAGGATTCAGGAAAAACTGACGCAAGAATTGCCGCTGTAAGCTGCGATTGCCAGAGGGAAGAGGAGCCCTGACGGCAAGGGGAGGATACATGCAGAACGCTGAGGCGGCCCAGGCCGGTTTGCAGTCGATTCCAGCGTTGCTGGCGCGCAATGCCGAACGCTTCGGCGACCGGCCGGCCTATCGGGAAAAGGAATTCGGGATCTGGCAAAGCTGGACCTGGGCCGAGGCCGCGACCGAGATCCGCGATCTGGCGCTGGGTTTGCTGGTGCTGGGGCTGAACCGGGGCGATCACGTCGCCATCATCGGCCGCAACCGCCCGGCGCATTACTGGGCCATGGTGGCTGCGCAGATGTGCGGCGCGGTGCCGGTGCCGCTGTATCAGGACGCGGTGGCCGACGAGATGGCCTATGTGCTGGACCATTGCGGCGCGCGCTTCGTCGTCTGCGGCGACCAGGAACAGGTGGACAAGGTGCTGGAGGTCGGCGCTCGCGCGCCCTCGGTCGAGCATATCGTCTATACCGACAAGCGCGGCATGCGGAAATACGACCATTCCCACATGAACGCGCTGGCCGATGT
>NZ_LLWQ01000115.1 GCF_001447385.1 Paracoccus sp. MKU1 | reverse complement strand
GACCCTGCGCGAGGCGGTGCATGTCGTCGAGCAGATGCAGGGCCGGCTGGACAATCAGGTGCGGGTGGCGATGGTCTCGACGGCGCGGAACTTCGGCCCGCAGCTGGTGCAGCAATTCCTGCGCCAGCGCCCCGCGGCCCAGGTCGAGATCAGCATCGCCAACCGCGACGGCGTGATCGCCCAGCTGCAGGAGGACCGGGCCGACCTGGCGCTGATGGGCCGCCCGCCGCGGCGGATCGAGGTCACGGCCCACCAGTTCGCCAAGCACCCTTCCGTGCTGATCGGCAATCCCGAGCATCCGCTGACCCGCTTTCGCCGCATCCGCCGCGCCGATCTGGTCATGCACCGCTTCCTGGTGCGCGAAAGCGGCTCGGGCACCCGCATGGTGCACGAGCATTTCTTCCGCGAGGCCGGCCTGCCGCTGCCGCCGGCGCAGGAAATGGACAGCAACGCCAACATCAAGCAGGCGGTGATGGCGAACATGGGGCTCGCCTTCCTCTCCGCCCACACCATCGCGCTGGAGCGGCAGGCGGGCAAGCTGAGCGTGCTGAGCGTCGACGGCATGCCGCAGCTGCGCGACTGGTTCGTGGTCTATCCGCGCCGCAAGACGCTCGGCCCGGCCGCGCGCGAGTTCCGCGACTTCGTCACCACAGACGGCCCCGCCTTCATGCGCCAGTTCTTCGGAGAGGATTACGGCGCATCGTAGGGCCGGCCAAGCGGGCAGCGGCTCACCTGCGGCGCAATCGCGCGGCGGTTTCCTTTTTCGTCGTCTCGATATGCTGGCGCATCAGATCGACGGCTTTCTCGACCTCGCCCGCCTTGCAGGCATCCAGGATCCGGCGATGTTCCTGATGCGGCCTTTCGAGACCGGAGGTCTCGGTAACCAGCAGGCGGGTCACGGGGCCGATACGGGCGCGCAGATCGTCGATCATCTGAAGCAGCAGCGGGTTGTCGCAGGGGTCGTAAAGCGCCTGATGGAAGCGGACATTCAGGTCGCTCCAGGTCGAGATATCCGTGCTTTCCCCATATTCGGCAAGGATCCTGTCCGCCTTGTCGAAATCCGAATGGACCATGTGCGGGATGGCGAGTTCCAGCGCCTTGCATTCCAGCGCCACACGGATGTCCAGCAGGTTGAGGATTTCGTGCGGCGTCAACTCCCGCACCGTTGCCCCCTTGTTCTTGCGAAAGGTCACGAAACCATCGACCTCCAGGCGCAGCAGCGCCTCGCGCACCGGGATCTTGCTGACTCCGTGGTTGCGGGCAATCTCATCCTGGCGCAAAGGTTCCCCCGGCAGCAGATCCCCTGCCATGATCGCGGATTTGAGCGCGTCGTAAATGGGCTCTGCCGTCACCTGCGTCGCCTTGTTGCCTGACATCCAATCGCTCCTACCTATGAACGTATAATATTTCTCCAAATATGATGCGTTCTGCCGAAATAAACAACATCCCGGATGGGTCCAAGGCCATCCGGGATGTGCATTCGCGCAAGTGTGCGATCAGATGATGCCGCGTTCCGGCAGAGGCTTGTTGTCGAGCAGTCGCTGCCAGCCCAGACGGGACAGGTCGATGGTCTCGTATCGCCCCTTCAGGATCAGTTCGGCCATCGCCCGGCCACAGCCCGGAGCGTGCATCAGACCGTGACCGGAGAACCCGGCCAGCATGTGAAAGTTGCCCAATCCGTCGGCACCGGGACCGATGATGACATTGCCGTCGAAATCGTTCTGGTCATACAGGCCCGGCAACGTCGCCTTGCATTTCGTCTTCTCGAATTGCGGGAAACGGTGGGCGAGCGCCGGCCAGACCACGTTCTCGAAATAGTCGTGATCGGGCTCCATATTGTAGCCGCGCGGCTCCAGCAGGGTCGGCACGCCGCCGGAATAGCCCTTGCCCTCTGGGCGGAAGGCCAGCCGTTCGGGATCCTTGAGATAAGGCAGCGGCTCGATGGGGTCTTCGGATTCGAAATAATGCTCGAAGCGGCGCAGCGGCTCGATCGGCACGCTGAAGCCCAGCATGGCACAAGGTTCCTTGGCCCAGGCACCGGCGGCGTTCACGACATGCCCGGCCTCGATCCGCAGGCCGGATGCGCAGGTGATCGCGGTGACCTGCGCCCCCTGCCGTTCCAGCCCCGACACTTCCTCGGCCAGAAACTCGGCGCCGAGCGATTGGGCCTTCTTGCGAAAGCCCATCAGCACGGAATGCGGATCCAGCCATCCATCATCGGGCGAAAGGACGGCGGCGCCAAGGTCGCCGACATACATGGACGGGAAGCGGTGCTTGATCTCGTCAGGCTCCAGCCAGATCACGTTGCAGCCGAGGCTCTGCTCGGTATCGTAGTTCTCCTTCAACATGTCGGTCGCCGACGGGGGCACGATGAAGATATAGCCGCCCTTCTTGAAACCGATCTCGGCCGGTTGCCCATCGATTGCCATAGTCTGCGAGAAGTTCTCGAAGAAGGGGATGGAATAGTTTGACAATTCGATGTTTTCAGGCAGAGAGAACAGCCGCCGAACCCCGCCCGAGGCACGCGGCGTCGAAGCGATTTCATAGGTTGGGTCGCGTTCGATCACCATGACGCGAACGCTGGGGTCCATCGTCCTGATGTAATAGGCAACTGCCGAGCCCATGGCGCCGCCACCAATGATTGCCACATCCGTTTTCATCTTGTCGGTCCTTAGAGAAATTTTTCCGAAACCATCTTGGTGCGCAGATAGGCGTCGAGGCCTTCCATGCCGCTTTCGGCGCCGTAGCCGGATTCCTTGATGCCGCCGAAGGGCGTTTCCGCCTCGTGAACCGAGGTGTGGTTGATCCCCACGGCCCCGGCCTCCAGTGCCGCCGAGGCGCGCGCGATGGTGCCGGGCGATTGCGAGAACACATAGGCGGCCAGCCCATAGGGCAGCGCATTTGCCCGCTCGATCACCGCATCGAAATCGTCGAAGGGCACGAAGGCCGCCACCGGGCCGAACGGCTCCTCATGCATCAGCCGCGCGTCATCGGGCACATTGGCCAGCACCGTCGGCGCATAGAAATACCCCGGCCCCTCGACAGCCTCGCCGCCCAGACGCAGTTCCGCGCCGCGCTCCACGGCATCGGCGACCAGCGAAGCGATCGCCTCGCGCCGCTTTTCGGTGATCATCGGCCCCATCTGCGCGCCCTCGGCGCCGTTGCCGACGACAACCTGCCTGCTGCGCTCGACAAAGGCGTCGACGAAGCGGTCGAAAATGTCGCGATGCACGAAAAAGCGGGTGGGCGAGGTGCAGACCTGCCCGGCATTGCGAAACTTCGCCGCCACCAGCCGCTCGACCGCATTGTCGAGATCGGCATCTGCAAAGACCAGGACCGGGGCATGGCCACCCAGCTCCATCGTGCAGCGTTTCATCGTATCCGCCGCCATGCGCTGCAGCAGCTTGCCCACCGGGGTCGAGCCGGTCAGCGAGACCTTGCGCGGGATGGGCGAAGCGATCAGGTGTTCCGAAACCTCGGACGGCACGCCATGCACGATATTCAGCGCCCCTGCCGGAACGCCCGCATCGACGAAGCAGCGGCCGATGGCGATGGCCGTGCCGGGGGTTTCGTCCGAGGGCTTGACGATGATGCTGCAGGCCGCCGCCAGCGCTGCCGCCATCTTCAGCGCCACATTGCCGCCGGGGAAGTTCCAGGCCGCAAAACCCAGCGCCACGCCAACCGGCTCACGCAGCACCAACTGCCGCACGTCGGTCGCCCGTGCCGGGATCACGCGGCCATAGGCACGCTTGGCCTCTTCGGCATACCACAGCACCGCATCGGCGCAAAAGCCGACCTCGCCCGACGCTTCCGCCAGGCTCTTGCCGTTCTCGGCAGTCAGGATGCGGGCGATCTCGTCCTGGCGCTCGCGGATCAGCTGCGCGGCGCGGGCCAGAATTTCAGCGCGATGGGCAGCGGTGGTTTCCTTCCACGAGCGCCAAGCGCTGTCGGCGGTCTCCAAAGCCCGGTCCAGATCGGTCGGCGCGGCATGGGCCAGGTTCGCGATGACCTCTCCTGTGGCCGGATTGATCACGGGAATGGTCGCGCCGGTGGCGCCCTCGACCCATTCGCCGCCGATCAGCATGGGGATGGTTTCGACTGTCATCACTGCTCCTTTGCCGCCGGGCGGCCTTGGGATTGAAACGGGGCCCGGCCGCGAATCGCATCGGCGAGCTTCTCGGCGATCATGTAGGTGGGGGCGCTGAGATTGCCGGTCGTCACCCGCGGCATGATTGCGGTGCAGACCACGCGCAGGCCGGACAGGCCGTGAACCAGTCCCCTCGCATCGACCACGCCATCTTCGGGCGACGCGCTCATCCGGCAGGTGCCCGAGGGGTGATAGCTGGTGCCGATGGCGCGCTTCGCCCAATCGAGGATCTCGGTATCGGCTTGGGCCGAGGTTCCGGGACTGACCTCCTCGCCGCGGATTCCCTCCCAGGCGGGTTGCGAGAACAGATCGCGCGCCAGCCTGACCGAGCGGATCAGATCCTTGCGGTCCGCCTCGGTCTGCATGTGGTTGAAGACGATCTCGGGCGCGGCGTGCGGATCGGCCGAGCGCAGCCGGACATAGCCGCGCGAAGTCGGACGGGACAGGTCCATCCACAACTGGAAGCCGGGAAAGACCTTGACCTTGCCGTTCACCACGCGCCGCGCCAATGGCAGGAATTCCAGCTGGAGATTGGCGTAATCTGCCCCGTCATGGGTCTTGAGGAAGGCGCCCGCCTCGAAGAAGTTCGAAGCCCCCAGCCCGCGCCGGAACAGCAGCCATTCCAACCCCAGCCGCGCCTGGCCGATCAGCCCCAGTTCGGCGACCAGCGTGTCCTCGCGCCGAGCCGCATATTGCAGGTTCACGCCGGGATGGTTTTCCAGATTGCGCCCGACATTGGGCTGATCCAGCACCACCGGCAGTCCAAGCTGGCGCAGCTCGTCCGCCGGACCCACGCCCGACAGCAGCAGAAGCTTGGCCGCGCCCACGGTGCTGGCCGCAACGATGACCTCCTTGCCGGCCATCAGCGTCTCGCCATTCGTCAGCTCGACGCCGACGGCGCGGTCGCCGCGAAACAGGATGCGCACGACATGAGCACCGGTGCGCAGGTGCAGGTTGCGCCGGTTCTGCGCGGGCTTCAGATAGGCATCGCTGGCGCTGCAGCGGCGACCCTTGCCGATCAGCACCTGCGCGATATGCATGCCTTCCTGCTCGCCGGAATTGTGATCGGCCGGGCGCGGATAGCCCGCCTGTTCGCCCGAGCGCATGTAGACGTCGAACAGCGGATGCCGGGCCGGTGCCCGGCTGATCTGCAGCGGCCCGTCGCCGCCGCGCGTCTCATTGGCGCCCTCGGCGAAGGTTTCCATCTTGCGGAAATAAGGCAGGACTTCGCTCCAGCCCCAGCCCGGCAGACCTTGGTCGCGCCAGCCGTCGAAGTCGCGGGGGTTGCCGCGGTTGAAGATCATCGCATTGATCGAGGTCGATCCGCCCACCACCCGGCCGCGCTTCTCGTCAATCATCAGCCCGTCCAGCCAAGGCTCGGGCCCGGCCTGCTCGCCCCAGTTCAGCGCCTTGTTCTGGTAGACGAAGGGAATGGCGGCAGGCATCGCGATCAGCAGACCGCGATCCGAACCGCCTGCCTCGAGAAGCAGCACCTCGGTGCCCGCGTCCTCGGTCAGTCGAGAAGCGAGAACGCAGCCCGCGGCCCCTGCCCCAACGATGATGTAATCAGCCGTGTCCACTTTTCCCTCTGATCCTGGGCACCATCATTTGGTCCGCAGCCTCGCTAGCCCCGGCGTGCGCTTTCAACAGATTCTTCTGAAAAGACTCGCATAATATTATCTGTTCTGTCAATATTGTATACTATCATCGGAGATATAATTCCACCTCCCTCCCCGTCATGCTTCCGCTGCCAGTTCTAGGGCGCGCGCATGCGCCCGGCGCAGGGTTTCGGGAACGACCGCGGGCAAGGCGGAGGGATCCTCCAACGCGGTCAGACCGGCCTGGGTAGTGCCATTGGGGCTGGTGACGGCGCGCTTGAGCGCAGCGGCGTCGCGATCATCCTCCGCCAACATCCAGGCCGCGCCCAGGAACGTCTGGCGCACCAGCCGGTCGGCCAGCTGCGGATCGACCCCGGACCGCTCTGCAGCAAGGATCATTTGCTCTGCAAAGGCGAAGATGAAACCCGGCCCGCAGGCGAATACGGGATTGGCCAATTCGAAGCTTGCCTCGTCCTCTACCCAGTCGAACAGACCAAGCGCGCCGAACAGGTCTTCGACAAGTTTGCGTGTCGCCGGACTGACGCTTTCCGGCCTGACACAGCCAAGGGTGGCGCCGGCAGCAAGCATGGCAGGCAAGTTGGGCATGGTCCGCACGATCCGCTCGTGCCCGATTGCCGAGACGAGCCGTTCCAGGGGGATGCCCGCCATGATCGAAACCACATCGCTTTGCGCCATGATCCGCATCAGCGCCGGATCGAGCGCGCCGAAGACCTGGGGCTTTACCCCAAGAATGACCAGATTCGGTTTCAGCTCCGCGATCTCATCGGCAGTTGCGTGCAACGCGACCGGCGCCCCTGCGGGCAGCAGGCTGCGAGCGCGCTCCAGATCCGGGTCCAGCGCCACCAGACGGGCCTGCGGCACATGGGTGACGGCGCCGCCGATGATCGACGCCCCCATATTGCCACAGCCGATGAAGAGAAGCGTGGGTGCGTTAGTCATATTGTATCTCCTTGCAGGGGTATGGCGCCGAAACCGCGGCGGCGCAGCCGGGCGGCCATTTCCCGTTTCGTTGTCTCGATATGCCGGCGCAGCAGGGATACGGCGCGATCGGTGTCCTGCGCTTCGCACGCCAGAAGGATCTCGAGATGCTCGTCCTGAGGCCGCACATGGCCGGTAGCACGGGTCATCTCGCGCTGGATATACGGCCCGATACGATGTTGCAGGTCGAGGATCATGCGCAACAGTTCGGCATTGTCCGAGGGCGCATAAAGCGCCTGATGAAACTTCAGGTTCAGGGTACTCAGCCGCGCAACATCCGTGGCTTGCGTATACTGTTTGAACACGCGGTGCGCCTCGGCCAGATCCGAGGGCCCCATCTGCGGAATCGCCAGTCCCAGCGCCAGGCACTCCAGAGCGACGCGGATGTCCATGATATTGAGGATTTCGGAGGCCGACAGACCCCGCACCGTTGCGCCGCGATTCTTTCTCAGCAGCACATAACCATCGATTTCCAGCCGCAGCAGCGCCTCCCGAACCGGGATCTTCGACACGCCATGCAGGCGCGCGATCTCGTCCTGCCGCAGGGGCTGGCCCGGCGCCAGTTCGCCGGAAAGGATCCCGGTCTTTAGGGCTTGATAGATCGGTTCCGCAGCAGAGCGAATCTCGGTTTGCATAATCACATCCGCTCCCATGATTTCGTCTTGCATAGTAATCTTGATCGTATACGATAATGTCAATACGAATAATTTATGCCGGAGGCCACATGACTGCAACCGAATCATCTGTCGCAATCGTCGGAACAGGCATCATCGGAATCGCCTCAGCCTATTACCTGTGGAAAAATCACGGGATTCAGGACATCGTCCTGATCGACCAAGGGCAGCCGATGGGTTTCACCTCAACTCAGTCGGGAGACAACTATCGCAACTGGTGGCCCTCGACCCTGATGATGGACTTAACCAACCGCTCGATCGACCTGATGGAGCAGCTTGCGGACGAGACCGGCAATCGCTTCGCCATGACCAGACGGGGTTACATTCTGGCGACGCGGCAGCCCAACATGCAGCCCATGCTGGATCAGCTCACCGCCTGCCTGGGCGACAAGTCCGATTCGGAGATCCGGTATCACGACCGCAACAGCAAAAGCTATTTCCCGCCCGTCAATGCGGACTGGAAAGAGGCGCCGGACGGCTTCGACCTGCTCAGCGATCCGGCCTTGATCCGGGGCTGCTTTCCGTCGCTGGACAGCGACGTGAAGACGATCCTGCACATCAGGCGCGGCGGCGATATCTCGGGCCAGCAACTCGGCCAGGTCATGCTGGAGCGGCTGCAACGAGCCGGTATCCGGCGCGTAACCGGCATGGTTTCCGGAATCAGCCAGGACAAAGGCTTCGTGATCCAGCTGAACACGGTCGACGAAGCCACAACCATTCGCGCCGAGCGCATCGTCAACGCGGCCGGCCCCTTCGCAGGCGAAATCGCCGCGATGCTGGACGTCTCGCTGCCGCTTTACAACGTGATGCAGCAGAAGATCGCCTTTCCCGACACCAAAGCGGCAATTCCCCGCGACCTGCCCTTCACCATCGACATGGACCGGCAGTCGATCGACTGGGATGCGGAGGACCGCGCCCTCCTGGCCGAGGATCCTTCGACCGCGCATCTTGCGGCGGAAATGCCCGGCGCGATCCATTGCCGCCCCGAAGGCGGCATGAACGGCAACTGGCTCAAGCTGGGCTGGGCCTATAACGAGACGGCACAGCCCGCGGATTGGACGATCCCGCTGGACCCGCGTTTCCCCGAAATCGTGCTGCGCGGTGCCGCGCGCCTGAACCCCGGCCTCAAGGCCTATTACGGCAGGTTGCCACGCCAGATGTCGCATTACGGCGGCTGGTATACGCGCACCCGGGACAACTGGCCGCTGATCGGCCCGATGGGACCGGAAGGCGCATTCATGGCCTGCGGCCTTTCGGGCCACGGCACGATGGCGGCCTGCGCCACCGGAGAACTGCTTGCTTCCTGGCTCGCCGGGGCGGCCTTGCCGGGCTATGCACAGCCCTTCTCCATGAAGCGCTTCACCGAATCCAGTTTGCGGCAGACCGCCGAGCTGGAAACCGGCCTGCTCTAATTCTTTGAATCGGAAAGAGGATCATGAACATACTCGTGCCAGTGAAGCGCGTGATCGACTACAACGTGAAGGCGCGCGTTAAGAGCGACGGGTCTGGTGTCGATTTGGCGAATGTGAAGATGTCGATGAACCCGTTCGACGAGATCGCGGTCGAGGAGGCGATCCGTCTGAAGGAGAAGGGTCAGGCCGAGGAGGTGATCGCCGTCAGCATCGGCGTCAAGCAGGCGGCCGAGACGCTGCGCACCGCGCTGGCCATGGGCGCGGACCGGGCGATCCTGGTGGTGGCCGCGGACGACGTGCAGCAGGACATCGAGCCGCTGGCGGTGGCGAAGATCCTCGCCGCGGTGGCCAAGGCCGAAGGCACCGAACTCATCATCGCCGGCAAGCAGGCCATCGACAACGACATGAACGCCACCGGCCAGATGCTGGCGGCGAT
>NZ_LLWQ01000114.1 GCF_001447385.1 Paracoccus sp. MKU1 | reverse complement strand
CGGGCCGCGCGGGCGACGAGCTGACCGATTACGAGGCCGACCTGCGCTCCGGCCCCATCGCCCGCGACCTGAAGCCGGTGCGCAACGTCAAGCCACTCTGGTCGAAGCTGGGGCTCTGGGCCTCGCTGGCGCTGGGAGGCTTCGACATGTGGGTGGCGAACCTCACCGGCTGGAACCCCTTGGGCACCTGGAAGCACGGCAAGACCGACGCCGAGGCCACCGGCAAGGCCGCGGATTTCCAGCCCATCGACTACCCGAAGCCCGACGGCAAGCTCAGCTTCGACCGGCTGACCAACGTGGCGTTTTCCTTCACCAACCACGAGGAAAGCCAGCCCTGCCACCTGAAGCTGAAGGACCCCGCGATCCCGATTTCGGTGAACCTGCCGCTCTATGCGGAACCCGCGCAGCGCTACTGCCCGGCCGGGGTCTACGAGGTGCTGGAGGGGCCTGTGGGGCCGAAGTTCCAGATCAACTTCCAGAACTGCGTCCATTGCAAGACCTGCGACATCAAGGACCCCAGCCAGAACATCAACTGGACAACCCCGCAGGGCGGCGACGGGCCCAACTACCCGAATATGTGACGAGCGGGCTCTACCCGCCATTCCGATCCCGCGCGACAATCTCGATCTGCGGATGACGTCGCAGCCAGGCGGCCACAGTCACGGGCTCGCGATCCGGCAGCGCGCCGTTCACCACCTGCCGGATCTTGCGCAGTGGATGCCGCGCGGGGATACGTGCCTCCAAGTCGACATAGCTGAACAGCGATCCGCTCGCCTTGTCCGTCCCGCGCATCATCACCCCCGCCGTTGCCGCGCAAAGGGTGAATCATGTTCCGCAAACCAGGTCGAGGGTCGACTGCTTCAGCAACCAGCTAATGATCGCCCTTTTCCAGCCAATCTTCTAGCTCATTATCATCCATTTCGGATATGAAAAGAGCTTCCCTCGGATCCTCCAGCATTCGAAATATACTACGATACGGTGATTGTCGGATGGCGCTGATATATTCCCCATCCTCGCTTCCTGCGCCGCGAATTTCAACTGAAAACCTCTTTTTTTCCAGTAGCTTCACCATGCGTTCAAGCTGCGTTTCGTAGCTGGGAGAAAATCGCTCCCAAACCTTTTCCGGGCGCTTTCCGCTTAATCTCCAAGCGGCTGGCTTATTGTCATGATCGCGTGGGAATTTCATCATCGAGCTTCTCTGGCAAACAATAATGCAACCGGCAGATCCCTATATCTTATGCGTGCATCCATAAGCGAAGGTTGCTGGGTTTATTCACTTCAGGCCATGCTTTTCCCTTTGTCAACATCGATATGGTGGAAACACCGCTGGCGAGGGGCGGAAGCCTGTTGCGACCGGTGAAGTGTTCAAAGGGAAAGAGCGGGGCAGGGCTGGAGAATACGAGAAAGGCAGGACGTTGATCCTGCGGTGGTGAGCAGCATCGACTATGGTGGGCCGGATGCAGGGGATGTGCGCTGGTGGTAGAGCCTGAACCATAAGCCGAAGCGTTTCAGGTGCAATCATCCCCAGCAATCGTGTTCTTCAGGCGGGCCGCTTCGGCGATCAATCTCAGGCGATGGATGGCGTCCTGTGTCGCCCGGAGAAGGCGGGTCCGACATGCAGGCGTGGCGCCGGCATCCTGCTCTAGCAGCCCTTCGGCGAGGGGTAGCGGTCCGGCCGGCCGGGCGGGATCCTGGTCGTGAATGCCGCTTGCGGCATAGCCCAGCCGCACGATCTCGCGCGATAGGACCATGAGGCCGCGATTCCATGCCGCGGGATCGCTGTCTGACCGGTAATAAGCCCCGAGGCTGGTCTCGACGCTTGCCAGCGCCTGCGCCAGCCCGAAATCATGTCCCAGATTCTTGGTTGCGTTGTGCGAAAGGGCGGCAAGATGCGGCGTAAGCCTTGCCATGGCACGGCGATAATCCAGCGGCAGCCGACCTGCGGCCGACAGGCGCAGGGCCAACAGCGCGTAAAGGCGGATGTCATTGGCCAGCACGGCACGGTCGGCGATCTCCATGGTGTCGTATTCGCTATGCCATGCCGGATCGCCGCCGCAGCCCCCGACCGCATACCAGCCACGGGCGTGGCGTTCCTGCTCGGGCACCATGGAGCTGGTCAGCATGCAGCCGGTGATGCCGAGATTGCAGAAGGAATAGTCGCCGGCCCGGCCGGGCGAGGTCAGCTCGGTCGGTTGCCCGAAAAGGTCCATGATCGCGCCGGCCACCAGCGGCTCCGCCTCGATCATGCCGCGGATCGAGGCATAGGAGGTGGCGTCGCGGCAGCCCGGACTGTCGCAATTCACATGCGCGACGCAATGCTCGTGCAGCGCATGGCCGAAATGGTCGGCATACCAGGTGCTGCCGGCGTAGCGCCCGGCGGAATGCCCCGGCCACCAGGCGAAGCGGATGGTGCGGGTAAGATGCTGGCGGTTCCGGCTCAGCAGCCGCGCCACTTCGAGCAGCACGGCATTGCCGGTGGCATTGTCGCCGACGCCGACCTCCCAACTGTCGTAATGGCTGTGGAGCAGCACGAAATCCGCGCTTGGTCCACCTGCCGGATGCACGTCGACGGTCAGGACGGGCTGCTCGTGCCAGCCATGCAGCATCTCGGCCTCGAGCGTCACCGGCTCGCCAGCGGCAGAGGCAGCCAGCAATGCCGGGCCCGCCGCATGCGGCACCGCGATGGAGGCGATGCGCGGCAGTTCCGCCATGGTGCGGTCGTCCGGGTTACCCCAGATCAGCGAGTTCGTGCCCCAATGCGAGCGGTCTCCGGGGTTCACGACGATAACCCCCAGGGCACCGAGATCCTCCAGTAGGCGGGTGCGGGCAGGGTTCGACAGCCCGTCCGTCACGACGATGCGGCCCCTGACCCTGGTCAGCACCGCTTCGACCGGTTCGGTTCCGAAGTCGAACAGCACCGCCGGATCGCCGCTATGCAGGCGGCCGACGCCGTTGCGGGACGGCAGGTGCAGCGCCGGCGCGGTGATGGCGGCCAGGGGGGAAAGCGCCGAGGCCTTGGCCGGAATCACCTGCCCTGCCACCCGGACCCGGGCCGAGATCGGGATGCCCAGATAGATCTCGGCCTGATGCATGGCGGGGTCGAGCACGGCCTCCAGCAGATGGGCGCGCAACTGCTCGGCGCCCTGCCGGACCTCGTCGGGCAAGCAGCGGAACTGGCGCGAGAATATCTCGATCAGGGACCAGCCAAGATCCGTGTCCGCTTGCTTCAGAACCGCAGTTTCAACAGGGGTCAGCATCCTCGTCCTCCTCGGGTAGCGACATTTCTGTTGCACGATCCTGCGATCTCTGCAATAAAATAAAACTGAATTTTGATGAATAAAACGGGAGGAAATGATGACGCTGAAATCGACGCTGTGCTGCGGCGCGGCCGCGCTGGCCCTTCTTGCCGGCGGTGCCTGGGCCGAGGACCTGGACATCGGCATCAAGGCCGAGATCTCCTCGGCCGACCCGCATGTGTTGTTCGGCCCGAACCGCAATATCGGCGGGCAGGTCTATGAGCCGCTGTTCGGCACCGACAATGCCCAGCAGCCGGTGCCGGGGCTGGTCGAGACATGGGAACTGGTCGAGCCGACCGTCTATCAGTTCCATCTGCGTCCGGGCGTCACCTTCCACGACGGCAAGCCGCTGACCACCGAGGACGTGAAATTCTCGATCGAGCGGGCGAAGACGCTGAAGGCGTCGCGCACCTTCGCCACCTATCTGAACGATGTGAAGGCGGTCGAGATCGTCGACGATCTGACCTTCCGCATCCACACCACCCAGCCCTCGGCCATCCTGATCAACAATCTGACGACCTTTGGCATCGTTTCCAGCGCGGCCGCGAAGGATGCGGCCGAGCAGGATTTCCTGTCGGGCAAGGCGGCTGTGGGCACCGGGCCCTATAAATGGGTCGAATGGGTGCCGGGCGATCATGTCACGCTGGAGGCGAACGACGCCTATTGGGGCGGCGCGCCGGAGTTCGAGAAGCTGACCTATCGCTTCATCGCCAATGACAGCACGCGCGTGGCGGCGCTGCTTTCGGGCGACGTGGACGTCATCGACGAGGTGGCGCCGACGCTGGTCGCCCGGCTGAAGAGCGAGCCCGGGATGCAGGTGTTTTCCGGCACCTCCTACATGCTGAACTACGTCGCGCTGAATCAGCATGCGGAAAAGAACCGGTATGTCACCGACCAGAGCGGGGCGCCGATTCCCAACCCGTTCCTCGATGTCCGGGTCCGGCAGGCCGTGTCGCTGATGCTGAACCGCGAGCTGATCTCGGACCGGATCATGGACGGGCTCGCCACCCCGGCCGGCCAGTTTGTCCCCGAGGGCATGGTCGGGCATTTCCCCGAACTGACCCCGCCGGCCTACGATCCGCAGAAGGCGCGCGCCCTTCTGGCCGAGGCGGGCTATCCCGAAGGGTTCAACCTGACCATCCACTGCACCTCGGACCGCTACATGAACGACGCCAAGGTCTGCCAGGCGATGGGCCAGCTTCTGTCGGCGGGCGGCATCAAGACGCAGGTGCAGACGCTGCCCGGCTCGACCTTCTTCGGCCGCGCCAGCAATGGCGGCCCGAACGGCGAGCCGGAATTCGCCTTCTTCCTGGTCGGCTTCGGCGCCGCCAATGGCGTGGCCGATGCCGCGCTGTCGGCCCTGGCGATGACCTATGACGAGGAGGCCGGCACCGGCGCCAACAACCGCGGCCGGTTCTCGGACCCCGAGGTGGACCGGCTGGCGAACGAGGCTGTGGTCGAGAACGATCCGGCGAAGCGCGAGGAGCTGCTGAAGGCGGCCGAGACCCGGGCGCTCGACGAGGTGGCGATCGTGCCGGTGCATTTCCTGTCGGGCGTCTGGGCGGCGCGCGAGGGGCTGACGGTCACGCCGCGCACCGATGTCTTCACCCGCGCCTCGAACATCACCGCGCAGAAGTAAGGCACGCTTGCCGGGTGCCCCATCGCGCCCGGCCCGCGATTTGCCCAGCCAGCGAGGACTTCGCCAGTGACAGAATACCTCATCCGACGCATCCTGACCGCCGCCATGATCATCCTGGCCATGATGGTCATCGTGTTCTTCGGCCTCAACCTAATCGGCGACCCGGTCTATCTGCTGGTCGATCCCTCGGCCAACCAGGCCCAGATCGAGGAGGCGCGGCGCCATCTCGGCCTCGACCAGCCGATCTGGACGCAGTTCTGGATCTTTGTCTCCAACGCGCTGCACGGCGATTTCGGGCACAGCTTCGTCTTCAACCGTCCGGTCTTCGACGTGATCATGGAGCGGTTGCCCGCGACGCTGGAACTGGCGGCGGCGGCCTTCGTGATCGCGCTGAGCGTCGGGCTGCCCGCCGGGCTCTATGCCGGGCTACGGCCGAAAAGCTACCTGTCGCGGCTGATCATGGGCGGCTCGATCTTCGGCTTCTCGCTGCCAAGCTTCTGGGTCGGCATCGTGTTCATCCTAGTCTTCTCGGTGACGCTGGGCTGGTTTCCGGCCACCGGGCGCGGCGACACGGTTTCGGTTTTCGGCATCCAGTGGAGCTTCCTGACCTGGGACGGGCTGAGCCACCTGTTCCTGCCGGCGCTGAACCTGTCGCTGACCAAGATGGCCATCATCACCAGGCTGACGCGCGCCGGCACGGTCGAGGTCGCCTCGCAGGACTATGTCAAGTTCGCCCGCGCCAAGGGCGTGCGCGGCCCGCGGCTCTATATCAAGCATATCGGCAAGAACGTGATGATCCCGGTGGTGACGGTCATCGGCATCGAGCTGGGCCACCTGATTGCCTATTCGGTCGTCACCGAGACCATCTTCGCCTGGCCTGGCATCGGGCGGCTGATCATCACCTCGATCCTCAGCCTCGACCGGCCTGTCGTCGTCGCCTACCTGATGATGGTCACGCTGCTTTTCGTCGTCATCAACCTCGTCGTGGACCTGCTCTACGTCGCGCTCGATCCGCGCATCCGCCTCGGCTCGGTGCAGGACTGAGACCGGACACAGAAAGGCTGACCCATGTTTTCGCTTCAATTGCGCGATCGCGGCGCCCAGTTCGCCCGCAGCCCGGTGGCTGTCCTTGCGCTGATCGTGCTGATCCTGCTGCCGCTCGTCGCGCTTTTCGCGCCGCTCATCGCCCCGCAGAACCCCTATGACCTGTCGCAGGTGACCATCTTCAACGGCCGGCTGCCCCCCGGAACCGAGGCATTCGACGGCTCGATGACCTATCTGCTGGGCACCGACGAGGCGGGTCGCGACCTGCTCAGCGCCATTATCTACGGGCTGCGCATCTCGATCGGCATCGGCCTGTCCAGCGCGCTGATCGGGGCGCTGATCGGCGCAAGCTTCGGACTGCTCGCGGCCTATCACGGCAAGCGCGTCGATCAGGCCATCATGCGGATCGTCGATCTGCAGCTGTCCTTTCCGGCGATCTTGATCGCCCTGGTGCTGCTGGCGACTCTGGGATCGGGCATTGACAAGGTGCTGATCGCGCTGATCGCCGTGCAATGGGCCTATTACGCCCGCACGGTGCGGTCGGTGGCGCTTTCCGAAATGGCCAAGGACTATGTTGCCGCCGCCCGCTCTCAGGGGCTGGGCGCCGCCCGCATCATGTTCCGCCATATCCTGCCGAACTGCCTGCCGCCGCTGCTGGTCATCCTGACCATCCAGACCGCCCATGCCATCACGCTGGAGGCGACGCTGAGCTTCCTCGGCCTCGGCCTGCCGCCGACCGAGCCCTCGCTGGGCCTGCTGATCGCCAACGGCTTCGAGTTCATGCTGGGCTCGGAATACTGGATCTCGATCTATCCCGGCCTTGCGCTGCTGATCCTGCTGCTGGCGATCAACATCGTCGGCGACCGGCTGCGCGACATCTTCAACCCCAAGCTGGAGGCCTGACCATGACCCGAGAGCTTCTGGAAATCAGCGGGCTGAAGACGCATTTCTTCACGCGCGGTGGCGTGGCCCGCGCTGTCGACGGGCTCGACCTGCAAGTCGGCCGCGGCCAGATCGTGGCGCTGGTCGGTGAAAGCGGCTCGGGCAAGACCGTGGCCGGCTTCTCGATCCTGGGGCTGGTCAGCGCGCCGGGCCGGATCACCGAGGGCAGGATCCTGCTGAACGGGCAGGATCTGGTGGGGAAAAGTGATGCCGAGATGGCGCGGATTCGCGGCGATCGCATCGCGATGATCTTCCAGGACCCGATGATGACGCTGAACCCGGTGCTGCGCATCGACGACCAGATGATCGAGACCATCCGCATCCACGACCGCAAAGTGTCCAAGGTCGAGGCCCGCCGCCGCGCGCTGGAGGCGCTGCGCGAGGTCGGCATCCCGGCGCCCGAGGCGCGGCTGCGCAACTATCCGCACGAGCTTTCCGGCGGTATGCGCCAGCGCGTGGCCATCGCCATCGCCCTGCTCAACAAGCCCGACCTGATCATCGCCGATGAGCCGACCACGGCGCTGGACGTGACGATCCAGGCGCAGATCCTCTATCTGATCCGAAAGCTGTGCGAGGAGCACGGTACCGGCTTCATCTGGATCACCCACGACCTGGGCGTGGCGGCCGAGATCGCGAACCGCATCGCGGTCATGTACGCCGGCCGCATCGTCGAGGAAGGGCCGACCGATGCCGTGCTCGACCGCCCGCATCACCCCTATACCGAGGGGCTGATCCGCTCGCTGCCCGAAGGCCAGCCGCGCGGCGCGGCGCTGTTCCAGATCCCTGGCATGACCCCCTCGCTGCTGAATCTTCCCGAGGGTTGTCCCTTCCGCCCGCGTTGCCACCGCGCCAGCGAAGCCTGCCGCGCCATGCCGCCCGAGCGGGTCTCGGCCGAGACCCGCTTCCGCTGCTTCCACCCCGCGAATGCTGCCGAAGGAGCCCTCCATGAGCTTTCTTGAGATCAAGGGGCTGAAGAAGACCTTCTCGACCCGACCCGACCTGATCGCCCGCGGCCTGGGCGCCCTGGGCTTGCGCAACTCGACCTCGCCCGCGGTCCATGCCGTGCGCGAATTCAGCGCCTCGCTCGAGCGCGGCGAGGTGCTGGGGTTGATCGGCGAATCCGGCTGCGGCAAGTCGACCGTGGCGCGGATGCTGGCGGGGATCACCCGGCCGACGGCGGGGCGGGTGCTGCTGGACGGCCATGACGTCATCGCCCGCGACACGCCCGAGGCGCGGGCGGCGGCGCTGGACATCCAGATGATCTTTCAGGATGCCGCCGCGGCGATGAATCCGCGCTATCGCATCTTTGACATCATCACCGAGGCGCCGCTCTATCACGGCCGCATCAAGCCCTCGCAGGCGCGCGACAAGGTGGCCGAGGTGCTGGAGGCGGTGTCGATGAGCCCGGATGTCGCCGACCGCTATCCGCACCAGTTCTCGGGCGGGCAGCGCCAGCGCATCGGCATCGCCCGTGCCCTGGCGATGCAGCCCAAGCTGCTGATCTGTGATGAAAGCGTTGCGGCGCTGGACGTCTCGATCCAGGCGCAGGTCATCAACCTGTTCATGGAGCTGCGGGAAAAGTTCGGGTTGACCTATGTGTTCATCAGCCACGATCTGTCGGTGGTGCGCCATCTGAGCGACCGCGTCGCCATCATGTATCTGGGCGAGATCGTCGAGGCGGCGCCGGCGGCCGAGCTGTTTGCTCATCCCGAGCACCCTTATACGCGGGCGCTGATGACGCAGAACCCGTCGCTGAAGAACCGCGCGCGCCGGCACGCGCCGCTGGCGGGCGAGGTTCCCTCGCCGCTCGACCCGCCGCAGGGCTGTTATTTCAACCCGCGCTGCCGGCAGGCCATGGAGGTCTGCCGTGCCCATCACCCGGCGTTGGCGGCGCTGCGGGCCGGGCATGAGGCGGCCTGTTTCCTTCACTCGACTTCCCGGACCAATCCATGATTCACGATACCGACACACTTGCCCCGTTCACCATCAAACCGGCCGTCGAGGGGCGGCGCGTTCCCGTGATCCTCGATTCCCCGCATAGCTGGCGGGCCTATCCCGCCGGCTTCGCGCCCATCGCGGCCGAGGCGGAGCTGCTGACCTCCTGGGATGCCTGGGTGGACGAGCTTTTCGGTGCGGCGCCTTCTCTGGGCGCGGCCATGCTGGTGGCGCGCTTCCCGCGCTTCTATCTGGATCTGAACCGGACCCGCGACGACATCGACCCGGCGCTGGTGGCCGGCGCGCTGCCTTTCGAGACCCGGCCGGGCAATAAGAGTGCCGTGGGCATGGGTCTGCTGCGCCGCCTGGCGCTGCCGGGCGTTCCGGTCTATGCCGCGCCGCTGCCGGCCGCCGAGGTGCTGCGTCGCATCGAGACCTGCTACGACCCCTATTACGCCGCGCTCGGCGGGTTGGTGGACGATACCCATGCGGCGTTCGGCCGGGTGGTGCATCTCGATTGCCATTCGATGAAATCGCGCGGCAATGCGATGAACGACGACCCGGGCGGGCAGCGGCCGGATATCGTCGTCTCGGACTGCGACGGCACGACCGCCGCCCCGGAGCTGACCCGCCTGCTGGCCGGGCTGTTCGAGGCACAGGGGCTGAAAACCACGATCAACTGGCCGTACAAGGGCGGGCAACTGATCCGGCGCTTTTCCGATCCGGCACGGGGACGGCACGCCATCCAGATCGAGCTGAACCGCAGCCTCTACATGGACGAGGCGCGTTTCGAGAAGAAAGAACCGGGCTTTTCCAGCCTTCGTGGGCAGATTACTAACGTTTTGCGCGATTTCATCGCGGCCATCTGAGGAAAGGACCAGGGCGGTATGCGAGCAGAACTGGCTGACAGCAGGCAGCGCTACGTGGTCGAGGCGGCGGATGCCTGCCTGCGCGTGCTGATGTTCGTCTCCGAGAATCCGCATCTGACCCTGACGGAAATCCAGAGCCGGCTGGGCCTGAACAAGTCGCGTACCCTGCGGTTGCTCGCAACTCTGGAGGCGCGCAACCTGGTGGTGCGCGACAAGACCGAGCGCTGGTCTCTGGGGGTCGAGGCGCTGCTTATCGGCAATGCAGCGGCGGCGCAGCTGAACATCGCCGCGTTGATCCAGCCCTATCTGGATTCGCTGCGCGACCGGACGCAGGAAACGGCGCAATTCCGACTGTTGTCGGGCCGGCAGACCTATTGCATCGCCAAGGCCGAGACCCACCACGCCGTCCGGGTCCATACCGTGATCGGCCGGCCGCGGCCGCTTTATATCGGTTCCTCCAAGGCCATTCTGGCCTTTGCGGATCGAGAGCTGTTCGACAGCGTCGTGGCCTCGGGGATGGAAAGTTTCACCGAGCAGACCCTGACGCCAGAGGAGTTGCGCAAGCAGCTCGACGAGATCCGCGCCCGCGGCTATTCGATCAGCCGCGGCGAAGCGGTTCCGGGCGCCCTGGCGCTTGGCGCCCCGATCTTCGGCGCGGGAGGCGCGGTCGTCGGCTGTCTGTCTCTGCTCGGTCCCGAAGCGCGGCTTGGCGAGCGGGTCGACGAAGTCGCCCCGATGCTGGTCGAGACGGCTCGCGAGGTGTCCGATTTCATCGGATTTCAGCGGAGCTGACCATCCTCAGCAGGCTGCTTCCGTGATGGGCGCTGATCAGTCAGCCCCCGTTGTCAGGTGTTGTCGGGTTCATGCTTCCGCTCGTGGCCGGTGCCCTTGCCCAAGATGACGCCGTGTTCGGCAAGATGGCCGCGAAGCGCGTTGACCAGTTGAGTTCGCTGACTCACGAGCAGGTTGCGGGTGCGGAAAGAGCATCGCCCGGGACTGTTGCGCGGCCGTCTTGACAGTGAAGCGGGCAGGCCGAATTGACTTTGAGCTGCGAGCTCGCGTTGTTATCTGGCCGCCCCTGCGACTATCCCGTCTGCGCTGTGAGCGCGTATCCGTAGATGTCGCACAGCCCGCGCACTCCTCCATCGGCAACAGGGAGGATTTTGCATGCGATCCATAGGAATGGATGTTCATCGAAGCTTCGCGCAGGTTGCGATCCTTGAGGATGGAAGCACGACAGATGTCAGGATCGATCTTGATCATGACGCGGTGGTGGCTTTCGGGCAGGCCCTGCGTCCGGATGACGAGGTCGTTCTGGAGGCGACGGGCAATACTGCGGTCATCGTCAGGCTTCTGACCCCTTTCGTGGCGCGGGTCGTCATCGCAAACCCGCTGCAGGTGATCCGTTCACCAAAGCCGGGAATGAACAGCTAGGCTTGCGTTTGTTCCGCGCCGTGACCCTTGCCCGTGGATGACAGCATACGCAGCAACGGCTCGTAATGGGCGATGATGGCGGCCCGATAGGCTTGGGTATCGCCGCTCTCGGCAGCCGCAAGGATATCGCCATGAGCCTTGGCCGTCAGCAGGATGTCGGCGGGCAAGGCCAGGCCAAGCCGGGGCAGCACGGCCGAATGGATGTCCCAAAAGGCCGCGACGAGTTGACCGGCAAGCTGGTTGCCGATCGGCGCCAGAAGCTCGGTGTGGAACCGGCGATCCTCGGCCAGAAATGACCGGCCCGCCTCGGCATGGGTCAGCATCTGCTGGACCAGATTTGCAAGCACCGGACTGCTTTTGCCGCGATGCTGTTCGATCACCTGGTCCGCCAGCGCCAGGTCCAATGCAAGGCGCAGTTCCACGACCTCGCGCAGCGCCGCAAGTTCGTCGCCCGCCGACAACACGCCCCGGAAGACCAGGGTTTCGACCAGCGGCTTCAAACGCATTTCGCCGACGACGGTGCCGTGCCCGTGGCGCACCTCGACGATGTCAAGCGTGGCAAGCGCGCGGATCGCCTCTCGGACCGAAGATCGGGAGACGCCAAGCTTTTCGCATAATTCCGGCTCGGTCGGGATCGCATCCCCGGGGCGCAGACCGTTTTTCAGGATCAGCCGCTTGATCTCTTCCGCGGTGGTGGAACGGCGCATACGGGACTCGCCGATATCGGGGTCTCTGGTCGAATCCATGCCGCGCTTTCTCCTCATGCGTCCGGTATGCACTGCGGGCGGTCGCATCGCCGCCGGTCTTTCATGCCATGTTTGACAGAGGGTTGCCAAACGCCCTCTGTTCCATTAAAGAGACATCAGACGTCTTATGTCAAGCTTTGGGAGGAGCCATGCATAACGGAGGACTTGCACTGTCGCGCCGCGCGCTTTGCCTTGCGGCAGGGGCCTTGGTCTCGACATCGTTGCTGGGGATCGGCAGGCTTGCCGCCCAAGAGGCTGCGGTGGATCCCGAAGCGACCATCCAGGCGGCCATCGCCTATGGGCTGTCGGGAACCTTGGATCCGCTGAATGCTTCGGGTGCGGTGACGCAGGCGGTCAACTGGCACCTGTTCGAGGGGCTCGTCGATCTCGACCCGGTCACCCGCGAGCCCTACGCGGCGCTTGCGGCGGAAATGCCGGTCAGCGAGGACGGGCTGACCTACACGATCAAGCTGCGCGAGGGCGCGACCTTCCACGACGGCACGCCGGTGACGGCCGATGACGTCGTCTATTCCTTCGCCCGGGTGCAGGACCCCGAATCGCAGTCGCTTTTCCGGTCGTTCGTCCTGTTCATCGACACGGTCGAGGCCGTGTCCCCCGACACGGTCAGGATCACCACGAAGTTTCCGTTCTCGCTCTTCAACGAGCGGCTGGGCTCGGTGAAGATTGTGCCCCGCGCCGCGGTCGAGGCGGATGCCGAGGCGTTCGGCAAGCTGCCGATCGGTTCCGGCCCCTACAGGCTGATCTCGGCCGTGCCCGAGGCGCAGATCGAGTTCGAGCGATTCGACGCCTATAACGGCCCGCGCCCCGCCCTGGCCAAGGCCATGGTCTGGAACCTGATCGCCGACCCGACCGCGCGCGTCAACGCGCTCAGTTCCGGGACCGTAATGGCGATCGAGGACGTGCCCTATATCGACGCCGATACCGTTTCCGCGGTGGCGACGCTGGAAAAGGCCCAGTCCTTCGGGCTGCTGTTCGCAATGTTCAACACCTCGGCCGAGCCCTTCGACGACGTGCGCGTTCGTCAGGCGTTCCTTTACGCGCTGGACATGGACAAGATCATCGGCACGGGGATGCTGGGCAATGCGACGGCGGCGACCTCGTTCCTGCCGGAAACGCATCCGAACTATCACCGGGCTTCGACCGTCTATGCCTACGATCCCGAAAAGGCCAAGGCGCTCCTGACCGAGGCGGGCACGCCCAAGCTTGACATCAAGCTGATGAGCACGGACCACGGCTGGGTCAAGGACGTGGCACCGATCATCAAGGACTCGCTGGATCAGGTGGGCTTCAACACCACGCTCGATATCGGCCAGTCCGGCGGCCAGTACACCAAGGTCGATGCCGGCGAGATGCAGGTGATGATCGCGCCGGGCGATCCGTCGGTGTTCGGCAACGACCCCGACATCCTGATGCAATGGTGGTATGGCGACAACGTCTGGCCGAAGGACCGCTATCGTTGGGCGGGCAGCGCCGAATACAAGACGCTGACCGAAACCCTGGCGGCGGCGCAGCAGCTTTCGGGCGAAGAACAGCAGGCCAAGTGGAACGAGGCCTTCGACCTCCTGTCCGAACAGGTTCCGCTCTATCCGCTGTTCCACCGCCAGTTGCCGACCGCCTGGGACGCCGAGCAACTCGAGGGCTTTGCCCCGGTTCCGACCACCGGCCTGTCCTTCCTGGACGTCGGTGTCAGGCAATAGCCCGAAGACCGGGGCGCGCGCCCGCGCCCCGGAAATTCCTTCCCTGCCGGCCCGCAAGGCGACGAAGGATGACCGATCCCTTCGCGGTTGCGACTGCCCATGTCCTCCAGAAAGCGAGCCACGGACCCATGTCGAAGGTGCTAACCCTGATCGGACGCCGCCTCGCGCAGTTGCCGGTCATGATCCTCGGGATCACGTTCCTTGTCTTCTTCATCATGTCCTTTTCCAGGATCGACCCGGCGATCACCGCCCTGGGCGAGGGCGCCTCGGTCGAGGCCCGGCAGGCATATCGCGAGGCGCACGGCCTCGACGATCCGTTGCCCCAGCGTTACATCGCCTTCCTTTCGGGATTGGCGCGGCTGGATTTCGGCAGCTATTCCGCCCGGCAGCTTCCGGTCTATGACGAGGTGGCCCGCGCCTTTCCGATCACGCTTCAACTGACCTTCCTCGGCCTGCTGTTCGCGGTCGCCTGTTCGCTGGCATTGGGCGTTCTTGCCGCCATCCATCGCGGCCGCTGGCCCGACCAGCTGATCCGCCTGATCTCCATTGCCTCGCTTTCGACGCCGTCCTTCTGGCTGGCGATCCTGCTGATCCAGCTTCTGGGCCGCAAGGTCGGGGTGATCTCGCTGCTGCCGACCGCCGGGCGGCTGCCCGCGCTGACCGACGACCCGGTCGGCTGGTTCCTGCGGATGCTGTTGCCCGCCGTCGCGCTGGCCGTGCCGGTGATCGGGCAATTGTCGCGCGTGGTCCGTACCTCGGTCGTCGAGGAACTGGACCGCGACTATGTCCGCACCGCGCTCGGCGCGGGCATCCCCCGGCGTGTCGTGGTCGGCCGCAACGTCCTGCGCAACGCACTGATCACGCCCATCACCGTGCTCGGCCTGCGCGTCGGCTACCTGCTGGGCGGCGCCGTCATCATCGAGATCATCTTCACCATCAACGGCATGGGCATGCTGATCCTGAACGGCGTGACCAACAACGAACCGAACCTCGTGCAAGGGGTCACCCTGACCGTGGCGATAGCCTTCGTCGTCATCAACACCATCGTTGACCTGCTTTATGTCCTGGTCAACCCGCGCATCCGGACGGTCTGAGATGATCCGCACCCAGCTTGCCGAACGCCTTGGCGCACCGGGACAAAGCCTTGCACGGCTGCGCCAGTTGCCGCCGGTGTCGAAGGTGGCGCTCGCCATCCTGATGATCGTCGTGCTTGCGGCCCTGTTCGCGCCGGTGCTTGCCGTGCACGATCCGCTGGCGACCGGCCTGACCCCGGGGCCGGCGGCGCCCGACGCGACCCATTGGTTCGGCACCGACCGGCAGGGGCGCGACATCTTTGCCCGGCTGCTTTACGGCGCGCGCTATTCGCTGGTCATCGGCATCGCGGCCACCGCCGTGGCGCTTATGGCCGCCGCCGTCCTTGGCGCGATCGCGGCCACCGCCGGCCCTTGGACCTCCGAGATCCTGATGCGTCTCCTCGACATGGTGATGTCGTTTCCCGGCATCGCGCTGGCCGTGGTGTTCGTCACGGTCTTCGGCCAGTCGCTCGCGGTTCTCGTCCTGACCATCGCCTTTCTCTACACGCCGCAGCTGACGCGGGTGATCCGGGCCAACATCATCGGCCAGTATGGCGAGGATTATGTCGCGGCGGTGCGCGTCATGGGGGCCTCGACGTTCCGCATCATCGTCCGCCATGTCGCGCGCAACTGCCTTGCGCCCGTGCTGGTCTTCGCCACCGTCCTGGTGGCCGACGCCATCGTCTTCGAGGCCTCGCTTTCCTTCATTCAGGCGGGGGTGCCCGATCCCGAGCCGTCCTGGGGCAACGTGATGGCCGCGGGACGCCAGCTTGTCATGTCGGGCGGCTGGTGGCCCACCTTCTTCGCCGGCCTGCTGATCACCGTGACGGTTCTGGCGCTGAACATCCTGGCCGAGGGCATGACCGACGCGATGGCCGCCCCGCGCGCCCGCTCCTCCGTCGATCCCGCGGCGGTCGAAGCCGCCATCGCGCCGACCAAGGTGGCCGCCATGTCCGACGCAGCCTTGGCCGGGCCGGAGGTCTCCCTTGCCGACCGCCTGGCCGAGCTGCGCCGGGTTGAACTGTCGCGCACGGACCGGCCCGTGCTGGAGGACGCCGGGCGAAAGCCCTTGCTCGAGGTCAGGAACCTGTCCATCGGCTTTTCACGGCATGGGCTGGTCGACGTGGTAGACGACGTGTCGTTTTCGGTCCGTCCGGGCGAAACGCTGGCGCTGGTGGGCGAATCCGGTTGCGGCAAGTCGATCACCTCGCTGGCGATCATGGGGCTTCTGTCCCCGAGGGCGCGGCTGACGGGCGAGATCCTGTTCGAAGGCCGCAACCTTCTGACCATGACGCGCAAGGAGCGCGACGCCCTGCGCGGCAAGGGCATCGCGATGATTTATCAGGATGCGCTGTCATCGCTCAATCCGGCGATGCTGATCCGGGCGCAGATGGCCCAGCTGACCGCGCGCGGCGGTACGCGCCGCGCCGAGGATCTGCTCGAGATGGTGGGCCTCGACCCCGCCCGCACGCTTGCCTCCTATCCGCACGAACTGTCGGGCGGACAGCGCCAGCGGGTGCTGATCGCCATGGCGCTGACCCGCGATCCCAAGCTGGTGATCGCCGACGAGCCGACCACGGCGCTTGACGTGACGGTGCAGAAGCAGGTGGTCGAGCTTCTCGACCGGCTGCGCCGCGAACTGGGCTTCGCGATGGTCTTCGTGTCGCACGATCTGGCGCTGGTGGCCGAGATCGCGCATCGCGTGGTGGTGATGTATGCCGGCCAGATGGTCGAACAGGGCCGCGTCCGCGAGCTTCTGACCCAGCCGGTCCACGAATACACCCGCGGCCTGCTGGGTGCGGTCCTGAGCATCGAGGCCGGCGCTGCGCGCCTGCATCAGATCCCAGGCACCGTGCCCTCGCCCATCGACTTTCCCAAGGGCGACAGGTTCGCGCCGCGTTCGTCCGATCCGGCCCGCAATGCCCGCGTGATCCGCCAGATCGCGGGGACCGAGCATTTCTATGCCGCCCATCCCGACGATCCGCCCGTCCGGCCGATGGGAGAATGCGCATGAACGCTCCAGAGAACAGCACGGCGCCGGTGATCGAGCTGCGCGATGTTTGCGTGGACTTCCGCAGCCGTGGCGCGGGGTTCTTCAACCCCAGGGTGATGCGCGCCCTGGATCACGTCTCGCTTGCCGTTCATCGCGGCCGAACCCTGGGCGTGGTGGGCGAATCGGGTTCGGGCAAGTCCACCGCCGCCAAGGTGATGATCGGGCTTCAGGCGCCGTCCTCGGGCCGGGTCCTGTTCGAAGGATCGGAAGTTGGCCGTTTCGACACGGCCACGCGCCGCCGGATCGGGCGCGTGGTTTCGGTGGTGTTCCAGGATCCCGCAACGGCGCTGAACGCGCGGATGCTGGTGCGCGACGCCTTGAGCGACCCGCTGGAGGTGCACGGCATCGGCGATGCCGCGTCCCGCAGGGCTCGCGTGTCGGAACTGGTGTCGATGGTCGGGCTGCCGCAATCGGTGCTGGATGCGATCCCGGCCCAGCTTTCGGGCGGGCAGCGCCAGCGCGTGGCCATCGCCCGCGCCCTTTCGCTGGAACCGCAGGTCATCGTCGCGGACGAGCCGACCTCGGCGCTCGACGTGTCGGTTCGTGCCCAGATCCTGAACCTTCTGCAGGATCTCAAGCGTCAGCTTGGCCTGGGGATGGTCTTCATCTCGCACGACATCCAGACCGTGCGCCACGTCTCGGACGACATCGCCGTGATGCAGGGCGGCAAGGTCGTCGAATTCGGCCCCGGCGCGCGGGTGCTGGACAATCCCTCGCAAGACTATACCCGCACGCTTCTTGCCGCCGCGCCAAGCCTCCTGAGCGCGCCCGGCCGGACCGCATCCTTCCACTGATCCTTTCAAGAACAGGCACCGGAACGCCATGACCAAGACCCGCTTCCACGGCATCATCCCGCCGATCGTCACCCCGCTCAATCCCGACGGGACGGTGAACTACGACGATCTCGACCGCCTGGTCGATCACCTGATCGACGCCGGGGTCGATGGCCTGTTTCCGATGGGCTCGACCGGCCAGGTCGCCTATCTGACCGATGCCGACCGCCTGGCCATCGTCAGGGCCGTAAGCCGCAAGGCCGCCGGCCGCGTGCCGGTCATCGTTGGCGCGATCGACCTGACCGCCGCGCGCGTGATCGAAAGCGCCCGCGCGCTGATCGGCGCCGGCGCCGACGCGATCGTCGCCACCGCGCCGGTTTATGCGATCAACGACGAAACCGAGATCGCCGAGCATTTCCGCATGATCCGCGCCGGGATCGACAGGCCCTTGTTCGCCTATGACATCCCGGTCCGGGTCAGGACCAAGCTGCCGCCCGGGTTGCTGATCGATCTGGGCCGCGAGGGCGTGATCGTGGGCGTCAAGGATTCCTCGGGCGACGATGTCAGCTTCCGCCGCCTGATCGCGATGAACCGGGCCGCGGGCAAGCCGCTGGCCTTGTTCACCGGGCACGAGGTGGTGGTGGACGCGATGGCGATGATGGGGGCGGACGGCGCGGTGCCGGGCCTCGCCAATGTCGATGCGGGCGCCTATGTGCGGCTGTGGAGGGCCGCCGTCGCAGGCGACATGAAAACCGCCATCGCCGAGCAGGAGCACCTCAACCGCCTGTTCGAGATCGTGTTCCAGGCTTCCGGCCGTTCGGGCGATGCCGCGGGCGTCGGCGCCTTCAAGGTGGCGATGGAGGCGATCGGCCTGCTCGGCTCGGCCAGGATGTCGCTGCCGGTCGAGCCGTTCGACGCGGAAACCGTCGCGCGCATCCATGCCATCGTCAGGGAAACCGGGCTGAAGCCGGTTCAAGGGGCGTAAGCGGGCGATGAACGTGCTGGAACGCATCAGGGGCGGGTTGATCGCGTCCTGTCAGCCGGTCGATGGCGGAGCGATGGATCGTCCCGACATCGTCGCCGCGATGGCTCAGGCCGCCGTGGCCGGCGGTGCGGCGGGCCTGCGGATCGAGGGGATCGCGAACCTTCGCGCCGTGCGTCCCTGCGTTTCCGTGCCGATCGTCGGCATCGTGAAAAGCGACCTTGACGACAGTCCGGTGCGCATCACCGTGCGGCTGGAGGATGTGCGCGCCCTGGCCGAGGCCGGCGCCGATGTCATCGCCTATGACGCAACCCCGCGGCCCCGCCCCGCCTCGCGCGAGGCCGTCCTGGCCGAGACCCTGCGCCTGGGCCGCCTCGCCATGGCCGACTGCGCCACCGTTGCGGATGCGCGCGCGGCCCTGGACGGCGGTGCCGCCGTCGTCGGCACCACGCTGTCGGGCTATACGGCCGAAACCGAAGGACTGCACGACGGTCCCGATTTTGACCTGATCGCCGCCTTTCGCGCCCTGGGCAAAGGGTTCGTGATGGCCGAGGGGCGCATCAACACTCCGGAACTGGCCGCGCAGGCACGCCGCGCCGGCGCGGATGCCGTGACCGTCGGCAGCGCCCTGACCCGGCTTGAGCACGTCACCGGCTGGTTCGCCGCGGCGATCCGGGGCGCGTGATGGGCGTGGATGGCTTCGCGGTCGATCTGGGCGGCACCAAGATCGCCGCCGCCCGGATCGAGAACGGGACTGTCGCCGCGCGCCTGCAGGCAGCCACCGACCCCGGCGCCGATATCGCGGCGCAGATCGACCGCATCGCCGGGATGCTGGAACAGCTTGGCTTTCGCCATGGCGACCCGCTGGGCGTGGCCGTGGCCGGGCGGGTCGATGCCACGGGCCGGTGGCACGCTGTCAATCGCAATACCTTGCGCGCCATCAGCGCCGCACCGCTGGGAGAGATGCTTTGTGCCCGCTTCGGCGCCCGCAGCCGCGCCTTGAACGACGCCGCGGCGGCGGCGCTGGCCGAAGCGCGCCTGGGCGCCGGACGCGGGGCGCGCAACTTTGCCTTTCTCACCATCTCGACCGGGGTTGGCGGCGGGCTGGTTCTGGACGGGCGGCTGGTCGAAAGCCGCAATGGCCTGGCGGGCCATGTCGGCTTTGCCTCGTCGCGCCTTGCCGGGGATCCTTGCGGATCGGGGCGCATCGGCACGGTCGAAAGCGTCGCAAGCGGCAAGGCGATCGCCGCCGCTGCCGGGCTGCCCGATGGCCGCGCGGTGTTCGATGGCGGCCGGCACCCCGAACTCATCGACAGGTCTGCCGCCGCCGTTGCCGCCCTGATCGCCGATCTGACGGCAATCCTTGGACTTGATCGTGTGGCCATCGGCGGCAGCATCGGGCTTGCGGCCGGCTATCTCCCCCAGGTGCTGGCGCATCTTTCCCGCGAGCCGGATCTGTTCCGGCCACAGGTCGTGCGGGCCGGCCTGACCCATGACAGCGGCCTGATCGGCGGGCTTCTGGCGGCCCTGGACCCCGCGCCGCCTCCTTCGGCGTGAGCGGCAGGAACGATCCGCCCCTTCAACGTGAGACCCGCCGGCCGGTCGTTCCGACGCGCGCCGCAAACCATCGCCACCGCCCTTGTCGGCGACAGCCGCCGGGAAGCGGTCCAGACCGCCGCGCCCCTTCCGGGCGAGCGGGCCGTTCCGGCATCTCAAGGCCATCCGTTCGCGAGGCTCTGGTGGCCGCAAGCGACCTTGTTGCACAAAGGAGGCCTGAGATTCACTTCGGGAATCCAATGTAGTAGCCGAATGGCATGAGCAGACCGCCGAAGCCGACCTACAAGACCACCAACTGGCACGCGTATAACCAGGCGCTGAGGCAGCGCGGATCTCTGACCGTCTGGTTCGATCCCTTGATGCAGTGGGAAGCAGTGCCGTCAGGGCGGCGTGGCCGCCAGCAAGCCTACAGCGACGCTGCGATCCAGGCCTGCCTGACCATCAAGGTTCTCTTCGGCCTGCCGCTCCGCCAGGCCACCGGCTTCGTGGCAAGCCTTCTGGAACTCTCGGGGCTCGGCTGGGCCGTGCCGGACTTCAGCACCCTTTCCCGGCGGCAGAAGACCTTGGAGGTCGTCATTCCATTTCGCGGTTCCAAGGGGCCGTTAGACCTGCTCGTCGACAGCACCGGCATCAAGGTGGAGGGCGAAGGAGAGTGGCACACGCGCAAGCATGGCGGCTCGAAACGAAGGGTTTGGCGCAAGATCCATCTCGGGATCGACGAGGAAACGCTCGAGATCCGGGCGGTGGAAGTCACTTCAAGCAATGTCGGCGATGTCGAGCCGGTGAATGCCACCGGTTCGAATGAACCGGCGAGGGATGCTGCCGGACCTGCTTGCCCAGATCCCAGCGGACGAGGAGATCGCCACGGTCACGGCCGACGGTGCCTACGACACGCGGGCCTGCCATGACGCTATCGCTGCCCGCAGTGCACCGGCGGTCATTCCGCCGAGACGGAATGCAAGGCCATGGAAGCCGGACACGGCCGGGGCCCGGGCACGCAACGAGAGCCTGCGGGCATCGAAACACTTTGGCCGGGCGCTCTGGCGGAACTGGAGCGGGTATCACCGCCGCAGCAGGGTGGAAACGAAAATGAACTGCGTGAAGCAGCTCGGCCTGCGGCTGATGTCACGGGACTTCGACCGCCAGGTTGCCGAGGTCCAGATCCGCGCGGCGGTCATGAACCGCTTCACGGCCCTCGGCATCCCGGTCACTGTTGCAATGGGATAAGTGTATCCGGCGAAAGGGGAACTGCGGTCGCCAGCTGATTTGCGCAACAGCGCTCATGTCCGGCGCGAGTTCGCCGACATTCACCGATCGCAAGGCCCCCATCGTCGAGGAAGCCATCTCCCGGACGGTCATATGCGAACAACAGGCTGCGGCAGGGCAAGCTTTTAGGGCCGTGCGTCAGCGGCCGGAATCCGCCGGCCAAAGCACGGATGCGTCGATCTCGCCCAGACGGCGCCGTCCGGTCAGCGCCATGGCGACCTCGAGCTCGGCGCGCAGGATGGTCAGCATATGCGCCACTCCGGCAGCGCCCCCTACCGCCAGGGCGTGGACCTGCGGCCGCCCGACCAGCACCGCCGCGGCCCCAAGGGCCAGGGCCTTCAGTGCATCGGTGCCGCGCCGGATGCCGCCGTCGCAGAGCACCGGGATGCGTCCCGCCACCTCCCGGACCACGGCAGGCAGCGCCTCGGCCGTCGCAGGCAGGGTATCGAGCGTCCGGCCGCCATGGTTCGAGACGATCAGCCCGTCCGCCCCGGCCTCGACGGCGAGACCGGCATCATGCGCCGACATGATGCCCTTCAGCAGCAGCGGCAGCCGGGTCTGCGATTTCAGCCAGCCGATATCCTCCCAGCGCGGCGCTTGGTCCAGCAGGCCAAGGAAGGTCGCCGCCCGGCCCGGCTCGGCGCGGATCCGCGGCGGGTGCAAGCCGTCCAGATTGATCGCCCGCAGGCCCTTGGGCAGGGTGAAGCCGGCGCGGGTCTCCATGTTGCGGATGCCGTTCACCGGCGCGTCCACGGTCACGACCAGCGCGCGATAGCCCGCCGCCTCGGCCCGGCGGACCAGGGACAGCGTGTCTGCGCGCTCGGGCTGTATGTAGAGCTGGAACCAGAAGGGCCCCTGTGCGCGGGCCGCGATCTCCTCCAGCGGCAGGCCGGACTGGGTCGAGACCACCATCAGGCTGCCGGTCGCCGCGGCGCCGAGCGCGGTGGCATGCTCGGCCTCGGCATGGGCGAGGCCGTGAAAGGCCACGGGCGCCAGCAGGAAGGGATGCGGCAGGTCCAATCCCAAGAGTTGCAGGGCGGTATGCGCGCCTCGCATGTCGCAAAGCAGCCGCGATTGCAGCCGCAGCCCCTGCCAGGCGGCCAGGTTGGCCTGCGCGGTCAGCCCATCCGCGCCGGCGCCATCGACATAGGCCAGCGCCGGCGCAGGCAGGATGGCGGTGGCCAGGCGCTGATAATCCTCCAGCGCCACCACGTCGGGCGGAATGGCCTGCGTCAAATCTCGGACCAGTGGCGGATCATGTTGTGGTAATGCGCGGTGATGCCGGTCACCGCCGGATCGTCGTCGGGCAGCATCGTGCGGATGCGCATGATCGACTGGTCGAGGTCATAGAGCATGTGCCGCCGCCAGTCGTCCTTGACCATCGATTGCGCCCAGAAGAACGATGCCCAACGCGAGCCGCGCGTCACCGCCGTCACCGAATGCAGCGAGGTGGCGGGATAGACCACGGCATGGCCCGCCGGCAACTTGACGCTATGCTCGCCATAGGTGTCGTGCACGACCAACTCGCCGCCGTCGTAATCCTCGGGCGGGGTCAGGAAGACCGTGGTCGAGACATCGGTGCGGATGCGCTGGCCGGTGCCGGGAACGACCCGGATCGAACCGTCCACATGCGCGCCGAAGGTCATGCCCTCGTCATAGCGGTTGAACATCGGCGGCAGCACATGCAGGGGCAGCGCGGCCGAGGAGTAGACCGGGTTGCGCCCCAGCGCCCGCATGACGATGCCGCTGAGTTCGCGTGCCACCGGGCTGTCCACCGGCACTTGCAGGTTCCTTTTGACCTTGGCCGCCTGGTCCCCCGCGGTGCTGCGGCCATCGACCCAGTCGGTGCCCTCCAGCACCTGCCGGATATAGGCGACCTCTTCGGGCGTCAGCAGGTCCGGGATGGTGACGAGCATGGGTTTCTCCTGCGATGGCGTGCGGGCGCAGGATAGGGTCGGCGCCGCGGAATGTTAAGTGTTTCTGTCGGTTATTGTGGCCACGGGCTGCGGAAAGGGGCGACCGAAAGGTCGCCCCTGCCGGAATGGCCCGAATGCGGCCCTTAGAACGCGTGCTTCAGCGTCAGCACGAAGTTCCGGCCCGGCTCGATATTGGCGAACTGCCCGCTATGCGAGTCGGTATAGATCTGGCGGTCGAAAACGTTGTTGACGTTGAATTGCAGCACCGTCTCTCCGGTCAGCTTATAGGCGGCCATCAGGTCGGTGCGCCAGCTCGACGGCAGCCCGGCATCGGCATCGCCGTTCTGCGAATAGCTGGTTATGCGCTTGCCGGTATAGGTCACGCCGCCGCCCAGCGTCAGCTCCGGGCTGTAGTCATAGGTCGTCCACAGCGAGAAGCTGTTGCGCGGGATCTTCACGACCTGCCTGCCGTTGCCGGGGTTCGGATAGGGCTCGCCGCCGCCGCGCGGGGTGGTCCAGCCGCCGTCCTTCAGCTTGACATCCTGATAGACATAGCCGCCCCAGACGCCCCAGCGCTCGGTGATCTGGCCGGCGAAGCCCAGCTCGATGCCCTTGGCGGTGGTCTTGCCGATATTCTCGGTTTCGCCCAGCGAATTGGTGACGCGGGCATTGTCCTTTTCGGTGCTGAACAGCGCTGCGCTCAGCTGGAGCTGCTCGTTCAGCACCAGCCATTTCGTGCCGATCTCGAAATTCACGCTGCGCTCGGGATCGAGACTGTCCAGATCGTCAGAGGCATTGCTGCCGCCGGTGCCCGCGCCCTCACCCGCAGGGTTCGAGGAAGTGCTGGCCGAGGCATAGATCGAGCCGTTCGGCACCGGCTTGTAGACCACGCCCAGCATCCCGTTCAGGAAGTCGGAATCGTTGCTGTGGCTTTCACGCGGATCCTCCTCGGTCGCATGGGTGACGCTGTTGACGCTGTAATCGTCCCAGCGCAGCCCCACCGTCGCCTCCCATTGCGGGGTGAAGGTGATGGTATCCAGCGCATAGACGCCCCGCGACTTGGTGGTGCTGTAGCCGGTCTCGCCGCCGCGCTCGACGCTGCCGTCCCAAGGCGCGCCGGGGTTCGGATTCTCGTAGGGCGAGGCCGGCATCGGATCGGGATTGGTCACCGTCAGCCGGCGGGTGGTGGCGCGGGAATTGGCGATGTCCACGCCGACCGCAAAGCTGTGCTCGACGCCCCCGGCCTGCGCTTCGCCCGAAAGCTGGGCGTTGAACGACACCGTCTCGTTCACCCGGTCCGAAGCCTTGGAGCCGCGCGACACCAGCCCGTCGCTGCCCGAGGTCGGCGAGGTCACGATATAGGTGTTGGTGTCGCGCGCCTTGCGCAGCGCCGTGGTCAGCCGCAGGCTGTCCGAGAAGGCGTGCTCGAACTTCACATAGCCCGAGGCGGATTCCACGTCGCGGAAATCGCGCGCATGCAGGCCATAGAAGGTATCGGGATCGACATCGGCCGGCAGGAATGGGTCGATGCGGGTGCCCGAGCCGCGCCGCCATTCGGCCGGCGTGGTGGCATTCGACATCGGCACCCCGTAATCGGGCGTGTCCTCGTCCTTGTAGTAATAGAGCCCGGCGGTGATCTTGCTGTCATCGGCCAGGCGATAGCTGAAGCTGGGCGCCACGCCGAACCGCTTGGACTCGACGCCGTCGCGCCCGGCCAGATCGTCGGCGTGCTGCCCCATCAGGTTCAGGCGCAGGCCGACGGCGCCGAATTCGCGGTTCGAATCCAGCGTGCCGCGGAGATAATTGCCGGTTCCGTAGGACAGCGCCACCTCGTCAAAGGCGCCCGGCTGCGGGGTCTTGCTGTTCAGGCTGATGGTGCCGCCGGTCGAGCCGGCGCCGGAATAGACGCCGCCCGGCCCCTTGTTGATCTCGATCGATTCCAGGTTGAAGGCCTCGTATTGCGTGCGCGAGGCGTTGCGCATGCCGTCGATCAGCAGGTCCTGGCTGGCCTCGAAGCCGCGGATGTAAGGGCGCACGCCCTGCGGCACGCCGCCCTCGCCCGCGCCCAGGGTGACGCCCGGCGTGGTGCGCAGCACGTCGGCGACCGAGGTCTGGCCGCGCTCCTCGATCTCGCGCGCGGTGACGACGGTCACCGAGCGCGGGGTGTCGAGCAGCGGCGCGGTAGCCTTGTTCGAGGTGCTTTCGGTGACCTTGTAGCTCGTCTCGGCCTCGTTGCCCTGTTGGCGGCGGATGACCACCGTGTCCAGGGTGACGGTGTCCTGCGCCTGGGCAGGGCCGGCCACGCCGGCCGAAATGGCCAGCACGGGAAGCAGGCCCAGGGTCGGCAGGAATTGCGCAGCTGCCCCCGAGACGGACGGTTTGGGAAGGGTTTTGTTCATGGGTTGATCCCGGCACAAAAGATGAATCGCTGCCGCTGTGGGGGCGGAGACGACAGGGAAGTGCTGGCTCATCAATGGCTTGCGTTTTCACGAGCCGGAATGGGAACAAAGTTCCCCATGCTGGCCGCGCGTAATCTATGCAAGAGGGCCAATTGTCGCATATTGTCAAATGACGCTGCGTAAGGTCGTGGTCCGGCAGGATCGGGTGTTGCATGGATTCAACAGTTCAGGCGCCCGCCTGGTCGGGACTGCGCTGCGGTCTGGTCTGCCAGAAGGCGTCCTGGCAGCCTGTATGAAGGCTTGATGCGAAAGGCGATGCTACCGGGGAAGCTAGGTTCCGGTCACGGTCGGGATGCGCGGATCCTCGTCATTGTGCTGCACGCGGGCGGCCACGGCCACGACCAGCGCCTGCGCCAGGCACATCGGCGCGGCCAGCGAGCGCGAGAAGGTGTAATCGTGCTCGGGCACCGGGAACAGCACCCGCGCCCACCGCGCCAGGGGCGACAGCGTGCTGTCCGAGATGGCGATGATGTCGATGCCTTTCTGCCCCGCTTCCTCGACCACGTTCACCACCTCGTTGGCATAGAAGCGAAACGAGACTGCCAGCAAAACGTCGGTCTTGCGAATGGTGCGGCCGATATGCGTGGCCAGCCCGCCGCCGGGGTCCAAGAGCACGCAGCGCTTGCCCAGCATGGTCAGCACATAGCGCAGAAGCTCCACCACCGGCGACGAGCGCAGCTGGCCGATCAGATAGATGATGTCCGCACGGTCCAGCAGATCGGCGGCCAGCGCCAGATCCTCGGGGTTCACCTCGTCCAGCAATTGCTGGAGCGAGGCGATGTCGCGCACTACCAGATCGCGCAGGAAGCCGATCTCGGTCGGGTCGCCCGCGCCCTTCAGCTCGGTTTCCAGCGCCTTGACGCGCGCCTCGAAACCCGGAGCGGCGGTGGCCAGGCGCTTCTGGAACAGCGCCTGCAATTCCTTGAAGCCCTTGTAGCCCAGGGATTGCGCGAAGCGCACGAAGCTCGAGGCGTGGATGCCGCAGCGTTCGGCGATGGCATTCACCGAATGGACGGCGACCTCGTTGGGGTTCTGGGTCAGATAGACGGCGATGCGCTGATAGGTCTTGCTCATCTGATCGTGGCGATCATGGATGATGCGGATCAGTTCTTCGTAATCCTGCGGCGGGTGGCTTGTTGGCATGGCGCTCCTCTGCCGCCAAGTCTGCAATAATTATTGCAGGGTGCCAAGCCCTCTTTCTTCCTATTCCATCTCGATCATGAGGTCTTTTGCGTCGATCTGCTCTCCCGGCCGGACATGCAGCGCCTTGATGACGCCCTTGCGGTCGGCATGGATGGCGGTTTCCATCTTCATGGCCTCGATGGTCAGCAGCAGGTCGCCGGGGTTGACCTTCTGGCCTTGCGTGACCGCGACCGAGGCGACGACGCCGGGCATCGGCGCGCCGAGATGGCCCTCGTTCGCCGGGTCGGCCTTGGGACGGGCGGCGGTCTGCGACTTGACCAGGCGGTTCGGCACCCGGATCACCCGGGGCTGGCCATTGAGCTCGAAGAACACCTTGACCTC
>NZ_LLWQ01000113.1 GCF_001447385.1 Paracoccus sp. MKU1 | reverse complement strand
ATTCGCCACCCGGCCGGTGGGACTCTCCGCCGCATCGCCACCTTGCGCCGGTGTCCAGTCCGGCGGCACATGCAGCGGCTTTGGTGCCGGATCAGCAATGGCCGCAGGAGGCGGCGACGGCAATGGCGGCACATGGTCGTCATAGCTGAACTGCGGCGATTTCTGGGTGGTGCAGCCCGCCAGCGCGGTGGCCGACAGCAGGACAACGGCCAGCACGGATCGGGGCAAGCGCTGCGCCGGGGTGACGAACATTCCTTCGGTGAGAACAGCGGTCATTGGCTCATCTCCCGCGACCATGAGATCGCATTGACGTAGATGCCGAGGGGATTGGCGCGCAGGGTTTCCGCAGTGCGGGGCGTCTGGATCACCACGGTCAGGATCGCTGTCCAGCGCTCGGTGGATGACAGCTGACCGTTCTCGTAGCGCTTTTCCGTCCAGGCGACCCGAAAACTGTCCGGCGAGGCGCGGATGACGCTCGACACCTCGACCGAGACCTGCCGCTCGCCGACCCGCGCGAAGGGATCGTTGCCGCGGGCATGGTCGTTCAGCGCCGCGGCGCCGCGGTCGGTGGTCCAGTCGTAGGCCCGGAGCCAGTTCTGGCGCAGAATCACCGGATCGGCGGGAATCGAGCGGACCTGCTCGATGAAGCGGCCGAGATGCCAGGCGATCTGCGGATCGGTGGGTCGGTAATCGGCCGCAGCCGGCGCGACGGTCTGGGCCTGGCCGAGATCATCGACCTGCACCACCCAGGGTACCACGGTGCCGCGCGCCGATTGCCAGACCAGTGCCGCGGCGAAACCGGCGGCGAGGATCAGACAGGCGAAGGCCATCAGCCGCCAGTTCCGGGCCTGCACCCGGGCCGCGCCGATGCGCTCGTCCCAGACCTGCGCGGCCTTCTGATAGGGTGTCTCGGGCTCAGGCGTCTTGCCGTAATGCGTGGACGGGCGTGTGAACAGGTTCATGGCTTGTCGCTTTCGGAAAGGGAGACGGAGGCGCCGGGGCCATGGCTGTCGCCCGAGCGCACGGCATGGGCGGCGACGGTCGCGCCCCGGCCGAAGGCCTGCCCGCGCAGGCGCTGCGCCCAGGCGGGCGGGCTGCCGGTGGATGACGGCGCGGGCACAGATGCACCGACACCGCCGAGCGTTCCTTGCGTGGTGGATCCGCCAGTGCCGGTGAAGGCGGTCTTCACCCCGGCGGCATGGCTCCTGGAGATGCTGGCCGCCGCCTTGCGCAGCGGCGACAGGGCGGCAATGCCGGCGCCCTTGCCGACGCCTGCGGCCCCGGAGAGGGCGCCGCCGATCCCGGATTGTCCGGCGGAGTTGAACGTATAAGCAGCGGAGGCGGCGCCCGCCGTGGCGGCGCCACCGCGCACGGTCATGGCACCGCCCTTGGCGCCCAGCACCGTGGCGCCACCGGCGGCGAGCGCGGCGCCGCCCACCGCCAGTCCGGTCCCCGCGACGGCGCCTGCGCCAAGCTGCGGACCGCCGGAAACCAATCCGGTGGCGATGCCGGGCCCGAAGATGCCGAGGCCAAGCAGCGACAGCGCCGCCAGCACGATGGCCATGGCGTCGTCCACGGTGGGGGCAACGCCCCCGAAGCCCATGGTGAACTGGCTGAACAAGGTGCTGCCGATGCCGATGATCACCGCCAGGACCAACACCTTGATGCCTGAGGAGACGACATTGCCGAGCACGCGTTCGGCCATGAAGGCGGTCTTGCCGAAG
>NZ_LLWQ01000112.1 GCF_001447385.1 Paracoccus sp. MKU1 | reverse complement strand
AGAACGTCATCATCTTTGCGACCGTGTCGCGCGATATGTTGAATGTCGTCGCCGCCTGACGCTGGCTCATACCAGCAGCACAGGCCTGACGAACCTTGAGATAGAGTTCCACGCTGTAGATCCTCCCATCCTCCCTGCAGCCGCAGAAAGGGAAAAGGTGGACGACTTTTACGCCGCCCGCAGCAGCACCATGCCGCCGCTAACGTGGACTAATTTCGCACCGCCATTCTCACGCCACCGATCTTTGCCAAGGGTGGGATCATCGCAGCCTCGGGCGGCTTCATCGCTATCGCGGTCGCCATCGGCATGTCGGTCTGGCGGGCGCGCGAGGCGAAGGGCGTCGCCACCTATGGCTCGGCGCGATGGGCCTCAAAGCCCGAGGTGAAGGCTGCGGGCCTGCTCGATCCCGATGGCGTCATCCTCGGCCGATATGAGCGCGAGTATCTGCGGCACGACGGTCCCGAGCATGTGCTGTGTTTCGCGCCAACCCGATCGGGCAAGGGCGTCGGCCTGGTGGTGCCGACGCTGCTGACCTGGCCGGGTTCGGCTGTTGTCCACGACATCAAGGGCGAGAACTGGCAGCTCACCTCCGGTTTCCGGGCACGTCATGGTCGCGTGCTGCTCTTCGATCCGACCAACCCGAAATCATCCGCCTATAATCCACTGCTCGAAGTGCGTCGCGGCGAGTGGGAGGTGAGGGACGTGCAGAATATCGCCGATATCCTCGTCGATCCTGAAGGCAGCCTCGACAAGCGCAACCATTGGGAAAAGACCTCCCATTCGCTCCTCGTCGGCGCGATCCTGCATGTTCTCTATGCCGAGCCCGACAAGACGCTGGCTGGTGTGGCCAGGTTCCTGTCCGATCCCAAGCGTCCAGTGGACTCCACCCTGCGCGCCATGATGACAACCGCGCATCTGGGTGAGGCAGGGCCGCATCCGGTCGTGGCCAGTGCGGCGCGCGAGCTGCGCAATAAATCCGAGAACGAGAGGAGCGGCGTCCTGTCGACGGCGATGTCGTTTCTGGGCCTCTATCGCGATCCCGTCGTGGCCGAGGTCACGCGCCGCTCCGACTGGCGGATCAGCGATATTGTGGCCGGCGATCAGCCAACCACGCTCTACCTCGTGGTGCCACCATCCGACATCAACCGAACCAAGCCCCTGATGCGTTTGCTGCTGAACCAGGTCGGCCGTCGCCTGACCGAGGATCTGCAGGCGAATGCCGGGCGGCATCGGCTGCTCTTGATGCTCGACGAGTTTCCAGCGCTCGGGCGACTGGACTTCTTCGAGACGGCGCTGGCGTTCATGGCCGGCTACGGCCTCAAGAGTTTTCTGATCGCGCAGTCGCTGAACCAGATCGAGAAAGCCTATGGGCCGAACAACTCGATCCTCGACAACTGCCATGTCCGCGTGAGTTTCGCCACGAACGACGAGCGCACCGCCAAGCGTGTTTCCGACGCGCTGGGGACCGCCACCGAGATGAAGGCGATGAAGAACTACGCCGGGCACCGGCTGTCGCCCTGGCTGGGGCATCTCATGGTCTCACGCTCGGAAACCGCGCGGCAATTGCTGACGCCAGGCGAGATCATGCAGCTTCCACCCGATGAAGAGATCGTCATGGTGGCGGGCATCCCACCGATCCGGGCGACGAAGGCGCGCTACTTTGAGGATGCCCGATTCCGGGAGCGGGTTCTTTCCCCGCCCGAATTGAAGCGCCCCGAGGGAACGCGCCCCGACGACTGGACCACGCTACCGATCCCCGCGCGACCCGGGCCTGCCGAGGATGACGAGGACCACATGGCAGATGATGAAGATCCGACCGAATCCGAGCGCCGGTTGCAGCCCGAACTCAGCCGCGTGAAGCCGGTGGAGAAGAAAATGCCCATCGAGAACGAGTTCGAGCCCCATCTTTCCGATGACGTGGAAGAAGATGTTGCCCGGAACCGACGCCTGATCCGCCAGGTGCAGAGGATTGCCCGGCAGATCGCTATGGACCCGAACGACGGCATGGATTTGTAGGGCCATGACACGCCACAGGAAGAAATCGAAGATCACGATCTATCTTGACCCCGATGTCACCTCGGCGCTGGCGGACTTTGCGGCACGCCGGGATCGCTCGCAATCCATGATCGCCGAAGCCGCCATCGCGTCGTTCCTGTCGCCGGACGATGCCGAGCGACGGGAAGCGGTTGTCGCCAAACGCCTCGACCAACTCGACCGCCGTATGACGCGGCTGGAGCGTGATGTCGGCATTGCCGTCGAGAGCCTCGCCGTGTTCATCCGCTTCTGGGTCACGACAACGCCGGCGCTGCCTGAGCCAGCGGCAAAGGCCGCGAAGGCCAAGTCGGCGGAACGATATGAGGCGTTCATCACGGCGCTCGGTCGGCGCCTCGCGCAGGGGCCGAAGCTCCGCCAAGAGATTTCCGAGGATGTGGCAGGGTCAGATCAGTGAACAGATCACATCGCACACTGGCTCTCTGAGAGTCTTGGCATATCCCCTACAGGAGGATAGCATATACCCATGAGCCAGGCACCGCACCCCCACGAAACCCACCCCCAGATCGTCAAGCGATTGAAACGCGCGGGCGGCCATCTGAACGGGGTTATCGAGATGATCGAGGCCGGCAGGCCGTGCCTCGACATCGCCCAGCAGCTCCATGCTGTAGAGAAGGCAATCGCCCAAGCCAAGAAGACGCTGATTCAGGATCACCTGGACCACTGCCTTGAGGAAGTGGTTGGGCCGCTCGACCGCGAACGGCGGCAGTCGATCGACCAATTCAAAGAGATAGCGAAATATCTGTGATGCTGGCCATTCTCCAAAACCGAACCTATCGCCATCTTTTTCTCGCCCAGGTCATCGCACTGGTCGGGACCGGCCTTGCAACGGTCGCCCTCGGCCTGCTCGCTTTCGAGCTGGCCGGAGCCGATGCCGGCGCAGTCCTCGGAACCGCGCTTACCATCAAAATGATTGCCTATGTGACGGTCGCACCCATCGCGTCGGCTTTCGCGGAGCGCGTACCGCGCCGCGCTATGCTGGTTGCGCTCGATCTCGTGCGCGCCGCCGTGGCGGTGTTTCTGCTGTTTGTTACCGAAATCTGGCAGGTCTACGTCCTGATCTTCGTGCTGCAATCAGCCTCGGCCGCCTTCACGCCGACCCTTCAGGCGACAATCCCCGACATTTTACCTGATGAGAAGGAATACACACGCGCCTTGTCACTCTCCCGGCTCGCCTATGATCTGGAAAGCGTCGTCAGCCCAATGCTGGCGGCGGCGCTGCTTGCCTTCATCTCTTTCCATAACCTGTTCGCCGGCACGATGATCGGTTTCCTGATCTCGGCGGCGCTGGTGGTGTCGGTCGTGCTGCCGAGCCCGAAGCCGTCGCAGCCGCGCGGCATCTATGATCGGACAACGCGCGGCATCCGCATCTATCTGGCGACGCCGCGCCTGCGCGGGTTGCTCGCGATCAATCTCGCTGTCGCTTCGGCCGGAGCATTGGTAATCGTCAATACGGTCGTCTATGTGCAGGTCGTTTTCGGTCTCGACCAACAGGCCATGGCGCTGGCGCTCGCCGCTTTCGGCGGAGGCTCGATGGTCGCGGCGCTCGCCCTGCCGAAGCTGTTGGAATCGGTTCCCGACCGCACCGCGATGCTGGCGGGCGCGTCGCTGCTGGTGGTGGGAGTGCTGGCGGCGGCCGCGCTGCCCGGTTACGGCTGGCTGCTGCCGCTCTGGTTCGTGCTCGGCCTCGGCTATTCGACGGCGCAAACGCCTTCCGGCCGCCTGCTGCGGCGCTCGGCCAACCCGGAGGACCGCCCGGCGCTATTCGCTGCGCAGTTCGCGCTTTCCCATGCTTGCTGGCTGATCGCCTATCCGCTCGCCGGATGGGCCGGCGCGGCGCTCGGCCTGCCGATCACGGCCGTCATCCTGGCGGCTGTGGCCGCCGTCGCCATCATCACCGGCTTGGCCGTCTGGCCGTCAGATGACCCCGAAATTGTCGCGCATCGCCATGACGACCTTCCAGCCGACCATCCTCATCTTGCGGAAACCGGGCAAGGGCATCGTCATGCCCATGCATATGTGATTGACGATATGCACCTCGCATGGCCACGCGAGCGCTGACCGGGAACGTGGAAGACCTGCTCTCACTGGCCGGGGTGTTCGCCATAGCCTTCGTCGCCGCCACGATCCTGCCGGCCCAATCGGAGGCCGCGCTGGTCGGGCTACTGGTCCTCGGCAAGCAACCGCCTGTCCTGCTGGTGATCGTCGCGACCATCGGCAATGTGCTCGGCTCCGTCACCAACTGGCTGCTCGGCCGCTGGGTAGAGCACTACCGTCACCGTCGCTGGTTTCCGGTTAGCGAACAGGCCCTCGACCGCGCAACCGGCTGGTATCGACGCTGGGGCCGCTGGAGCCTGCTCTTGAGCTGGGCACCGATCGGCGGCGATGCGCTCACTGTGGCGGCTGGCGTCCTGCGGGAACCGTTCTGGAGTTTCCTGCTGCTCGTGACGATCGCGAAAGCGGGCCGCTACATGGTGCTCACGGTCATCACGCTAGGGCTGCTCTAATGTGGCAGCCCTATCAGCAGCTCGTAGCGGTCCAGTGAGAAACCTACCTCACTTTCGCTGACCTCATCGGATCGTTCGCCACGTCCGGCGACTGACCGAAACTGGCCGTTTATCTGCCGATGGGCATCGGGTACGGAGCGGCGTTTTTCTTCCAATGCTCGCAGCAATGGACTTTAAGAACGAATTGCGTGGGTGAATCGCAGCGGAATCAAAGCCTCGCTTGGCGCAGCGCAGGGCCACCGCCGTTCTCCTGTATTTGCACGCCACGCTACTACGACGGTCGAAACTTGTTGAAACGGCCTGCTTTGCTTCTCTTTTAGTGATCCCCATCCGGGGATCCACTCTCGCCTCCCCGGTGGAACGGGGACGAGATGGCAGGCATCAACCACAAACAGGCAACGGTGGACCGCGGCGCGCGCATGCTCCGAACGGCGCTCGGGCCTGCCATCTCAACCCTGCTGCAAGATCCGTCTGTGGTCGAGGTCATGCTGAACCCCGATGGCCGGATCTGGGTGGACCGGCTGTCCGAAGGGCTGGCCGATACGGGCGAGATGTTGTCCGCCGCCGACGGGGAGCGTATCGTCCGGCTGGTTGCCCACCATGTCGGTGTGGAGGTGCATGCCCGCAGCCCCCGCGTCTCGGCCGAACTGCCGGAGACCGGCGAGCGCTTCGAGGGCCTGCTGCCGCCGGTCGTAGCCGCACCCGCCTTCGCCATCCGCAAGCCCGCCGTCGCGGTGTTCACGCTCGACGACTATGTGGCGGCCGGAATCATGTCCGCCGACCATGCCGCAACACTACGCGAGGCCGTCGCGTCCCGCGCCAATATCCTGGTAGCGGGAGGAACCTCGACCGGCAAGACCACCTTGACCAACGCGCTGCTGGCCGAAGTGGCTAAGACGCAGGATCGTGTCGTCATCATCGAGGACACCCGCGAGCTGCAATGCGCAGCACCCAACCTCGTCGCCATGCGGACCAAGGATGGCGTTGCCACTCTGTCCGATCTGGTCCGTTCCTCGCTGCGGCTGCGTCCCGACCGTATTCCGATCGGTGAGGTGCGTGGCGCCGAGGCGCTCGATCTCCTCAAAGCCTGGGGCACCGGGCACCCCGGAGGGATCGGCACCATCCATGCCGGTTCCGGCATCGGCGCGCTGCGCCGCCTCGAACAGCTCATCCAGGAAGCTGTTGTCACCGTCCCCCGCGCCATGATCGCGGAAACCATCGACCTCGTGGCTGTCCTCGCCGGGCGCGGCACCAATCGCCGCCTTGCCGAACTCGCCTGCGTCGAAGGGCTCGGCGCTGACGGCGACTACCGGATTTCCCCCGCCTTTTCAGAACCCGACACCACTCACGTTTCAGGAGAACCTGCATGATCCGTTGCGCCTTCCGTATCCGCCATCATCTGGCGACCGCTTCAGCGTTCGCCTGGGTAAGCCTGATGACGTCCCCGGCCTTTGCCTCGGGCTCTTCCATGCCCTGGGAAGCGCCGCTGCAATCCATCCTCGATTCCGTCGAAGGACCAGTGGCCAAGATCGTGGCGGTGATCATCATCATCGTCACCGGGTTGACGCTCGCCTTCGGCGACACCGGCGGCGGCTTCCGTCGCCTGATCCAGATCGTCTTCGGCATCTCGATCGCTTTCGCGGCCAGTTCCTTCTTCCTCAGCTTCTTCTCCTTCGGCGGCGGGGCGCTGGTCTGATGGTCGTGAGTTTCGAGACGCTCGACACGGTGCCCGGCTTTTCCGTTTCGGTCCATCGCGCCCTGACCGAGCCGATCCTGCTCGGCGGGGCGCCACGCTCCGTCGCCATCCTGAACGGCACCTTGGCCGGGGCCGTCGGCCTCGGCCTCCAGCTTTGGTTGGCGGGCATCCTGATCTGGGCCGTCGGTCACATCGCCGCCGTCTGGGCCGCCAAACGCGATCCGCTCTTCGTCGAGGTTGCGCGCCGGCATCTCCGCATCCCTGGCCATCTCTCGGTGTGAGGTTTGATCCATGATGAATCTTGCAGAATACCGCCGCACCGCATCCCGCCTTGCTGACTATCTTCCCTGGGTGGCGCTTGTCGGGGAGGGCGTCGTGCTCAACAAGGATGGCTCCTTCCAGAGGACCGCGAAGTTTCGCGGGCCGGATCTGGATTCCGCCGTCGCGGCCGAGCTGGTCGCCGTCGCCGGACGGCTGAACAATGCCTTCCGCCGTCTCGGCTCAGGTTGGGCCATCTTCGTCGAGGCGCAGCGGTCGGAAGCCGCAACCTATCCTGCGAGCCGCTTCCCCGATCCGGCCTCGGCGCTGGTCGATGCCGAGCGCAAGGCCGATTTCGAGGAGGAGGGCAGCCATTTCGTCTCGGGCTACTTCCTGACCTTCCTGTGGCTTCCGCCCGCCCAGGACGCTGCCCGCTCGGAGTCCTGGCTTTACGAGGGCCGCGAGACCTCGGGGGTGAACCCATGGGAACTGGTGCGCGGCTTCATCGACCGCACCGACCGCGTGCTGGCGCTGCTCGACGGCTTCATGCCGGAATGCCGCTGGCTCGATGACGCCGGCACGCTGACCTACCTCCATTCCACGATCTCGACCAACCGGCATCGCGTCCGCGTGCCGGAAGTGCCGATGTATCTCGACGCGCTGCTGGCCGATCAGCCGCTGACTGGCGGGCTGGAGCCGCGGCTGGGCAATCAGCACCTCCGGGTGCTGACGATCACCGGCTTTCCCGGCACCACCACACCCGGCCTGCTCGACGAGATGAACCGGCTGGCCTTTCCCTACCGATGGTCCACCCGCGCCATCCTGATGGACAAGACCGACGCGACCCGGCTGCTGACGAAGATCAGGCGGCAATGGTTCGCCAAGCGCAAGAGCATCGCCGCGATCATCAAGGAGGTGATGACCAACGAGCAATCCACCCTCGTGGATACCGATGCAGCGAACAAGGCGGCGGACGCAGACATGGCCTTGCAGGAACTCGGCGCCGACATGGCCGGCATGGCCTATGTCACGGCGACCGTCACCGTCTGGGGCGAGGACGCCCGCCGCGCCGACGAAAAGCTGCGGCTGGTCGAGAAAATCATCCAGTCTCGCGATTTCAGCGTCATGGTCGAGACGGTCAATGCCGTCGACGCCTGGCTCGGCAGCCTGCCCGGACATGCCTATGCCAATGTCCGCCAGCCGCCGGTCTCGACGCTCAACCTTGCCCACATGGTCCCTTCGTCCGCTGTGTGGGCGGGGCCGGAACGGGACGATCACTTCGGCGCACCCCCGCTGCTTTACGGCAGGACCGAAGGATCGACCCCGTTCCGGCTTTCTCTTCATGTCGGCGATGTCGGACATACGCTGGTCGTCGGGCCGACCGGCGCCGGCAAGTCGGTGCTGCTGGCGCTCATGGCGCTGCAATTCCGCCGCTATCCGCGCTCACAGGTCTTCGCCTTCGATTTCGGCGGCTCCATCCGCGCCTCCGCACTCGCGATGCAGGGTGACTGGCATGATCTCGGCGGTGAACTGACCGACGCTTCCGAGACGTCGGTTTCGTTGCAACCGCTGGCCCGCATCCACGAGACATCCGAACGTGCCTGGGCCGCCGACTGGATCGTGGCGATCCTGATGCGCGAGAACATCCAGATCACGCCCGAGGTGAAGGAACATCTCTGGACCGCGCTGACCTCACTTGCCTCGGCTCCGGTCGGGGAACGCACCATCACCGGCCTCGCCGTGCTGCTTCAGTCCAATGACCTGAAACAGGCGCTGCGCTCCTATTGCGTCGGCGGTCCCTATGGTCGGCTGCTCGATGCGGAGGCCGAGCATCTCGGCTCGTCGGATGTGCAGGCATATGAGATCGAAGGCTTGGTCGGCACCGGCGCGGCGCCCGCCGTCCTCACTTACCTGTTCCACCGTATCGGCGACCGGCTCGATGGCCGGCCGACGATGCTGATTATCGACGAGGGCTGGCTGGCGCTCGATGACGAAGGGTTCGCGGACCAGCTCAGAGAATGGCTCAAGACCCTGCGCAAAAAGAACGCCAGCGTCATCTTCGCCACGCAGTCGCTGTCGGACATCGACAATTCCGCCATCGCCCCGGCGATCATCGAAAGCTGCCCGACGCGGCTCCTCTTGCCGAACGAGCGCGCCATCGAGCCGCAAATCACTGCGATCTATCGCCGCTTCGGCCTCAACGATCGCCAGATCGAGATCCTCGCACGGGCTACGCCCAAGCGGGACTACTACTGCCAGTCGCGGCGCGGCAACCGCCTGTTCGACCTTGGCTTGTCGGAGGTCGGATTGGCGCTCTGCGCCGCATCGGCCAAGTCCGATCAGGTCCTGATCACCGACATCCTCGCTGAACACGGTCGCGACGGGTTTCTCGCCGCCTGGCTCCGGGCGCGGGATGTCGGTTGGGCCGCCGATCTCATCCCGGACCTCACCAATCTCGCGACCGAAAGCGAACACCTGCCGCCCGTCGTCGATGAGGACGAGTTCGGCATCATCCTGGAAGAAGAGGAGATTTCCCCATGAAGCGCACAATTCCCCGGTTCATCCGCATGGCCAGCGCCTCGACGCTCTTGCTTGCGCTCTCCGCGCCGCTGGCGCTGGCACCAATATTCACGACACCGGCCCATGCCTTCTTCGGCGGGTTCGGCCGAATCGTCTATGACCCGACCAACCATGCCGAGAACCTGCTGACCGCCGCACGCACGCTGGAGCAGATCAACAATCAGATCACCTCGCTCCAGAACGAGGCACAGATGCTGATCAACCAGGCCCGCAATCTCGCGAGCCTGCCCTACAGTTCGCTTCAGGCGCTTCAGCAGAACGTCCAGCGCACCCAGCAGCTTCTCGGGCAGGCGCAGAACATTGCCTTCGACGTGCAGAACATCGACCAGATGTTCCAGCAGGACTACGGCAATCTGTCCCTGACCGCGACCGATCAGCAGCTCATCGCCGATGCCCGGTCCCGCTGGGAGACTACCGTCGGGGGTCTTCAGGACGCGATGCGGGTGCAGGCCGGCGTTGTCGGCAACATCGACAGCAACCGGGCCGAGATGTCCGCGCTCGTCGGCGAAAGCCAGGGCGCGACCGGCGCGCTTCAGGCTACCCAGGCCGGCAACCAGCTTCTCGCCCTCCAGTCCCAGCAGCTTTCCGACCTGATCGCGGTCATCTCGGCCAATGGCCGGGCCGAGGCCCTCATGGAGGCCGAACGCGCGACCGCCGCCGAGCAGGGCCGCATCCAGCGCGAGCGCTTCCTGGCACCGGGCAGCGGCTACCAGCCCGGCAACGCGCAGATGTTCAACTGAGCCGGGGAGGGCAGATCATGGAAGGGAAGGTGCTGGTCCGGATTGCCGCCATCGTGTTCGTCGCCGTCGCGATCACCGCGGCGATCATCGAGATGACCCGCGAGGAAGCCCCCGCGCCAGCACCTTCCGCTCCTGCGCTTTCGCGTCAGGTCGATCCCCTGCGCGAAAGGCAGCGCCGCTGTCAGGAGATGGGCGAAGCAGCAGCCAATGATGCCGCCTGCCTGAGCATCTGGGCCGAGACCCGCGACCGATTTCTTGGCCGGACACCCGCGCCGTCGACGCCTGGCCCGGATGGGGGGCGATAATCATGGGCGGGACGGGGGTCATCGACAATTTTCTCGGCATCTTCACCGGCTACATCGACTCGGGCTTCGGCCTGCTCGGCGGTGAGGTGGCCTTTATCGCCACAACGCTCATCGTCATCGACGTGACACTCGCCGCTCTGTTCTGGGCCTGGGGCGCCGACGACGACATCATTGCGCGCCTGGTGAAGAAGACGATCTTCGTCGGCGTCTTCGCCTATATCATCTCCAACTGGAACAATCTCGCCCGCATCGTCTTCGAGAGCTTCGCCGGCCTCGGCCTCATGGCCTCGGGCACGGGGTTTTCTGCCGCCGATCTCCTGCGCCCTGGCCGCGTCGCCCAGATCGGCCTCGATGCCGGGCGGCCGCTACTCGAATCCATCTCCGATCTCATGGGCTGGATCGCGGTCTTTGAAAACCTGGTGCAGATCCTCTGTCTGTTCTTCGCCTGGGCGCTGGTGATCCTTGCCTTCTTCATTCTGGCGATCCAGCTCTTTGTCACCCTGATCGAGTTCAAGCTGACGACGCTCGCAGGCTTCGTCCTCATCCCCTTCGGTCTCTTCGGCAAGACCGCCTTCATGGCTGAAAGGGTCCTGGGCAATGTCGTCTCATCCGGCATCAAGGTGCTGGTTTTGACCGTCATCATCGGCATCGGCTCGACGCTCTTCGGTCAATTTACCGCGGGCTTCGGCGGTGCGACCCCGACCATCGACGACGCCATGGCGATCGTGCTGGCCGCCCTTTCCCTTCTCGGCCTCGGTATCTTTGGCCCCGGCATTGCCACTGGCCTTGTCTCGGGCGGCCCGCAACTCAGCGCAGGGGCGGCGGTTGGAACCGGCCTCGCGGTCGGCGGAGCTGCTGTCGCGGCTGGCGGCGCGACCATGCTCGCCGCGCGGGGTGGTGGCGCCGCACTCTCGGGCGGTGCTGCGCTTGCCCGCGGTGGCGCCTCGGCCGCCGGTGCGGCCTCGTCGGCCTATTCCCTCGGTTCCATGGGCGACTCCGGCGCGGCCGGGGTCGCCTCCGGGCTTGGCGGTGTGGCACGCGCCGCAGGCTCGGCTGCCATCTCGCCTTTGAAGCGCGCAGCCTCCCGCTCCGCCGACAGTATGAAATCCAGCTACTCCGATGGCACAAAAGCCGGGTTCACTGCGTCCGGCGGCAACTCCTCCATGGGCACGATTGGGGGCGCCCCATCGCCCGAGCCGTCATCCCCCTCAGCCGCAGATAGCCCGCCGGCCTGGGCGCAGAAAATGCGCCGCAGCCGGGCGATGAGCCATGGCGTCACCGCTGCCGCCCACGCCGTCCGGTCCGGCGACAGCCACGGTGGCGGCTCCTCCGTCAGCCTTTCCGAAAGTGACCGCACATGAATATCTTCAAACGACCGACGACCCACTACGGCAAGGTGCCGGAACCCGAAACGCCCTATCAGCGCGCCGCGCAGGTTTGGGACGACCGCATCGGCTCGGCCCGCGTGCAGGCGAGAAACTGGCGCTTCATGGCGTTCGGCTCGCTGATCTTGTCGATCGGCTTCGCCGGGGCGCTTGTCTGGCAATCGGCGCGCGGGACCGTCGTGCCCTGGGTGGTTCAGGTGGACAATCTCGGCCAGGCGCAGGCCGTCGCGCCGGCGGCGGCCGAATATCGGCCGACCGATCCGCAGATCGCGTTCCATCTCGGCCGTTTCATCGAACAGGTTCGCTCGCTCCCGGCCGACGCCATCGTCGTCCGCCAGAACTGGCTCCGGGCCTATGAGTTCACCACCGACCGGGGCGCGGCGGCGTTGAATGACTACGCGCGCAGCAACGATCCGTTCAACCGTGTCGGCCGCCAGCAGGTCGCCGTCGAGGTGTCGAGCATCATCCGGGCGTCCCCGGACAGTTTCCGCGTGGCCTGGTCTGAGCGGCACTATGAGAACGGCCAGCTCTCCACCACCGAGCGATGGACCGCGATCCTGACCATCGTGATCCAGACCCCGCGCGACGCGGACCGGCTGCGCGCCAATCCCCTTGGAATCTATGTCAACGCGATCAACTGGTCGCGGGAGATGAGCCAATGACCGCCACGACTTTCCGCAAAGCCGGGCTTCCGGTTTTCCGTAAACCCGCCTGCGTGGCTTTGCTGCTTTCCGCCACCATGCTTGCCGGCTGCGCGACCAATCGGGCGCCGCAGTTCAGCTACGACGACGACGTGCCGCCGTTGCCGACCGTGCAGGCCGCCGCAGCCGACACAACGCCCAGGCCGCTGCACGTCCCACCCGCCTGGACTGTGGCGCGGGGCGGCGAGGCCGCCGGCACGGCGACGGCTCGCGTCGAGAACGCCAATGCCGCCGCCCGCGTCGAGCCGCGCCGGGAAGGCTACTACAACGCCATCCAGATCTATCCGTGGAGCGAAGGCGCGCTCTATCAGGTCTATGCCGCAGTCGGGCAGATCACCACCATTGCGCTGGAGCCGGGCGAAAGCCTGACCGGCGCGGGGCCGATTGCCGCCGGAGACACCGCCCGCTGGATCATCGGTGACACCGAGAGCGGCAGCGGCTCGACCCGCCGGGTGCATGTGCTTGTGAAGCCGACCCGGCCGGACATTTCGACCAACCTCGTCATCACCACCGACCGGCGCATCTACATGATCGAGCTCCGCGCGCGGGAGGCGCTCTATATGCCTGCCGTGGCATGGGCGTACCCGGCACCGCCGCCGGGCAGCCGCACGACTGCGCCGTCGGTCCCCGTCATCCCGGCCGAGGCCGCGCGCAACTATCGTTATGGCTTGCAGGTGCAGGGCAGCAGCCCGCCATGGCGGCCGGTTTCCGTCTTCGACGACGGCAGGCGCGTCTATGTCGTATTCCCGCGCGGCATCGTGCAGGGAGAGATGCCGCCTCTGTTCGTCCTTGGATCGGACGGCGAACCGCAGATCGTCAATTCCCGCATCCACCAGAACGTCCTGATCGTGGACCGCCTGTTCGGCGCGGCCGAGCTGCGCCTCGGCAGCGGCGATCGCCAGCAGGTGGTCAGGATCGTCCGCGTCGAGCAGACGCAGGCCGCAGCCCAGCCAGACGGTGCGACCACGGGAGGATCACCCTCATGAGCGATACCGGCACCACCGCTCCCATGCGGCTGCGCGCCGAGCCGCCGCGCGTCACCCGCCTGTCCCGCAAGGTGCTGGCAGGCGCCGGAGCCGTCGCCCTTCTCGGCATTGGCGGGGCACTGATCTACGCCCTCCAGACCCGCGACACAGGACCGGGCGGCGGCGAACTCTATTCGACCGAGAACCGTCCCACGGCGGATGGGCTGGCGGGTTTGCCGCGCGACTATACCGGCCCGATCCTTGGACCGGCGTTGCCCGGCGATCTCGGCCGCCCGATACTTGAGGCCGAGAGGCGGGGACAACCGGTCGCGCCACCGACCATCACGACGCCCGCCGTTGATCCAGATGAGCAGCGGCGTCTCGCCGAGGAAGAAGCCGCTCGTCTGAGCGGCGTGTTCTTCCAGTCTGGCCCGCGGGCTGGAGCGACGCCGGGAACGACCATGCCCGGCCTCGCCGGTCAAGATCTCGGTGGTCAGGCTCCAGCGCAGGATCGTCATACCGCTTTTCTTAACGGGCCTGTGGACCGGCAAACCGTCGCCCCGGATCGCGTCGCACCACCGGCGTCGCCCTATATCCTGCAGGCCGGGGCGGTGATCCCGGCGGCGCTTATCACCGGCATCCGCTCCGATCTTCCCGGCCAGATCACCGCCCAGGTGACGGAAAACGTCTATGACAGTCCGACCGGCAGCTTGTTGCTGATCCCGCAGGGCACACGCATCATCGGCCAGTATGATGACGGTGTGACCTTCGGCCAGCGCCGCGTGTTGCTGGTCTGGAATCGCCTGATCCTGCCGGGCGGCCGTTCCATTGTCCTTGAGCGCCTGCCGGGTGCGGATGTTTCCGGCTACGCCGGCCTTGAGGATGGCGTCGATTATCATTGGTGGGATCTGATGAAGGCCGCAGGGCTGTCCACGCTGCTCGCGGTCGGAACCGAACTTGCCACCAGCGACGAGGACCGGCTTGTTCGAGCTATCCGCGACGGAGCGCAGGATACCGTCAATCAGGCGGGCCAGCAGATCGTCCAGCGCCAGTTGCAGGTCGCGCCAACGCTCACCATCCGGCCCGGTTTCCCGGTCAGGATCATCGTCACCCGCGACCTTGTATTCGAGTCGGCAGGAGGTTGACCATGACCAAGCTGAAACTCGGCCCGCTGACGGACGACAAGCCCGTGAAGATCACGGTGGAACTGCCCGCGCCGCTTCACCGCGATCTGATCGCCTATGCCGAGGTACTGGCCCGCGAGAGCGGCCAGTCCGCCGCCGATCCCGTCAGGCTTATCGTGCCGATGTTGGAGCGGTTCATCGCCACGGATCGTGGCTTTGCAAAGGCGCGAAAGATCCGCTCATGACGTGATCGGGTGTTTGGCCGGGCCGGTTGCCGCGATCATCTCCATGAGCGCGTCTATCACGCTCTGCGTCGAGTCCCACTTCGCCGCGTGGTCCAGCAGGCGGTTCTGAATGTTCAGACTGACCGCTCCATGGATCGTTGACCAGAACATGAAGCCGTAGCGTTGCAGGTCAGCACCCGGCAAGTAACCATGCTCCTGAGATGAGCGCAGGCCTGTCA
>NZ_LLWQ01000111.1 GCF_001447385.1 Paracoccus sp. MKU1 | reverse complement strand
CGGCCGAGGGGCTGTGATGCTGGGCCGCCTTGAGGAGGTGAAGGCGCAGGTGCAGGCTGCGCTGGACGGGGCCATGGCCGGCCTGCCCGAGGGCGAGCTGACCGATGCCATGCGCTATGCCTGTATCGGCGGCAAGCGCATCCGCGCCTTTCTGGCGATGGAATCGGCGCGGCTGTTCGGGCTGCGCGACCGGGACTCGCTGCCCGTCGCGGCGGCGGTCGAGGCGCTGCATGCCTATAGCCTGGTGCATGACGACCTGCCCTCGATGGATGACGACGACCTGCGCCGCGGCTTGCCCACCGTGCATGTGCAATGGTCCGAGGCCACCGCGATCCTGGCTGGAGACGCGCTGCAAAGCCTGGCCTTCGGCTTGCTGACCGAGCCGCAGATCGGCGCGCCCGAGATACGCCTGGCGCTGGTGCGCGGCTTTTCCGAGGCGGTCGGGGGGCGCGGCATGGTCTGGGGGCAGGCGCTGGACATCGCCGCCGAGACCGCCATCGAACCCCTGGATCTGGTGGCCATCAAGCGGCTGCAAAGCGCCAAGACCGGGGCGCTGATCCAGTTCGCCGCCACCGCCGGCGCCGTCATGGCGGGGCAGGATACCGGCCCGCTGGCGGAATATGCCCGCAACCTGGGCCTTGCCTTCCAGATCCATGACGATGTCCTGGACGTGACCGGCAACGAGGCCGACACCGGCAAGCGCACCGGCAAGGACGGCGCCGCCAACAAGGCGACCTTCGTGTCGCTGCTGGGCCTGGAGGGCGCGCAGGACAAGGCGCGCAAGCTGGTGCGCAATGCCGAAACCGCGCTGGAACCCTATGGCGAGGGCGCAGGAAACTTGCGGCAGCTTGCGCGTTTCGTTATCGAACGCGACGCCTGACAGCCCGCCCGGAGAGGGGCAAGCCATGACCCATGAGACTTCCGACCGCCCCGCGACGCCGATCCTCGACCGGGTGCATCTGCCGTCCGACCTCAAGGACCTGACCGATCGCGAGCTGCGGCAGCTTGCCGACGAGCTGCGGGCCGAGACGGTCAGCGCCGTTTCCGTGACCGGCGGCCATCTGGGCGCCGGGCTGGGCGTGGTCGAGCTGACCGTGGCGCTGCATGCGGTCTTTGACGCGCCGCGCGACAAGATCATCTGGGACGTGGGCCATCAATGCTATCCGCACAAGATCCTGACCGGGCGGCGCGACCGCATCCGCACCCTGCGGATGCAGGGCGGGCTTTCCGGGTTCACCAAGCGGTCGGAAAGCCCCTATGACCCGTTCGGCGCCGGGCACAGCTCGACCTCGATCAGCGCGGCGCTGGGTTTTGCCATGGCGCGCGAGCTGGGCGGCGATCCGGGCGATGCCATCGCGGTGATCGGCGACGGCGCGATGAGCGCGGGCATGGCCTTCGAGGCGCTGAACAATGCGGGCGACCTGGGCAAGCGGCTGTTCGTGGTGCTGAACGACAACGAGATGTCCATCGCCCCGCCCACCGGGGCGCTGTCGCGCTATCTGACCCGGCTTTATGCCGAGGGCCCGTTCCAGGATCTCAAGGCCGTGGCCAAGGGCGCCGTCGGCTTCCTGCCGCCCTCGCTGCAAGAGGGCGCGCGCCGCGCCAAGGAGATGCTCAAGGGCATGACCGTCGGCGGCACCCTGTTCGAGGAGCTGGGATTCTCTTATATCGGCCCGGTCGATGGCCACGACCTCGACCAGCTTCTGCCGCTTTTCCGCACGGTCAAGGCGCGGGCGACGGGGCCGGTGCTGCTGCATGTCGTGACGCGCAAGGGCAAGGGCTATGCCCCGGCCGAGCGTGCCGCCGACAAGGGCCACGCCACGGCGAAATTCGACGTCGAGACCGGGGCGCAGGCCAAGGCGAAATCGAACGCGCCCAGCTATACCTCGGTCTTTGCCCGGGCGCTGGTCGATCAGGCCAGCCGCGACGCCCGCATCGTCGCCGTCACCGCCGCCATGCCGGACGGCACCGGGCTGAACCTCTTCGCCGAGCGTTTCCCGCGCCGCTGCTTTGACGTGGGCATCGCCGAACAGCATGCCGTGACCTTCTCGGCCGGGCTGGCGGCGGGGGGGATGAAGCCGTTCTGCGCGCTTTATTCGACCTTCCTGCAACGCGGCTATGACCAGGTGGTGCATGACGTGGCGATCCAGCGCCTGCCGGTGCGCTTTGCCATCGACCGGGCTGGCCTGGTCGGCGCCGATGGTGCGACCCATGCCGGCGCCTACGACATTGCCTTCCTCGCGAACCTGCCCGGCATGGTGGTCATGGCCGCCGCCGACGAGGCGGAACTGGTCCATATGGTCGCCACCGCGGCGGCCCATGACGAAGGCCCCATCGCCTTCCGCTATCCGCGCGGCGAGGGCACCGGCGTCGAGATGCCCGAGCGCGGCGAGGTGCTGGAGATCGGCAAGGGCCGGGTCGTGGCCGAGGGCAAGCGCGTCGCCATCCTGTCCTTCGGCACCCGGCTCTCCGAGGTCATGCGCGCGCGCGAGGCGCTGCTGGCGCGCGGCATCAGCCCGACGGTGGTCGATGCCCGCTTCGCCAAGCCGCTGGACCGCGACCTGATCCTGCGCCTTGCCCGCACGCATGAGGCGCTGATCACCATCGAGGAGGGCGCGGTCGGCGGTTTCGGCAGCCTGGTCGCGCAGCTTCTGTCGGACGAGGGCGTGTTCGACGGCGGGCTGCGCTTCCGCCAGATGGTGCTGCCCGACACATTCATCGACCATGCCAGCCCCGAATCCATGTATCGCGAGGCCCGCATGTCCGCCCCCGACATCGAGGCCAAGGTGCTGGACGTCCTGGGCGTGGCTTTGGCCAAACGTGCCTGAGAGGTGACAATGCTGCGTATCCTTCTGACCGGCCTCGCCCTTTCCGCCCCGCTGGCGGCGGCGGCGCAGGACTATCTGCCGAACCTGTTCGATGTCACCGTGGTCGAGACCTGGGACACGCTGAACGTGCGCGAGGCGCCGGACGGCAAGGCCAAGGTCATCGGCCGGCTGGCCTCGACCGCCAAGGGCGTGGAGCTGCTGGCCCGCGATGCCAGCGGCAAATGGGGCCGGGTGAATGTGGGCGAGACCACGGGCTGGGTGGCGCTGCGCTTTCTCAAGCCGCAGGCCACGGTCTGGAAGCCCGCCGAACTGCCGCTGGCGCTGCATTGCAGCGGGACCGAGCCCTTCTGGTCGGTCAAGACGGTGGAGAAGGGGCTGGTCTTCAGCGAACCGGACCAGCCCGAGCGCCAGCTTTCGCTGCGCAAGGTCATGGATCGCGGCATCGAGGGCGAGCCTACGCGCGGCATCATCGCCGGCGACGACAAGGGGCGGCTCACCGCTTTCGTGCGGCCCGAGCAATGCTCGGACGGCATGTCGGACCGCAGCTATGCCCTGGCCGTCGCGGTGATCCTGGACGGGCAGGAGCAGTCCTCGCGCATGCTGACCGGCTGCTGCTCGATCGCGCCCTAGGCTTCGATCCCCTCGGTCCGCGCCAGCGCGGCCAGGCCGGCGCGATAATCGGGATAGCGCAGCGTCACGCCCAGTTCCCGCTTGATGCGGGCGTTCGAGACGCGCTTGTTCTCGGCATAGAAGCTGCGCGCCATCGGCGTCATCTCGGCGCTGGCGTAATCCTCGGCCGGGGGCAGGGGCAGGCCAAGCAGTTCCGCCGCGTGGCCGATCACCGCCTCGGGCGGGGCGGGATCGTCGTCGCAGACATTGTAGATCGCGCCGGGGCGCGGCGCCTTGATCGAGGCCAGCAGCACCTGCGCGATATCCTCGGCATGGATGCGGGAAAAGATCTGGCCGGGCTTGACGATGCGCCGCGCCGTGCCGGCCCGCACCTTGGCAAAGGGGCCGCGCCCCGGCCCGTAGATCCCGGCAAGGCGAAAGATGTGCAGCGGCAGGCCGTGCCCGGCGGCCAAAGCCTGCCAGCCCCGCTCGGCCGCGACCCGTTCGCGTCCGCGCCGGGTCGAGGGGGTGCAGGGCGTGTCCTCATCGACCCAGCCGCCGTCCTGATCGCCATAGACCCCGGTGGTCGAGAGATAGCCCAGCCAGCGCGGGCGGCTGGCGGCGATCTCGGCGCCGAAGGCTGCCAGCACCGGGTCGGCGCCCTGTTCCGGCCCGACCGAGACCAGGATCGCGTCGGCTTGGGCGATGGCCTGGCGCACGGCATCCTCTTGCCCCGGCCAGCGCAGCGGCTCGGCCCCGGCTTGCGCCACGCGATCCGTGGCGTTGCGGGTGGTGCCGGTGACCTGCCAGCCCTCGGCCAGCAGCAGGGGCGTCAGGAAGCCGGCCGAATAGCCGTGACCAAAGACCAGCATCCTCATGCGTGCCCCCGCAGGATCTCGGCCGCGATGGCGAAGGAGCGGTGCCGTGCGGCCTGGTCGTGGATATTGCCGACCAGGATCAGCTCGTCGGGCTGATAGCGGGCGATCAGCCGGTCCAGTTCGGTCGCGACGGTCTCGGGGTTGCCGACGGCGCTGATGGCCAGCGCGGCATTGACCGTGGGCAGGATGCGCACCGGGATCGCCTCCAGCACGTCGTCGACCGGCGGCGGCAGCAGGCCGGGCATGCCCAGCCGCAGCCGGGCAAAGCTGATCTGCTGGCTGCTGCGCAACCGCTGCGCCTCGGCATCGGTCTCGGCGGCGATGACGTTCACCGCCAGCATGAAGCGCGGCTTCTCGCCGAATTCGGTCGGCTCGAAACGGTCGCGGTAAAGCTGCGCGGCCTGGTCCAGATCGCCGGGGGCGAAATGGCTGGCGAAGGCATAGGGCAGGCCAAGCGCGGCGGCGAGGCTGGCGCCATAGAGCGACGAGCCGAGGATCCAGACCGGGACATTCGTGCCCTCGCCCGGATGGGCCGCGACCGGGGCGCCGGGGCGCGGTGGGCCAAGATAGCGCAGCAGCTCGACCACGTCGTTCGGGAAATCCTCGTTGCGCTGCATCGACCGGCGCAGCGCGTGCATCACCGCGCCGTCGCCGCCGGGCGCGCGGCCCAGGCCCAGGTCGATGCGCGGCCCGTGGATCGTCGCCAGCGTGCCGAACTGTTCGGCGATGGCCAGGGGCGCGTGATTGGGCAGCATGACCCCGCCGGCGCCGACGCGGATCGTCCCGGTATGGTCCGCCACATGGCCGATCAGCACCGCGGTGGCGGCGCTGGCGATGCCGGGCATGTTGTGATGCTCGGCCAGCCAGAAGCGGCTGTAGCCCCAGCCCTCGGCGGCTTGCGCCAGCGCGACGGAATTGGCGATGGCCTGCCGGGCGTCCGAGCCCTCGGCCACCACCGCCAGATCGAGAACGGAAAATTCCATGCGGATCACTCCTTTGTCCCTCAGATAAGGCGTCCGGTGCCGGCTTGCCAGCCCGCGGCGGCGCTGGCACTCTCCGCCGAAACTGGAGAGCGCGCATGATGACCGACAGCCGGAGACTTCCCATCGAGACGCCCGAGCCCGCCGAGCGCGTCTATTTCGACGACCCGGCCGCCGCCGTGGCGCGGCTGATCGAGCTTTACGACCGGGCCTCGCATTTCCTGCTGGAACGGTTCCTGGCCACGCTGGAGGGCGGCCGGCCGGCGGCGCGCTATCGCGCCTTCTACCCGGAACTGCGCATGACCGTGCCGATCCATTCCAAGACGGATTCGCGCCTGTCCTTTGGCCATGTCGCGCTGCCGGGCACCTATTCGACCTCGATCACCCGGCCGGACCTGTTCCGCGGCTACCTGACCGCGCAGATCGGCCTGCTCATGCGCAATCACGGCGTGGCGGTGGCGATCGGCGAAAGCGGCACGCCGATGCCGGTGCATTTCGCCGTCGCGACGCAAAGCGACCTGAACGTCCCTCAGGAAGGCGTGCTGGACTATTCGCTGCGCGACGTCTTCGACGTGCCGGACCTGAACACGATGAACGACGACATCGTCAACGGCACCTCGGGCCCGAATCCGGACGGCAGCCACCCGCTGGCGCCCTTTACCGCGCAGCGTGTCGATTACTCGCTGGCGCGGCTGGCGCATTACACCGCAACCCTGCCCGAGCATTTCCAGAATTTCGTGATGTTCACCAACTACCAGTTCTATGTGGACGAGTTCGAGGCCTTCGCCCGCCGCGCGCTGGCCGATCCGAACTCGGGCTATACCGGCTTCGTCGCGCCCGGCAACCAGATCCTGGAGCGTCCCGAGGACATCATCGCCACCGGCGCCAAGATGCCGCAGATGCCGGCCTATCACCTCAAACGCCCGGATGGCGACGGCATCACCCTGGTCAATATCGGCGTCGGCCCCTCGAACGCCAAGACCGCGACCGACCATATCGCCGTGCTGCGCCCGCATGCCTG
>NZ_LLWQ01000110.1 GCF_001447385.1 Paracoccus sp. MKU1 | reverse complement strand
GCTTGTCATAGCGGGCTGCGACGGCGCGGACGTGTTTGAGCTTGTTGAAGAACCGCTCGATCCTGTTTCTTTGTTGATAGAGGATCGGATCGAAAGCCGGACGGCGCTTTCGCGTCGGCATCAGCCGGATGCAGGTTCCGGCCCCGCGCGCGGCAAGGCTGCGATGCGGGCCATCGCTGTCGTAGCCCCGGTCGGCCAGCAGGGTCTGGCTGGTGCCGATGCTCCCGAGCATATCCGCCGCGCACCGGCCGTCATGCGCTTGGCCCTCGGTCAGTTTCAGGCGGATCGGGCGACCGAGAGCATCGACCAGGGCGTGGATCTTGATCGTCAGCCCGCCGCCTGGGCGACCCATGCAACGGGATCGGAGATGTTTTTTGGACCGTTGGCGACATGCTGGTGAACCCGGAACGAAGACGCGTCGATCATCTGGATATCGCCTTGGTAAGTTGCTGATACGGCTTGCAGAATGCGCGCCCAGTGCCTCGCCCGACGCCAGCGGTTGAAACGGTTCACGCAGGTCGTGTAAGGACCGTAGCGCGCTGGAACATCCGCCCAGGGCGCCCCGGTCCTCAGCCGCCAGAAAATGCCGTTCAGCACCCGCCGGTCATTCACCCGCTTCACCCCGCACACCTTGGTCGGAAGCAACGGCTGGATCACCGACCACTCGAAATCCGTCAGATCGAAGCGCGCCATCTTCCCCTGCCTCGCATGGAAAAAGAGAATCACGGAAAGACCAGAAAGGGAAACACTTCATGGGTATGTGACCTATGCTTCTGCGAATGCGGAGAGGGGCGGCCTCCGGGTCGTAGCCTTCGCGGATGTCGTCTTTGAGAGCGTATTCCGCACCCCTCCCTGCCGTGAGGAAGGCAGCAGTGACCTCGTGCCGCGCATGACCTGCCCAGCGTCGAACACGCCCCCAGCGGCGTCAACGAGTTGTCTGTAATCATGAGGGAGCGCTGCGACGTTCTGGTCAGCTTCCGACACAACGTCTTTCTTCTCCCCCGGCGTCAGCCGGTCGAAACGCCATAGGCGGTTCGCGGCCGAATCCAACTGAGCCTGCAACGCATCCAGCTCGGCGAGCATCGCCCGGACCATCCGCCGCGCTTCGCTGGGGTCTTTCGTGCGCATGGAGCCACGCTTGAACTCGGGCAGAAGCATCCCGCAGGCGCTGCGGGATTCGCTTGCAGAGTGCCACGTTCCGCCGATCAGCCGCGCGCCTGCGATTTTGCCCGAAGCCATCTCCGCCTCCGTGCTGTGCTCAGAGCACTTCTGAGCACCGTCACGCAAAGACTGTTCAAAGTCCGTGCAGGATTCCCATGAAACCCGGCCACGGGAAGGGCCTGATTTGCTAGGTTTTCTTGTAGCTCAGGGGGTTGTCATGGGCAATATATTGGTGCGGTCGAGAAGACTCGAACTTCCACTCCGGTTAGGGAACAGCGACCTCAACGCTGCGCGTCTACCAATTCCGCCACGACCGCACGTCCGTAGGCTCGCGTCTCATAGACGCTTGCGCGGCGGATGAAAAGGGCATTTTTTCAGCCGCCGCGGGTTTCTTTTCACTCGGCCGCGACGGCCGCCTGCGGGGTATAGTTCAGGATCGGCGCCAGCCAGCGCTCGGCCTCGCGGACCGGCATACCCTTGCGGGCGGCATAGTCCAGCACCTGATCGTGCTCGACCTTGGCGACGCCGAAATAATAGGCCTCGGGATGGCCGATATAGAGGCCCGAGACCGAGGCGCCGGGCCACATCGCCATCGACTCGGTCAGTTCGACCCCGGTCGCCGCGGTGGCGTCCAGCAAGCGGAACAGCGTCAGCTTCTCGGTATGGTCGGGCTGGGCCGGATAGCCGGGCGCCGGGCGGATGCCCTTGTAGGGCTCGGCGATCAGTTCCTCGGGGGTGAAGCTTTCGTCGGCATAGCCCCAATATTGCCTGCGCACCCGCTCGTGCATCATCTCGGCCAGGGCCTCGGCAAAGCGGTCGGCGAGCGCCTGCACCAGGATGGCCGAGAAATCGTCATGTGCGGCCTTGAACCGGTCGGCGATCTGCTGCTCCTCGCCGCCGGCCGTGACCACGAAACCGCCGACATAGTCGCGATGCCCCTCGGGGGCGACGAAATCGGCCAGCGCCACGTTCGGGCGGCCGTCGCGCTTGCTCACCTGCTGGCGCAGGGTGTGCAGGGTCGCCAGCGGGGCGGCGCGATCCTCGCCGGTGAACAGCCGGATGTCGTCGCCGGCCCGGTTCGCCGGCCAGAAGCCGATGACCGCGCGCGGCCGGAACCATTGCTCGTCGATGATGCGCTTCAGCATGGCCTGCGCGTCGGCAAAGAGCTGCCGCGCCACCGCGCCCTGCTTCTCGTCCTCGAGGATGCGCGGGTAGACCCCTTTCAGTTCCCAGGTCTGGAAGAACGGCGTCCAGTCGATATAGCGGGCGATCTCGGCCAGGTCGAAATCCTCGATCACGCGCGAGCCCAGGAATTCCGGCGCCCGGGCCTCGAACCCCGACCAGTCGATCCGCAGCGCATTGCCGCGGGCGGCGGCCAGCGGCAGGCGCTTCTTGTCCGCCTCGGCCCGGGCGTGCTTGTTGGCCACGTCCATGTATTCGCTGCGGATCGTCTCGACATAGGCGTTCTTCTGGCCCGAGAGCAGGCTGCCCACCACGCCCACGGCGCGGCTGGCGTCGGTGACATAGACCGCCTGGCCCTTGGCATAGCGCGGATGGATCTTGACGGCGGTATGCACGCGCGAGGTGGTGGCGCCGCCGATCAGCAGCGGGATGTCGAAGCCTTCGCGCTCCATTTCGCTGGCGACATGCACCATCTCGTCCAGCGACGGGGTGATCAGGCCGGAGAGGCCGATGATGTCCACCTTCTCGGCCTTGGCGGTTTCCAGGATCTTGGTCGCCGGCACCATCACGCCCAGGTCGATGATCTCGTAATTGTTGCAGGCCAGCACGACGCCGACGATGTTCTTGCCGATGTCGTGCACGTCGCCCTTGACCGTCGCCATCAGCACCTTGCCGGCGCTGGAGGAGCCGCCCGCACCGCCCGCCGCGGCCTTCTCGGCCTCCATATAGGGCAGAAGATGCGCCACCGCCTGCTTCATCACCCGGGCCGATTTGACCACCTGCGGCAGGAACATCTTGCCCGAGCCGAAAAGATCGCCCACGACGTTCATGCCCGCCATCAGCGGGCCCTCGATCACGTGCAGCGGGCGCTCGGCGTTCAGCCGCGCCTCCTCGGTATCCTCGTCGATATATTCGGTGATGCCGTTGACCAGGGCGTGCTCCAGCCGCTTCTCGACCGGCCAGCTGCGCCAGGTCAGGTCCTTTTCGCGCGCCTTGGCGCCGCCTTCGCCGCGGAACCGCTCGGCGATCTCCAGCATGTTCTCGGTCGCGGTGCCGCCGGCCCTGGGCTTGCGGTTCAGCACCACGTCCTCGCAGGCCTCGCGCAGGCCCGGGTCGATCTGGTCATAGACCGCCAGCTGGCCGGCATTGACGATGCCCATATCCATCCCCGCCTGGATGGCGTGATAGAGGAACACGGCATGCATCGCCTCGCGCACCGGCTCGTTGCCGCGGAAGCTGAAGCTGAGGTTCGAGACCCCGCCCGAGACATGCACATGCGGCAGGGCCTGGGTGATGCGCCGGGTCGCGCCGATGAAGTCGAGGCCGTAATTGTCATGCTCCTCGATCCCGGTCGCGATGGCGAAGATGTTCGGGTCGAAGATGATGTCCTCGGGCGGAAAGCCGACCGTGTTGACCAGCAGGTCATAGGCGCGCGCGCAGATCTCGACCTTGCGGTTCTCGGTATCGGCCTGCCCGGTCTCGTCGAAGGCCATCACCACCACGGCGGCGCCGTAGCGCCGGCAAAGCCGAGCCTGGGCCAGGAAGCTCTCCTCGCCCTCCTTGAGGCTGATCGAGTTCACGATGGCCTTGCCCTGGACGCATTTCAGCCCGGCCTCGATCACCTCCCATTTCGAGCTGTCGACCATCACCGGCACACGGGCGATGTCCGGCTCGGCCGCGATCAGGTTCAGGTAGTCGATCATCGCCTGCTTCGAATCGATCAGCCCCTCGTCCATGTTGACGTCGATGATCTGGGCACCGTTCTCGACCTGGTCGCGGGCCACGTCCAGCGCCGCGGCATAGTCGCCGTTGGTGATCAGCTTGCGGAATTTCGCGGACCCGGTGACATTCGTCCGCTCGCCCACGTTGACGAAGGGAATGTCGTCGGTCTTGACGAAGGGCTCCAGCCCCGACAGGCGCAGGCGCGGCTCGATCTCGGGGATCGCGCGCGGCGGCAGGTCGGCCACGGCGCGGGCGATGGCCGCGATATGCTCGGGGGTCGAGCCGCAGCAGCCGCCGACCACGTTCACCAGCCCCTCGCGGGCGAATTCGGCGACCTGCGCGGCCATCTCCTCGGGCGATTCGTCGTATTGGCCCATCTCGTTCGGCAGGCCGGCATTGGGATAGGCGCAGATCAGCGTGTCGGCGACCGAGGAAAGCTCGGCCAGATGCGGGCGCATGGCGGCAGCGCCGAGCGCGCAGTTCAGCCCGATGGTGACCGGTGCGGCATGGCGCATGGAATACCAGAAGGCGGTCGGGGTCTGGCCCGACAGCGTGCGCCCGGACAGGTCGGTGATGGTGCCCGAGATCATCACCGGCAGGCGCTGGCCCTTCTCCTCGAACACCTCCTCGCAGGCAAAGATCGCGGCCTTGGCGTTCAGCGTGTCGAAGATGGTCTCGATCAGGATCAGGTCGGCGCCGCCGTCGACCAGCCCGCGCAGCTGCTCGGCATAGGCGATGCGCAGATCGTCGAAGGTGACGGCGCGATAGCCGGGATTGTTCACGTCCGGGCTGATCGAGGCGGTGCGGTTGGTCGGCCCCAGCGCGCCGGCGACCCAGCGCGACCGGCCGTCCTCTGCGGTGGCGCGGTCCAGCGCCTGCCGCGCGATGCGGGCGCCGTGGAAGTTCAGGTCGTAAACCGCCGCTTCCATGCCGTAATCGGCCTGCGCGATGGTGGTCGAGGAAAAGGTGTTGGTCTCGACGATATCCGCGCCCGCCTTGGCATAGCGGTAATGGATCTCCTCGATCGCCTGGGGCTGGGTCAGGTTCAACAGGTCGTTGTTACCCTGCTGCGGATGCTCGCCCGGCGCGGGCGGGTGGCAGCCGCAGGCGCAGCCGGCGCCATGGCCGGCGAAATCGTCCTCCTTCAAGCCAAGCTGCTGGATCTGCGTCCCCATCGCGCCGTCGAGGATCAGGATGCGGTCGCGCGCAGCCGCGCGCAGGGCGTCGAAGACGGGAGAAAGAGGCAAGGTCATGTGTCGGTCCGCGCGTTTCATCAGATGTGCTGTATAGCCGCAGACAGGCATTTAGTGAAATTCAACATCCGCACAATGATCTTGCATCAGATTCATCATCTGGCTCCGCTTCTCCCGCTTCTTCGTTGCGGAAATACCCTCGGGGGCGTGGGGGCAGACAGCCCCCACCGCGAACCGATCCGCCGGCACAGCCCCAGCCCCCCTTGCGACAGCCCGCGCCCGGGAATATCTCACCGCGCATGACCGAATGGATCACCGCCCCCGGCCTGACCGATTACCGCGAAGCCACAGCCTTCATGGAGGCGCGCGCCGCCGCCATCGCCGAAGGCCGGGCGGGCGAGCTGGTCTGGCTGGTCGAGCATCCGCCGCTCTACACCGCCGGCACCTCGGCCAAGGCGGCCGACCTGCTCGAGGCGCGCTTTCCGGTGCACGAAACCGGGCGCGGCGGGCAATATACCTATCACGGTCCGGGGCAGCGGGTGGTCTATGTCATGCTGGACCTGAACCGCCGCGGCCGCGACGTGCGCGCCTTCGTCAAGGCCCTGGAGAGCTGGGTCATCGACGCCTTGGCCGAGTTCAACCTGAAGGGCGAGATCCGCGACGGCCGGGTCGGCGTCTGGATCGCCCGGCCCGACAAGGCGCCGCTGTTCGACGGCACCATGCGCGAGGACAAGATCGCCGCCATCGGCGTCAAGCTGCGCAAATGGGTCAGCTTCCACGGCATCGCCATCAACGTGGAGCCGGACCTGAGCCATTACGCCGGCATCGTGCCCTGCGGCATCTCGGGCCACGGCGTCACCAGCCTGGTGGACATGGGGCTGCCGGTCGGCATGGGCGATCTGGACGACGCGCTGCGCCGCAGCTTCGCGCGGAACTTCCCGCCGCTCGCCGGCTGATTTTCGCACTGCGACAAATTCACCCTTATCCGATCTGCGACCTTTTTCCTGTGTTCGGAAAGCTTGACGCGTGCTAGCCCTGTCAGGCGGGAAACGGAGAGGTCCGTTCCCCGGACAAGAGCGATACCCAAGAGGAAAAGCGATGAAGATCAGCATCTATGCCACTCTCGCCGCCGCCACCCTCGCCCTGCCCGCCGTGGCCCAGGATGGCGACGCCGCCAAAGGCGAGAAGGAGTTCAACAAATGCAAGGCCTGCCACATGGTCCAGGCCCCGGACGGCACCGACATCGTCAAGGGCGGCAAGACCGGGCCGAACCTCTACGGCATCGTGGGCCGCAAGATCGCCTCGGAGGAGGGCTTCAAATACGGCGACGGCATCCTTGAGGTCGCCGAAAAGAACCCCGACATGGTTTGGACCGAGGCCGAGTTGATCGAATATGTCACCGATCCCAAGCCCTGGCTGGTCAAGCAGACCGGCGATTCGGGCGCCAAGACCAAAATGACCTTCAAGATGGGCAAGAACCAGGCCGATGTGGTGGCCTTCCTGACGCAGCATTCGCCCGATGCGGGTGGCACTGCCGAACCCGCGGCCGAGGGCGAAACGAACTGATTCCCGCGCCGCTGCGAGGCGCCGACGACCTGCCCCTGCATGCGGCAAAAGCACGCAGGGGCGCGACTTTTAGTCCTTTCTTCGCATTGCGAGGGGTAGGATTGTGGGCTAGAACCAACGCGAGTCCGCTGGCCCTTGGGCCGGCCAGCCGCATGTCTAGGGAGTCCACGCATGGCAGACGCAGCCGTTCACGGCCACGGTGACCATCATGACACCCGCGGGTTTTTCACCCGCTGGTTCATGTCAACCAACCACAAGGATATCGGTATCCTTTACCTGTTCACGGCCGGCATTGTCGGCCTGATCTCGGTATGCTTCACCGTCTATATGCGGATGGAACTTCAGCATCCCGGCGTGCAATACATGTGCCTGGAAGGCGCGCGGCTCATCGCCGACGCCTCGGCGGAATGCACGCCGAACGGCCATCTTTGGAACGTCATGATCACCTATCACGGCGTGCTGATGATGTTCTTCGTGGTGATCCCGGCGCTGTTCGGCGGTTTCGGCAACTATTTCATGCCGCTGCACATCGGCGCCCCGGACATGGCCTTCCCGCGGCTCAACAACCTCTCCTACTGGATGTATGTCTGCGGTGTGGCCCTGGGCATCGCCTCGCTGCTGGCGCCGGGCGGCTCGGACCAGCCGGGCTCGGGCGTGGGCTGGGTGCTGTATCCGCCGCTCTCCACCACCGAGGCGGGCTATTCGATGGACCTGGCGATCTTTGCCGTCCACGTCTCGGGCGCCAGCTCGATCCTCGGCGCGATCAACATCATCACCACCTTCCTGAACATGCGCGCCCCCGGCATGACGCTGTTCAAGGTGCCGCTGTTCGCCTGGTCGGTCTTCATCACCGCCTGGCTGATCCTGCTGTCGCTGCCGGTGCTGGCCGGCGCCATCACCATGCTGCTGATGGACCGCAACTTCGGCACCCAGTTCTTCGACCCGTCGGGCGGCGGCGACCCGGTGCTTTACCAGCACATCCTGTGGTTCTTCGGCCATCCCGAGGTCTATATCATCATCCTGCCGGGCTTCGGCATCATCAGCCACGTCATCTCGACCTTCGCCAAGAAGCCGATCTTCGGCTACCTGCCGATGGTGCTGGCCATGGCCGCGATCGGCATCCTGGGCTTTGTGGTCTGGGCGCACCACATGTACACCGCCGGCATGTCGCTGACCCAGCAGGCCTATTTCATGCTGGCGACCATGACCATCGCCGTGCCGACCGGCATCAAGGTCTTCTCCTGGATCGCCACCATGTGGGGCGGCTCGATCGAGTTCAAGACGCCGATGCTCTGGGCCTTCGGCTTCCTGTTCCTGTTCACCGTCGGCGGCGTGACCGGCGTGGTGCTGAGCCAGGCGCCGCTGGACCGGGTCTATCACGACACCTATTACGTCGTGGCGCATTTCCACTACGTGATGAGCCTGGGCGCGGTCTTCGGCATCTTCGCCGGGGTCTATTACTGGATCGGCAAGATGTCGGGCCGGCAATACCCGGAATGGGCCGGCCAGCTGCATTTCTGGATGATGTTCATCGGCTCGAACCTGATCTTCTTCCCGCAGCACTTCCTGGGCCGCCAGGGCATGCCGCGCCGCTATATCGACTACCCGGTCGAGTTCGCCTATTGGAACAACATCTCGTCGATCGGCGCCTATATCTCCTTCGCGTCCTTCCTGTTCTTCATCGGCATCGTGTTCTACACGCTGTTCGCCGGCAAGCGCGTCAACGTCCCGAACTACTGGAACGAGCATGCCGACACCCTGGAATGGACCCTGCCCTCGCCGCCCCCGGAGCATACCTTCGAGACCCTGCCCAAGCGCGAGGACTGGGATCGCGCACAGGCGCATTGATCCCGCGCATCGATCCAAGATGCCCTATGCATGGCACGATACGGCCCCGGAGCAATCCGGGGCCGTCTGCTTTCGGCTCGAGGTCTGGCCGCATCGCGCTCTGCCCCGGCGCGGCTTCGTCTGGGTGATCGGGCTGACGGCGGGCTTCCTGGCGCTGCCGCTGGTCGCGGTGGTGGGAACGGCGGTGCTTTGGGGCCTGCTGCCTTTTGCCGCGCTGGCGATCTGGGGGCTATGGGTGGCGATCCGGCACAGCTACCGGGTGCCGCAGGAGGTGATGCTCCTGTCGCGCGAACAGCTCGAACTGGTGCGCAGCGACCCGGGCCGTGCCGACCGCATCTGGCAGACGAACCCCTATTGGGTCCGGGCAGTGCTGCGCGCGAATGGTCCGGTCGAGGATTACCTGGTGCTGACCGACGGCCGACGCGAGGTCGAGCTGGGCGCCTTTCTGTCCCCCGAAGAGCGGGTGGCGCTGCGGGATGAGCTGACCCGCCGGCTGGGCGCGTTGCGCGGCTGAGGCGGACGCGCAACGGGGCGTGCGCAGGGCGCGCAACGGCTCCGGCAATCCTCTGATATCAAAGAAAGATCGCCTGTGACCGGCGTACACCGAGCGTACACTGCGGGTGCACCGGCCGTGCGCCTTGAAATCGCAAGCACGGCGTTCGGAAACCTGTCCTAATCGCCAGCTACTGCGGCAATCCGGGAAAGGGTAAGGCACAAGGATCACGTATTTTTTTACCATTGGTTGATCATGCCCGACTCCGGACCTTCGCGCCTTCTGGCGCTTACCGCTCCCTCCACCCTTGCCCTGAATCTCGACCCGGTTGCGGCGGTCTTTGCCGCCCATGTCTCGGACCCGGATGGGGTGCGCCAGGTCACGGTCCATTACGACCGCCCGCTGGCGACGGAAACCGGCGCCTATGAGTTCCAGATCATCCATGGCGGCAGCAGCGACTGGGCCGATGGCAACCACAGCTATACCGTGCAGGTGCTGCCGCATAACGTCGCCGGGCAGCTGAACATCACCCGCGTCGAGATCACCGACAACCTAGGCAACCGGACCACGGTTTCGGCCGATGCGTTGCGCAACCTTGGCGTCGATACCTCGATCGAGATCACCAGCACCAGCGCCGACACCGCGGCGCCGGTGCTGACCTCGCTGGACTTGCCGGATGTGGTGGATCTGGAGAATGGTGCCGTCGCTGCCGAATTCTCTGCCACCGGAATCGATGGCACCGAGATCGACCAGGTAGCCGTGTTCTTCGACCGTTCCCTGAACTGGTCATTCGGTAGCTCGACCAGCAGCTTCCCTCTTGTCCTTTTTGATGGCTACAGCGACGATTGGTCGGATGGCAGCTCTGCCCAGATACGGCCATTGGTGGCAAACAACATGTCGGGGCCGGTGGATGTCACCCATGTCCGCATCACCGACATCTACGGCAACGAGCGCGTCTATACCAACGACCAACTGCGTGCCTTGGGTTTCGACACCTCGTTCGAGATCATAGGCACAGCAGCCCCTGCGCCCACGACCTATGTCGCCGACCTGCCCGAGACCATCACCATTCGCGAGGGTCAAAGCGTCGGCATAGCACTGAATTTCGTCGGCATGACCAATCATTGGGTCAGCTACAGCTATCATGTCTCGACCAGCGGCGGCACGGCGACTGCGGCCGACATCGGCGCGACTTCGGGCCGCGGCTCGATCAGCATCAGTTCGACCCGGCCTTACAACGATCAGGTCGACATGTCCCTTTCGGCGCTGCGCGACGGTGTGCATGAGGGCACCGAGACCGCCTATCTCGTCGTCGAATTGACCGGCAACATGACCTTCGCCGATGGCGGCAGCACGCAGGTGGTCGAGATCCGCATCGCCGATGACAACTGGTCCATCGGCGATCACCGGGCTAACGTGCTGCGCGGCACCAGCGCGGCCGAGGATCTGGTCGGCGGTGCCGGCAACGACAGCTATTACGTCACGGCCGGCGACCGGGTGGTCGAGACGGCGAATGCCGGAAACGACACGGTCCTCACCGATTTCTCGCGCGGGATCGAGGCCAATGTCGAGAACCTGACCCTGCTCGGCTCGGCCAGCATCAACGGCACCGGCAATGCGCTGGCAAACCGGATCACTGGCAATGCCGGCAACAACACGCTGCTTGGCGGTCTGGGCAACGATACGCTTCTGGGCGGCGCCGGCAATGACACGCTGAACGGCGGGGCCGGCAACGACCGGCTGGACGGCGGCGCGGGCGTGGACCTGGTCGCCTATGGCGCGGCCACAGGTGGCGTGCGGGTGAACCTAGCACTGAACGGCGCGCAGGCGATCGGCGGCGGCCAGGGCAGCGACACGCTGAGCTGGATCGAGAACGTCAACGGCTCGGGCTTCGCCGACCTGCTGTCCGGCAATGCTGCCGCGAACCTGCTGTCCGGGGCCGGCGGCAATGACACGCTGATCGGCGGGGCCGGTAACGATACGCTGAGCGGCGGGCTCGGCATAGATACGGCGCGCTATGGCGCGGCTACCGGCGGCGTGCGGGTTGACCTGGCAACGACCGGCACGCAGGCGATCGGCGGCGGCCAGGGCAGCGACCTGCTGCTGGGCATCGAGAACCTGGACGGCTCGGGCTTTGCAGACCGGCTCTGGGGCAATCTTGCGGCGAACCTGCTGAACGGCGCCGCCGGCAACGACCAACTCGATGGCCGGGGCGGCAATGACCGGCTTCTGGGCGGCGCCGGGGCCGACAGCCTGCTGGGCGGTGCCGGCAATGACGTGCTGATTGGCGGCGCGGGCGCGGATCGGCTGAACGGCGGGCTGGGCGCCGACCAGTTCGTGTTCCTGGGCCTGGGCGAGTCGGGCGTCACAGCGGCGGGGCGCGACCTGATCCAGGATTTCAGCCACGCCCAGGGCGACCGCATCGACCTGCGCAGCATCGACGCGAATGCCGGGCTTGCCGGCGACCAAGCCTTCCGGCTGATCGGCGAGCGCGCCTTTACCGGCGCGGCAGGCGAGCTGCGCTATGAGCGGGCCGGCAATGTGACCACGATCCTGGCCGATACCAATGGCGACGGCCGGGTGGATTTCTCGGTGGCGCTGAACGGCAGCCACAGCCTGGTCGGGGCGGATTTCCTGCTGTAACCGACTGGCCCAGCGATAAAAAGGCCCGGCATCAAGCCGGGCCCTTCCTGCATCTGCGACTGGGGAGGAGGGTCAGCCGTCGACGCGGATCACCTTGTTTTCCGGGTCATAGGGGTTGTCCTCGGTCACCACCGCGTCCCAGAGCTGTCGCTGCATCCGGACCTTCAGCCGTGTGCCCGGCTCGGCTAGGTCGGGGCGGATATAGCCCATGCCGATGGACTTGCAGAAGGCTGCCGGCCAGCCACCGGAAGTCAGGCGATCGATCTTGGTCGAACCATCCTCGGTCAAGGGCGTCTCGCGTACCCAGGGATCGGCATCGGACTGGCCGTCGATCAACAGGGTGCAGCATTTCGAGCACACGCCCTTGTCCAGCATCGCCTGCTTGCCGTTGAACGCCTTGTCCAGATCGGCGAAGCGGTCCAGCGCGGCCTCGAGCGGCGTCGCGTCGCGGCCAAGCTCGGAGCCGAAGGCGCGATGGGATTTCTCCTGCCGTAGCCAGTTCTGCGCCCGGGCGCCGACCAGCTTCAGCCCGCCGCGATCAGCTGGTCCCAGAGGTAACGGCCGAACTCGATGCAGCTCCCAGCCCAACTCGATATTGCGCATCGACAGCCAAGGGAAGCGCTTGTTGCCCAGCACCGTCTCGGGGTCGGCGTCGCGCACCAACTCCTTGAGGATGGCGCGGCTGTCCGGCCCGGCGATGGCGAAAACGCCCCATTGCGTGGTGATGCCTCGCACGATCACCTGGCCGAGTGCGCCCTCCATCTCCTCGGCCAATTTGCGCAGGTGGTCGCCATCGTAATCCGCCCAGGCTCCGGCCGAGATCAGGGAGTAATCGTCCCCGGCCTGCCGCACGACAGTGTATTCGGTCCGCGTCGTGCCGGCTTCGGTCAGCGCATGGGTCAGGTTGATGCTGCCGCCCTTGAGCAGCTTGTTGGTGGTGAACCAGTCGAGGAAGGCCGTCGCCTCCCTTGCCATGGATGCGATGCTTGGCAAAGACCGAGGCGTCGATCAGCCCGGCGGCACCCCGGATCGCCTCGGCCTTGGCATATTGCCACCAGCCACCCCGGCGGAAGCTGCGCGCGGCATGGTCGTCGAAACCGGCGGGGGCGTAGGCGGATCTCGAACTGTTTGCCCGAGGGGATAAGGTTGCCGCCCTTCTCGACCATCTTCTCGCAGGTGACGATCCATTCCTCGCCGGTCCATTTGTAACCGTTGACCTGGATCTTGCGCTCGATGCTGGCGCCGGCCATGCGCGCGGCCTGCGCCATGGCCGGAGTCACGTCCGCGGGGCTGATATAACCGTCGCTCGGGTGGAACAGCGCACCCTTCAGGTCCTCGGTGCGGACCTGCGGCCAGCGCTCCTTGATCTGCTGGGGGTCAGGAAAGAGGTGGTTCGGTTTATCTGAACAGGTTCGGGGCGTTTTTTAAGTGGATTTCCGCCTCGATTATGCCGCCGCCGCTTCGGGTGTCGGCTGGTTGAAGTAGGCCTGATCGGGCGTTTTCCCGTCAAGTGATGAATGAGGCCGACGGCTGTTGTAAAAGCGAAGATACCTGCCGATCCCGGCGCGGGCTTCCGAGACGCAGGCATAGGCCCGCAGATAGACCTCCTCGTATTTGATGGTCCGCCAGAGGCGCTCGACGAAGACGTTGTCGCGCCAGGCGCCCTTGCCATCCATGCTGATCTTGATCTCGCGGGCGGCCAGCACCT
>NZ_LLWQ01000109.1 GCF_001447385.1 Paracoccus sp. MKU1 | reverse complement strand
GATGCGCTTGATGATGTCGCCGCGCTCGCCGAGGTCGCGCAGCACGGTCTCGGCTTCGGGCCGGATCACCCATTGCGCCTGCCCGACCTGATCGGCCAGGCCGAGGCGTTCCAGATGCCGCAACCGGCCGACCTTCTGCGGCAGGTAATCGTCGCGCGGACCCTCGATGCCCGGCGCCATGTCGATGACGCCGGACTTGCCGGCATCCCGGAGAAGCTGGCGGTCGAGCGCGATCCAGCGCTCCGCCTCGACCTGCCGCATCAGGCTGCGGCGGATCTCGTGGTCACGGCGCGGCCCCAGTTCCCGGGTGATCAGGTCCTGCGCCCGGTCGCGCAACCCTTCGCGGATGTAGTCGCGGGAAATGACCAGATCCTTGCCGTCATCGGCCCGCCCCCGCAGGATGACATGGACATGGGGATTGTCGGTGTTCCAGTGATCGACGGCGATCCAGTCCAGTTCCGTGCCGAGATCCTTTTCCGCCTGCGCCATCAACTCCCGGGTGAACCGCTTCAGGTCCGCCATGTCGGCGGCATCCTCGGGTGAGAGGATGAAGCGGAAATGATGGCGGTCGTCCTCGCTGCACTCGGCGAATTCCTTGATGTCGGCATCGTCGGTGTCCGGGCCGAACATCCGCGCCTTTTCTCCGTCGCGAGTGACGCCGTCGCGGCCGAGATAGCCCAGATGCCGGGGCAGTGCCGCTGCCTGCCCGGTTCTGCGGACCACCCGGACCTTGACGGTGCAGAGCCGGGTGCGGCGGGTGATCAGCCTGTTGGCGCGGACGGCGGCAGTTCGGCCCCGGCCGAAGCGCGAGGCGCCCGGCGACACGATCCTGCCATTGCGCGAGACGCGCCCGCCGGCCTTCTGGGCGGCGGCCAGCGCCTGGGCCACGAAGGGCCGGGCGCGCTGGCTGCGGCTGGAGCGGATCCGTCCCGGCCGGATGCGGAAATCCTCCTCGTTGCTCATGGGCCGATCTCCTGCGAGGTGCGGGATTTGATGAACAAACTGAAAAATCCGGAGGGGTGCGAGGTGCGGTTTGGCGCCGCGATGTGCGGAAATGCCCCGAAAACCCGGCAAACACCCCCGACCGCCCGGCCCGCACATCGCGGGCTTTTATCTTGCCCTCCTAAAAGCGCCGCGGCCCAATGGGCCGCCGCGCGCCATTCTTCGCTGGGATTCGCCGCAGTGCGATTTCTGCGATCGGGGCTCATGACGGGCCTCTTGGGCGGCATCGCCCCCGGCGGACGCTGTCCGACGGCGGCAGAGCAGGCTGCGGATCGTCCGGCAGGGTGAATTTCCGCTGCCAGGAATGCCACGCCGCGGTGACGGCGCCGGTGCCGGGAAACAGGTCGTCGAGCCTGTCCTCGGGCCGCGCGGCGACCATCTCGAAGCACCAATGACAGACCGCTTCCGGTTTCGTCCCGGTCAGCCCGCGGCGCAGGGTGATGCTCTCCTGGAGCCAGTCGCGCAGGACCAGCCGCTTGCTGACCGCAGGCTTGCGGGCGGCTTTGACGATCACCGGCTCCCAGGCATAAGCGACCGGCACGTTACGCTTGAAGGCGGCGAAACCCTTCACCCAGGCCATCCACCGGGCACCCGTCGGCTCGATCAGTGGCGCGAGAACGGCGAACGAATGCGGCGTCGCTGCGGCGTGAAGGATCCAGCCGTCGTAATCGCGTTCCAGCCGTTCGATCAGCGCCGCATGATCGACCTCGCCGGCATAGTCCGGGCGGTCGCGGTAGAGATGCGCGCAGTCGATATAAGGTGGGTCCGCATAGGCGATTTTCATCGGTCGAGCCCTCTGACTGTACGCGCCGTGAGACGAATGGAATGTTTTTTCATTGCACTGTTCCTGCGTCGGATCGGCGGACGAACAGACTGTCGGATTGCGGTCGTTCCGCATCCGATGCGCCATCGGTCTGCACCCGTTCTGCGTCTGAGGCTGCGGCTGTACTGCCAGCGAAGAGCGGGGCCTCGCGCCAGTCCGGCGGTGGCGCGGCGGCGAAACCAGCGCCGGGAAGCAGGTCGCCGCTCAGCACTGGCACGAGCGCGGCGACATAGGCGCGGGTCTCGGCCGGCAGGGTCCGGCCCGCGACCAGGTGGTCGTCGTAGCGCCCCGGCCCGGCATTGTAGGCGGCCAGCATGCCGGCGATGGTGCCGTAGCGGTCATGCATCTCGCGCAGATAGGCGGTGCCGGCGAGGATATTGTCGCGCGGGTCGAACGGATCGCCGCCGAG
>NZ_LLWQ01000108.1 GCF_001447385.1 Paracoccus sp. MKU1 | reverse complement strand
CCGCGTTGCAGCACGGTGACGTGGTGGCAGATATTCGCCACGACGCTCAGGTTGTGCTCGACCATCAGCACCGCGCGCTCGGTGGCGACGTCGCGGATGATGTCAGCGACCATGGCCACGTCCTCCTGGCCCATGCCCGCCATCGGCTCGTCGAGCAGCAGCACCTCGGGGTCGAGCGCCAGCGTGGTGGCGATCTCCAGCACGCGCTTGCGGCCATAGGACAGGTCGGCGGCGCGGTGGTCGCGCCAGCGCGCCAGGCCCAGCTGCTCGATCAGCTGGTCGGCGCGCGCGTCCAGCCGGTCGAGCGCGGACAAGGGCAGCCAGAACTGCGTCGCCAGCCCCGCCGGCCGCTGCAAGGCRACCTTGACGTTCTCGCGCACCGTCAGATGCGGGAAGACGGCCGAGATCTGGAAGCTGCGCACCAGCCCCATCCGCGCCACCTTGTCGGGCTTGGTCTGGGTGATGTCCTGGCCCAGAAGCGTGATCCGGCCCCGCGTCGGCTGCAGGAACTTGGTCAAGAGGTTGAACACCGTGGTCTTGCCGGCGCCGTTCGGCCCGATCAGCGCATGGATGCGCGCGTGCTCCACGTCCAGGTCGACATCGTTCACCGCCGTGAAACCCGCGAAATCCTTGCCGAGGCCGCGGGCGGACAGGACGGTTTCACCCTGTCGGTGCAATGCGTGACTGTCTGTTTTCATCATGTTCTCCGCTGTTCTGAAGAACCCGCCGGGCCGCTGGCGTGACCCGGCGGGCGGCGTTCACTTCACCAGCGGGCAGCCGCTCTTGGCCGGGTCCAGATAGGCCTGATCGCCCGGAACCGTGGCCAGCACGTTGTAGAAATCGGAATCGCCCTTCATGTCGCTCGGCGCCTTGACCTCGAGCAGATAGACATCCGAGACCATGCGCCCATTCGGCCAGACCGCGCCATTCGATGCAAAGGAGTCATTGACCGGCAATTCGTGCAGCTTGGCCGCGACCGCATCGGCATCGTCGGTGCCCGCTGCTTCGATGGCCTTGAGATATTGCAGCACGGCCGAATAGGTGCCGGCATGGATCATGTTGGGATAGACCCCGGCCTTGGCCTTGATCCGTTCGCCCAGTTCTCGCGAGGTGTCGTCGCGATCCCAGTAATAGGATTCCGCCAGATACAGTCCCTGTGCCGCTTCAGCGCCCAAGCCGCGCACTTCGGACAGGGTGACCAGAAGGGCCGCAAGCCTCTGCCCGCTCTGGGTGATGCCGAATTCCGCTGCCTGCTTGATGGCGCTTTGCGCGTCGAGACCGGCACTGGCCAGGCCGATCACCTTGGCGCCCGAGCTTTGCGCCTGCAGCAGAAAGGACGAGAAGTCGGGCGTGGACAGAGGATGGCGAACCGAGCCCAGAACCTGGCCGCCCGCCGCCTCGACCACGGTGCGGCCGCTGGCTTCCAGATTGTGGCCGAAGGCGTAGTCGGCAGTCAGGAAATACCAGCTGTCGCCGCCCTCCTTGACCAACGCGCCGCCCGTCACGTTAGACAGCATGTTGGTGTCGTAGACCCAATGGAAGCCATAGGACGTGCAAGCCTTGCCGGTCAGATCGGTCGTGGCCGAGCCCGTGGTGATGGTGATCTTCTTCATGTCATTCGACAGGCCCTGGACGGCAAGGGCGACCGCCGAATTGTTCAGGTCCATGATCGCATCGACCTGTTCGGTGTCATACCATTGCCGGGCGATATTCGAGGCGATATCGGTCTTGTTCTGGTGATCGGCGAAAACGATCTCGACCGGTTTGCCCAGAACCGTGCCGCCGAACTCCTCGACCGCGACGCGGGCCGCCTCGACCGAGGTGCGGCCGGTGGTGTCGGCATAGACGCCCGACTGGTCGTTCAAGATGCCGATCCTGACGATGCCGTCCGAGATCTCCTGGGCCAGTGCCGGAGCCGACAGCGCAGTCGTCGCCGCAAAGAGCGACAGCAGTTTTCTCATGGTATTCCTCCCCATTATCGTTCCGCACGACCGTTTTTCCATCGGTCGCCGCGGAAAATTGCTCAGTTCACGATGGTGGCTTCGGTGGCGGCGCGGATCTCGTCCCCAGTCACGCCATCGGCCAGTTCGATCAGGCGCAACCCGCCCGGCACGACGTCGAACACGCCCAGATTGGTGATGACGCGGTCCACCACGCCCTTGCCCGTCAGCGGCAAGGTGCATCGGCGTAAGAGCTTGCTTTCGCCGTCCTTGCTGGCGTGGTCCATGACCACGACCACGCGCCCGACCCCGGCGACAAGGTCCATCGCGCCGCCCATGCCCTTGACCAGCTTGCCGGGCACCATCCAGTTGGCGAGATCGCCGGTTTCCGACACCTGCATCGCGCCCAGGATGGCGGCGGCGATCTTGCCGCCCCGGATCATGGCAAAGCTCTCGGCGCTGTCGAAGAAGGCGGCGTGCGGCAGGGCGGTGACAGTCTGTTTGCCGGCGTTGATCAGGTCGGCATCGACTTCGTTCTCGGTCGGATAGGGACCGGCGCCCAGCATGCCGTTTTCGGAATGGAAGGTGATGGTCACCCCCTCGGGGATGAAGTTCGACACCCGCGTGGGAATGCCGATGCCAAGGTTGACATACATGCCGTCTTGCAACTCGGCGGCGGCGCGGCGCGCCATCTGATCGCGATCCCAGGCCATGTCTGTCCCTTACGCTGCGCGCAATATGCGTTGTTCGATGCGTTTTTCGTGCGGCCCCTGGATGATCCGATGCACGTAGATGCCGGGCAGGTGGATGTGGTCGGGGTCCAGACTGCCCGCCGGCACGATCTCTTCGACCTCGGCGATGCAGATGCGGCCGCATTTCGCCGCCGGCGGGTTGAAGTTGCGCGCCGTCTTGCGGAAGATCAGGTTGCCGGTCGGATCGGCCCTCCACGCCTTCACGATCGACAGGTCGGCGACAATGGCCTGTTCCAGGATATAGGTCTGGCCGCCGAAGTCCTTGTGCTCCTTGCCCTCGGCGATCACCGTGCCGACGCCGGTTTTCGTATAGAACCCGGGGATTCCGGCGCCGCCGGCGCGCATGCGCTCGGCCAGCGTGCCCTGCGGGTTGAACTCGACCTCCAGCTCGCCGGCGAGATATTGGCGCATGAACTCGCCGTTCTCGCCGACATAGGACGAGATCATCTTGTGGATCTGGCGCGTCTCCAGCAGCAGACCCAGCCCGAAATCGTCCACGCCGCAATTGTTTGAGGCGAATGTCAGATTGCGGATGCCGGATTTGCGAATCGCCTCGATCAGCAATTCGGGAATGCCGCAGAGGCCGAATCCCCCGGCCGCGATCAGCATCCCATCCCGCAAGATCCCGGCAAGTGCTTGGTCCGGCGTGTCGAAAACCTTTCCCATTCTCCCTCCTCCGCTTGTCTGCGGCGCTCCTCTGCAAACCGCTTGACTTGTCGTGATGACAATTACATTGTCCGACAATACAACAACCGTCAAGCGTTCTGTTGCAGGTAGGGCGAGGAGGAAGGAATGACGCAGCGCTGTTTCGTGGTAACGGGGGCCTCCAGCGGCCTGGGCGAGCATTTCGCCCGCAGGCTGGCCGCCGAAGGCCATCGCGTGGTGATGGTTGCGCGCAGCGGCGACAGGCTGGAGCGGATCGCGGCGGAGATCCGCGCTGCGGGTGGTCAGGCCGAATATGCCGTGGTGGATGTCACCGATGCCGATTCGGTCGCGGCGGGTTTCGACGGCATCGAGGGGCGCATCGACGTGCTGGTGAACAATGCCGGCATCAGCAACAACGAGCCGGCGCTGCAGACCACAGCCGATAACTTCGACCGCGTCATCGACACCAACCTGAAAGGCGTGTTCCTGTCCGCCCAGGCGGCGGCGCGGCGGATGCAGGGAACGGGCGGGGCCATCGTCAACGTGGCCTCGATCCTGGGGCTGCGGGTCGCCGGCAATGTCGCGGCCTATGCCGCATCCAAGGCGGCGGTGGTGCAGTTGACCCGCGCGCTGGCGCTGGAATGGGCGCGCCACGGCATCCGCGTCAACGCGCTGTGCCCCGGCTATATCGAGACGCCGTTGAACAGCGCTTTCTTCGCCACCGAGGCCGGGCAGGCGCTGATCCGGCGCATCCCGCAGCGCCGGCTGGGCCGGCTTGCCGATCTGGACGAACCGCTGCGGCTGCTATGCTCCGACAACGCGACCTATGTCACGGGCGCGATCCTTGCCGTCGATGGCGGCCATCTGGTTTCAAGCCTTTAAGGAGATGAGCATGGATTTTTCCATTTCCCCCGAAATCGAGGCCCTGCGCCGCGACATCGCCGCCTTCGTCGCGGACGAAATCCTGCCGCTGGAAAGCGATCCGGCGAGTTACGATGCGCATGAGAATATCGCCGTCGAGCCCCTGCGACGGCTGCGGGCCAAGGCGCGCGACAAGGGGCTGTGGTGCCTGCAATTGCCCGAAGCGCTTGGCGGCAGGGGCATCGGCCGGGTCGGCATGGCGGTCTGCTACGAAGAGATGAACCGCTCGATCTTCGGCCCGGTCGTCTTCAACTCGGCGGCGCCGGACGACGGCAACATGATGGTGATGGCCGCGCTTGGCACGCCCGAGCAGCAGGACTGGTGGCTGCGCCCCATCGTCGAGGGCAAGGTCCGCTCGGCCTTCGCCATGACCGAGCCGGCGCCGGGCGGCGGATCGGACCCCGGCATGATGCAGACGCGCGCCATGCGCGATGGCGATGATTACGTCGTCCACGGCCGCAAGTGGTTCATCACCGGCGCGGGCGAGGCCGAGCATTTCCTGCTGCTGGCCCGCACCTCGGACGATGCCCGGCGCGGCCATACCTGCTTCCTGTTCCACCGCGACGATCCCGGCTGGCAGATCACCCGCCGCATCCCGATCATGGGCCCCGAGGAACATGGCGGCCATTGCGAGCTGGTCTTCGACGGGCTGCGCATCCCGTCGCGCAACGTGGTGCTGGGCGAGGGGCGCGGGCTCAAGGTCGTGCAGACCCGGCTGGGCGTCGCGCGGCTGACCCATTGCATGCGCTGGCTGGGGCTGGCGAAGCGCTGCGTCGAGATCGCGACCGAATATGCGGAACGCCGCGAGGGTTTCGGCATCCGTCTGGCCGACCGTGAAAGTGTGCAGATCATGCTGGGCACGCTTTGCGCCGATATCGAGGTCGGGCGGCTTCTGGTGATGAAGGCGGCGTGGGAGCTGGACCGGGGCGGTTTCGCGCAGAAAGAGGTCTCGATGGCCAAGGTGCATGTCGCGAACCTGCTGCATCGCGCGGCGGACACGGCGATCCAGATCAACGGCGCGCGCGGCTATTCCAAGGATACCGTGGCCGAATGGATCTATCGCTATGCCCGGCAGGCACGTCTGGTCGATGGCGCGGACGAGGTGCACCGGATGATCCTGAACCGCGCCCTGGCCGGCGAAGGCCGCGATTTCTGGCGCTGGGACGTGGCGGAGGCCGCCAATGCTTGATGCCGATTTCGACATTACCCGGCTGGAGGGCTTCCTTGCTGATCGCTTCGGCCCCGGCCGGCTGGTGCTCGACCGTATCTCGGGCGGGCAATCCAATCCGACCTATGTGGTCGAATGGGGCGGCCGCAGGATGGTGCTGCGCAAGCAGCCGAACGGAGAGATCCTGCGCGGTGCCCATGCCATCGACCGCGAATATCGGGTCATGGCGGCGCTGGGAAAGACCGACGTGCCAGTGCCGCCAGTGGTGCTGTTCCATGGCGACCCGGATGTGCTGGGCACGCCCTTCTACCTCATGGAGTTCGTCGAGGGCCGGGTGTTTTCCGATTGCACCCTGCCGGACCGGACCCCCGAGGAGCGCCGGGCGATGTATCTTTCCATGGCCGAGACGCTGGCGCGGATGCATGCCGTTCGCCCCGATGCCGTGGGCCTGGGCGATTTCGGCCGCCCCGGCAATTACTTCGCCCGGCAGATGCGCCGCTGGGGCGGGCAATTGCGCGATTCCCCCAACAAAGGCCGGGCGCTGCTGGCGCTGGCCGAAACGCTGGAAGGGATGATTCCGCCCGATGACGGCCTCGTCTCGCTGGCGCATGGCGATTTCCGGCTGGGCAACATGCTGTTCCACCCGACCGAGCCGCGTGTCGTAGCCGTCCTCGACTGGGAACTTTCGACGCTGGGTCATCCGCTGGCCGATCTGGGCTTCTGCTGCATGCCCTGGCACACCGACCCACAGGAATATGGCGGCATCCTGGGTGCCGAGACCGAAGGCATCCCGACCGAGGCGGAATTCGTCGCGCATTACCGATCCTTCCTGCCGGCGGTGCCCGAGCCGACGCCGTTCCACCTGGCCTTCGCGCTGTTCCGTTTCGCGGTGATCTTCGTCGGAATCGCCGACCGGGCGGCGGCCGGCACGGCCTCGGCCCCCGATGCGGCGCGCTATGGGCCTCTTGCGCATCGCTTTGCACTGCGTGCATGGCAGGTTCTGGGAAAGCCGTGCTATGACGGCTGACACACGCCCAGAACCGCATGACAGCCGGAGATGCCGCAGATGGCCCGTTCACGCTCGGAAGCCGCCCTGATCCAGGTCGATACCGACCCGACCTACAAGCGGGTCGCCAAGGCGATCGAAGAGGCGATCATGTCCGGCCGCCTGAAGACCGGAGACACGCTGCCGACCGAGACCGAGCTGGCCGCCCAACTTGGCGTCAACCGCTCTACCGTGCGCGAGGGGATCCGGGCGCTGGAAAACGCCGACCTGATCGAACGCGGCGGGGCCAAGCGCCTGATCGTGCGGGTGCCGCAGGCGAGCAAGATCGCCTGGGTCAACACCCGCGCGCTGGGGCTGATGAATGTCAGCTTCCTTGATTTGTGGGAGTTGCAGTTGCAGGTCGAGCCCTTCGCCGCCGCGGTTGCGGCGGAGCGGATCGAGCCAGAGCTTCTGGAGGCGCTGCGCGAGAACGTGGCCCGGCTGGCCGAGCATCTGGACGACGACGAGAAGGTGACCTCGAACGATATCGAGTTCCACCGGCTTGTCGCGCAGGCGTCGTCGAATGCGGCGCTGTCGCTGGTCAGCGAGCCGATCCGAGTGCTGTTGTTTTCGGCCACGATCGACCTTTACGAGACGGTGCCGCAGGCCCGTCACCGGCTGCTGGAGGCGCATCGCGCCATCCTGGCCGAGATCGAAAAGGGCGACAGCGCCGAAGCCCGGCGCTGGATGGCCCGCCACATCGAGGATTTCCGGCGCGGATACGAGGTCGCGGGCTATGACCTGCGCGCCCCGATCCCCATCGACCCGCGCACGCAGGACCATTTCGGCTGAGCGCCGGGCCGGGCCGCATCCTCGATCCAAGCTGAACCCTTTGCCGCCGCGGCGGCGAAGCCATTCGCCGCGCCATGCCCGCTCGTGGCAGGACCGGCCATGTCTGGAAAGGATGAACCATGACCAATGTCGTGATCGCCAGTGCCGTGCGCACCGCAATCGGCGATTTCGGGCGCGCGCTGGCCGCGATCCCGCCCTGCGAACTGGGCGCGCTTGTCGCGGCCGAGGCGATTTCCCGCGCGCGCCTTGCGCCGGAGGCCGTGCAGCAGACCATTTTCGGCAACGTGATCCATACCGCGCCCGAGGACATGTATCTCGGCCGCGTCGCGGCCATGCGTGCGGGCGTGCCGGAAACCGCGCCGGCGCTGACCCTGAACCGGCTTTGCGGCTCGGGCTTGCAGGCGGTGGTGACGGCGGCCGAGCAGATCATGCTGGGCAATGCCGCGGTGGCCTTGGCCGGTGGCGCCGAAAGCATGAGCCGCGCTGGCCACCTGCTGTCTGTCCGCGCCGGCCAGAAGATGGGCGATGTCCGCGCCGTGGACATGATGGTCGGCGCGCTGACCGACCCCTTCGGTGGGATCCACATGGGCGCAACCGCCGAGAATGTCGCGGCACGTTGCGGCATCGACCGCGCCGCGCAGGACGCCTTTGCGCTGGAATCGCATCGCCGCGCTGCCGCCGCCATCGAGGCCGGGCATTTCCGCGACCAGATCCTGCCGGTCACGGTCCGGCAGGGCCGCAAGGAAGTGGTCTTCGACCGCGACGAGCATGTCCGCCCCGGCGTGACGGCGGATGACCTTGCCAAATTGCGCCCCGCCTTCAGCAAGGAGGGCAGCGTGACGGCGGGCAATGCCAGCGGGCTCAACGACGGCGCGGCGGCGCTGGTTCTGATGAGCGAGGCGGCAGCCGGCGCGGCCGAGGTTCGCCCGCTGGCCCGGATCGTCGCCTATGGGTTAGGCGGGGTCGCGCCCGATGTGATGGGGCTGGGTCCGATCCCGGCCTCGCGCCAGGCGCTGGAGCGCGCCGGGCTGGGCGTGCAGGATCTCGACGTGATCGAAAGCAACGAGGCCTTTGCCGCGCAGGCCTGCGCCGTCAGCGATGCGCTTGGCTTCGACCCGGCGCGGGTCAATCCGAATGGCGGCGCCGTGGCGCTTGGCCATCCCATCGGCGCCTCGGGCGCGATCATCCTGACCAAGCTGATCTACGAACTGAACCGGACCGGTGGCCGCTACGGTCTTGCCACCATGTGCATCGGCGGCGGCCAGGGCATCGCCCTGATCGTCGAGGCCCTGGGGGGCGCGGCATGAGGCTTTCCATCATCGGCGCCGGCACAATGGGCGGTGGCATTGCTATCACCAGCCTCAAGGTCGGTATCGCGACCGTAGTCGTTGACAGTACCGAGGTGGCGCTGGACCGGCTGTGCGAGCGGGTCGAGCGGCATCTCGCGCGCGAGGTTGAAAAGGGCCGCCTGGAGGCCGCCCGGGCCGAGGCTGCTCGCGCCTGCCTGACTGTTTCCACCGATCCTGGCACGGTTGCGGACAGCGACCTGCTGATCGAGGCGGTATTCGAGGATCTTGCCGTCAAGCACGACCTGTTGGCTCGGGTGCAGGGGCTGCTGCGGCCGGAGGCCGTGATCGCGACCAACACATCTTGTTTGCTGGTCGCGGATATCGCTAGGGTACTGGATGATCCGGGGCGTCTGCTCGGTCTGCATTATTTCAGCCCGGCCGAGATCTGCCCCACGGTCGAGGTGATCTCGACCGCCGGAACCCGCGCATCGTCGCGCCAGCTTGCGTTGGACTTCCTTGCGCGGACGGGCAAGTCGCCCTTGCCTTGCAAGGACAGTCCGGGCTTTGCGCTGAATCGTTTTTTCTGCCCCTATTGCAACGAAGCGGTGCGGCTGATGGACGAAGGCATCGCCACGCCGGGTCAGATCGATGCCGTGGCGGTTGACAGCTTCGGTGTGCCCGCGGGCCCGTTCCGGGTGATGAACCTGACCAAGCCGGTAATCATGCTGCTCGCGATGCAGGGGCTGGAACGGCTGGGTCCGTTCTATTGCCCCGCGCAAGGGCTGCTGCGGACCGGAGGCGATAGTGCGGATTGGGTGATCAACGAGGATCCGCCCGCCTTGTCCGATGACGTGCGGCGGGAAGTGGCCCGGCGCTTGACCCTGGCGCTGTGCCGCCCGGCAGCTGAGGTTCTGGCCGAGGGTTCGGTCGCGCCTGAGGATCTGGACCGGGGCGCGCGCGAGGCGCTGCGCTTCGGGCGCACCCCGATAACTCTGCTCGGGGAACTTTCGCCCGATGACAGGCGGCGGCTCGCGGCCATGGGCGAAGCGTCGTGAAACTGCTGTAAAAAGGGGGAGGGCACAGCGGCCTTCCCCCGCACCATTTAACGCAAAATCAGGCGGGCATCGAGATTGGCGAACCGGCCTAATGGCGCGTGCAGCCGCCGCGCCAGACGCGCGCTGCTGTCGGGCGCCCCCTAGCTCAGTAAAGCTCGATTCTGGCGTTCGTGCAGCGCGGTCATAGCGGCATCTAGCATCGTCTTTTTCGTCTGGCGGTAGCGCGCCGGATCCGGCCCGGCGCGCAAAGTATCAGGATCTGATGAACTTCAGAATGTCGGCGTTGACCACATCGGCATTCACCGTCAGCATCCCGTGCGAGAAGCCGGGATAGATGATCAGCTGGCTGTTCTGCAAAAGCTTGTCCTGCATGATCGCCGCGGCCTTGTAGGGCACGACCTGGTCGTCATCACCCTGCATCACCAGCGTGGGCACGGTGATCGCCTTCAGATCCTCGGTCTGGTCGGTTTCCGAAAACGCCTTGATGCCCTCGTAATGCGCCTTGGCGCTGCCCATCATGCCCTGGCGCCACCAGTTCTCGATCACGCCCTGCGAGACCTCCGCACCGTCGCGATTATAGCCGTAGAACGGCCCCGACGGCACGTCGAGGAAGAATTGCGCGCGGTTGGCGGCAAGCTGTGCGCGGAAATCATCGAAGACCTCGATCGGCGTGCCTTCGGGATTGTCGGGCGTCCTGACCATCAGCGGCGGCACCGCGCTGACCAGCACCGCCTTGGCCACGCGGCCCTGCGGCTGGCCATATTGCGCGACATAGCGCGCGACTTGGCCGCCGCCGGTGGAGTGGCCGATATGGATGGCGTTCCTCAGGTCCAGATGCTCGGCCACGGCCGAGGCGTCGGCGGCGTAATGGTCCATGTCATGACCCTCGCCGACCTGGGCCGAGCGGCCGTGCCCGCGCCGGTCATGGGCGACGACGCGATAACCCTGGGCCAGGAAGAACAGCATCTGGTTGTCCCAGTCGTCGGCGCTGAGCGGCCAGCCGTGGTGGAAGTGGATCGGCTGGGCGTCCCGTGGACCCCAGTCCTTGTAATAGATCTCGACGCCGTCCTTGGTGGTGACGAAGCTCATGGTCGTTCCTCCTGTGTTTAAGGTTCAGCCCCGGTCGGGGACGGTAATCGGGCGCGGCAGGTGCAGCGCCATCTGGGTGTCGCGGACCACGTCCAGCCGGATGATCCGGCTCGCGCCCAGACCGTCGAGCAAGCGGCTCATGGTGCCGCCGCCGCGGGTGACGGTGACACCCTTCGGCATGCTCACCTCGGCCAGTTCGGTCGGGTTCGACTGCACCAGCGTCTGGTGCCAGGCGCCGTCCAGCAGCCCGACCGAGATATTGGTGCCGATCTGCGATTGCGACGGCACCTGCCGCAACCGGGGCAGCGGCGCGCGGACGGCAAGGTCGGTGCTCCCATCGGGCGAGAGGATGCTGGCCGAGACCGCGCCGTCGAGGTTCAGCTCGATCTTCGCCAGCCATTTCGGCAGCTGATAGCCCATCACGCCGCGCAGGCGCGCGATCTCGGTATCGACAGGCAGCGCCAGGACATGGGCATGAAAGGTGCGGCGGCGGATGGAGTGCAGCAGTTCCAGCGGTCCAGGTTGGCGCGAGCCGGGGCGGCGCAGGATCACCGCGATCGAGACCTCGTTATAGGGGTCGTTGTCGCAGACGTGGTAGGAAAAATACGTCAGCGCCACCAACCCGTGCCGCGGCAGCGCATGCAGCGGCTCCAGCGGCGGTGGCAGCAGCGCGGCGAGTTTCGTCAGCGGTGCCAGAAACAGCAACTGCACAGTGCTTACGCGATAGTAGAAATTCGGACTCCAGGCCGGGCCGAAGCGAGTCTGCAACTGCACCTTGGGAATGCGGCGGAAGAAGTCGATATTTCCCGCCGCCGGATCGCGGGCAACTTCATCCAGGTCGGGATTCGAGCGGAAGCGGTCGTAATAGCCGCCTTTCGGCACCGCGACCTTGTGGCCGGCAAATTCGACCTCGACCGTCTCTTGTGTCATCTCTCGTCCTTCCGTCACTCCAAGCCGGCCCGTCGTCCGACAGGCGCCTGATTCCCGTTTGCCGGAATGACTGTAGCCCTTGAACCTAGGTTCAAGGTCAAGCGGGAATGGTCCGGGGCAAGTTCGCGGGCTCAACCCGGCGGGCAGGCGCGCGGTTCCGACGCTTATCCTTGCGCCTTTCGCTCCTGCAATTCGCCGATCAGCGCCTTGATGCGCCTCTCGCGCGCCTTGGCCTCGGCGATGATCGCATCGACGGCGGTCAGCTTCTTGGACAGAAGCTGGATCGCCTCGTCGCAGGAGATCGGATGCTCGCCCTCGGCGATCTCGACGCCGGCGATTTCCTTCAGCGAAAAGCCCAGGGACTGGGCCTGCTCGATGAAGCGCAGGATGGCGATCAGCTCCTCGGGATAATCGCGATAGCCGTTCTCGCCGCGGACGGCCGGCGCGATAATACCGCGTCGCTCGTAAAACCGGATGCGCGAGGTGGTCACGCCGGCCGCCTTGGCAATCTCGCCGATCTTCATGCTCGCCCCTTGACCTTGAACCTAAGTTCAAACCCTATATCGCCTTGCGTCACGATGCAAAGGATCTTGTCGCATGCGGCCGGCAGCTAAGGGCTGGGCGTGTCGGAGGAAGCGCCCAAGGGAGCGTGAGGGGTGACATCGAAGTCCCTATGATTGCTCGGCCCGTTGCGGTCGGTCGGCCTCAGCCGATGCTGCGGGGCAGCCCTCCCGAAAGCAGCCGCTCAATCAGTTATGCGGCAGAATACTTGCCCTGGTAGCGATGCGGGACGTGTCAGTTGCTCCGTGAACGGTCGACGCGGGGCGCCAACGGAGGCAGCCGTACGGGGCAATGTGCTCTGAGCAGCATGCTGCGTGTACTGGCTGGCCAAGATGCTTACGAAAGTCGTCAGCCTCAACACCTTATGCTGACGACCGGGGCCGTTACGGTCAACAGGAACCTGCTGGCCCGGTCCGCCAAAATCGGTGGTCAGCCGGCGGCCGGCTCGGCCTGCCGGCTTGCCTCCAGCTGGGCCATCATGGCCTCGATCCTTTGCTTGCGGCTTCGGGCCTCGGCGATGAGGGCGGTTATGGTCTTGTGCTTTTCCGCGAGCATGGCCAGCGCGTCGGTGCAGGAGACGATGTGCGGGCCGTCATGGATCTCGACGCTGGCGATTTCCTTTAGCGTGAAGCCGAGATCCTGCGCCTGCTCGATGAAGCGCAGCCGGGCCACCAGGTCGGGCGGGTAGTCGCGATAGCTGTTCGCACCCCGCTCGGCCGCTGGAATGATGCCCTCGCGCTCGTAGAAACGGATGCGCGAGGTGCTCACGCCGGCCGCTCGGGCGATGTCGCCGATTTTCATTGCCGGTCCCCTTGACCTTAAACCTAGGTTCAAAGGTTATATGGGTTGCGAGCCGAAAACAAGGATCGCAGAGATGTTCGACAATACCCAACACACGCCGCTTTTTCAGCCTCTGACCCTGCCCGGCGGCCAAGTCATCCCGAACCGCATCGCCAAGGCCTCGATGGAGGAAAACATGGCCGACGACCGGCATCTGCCGGGCAAGGCGCTGCTGGGCCTCTACCGGCAATGGGGCGCGGGCGGCACCGGGCTGATCCTGACCGGCAACGTCATGGTCGCGGCAGATGCGGTCACCGGGCCGGGTGGGGTGGTTCTGGACGACCGCCAGCCGCTGGCGCCGTTCCAGGACTGGGCGCGCGCCGCAAAGGCGCAAGGCGCGCGGATCTGGATGCAGATCAACCATCCCGGCCGGCAGGTGTTTGCCAGGACCAACTCCGAGGCGATCGCGCCCTCGGCGGTGCCGGTCGAGATGGAGCGCTATTCCAGCCTGTTCACCAAACCCCGCGCCATGACCGAGGCCGAGATCCTCCGCACCATCGGCCAGTTCGCCACCACGGCCGCGCTGGCCGAGAAGGCCGGCTTCGACGGGGTGGAGATTCACGCGGCGCATGGCTACCTGCTGAGCCAGTTCCTGTCGCCGCTGACCAACCGGCGTCAGGACCAATGGGGCGGTTCGCTGGAAAACCGCGCGCGCATCCTGATCGGGATCGTCCGTGCCACGCGGGCGCGGGTGGGCGCAGGCTTTGGTGTCGGAGTCAAGCTGAACTCGGCCGATTTCCAGAAGGGCGGCTTCGACGCCGAAGATGCGGCGGCGGTGGTGCGGCTCCTGAATGCCGAGGCCGTCGATCTGGTCGAGATCTCGGGTGGCAGCTACGAGAGCCCCGCCATGCACGGCCGTGCCAAGGACGCCCCGAAACGTGCCAGCACCGCGCGGCGCGAGGCTTATTTCCTCGACTTCGCCCGCGACATCGTGGCGGTGGCGGCGATGCCGGTCATGGTCACCGGCGGGATCCGCAGCCGCGCGGTGGCCGAGGATGCGCTCGCCCCCGAGGATGGCCGCCCCGGCGTCGCCATGGTCGGGATCGCGCAGGCGCTGGCCTATGCGCCGGACCTGCCCGACCGCTGGAAGCGGGCCGAGGCGGTGATCGACGTTCCGCGCGTCGAATGGAAAAGCAGCCTTGCCAGCATGGCCACGATGGCGCTGACCAAGCTGCAGATGCAGCGCATGGGACGGGGCCAGCGCCCAACCTTCCGCGCGTGGGCCCCCCTTGTCCTGCTGCGCGACCAGTTGCGCACCCGCCGGCTGAACACGCGCTATCGCCGCTGGCTGGAGGGCCGGACATGAAACGCATCCTGCATGTCGTCAGCAACGTTGCCCATTACGCCGACCCCGACCACCCGACCGGGCTTTGGCTATCGGAACTGACACACGCCTGGGATGTCTTTGCGGCGCGGGGCTGGGATCAGCGGCTCGTCAGCCCCGCGGGAGGGCGCTCGCCGCTGGAACCGCGGGCTCTGAAATGGCCGCTGCTGGACGCCAGCGCGAAGTCTTGGCTGAACGATCCGGCCAAGATGGCGCTGCTGGGGCAGACCGCAAGCCCCGACCAGATCGACCCGGCCGATTTCGACGCGATCTATTTCACCGGCGGCCATGCGGTGATGTGGGACTTCCCCGACAGCCCCGGCCTGCAACACCTGACACGCGAGATCTGGGAGGCGGGAAAGATCGTCAGTTCCGTCTGCCACGGCTATTGCGGGCTTCTGAACACCCGCCTCTCGGACGGGAGGCTTCTGGTCGAGGGCCGCCGCCTGACCGGGTTTTCCTGGCGCGAGGAGGTGCTGGCCGGCGTCGCGCGGCATATGCCCTACAACGCCGAGGCCGAGATGACGGCGCGCGGCGCGCGTTACACCAAGGCGCTGCTGCCCTTCGTTTCCTGCACCGTCAGCGACGGGCGGCTGATCACCGGGCAGAACCCCGGTTCGGCCAAAGCGACGGCGAAGGCGGTCGCAAAGCAGCTCTCCCAGAACGCCTGACCTGCCGGAGAACGACCATGACCGATCTTGCCGACATCCTCGCCCGCCAGCGCGCGGCCTTCCTGCATGACGGCGCGCCCGATCTGGCGCAGCGCCGTGCCGATCTCGACACCCTGCGCCGCGCCATCGCCGCGCGCCGACCGCAGATCGAGGCCGCGATCAACGCCGATTTCGGCCACCGCTCGCGTCATGAGACGGCGATGATGGAGATCCTGCCGACCTTGCAGGGCATCGCTTACCTGTCGCGCAACCTGCGCCGCTTCATGCGGCCCGAGCGGCGCCATGTGGACTGGGCCTTCCGCCTTGGCCGCGCCCGCATCGAATACCAGCCTCTGGGCGTCGTCGGCATCATCTCGCCGTGGAATTACCCGCTGTCGCTGGCGATGATGCCATTGGCGACGGCGCTGGCCGCCGGCAATCGCGCGATGATCAAACCGTCCGAGTTCACGCCACAGACCAGCAAACTCCTGACCGACCTGCTGGCAGAGATCTTCCCGGCCGAGAAGGTCGCAGTCGTGCAGGGCGATGCCGAGACCGGCAGGGCCTTCACGGCGCTGCCTTTCGATCACATCCTGTTCACCGGCAGCACGCCGGTGGGCAAGGCGGTGATGCGTGCGGCGGCGGACAATCTGGTCCCGGTTACGCTGGAGCTTGGCGGCAAATCCCCGGTGATCGTGGCCCCCGGTGCTGCCACCGAGGCGAATGTCGCCAATATCGCCTTCGGCAAGCTGGCTAATGCGGGCCAGACCTGCATCGCCCCCGATTATGCGCTGGTCCACGAGGATGATCTGGCCGTGTTCCGCAGCGGCTTTGAACGCGCGGTGGCGCATATGTATCCGGCCGGCCCTTCCGGTGCCGACTACAGCGCCATCATCACCGCCCGGCATTTCGACCGGCTCGAGGGCCTTTTGAGCGATGCCGCCGCCAAGGGGGCCGAAGTCGTCCGCCTTGGCGCGCCTGTGTCCGAGGCCCGGCCGCAGACCCTCGCCCCGGCCCTGGTCTTCGATGCCACTGACGCGATGGAGGTCATGCAGCAGGAAATCTTCGGCCCGATCCTGCCGGTCGTATCCTATCGCAGCATCGACGAGGTCATCGCCTTCGTGAACGCGCGCCCGCGCCCGCTGGCGCTTTATCACTTCGGCGCGGAGGGTGCCGACCGGCGGCGGCTCCTGGACCGTACCACCTCTGGCAATGTCGGGCTGAACACCACCCTGATGCATTACGCGCAGGACGACCTGCCCTTCGGCGGCATCGGCGCCAGCGGCATCGGCGCCTATCACGGGATCGAAGGCTTCCGCGCCATGAGCCACGCCAAGGGCATCTACGCCCAGAGCCGCTGGAACGGGGCGAACCTGCTGCGCGCGCCCTTCGGCCCAGGGTCCGACCGGCTCCTCAACGCCCTGCTGTCAGAGCGTTGGCACCGGTTCCGGGAAACCCTCTCTCGCATCCTCTGACCTTTTTTGCGCCTCAAGCAACAAACCCATCCAAGGAGATCATCATGCCCAAAACCAACCGCAGACGCTGGCTCTGGCCGGCCGCCGCCGTCGTGGCGCTTGGCGGCGCTGCCGCGCTCTTCGGGCCCAACCTTGCCCTTGAGAACGCCAGGCTGACCACGCTTGCCGCCGGATCCGCCCAGCCCATCGCGGATCGCGACGCCGCAAACACCGCCACCGTCGATCTGGCGGGCCATGTCGTGCCGGTGCTGGAAGGCGGGCTCTTCGACCGCTACCGCTCCAACCCGCCGCTGACGGTCGTGCAGGCCGAACGTCCGGCGCTGGATCTGAACTGGTTCGAGGGCATCGCCAAGGAGAAAAAAGAGGTGGGCTTCACCACCTGGTCTCCGAACTTCTACTACGACAACAGCAGCATCACCGCGATCTACACCGCCGACATGGCCAGCATCGAGCGCCTGATCCCGCCCGAGGTGAGGGCGGTCGTCCAGCCGATCTCCTTCGCGCCCGGCAAGGGGCTGGTCGCGATCACCTCCTACGCCTACCACTATTGCGACAATGACAGCTACAACGAGCTGTCGATCTCGGTCGTCACCACCCGGCCCGATCAGGGCAACTGGGGCCTGATCTCGCTGATGGGCCAGCTGAACGACCAGAGCCTCTGGGGCTATGTCCTCAAACTGCCGGTCGACACCGAGCTTGCGCGCGTGCGGGGCGTCGTCGGCTACAACCTGCCGAAATGGAAGATCCCGATCGCCTACAGCGCCGAGGGCGAGACGGTGGCCTTCACCTATTACGATGAGGCGGGCGATGTCGATTTCTCGATGACCGGCAAGAAGCTGGACACGGCCGGCGCCGCCCCGACGGTCTCGCGGATGAACTTCGTGAACCTGGACGCGCAGGGACGGGTGACGCATGGCTTCTCGGACGTGCGGGCGGTGGAACGGGCCAGCAGCCGCGCGGGCGGGGATGTCGAGCTTACCTTGGGCGAGGGTCCGCTGTAACCGACCGATTGTTACCGCGGCGATTGGGTTTTGATGCGGGCGACGAGTTCCGCGTCATCGACAAAGTCGTCGAGGAACGCGTGCCAGGTTTCGGTGGTGATGCGCGCGTCCCTGAGCATGTCTTTCAGTTCATCGATACCGTCATCGGTCAGGGCGGTGACGGTGTCATCCGGGCCGGTATAGACGCTGATGATCGAGCCATAGGTCAGGTTGTCGTCGTTGTAGACGATGGCTTTGAGAAGCTCGGGGTCTTCGCCCAGCATCTTTGCGATGTAGTCGAGGGTGCAGACGTGGGTGACGGTTGCCATCAGGCGGCCTCGTGCAGGGCGGAGGGCAGCGGCGACCAGTTCCAGGGCAACAGATCGTCGAGCCGATTG
>NZ_LLWQ01000107.1 GCF_001447385.1 Paracoccus sp. MKU1 | reverse complement strand
CTCCTGGCTGGAGGTGCTGCGCGAGGACAACCGCGCCATCGTCCGCGCAGCTTCTCAGGCCAGCAAGGCGGCCGACTGGCTGCTGTCGCATCTGCCGGCCGAAGATGCCGGGGAGCCGGTTCCGGCTGCAATCGAAGGGAGGGTCGCGGCATGATCCTCCTGACCGGAACACAGCGCGACCGGCTTCTGGCCAATGGTCGCCAACGTGATGTGGATCACATCCCCGTCGTGAAATTCTTCAACCCCTTTGGCCCCTTTGACACATAAAGAAAAAGGCCCCGCGAGGGACCTGTTTTCGGGTTTGCAATGTGCAAGTGGCGGAGGGAATGGGCCTGATATCCAACCCTCTCCAGTTCTTTTGGCCACAATCACGAGCCGAGTGGCTTTCGGCGCGCGGGACTGAAGGCTCAATGCCGCGCGCCGTTCTTTTCCGCTGTGTAATCCCGCCTCTCCGCCGTTACAGTCGCCCGCAATCATGCAACTGCGTCAGCGCGGTCGCCCAAGCTGCTCCAGGCGCGGTATTCGAGCCAGGCCAGAAGGCCGACGATCAGCGCCTGCGTAAGGATCAGCGCGATTCCGAGGACATTGGGGGTGATGAAGGCGAGTAGTGCCACGCTGACAAGTGTCCACCCGACATTGCCGAGGATGACGAGCCATACAGCAAGCGCGCTGCCGGTTCCGGCGCGGCCAATCACGGCCATGCAGATGCCGATCGGGATCAGCAATACGCCGGCGTAGAACAGCACCGGTCCAGGAATGGCCGTGATTGTGCCGACCGGGCGCGCGGCAAGGACCAGCAGCAGCCCCATCGCGAGACAGGTCGCCGCATCGATGTTCAGAATGCGGACCAAGCCGCGTTTGTCATTTGTCGTCATCTGGCGTTTCTCCTCGATCCGCTTTTCGATGTTTCGATCCGTCAATCGCGTCAGCCCGCCCTAAGCTGTCTGCGCGATGACCATGGCAGTCAGCGCGACCATGCCCAGCACGGCGCGCGCGATGTGGGAATACTCCCACAGGTTCCGAAGGTGCTGCCAATCTGCTTCGCGTCCCGCATAGATGGAGAAGAAGGCGGCTCCCGGTCCCGAAATGTCCGTGTCCTGCAGCCAGACCGCATTCACCGGATGGGTGACGAGCCAGTAGACCGCGTGCCCGGCGGCCAGGCAGGCAAGGGCGGCGGCAGTCCACCAGAACCGGTCGCCGCCGATTGGCTGCAGGAACAGCAGGACCGGCAGAAGGAGAAGTGCTCCCAGCTCTCCGATCAGCCCCCCGATGGTGAAGCCGGGATAATAGATCGCCTGCACGGCGCGATAGGTCTGCTCGTCCAGCCGCAGCTTTCCCGGAAACTCCAGCGCATGGGCAAGTGCAAGGCCCATGGTCACGGCGACCAGCAGGACCGCAAGGACGGAAAGCGCCTGTGTCATGAGGGTGCTCCTTCGATCTCCCCTGGGGACTAATGATGCCTCGCCCTTGGGGCGGCCTTGATCAGGCGCATTCTGCCACGTCGGCGTGCAACGGCGACACCGCCTCGGCGGCGAGAGCGGCCTGCACCGCGGGCCTCTGTTCGACGCGGTCGACGAACGCGTCGAAAACCTTCGGCGTCGCGATCTCAAGCATCGCTGCCCAGCGAAGCATGACATAAAGGAATGCATCCGCGCCGGTGAAGCGGTCTCCGAACAGATGGTCGCCCGCCATCATTGACCCAATCCTGCGGAACCGGGACGACAGCAGATCCCGGATCCGGCTCTGCTGTTCCGCGTCCTCGATGAAGAACAGCGGGATGCAGGGCTTGTGCAGTTCGGTCGAGATGAAGCCAAGCATCTGCAGATGCCGCGTTCGCCCAAGTCGGCCCGTGGGCAGAAGGCCATCGGCCTGGCTTGCGATCCAGTCCAGGATGGCAACGTTCTCGGTCAGCAGCATGCCATCATCAAGCACCAGGGCGGGTACATAGCCGTTGGGATTGATCCGCGTGTAATCGGAACCGTCCTCGAGCGTGCGATTGAAGATGTCGACACGATGTGGCCGGAAATCGAGCTTCGCTTCGCGCAGAAGAATGTGCGTGGCCTGCGAGCAACTGGTTGGGGTGTGGTAGAAATCCATGTCCGGTCTCCTGATTGTCCCGTGGAACTTGCATCCCCACCGTCGCAGATCGGACCGGACCAGATCAGAGGCGTTTCGACCGGTTTCGGGGCAAAACAGCCATTACCTGGGAAGACTGCGGAGTCGGTTGCGCTGGCGATACTGTGCCGGGGTCACGCCGGCGCGGCGCTTGAACAGCCTGCGAAAGAAGGTCGGATCCTCGTAGCCCACGGCGGCGGATATGTCTTCGATGGCCATGTCCTCGGTCTCGAGCATCTGCTTGGCTTCCTCGATCCGGAGCGCCTGAACGTATTCGACGGGCGTATAGCCGGTGGCGGCGGAAAACCGGCGCTTGAAGCTACGTTCCGACAGGCCCGAGCGATCCACCATGACAGCCACAGGTGCCGAAGTGTCATAGTGATCGACGAGCCATTCCTGGATCCTGGATATGACGGCATCGCTGTGCTGGCGTGGCCGGGCCATCGACGCAAAGGGCAACTGGCCGTAGCCTCGGTCGCCGAGGAGAAACAGCCGCGCGATGCGGGCCGCCTCGTCCGCGCCGCAGAACCGGCCGATCAGGTAAAGCGCGAGATCCTGCCAGGACGATGCCCCGCCCGTCGTGATCAACTGCCCGCCACGCCCGCTGTTGCACAGGATGCGCTCGGGTCGGAACCGGACAGATGGATACCGGTCGCGGAACAGGTCCGCCATCGTCCAGTGCGACGCCGCCTCCGCGCCGTCCAGAAGGCCTGCCTCGGCGAGAAGCACGGCCCCGCTACATGTCGAGCAAACGAGAGATCCGTGGTCGATGTGGCGATGAACCCATGCGATCTCCGCAGGCCACCGCCCGTCGAGCACATCGTCATGGTTCAGGTGGATGTCGCAGATGATGATGACGTCGGCACAATCCCCATTCAGGCCGCCATCGGGCGTGACCAGCAACCCGGTGCTGGACCGGAATGGCCCTCGGCGATGCGCCACCAGTTTCGGGTGAATCGGGCGGGACAGTGCCTGGTCGTTTGTCCCCGTGTCACCGAGGACTTCGTGCAGGCCGAAGGCGGCCATCGTCCCGCTTTCCGGCAGGCTCAGGATAGAGACACGAAGTGGTTCGGTGGGACGCGGGCGTATCGGCATAGTCAAGTTCTGGCATAAATGCCCCGAAACTGTCGAGTCTGACACTAACCTTCGCGGCCGATTCGACCCAGTCTCGATCCACAGCAGAAGCAAGGGTCACGAAGGGACACCGATATGAGCATCGTGGAAGGCACCGTCGACCTGACGAGGGAATATGACCAGCCGGTCGCAGAAGTTTTTGCGGCCTGGTCAAGCGAAGACGCGCAGCGGACATGGGGCGATCCCGGAGATGGCTGGGAGATGAGCTTCGAGCGGTTCCGCTTCACTGTCGGCGAAACCGACAGCTGCCGCTTTGGTCTCAAGGGAGGACCGCAATACATCAACGAAAACCGCTATTTGCTGATCGAGCCGGAACAGCGCATCGTTTACGCAACGTCCCTCAAGAGCGCCGACCGGCTCACCTTCGCTGGCACACTAGCCATTACCTTCGAGACGACGGAAGACAGCACGCGGATGAGGCTGATCGAACAGGGCCTCTATTTCGATGGCCAAGATGACGTCGCCGGCCATCGATCCGGCTGGGAAGGGATGCTGGCAGCGCTCGGAAAATACCTTCGCGGCCGGCGCTGAGCCGGTGCGGCGAAGTGGGCTGCGATTGGAACAACCAGGCCAGGAAGTCCGGCGGATACGCATTGGGGCATGGGCCAATCGAAGACAAAAATTGAAGGAAGACCATGATACGGACGTCAACTGCCGCGCTTGTCGCATTGCTATGGCTGACCCCTGCAGTCGCGCAGGAACGCGCGGACATCGCCAGGAACGGCGCGGTGGACCTCGCCTATTGGAGACATGGCCCTGAGGCCGGCGTTCCGATTGTGGTCATCAACGGCCAGGGCGTCGCGACACGGCCCCACGACGATGGGCTGACTAAGGCACTCCTCGCCGAAGGTTTTCGCGTCGTGCTTTTCGACAATCGCGATTCAGGCCAAAGCACGGTATTGAGCGCGGAAGGCTCTGCCGCCTACGACCTTTCCGACATGGCTGCGGACACGATTGCGGTCCTCGACGCTGCCGGTGTCGAACGCGCGCATGTCGTGGGCCACTCGCTTGGCGGCATGATCGCCCAGGTTCTTGCCGCGGAACACCCCGACCGGGTTCTGTCGTTGATCTCGGTTTCGTCTACGTCGGGGGAGCCGGGGCTGCCTTACGGCCCGGCAATGGCGGCAATGTCCGAGCCGCCGCCTGACGCGTCCGCACCGATGGCCGATCGACTCGCGCGGTTCTACCGCATCTTCGAGGGCGAAGCCGACAGGATGCCGGATGCCGAAGTCGCTGCGAGAGTGGAGGCCGACATGGCCGTGCGGGACCCGAACGCCGCCGAGCGTCAAGTGGCGGCGGCGATGCGGACGGGTGACAGACGGGCATTGCTGGGCTCAATCGAACTGCCGGCGCTCGTTCTTCATGGCGGCGATGATCCATGGTTTCCGCTGGTTCATCCGGAAAGCACGGCGGCAGCCCTGGGAGGCGCCCCGATCGAAGTGATCGACGGAATGGGCCACATTCTTGCCGACGCGGCGGCGCCAGACGTTGCGGCCCGGATTGCAGGTTTCGTGGGGAGCCTGCCCACACCATGAGTTACAGGAACAGTAATCCCACAGATGTCCACCATCGATAAAGCAGGGCGGGGACCGCGAAGGCAAATCGACACCCTCCACACAAGGACCAACTTCAATGTATTACGATAGCATCAAGGATCTGAGCACGCGCATCAGTTCGCGGGAGGTGTCGCCGATTGATGCGGTCGAAGCATGTTTGCGACGGATCGCCACGCTGAACCCGAAATTGAACGCCTTCATCACGGTGATGGACGATGACGCACGCGAGCAGGCAAGGCAGGCGGAAGCGGAAATCAAGGCGGGTCACTGTCGCGGACCGCTCCACGGTATCCCTGTGGCTGTGAAGGATTTTTACGATACGGCCGGCGTCAGAACTACCGCCGGGTTCGAGCACTTCAAGGACCGCATGCCGGAGGCCGATGCGCAAGCCGTCGATAGACTGAAACGGTCCGGCGCAATAATTGTCGGGAAGACCAACATGGATTCCCTCGGGATGGCGACCACAGGACTTACAAGCTGTTTTGGTCCAGTGCGAAACCCGTGGAACGAAGCCTATGTTCCCGGTGGTTCGTCTGCTGGCTCTGCAGTCGCTGTGGCTGCCGGGCTTTGTTATGCGACGATTGATACCGATGCCGTCGGTTCGACGCGCCTGCCAGCGGCATGTTGTGGTGTAATAGGTTTCAAGGGCGGCTTTGATCTGATCAGTACGAAAGGCATCTTGGGCGACGAGCCTGTCGATGACTTTATCCGCTGGATGGCGCATGCAGGGATCACGACTCGCAGCGCTGCCGATACCGCGTTGATGTTGAATGTGCTGTCTGAGCGCGAGGGCAATATTTCTCTCGCCGATCTTGAAGATCCAGCCACCAGCCTGAGACTTGGTATTGGAAACAATTTCAAATCCGACGGGGAAATCAGACATGCCTTCGACCAGGCGGTGAACATCCTCCGGGGCGTTGGATACGGGTTGGGTGAAGCTGCGGTGCCGGTCTGGAATCCCCAAGCCGGCTTGGACACTATTGAAGCAGATCGGGTCAATGTCACTCGCGATGCGTTTGCCGATGCCGATATAATCCTGCTTCCAACTCTGACCTCGTGCGTTCCGTCAATCGAGGCAGCGGCAAATAAACCGGATCAGGGTGTTGCGCCGGAGAACACGGCCTTTGCCAATTACTATGCCTTGCCTGCTGTTACCGTCAGCTGCGGCTTCGACAGCAAAGGCATGCCGATTGGCCTGCAAATTGTCGGAAAACCCGGCGGTGAGCAAAACATCCTGCAAGTTGCGCGCCATTACGAAATAACTGCCAGCTTCGGCTCAAGCCATCCTATACCGTAAGCTTCTGGATATGCAGAGACCGTGCGGATCTTCTTCGGTAGCAACGACGAGTCGACGATGAGGTGACCAGAAATGGTTCAGACCCATGTCGACGCTGCGAGGTTGGCAAGGAAGGGCGGCGCTGGTAGGTCACACAACTGTTCATCCGTGGAAAGGATAGATAGACACATGTCGATTGCGGGCCTCATGCCTACGGACCGCTTCATGGTCCGGCAGTTTACCGAGCATGACCGTAAAGCGTTCATCGCCTGCCACATGGATCCAGAGTTCTCGCGATTTCATCTGGAGAGCGAACGCGGTGCGGCGCATGCGTCGTCGGTTTTCGATCTTTTCCTTGCCTGGCAGCAGGAAGACCCCCGGCTGAATCACCAACTCGCAGTCGCGCCCCGCGACGATCCGAAAACATACCTCGGCAATGTCGGTGTTCGAATGGGAGGGTTGGCGCCGGGTCAGGCCGAACTTGGAATTGAGTTGATTCCGTCTTGCTGGGGCAACGGAGCGGCGACCGAGATCATGGCAGCGATCCTTCCCTGGGCTACCCGGCGGTTCGGTCTGACAACGTTCATCGCCGAGACGGCGATCGAGAATGCCGCGGCAGAGCAGCTCGCGCGAAAGACGGGTCTGCGTCAGGTCAGCATGGGTGAAAAGCGCATGTGGCGGTCGGATCGAGGCTAAATCGATGCGACGAAGGAGATGGTCTTGCTCAGTTTCGAAGGTCGCCAGATACCGCTGTTCGGGATTTTTCTAAAGAATAGGACGCACCATGATTGCGTATTGGATTGCGGCGGCCGGCCTTCTGGTCTTGATATTGATCCATCTGACGGTGGGCGAGAAGGAAGTCGTGAGACCGCTGCTCGCTTCGCGTGAGTTCAAGGACGACACCAAGTACGTGCTCTTCTTGTGCTGGCATCTTGTGACTTTGGTCATGGCTTGGGCTGCGGCAGGCTACGTCGCTGCAGCGATGTCAAATGAATGGAGGGATTTCGCTCTGGCGGGAACGATCCTGATAGCCCTGCTCGCACTGTGGAGCTTCACCGTCGTGATATGGAAGCGGCAACGACACCGCGATATGCCGCAGTGGATTGCTTTTGCCGCCGTGGCGCTGCTGGGATTGGCGGGGCACGTTACGACGTGAGTGGCCCGCATAACAGAGAATGTCCGCTTTGTGGCGCGTCAGATGTTGGTGGGCTCGATGGATGTCGGGAGCTATTCGGTGCTCTGGCCGAGAAGGAGTTCTCCGATGCTTCCTACTTCGCTTTTCATCGGCTGACAGTTGACGCCTACTGCTTGCAGCACCCGGAAATCTACATGATCTCTTCCAAATCGGCCGCTGCCCATCTGGCTGCGATGTGCTGGTCAATGGAGCAAGGATTGACCCGTAACCTGCATCCCCGGCTCAAGGCTTTTGTCGATGGTCCCAGGAAGTTCGCTCGAGTCGAGCCGCCCAAGCCCCTACACAGGGGAGGATTCAGGATTTCCGATATGGTGCTTGCCGACACCCTCGACGAGTACGAAGCGCACGCCTGGACGTGGGCGCGCTCTGCCTGGGGCGCCTGGAAGGATCACTGGGGGTTAGCTCGGCAGTGGGTCTCTGAGGCATGTGGCATTTAGGAGGACTGCCGCAAGCCATATCGGCGCCTTCTTTCGATCATCTGTTATTACCGGGCGTACTGAGCGCGACTGCACAACTTGGTTCGTAAGCTGTCATGATGCGAGTTCTCTAAGTCCAGGCGGCAGGGATCGATCAGATGGCGGGCATAGCGCGGAGTGGGAAAGTTGTGTTTGATCGGGCATTCGTCACCCGAGAGTGGTTGAAACCGGGCATTATGCGCGGTTGCATGCTTGAGCCTGATCGCGCATGACGCCGTAGTCGCTCAGCAACTCGGCGGTGGCGGACCCGTCCGGCAGCAACCCAAGTTCCTCGGCCGCCCGCGCCTGAAACTCACGGTTGTACCCGACTACGGGCGGGCAGACGGTGGCAGTGCCTGTATCAGAACTGACCGTCACGCAGGCGCTCAGCAAGCTCGTCGCGATCGTGAGGACGGCGAGCCGCCGCTTCCAGCATCCGGCGTTGGACATCATTGGCTTTCTCCGTGGTGACTAGGCGTTCGGCGAGACGTCCCGATCGTTCGCCGAATCGGCGCAGGGCCAGCAGGAACAGAAGGATTGCGAGGGCGGTGACGGCGAAGCGGAGCGCTGTGCGCGCCCATACCGAGCCGGCGAGCGTGGCGAGGAGCCCGGAGATCATCGCCGCCCCCGGCGCCAATCATCGAGGCGGGCGTAGATCGTGACTGCGATGCCCCCGAGCGCGACGGCGATGAACAGCCAGCGCAACGTGTCGAGATACGGCACGAGCGGCAGGATGGCGGTCTGGGTCTCGGCCAAGACGCTCTGCGCGACCTCCACCCCTGCGGCGCCCAGCGTCGCCACACCAGCCGCCCCTCCACCCTTCATGGTGCGGCTGTCGGCCAGCACTTCGCGGGCGGGCGGCGTTTCGGCTGCAAATGCCGTCGCCCGTACCGGGAACCGCTCGCCCCACTGCCGTGCGGGCCCGAGGTCGACATGAATGAAGCCCGAGCGCGGGTAGAAGCCGAAGCCGAGGAACCCGACCTCCCGCGCCGCCGCCTCGAAGGCCACCGGGTCGTGGTTCGCCATGGCAATGTCGAAGGCGGCGCCGTCGAGGTGCTTGGAGCGGGTCGCGCCGCCGACGGTGCGGTTGTGCTCGGGGCTTCGATAGGCGGAGCGGACGATCAGCGGCTTTCCCAGCCGGTCGCGCAGCGCCTGCAGCCTGTCGAGCGCGGGTTCGTTGAGCAGCAGCTTGCCGGTGCCCCGACATGCGATCTCGGCGGGGGAGAAGTTGGGCCAGCGCCAGGCGCTTTCCCGCACGTCTCGCCAATGGCGGTGGAAGGTCGTGGTCATGGGGTCCTCCAAAACAAAAAACCTGCCTCAAGGGCGGGTGCGGTTGGACTGATGAATGGTGATGGAGCGCGGCTACGGGCTGCCGCCGAAGATCTTCAGCTTGATCGCGATGCCCGCGAGCAGCGCCAGCATGACGCCGGTGGTGATCATGCGGACGGCGGTCTGCATCGCGGTGCGGCGCACGAGCCGGATGCAGTCGACAAGCGAGCGCAGATCGCGGATGTCGAGTGCGGCCTCGTCGCCGTCGAGCCCGACATCGGCGAGCGCGCGCTTGGCGCCTTCCTCGGCCGCCCGGGTCAGGATCGCCTCGAACTCGGCATCGGGCATGCGCACGAAGCCCTCGGATCGGGGTGGGTTCATCGGATCCTCCTTCCGCCGCTCAGCCGACCTTGCAGCCCCAGAAGGACGTGTGGTCGGCGGCGAAGTAGCCGTCCGCGACCCGGAAATATCCCTGCAGCTCCACGGTATCGCCCGCGGTGAGCGGCACCATGGTCTGAAGCCAGATCGCGGTGGCGAGCGAGACATGGGTGGCGGAGATTTCGCCGAGGGAGCCGCGGATTTCCGTCGTGCCGTTCAGCACGAGCCGCCCGCGCATCCTCGCCGTAGCGCTGGCGTTGATCTTGTAGAGCAGCGTCGCGCCGAAGAGGTAGGTGCCGTCCACCGGGGCCACGAAGTGGTTGTTCGCGGCGTCGAACGCGCCCTGATCGTTGTAGTCGGTGTTGTTGAGGCCGATCTTCGTCCAGGTCCCCACGCCCACGTAGTTGTCGTAGTTCGTCCAGGCCTTGAACCGCGGCAGCCGGGGCTGGTCGACGATGCCGGTGGCGTTGTCGACGCTCAGCCCGTCGAAGAAGGTGCTGCCGTCGGCGGAGACCGCGAGGCGGAACCTGTCCGACCCGAAGAGGCCGACGAGGGCCTTGGTCACGAAGCCGGTCTGCAGCGTCAGGCCGAGATCGTCGCCCGACGCCTCCTTGTTCATCGTGTAGAACAGATCGCCGGTCCCACCCTCGGCCACGGTCTTCGCCGTCCAGAGCGCGGCGTTCAGCTTGGCCGAGAACGGGTTCGACGCATCCGCCGTGGTTCCAAGTCCGAGCAGCGCCATGTTCTGCAGCGCGACTGGTGTGGTCCCGATCCAGCCCGCGCCATTGTAGACGAGCAGCAGGCCCTCGTCCTCGACCCACGCGCGCCAGCCAACGCGCGGCGGAAGTCGCAGCCAGGCGCCGTCGGTCCAGAGCGCGACGTTTAGGTCCCAGCCCGCCCAGTCGCCCGTCGCGCCCGAGGCGACCATGTAGCGGTCGCCGTCGGAAGGAGAACCGGGCGGCGCTGTCAGATCGCGGTCGAGCACGGAGAGTTGCACGAGCCCGTCGAGCAGCCGGAGCGCCTCGTTGTGGGTGACGTGCTTCTGGGCCTGCGCCGCCAGGATGTAGGGCAGCAGGAGATGGGTCGTGGCGTCGGACATGGAATGGCCTTCAGAACAGGAGCGTTACGGTCTTGGGCACCGCCGTTGACAGGCCAGCAAGGCGGCCGACTGGCTGCTGTCGCATCTGCCGGCCGAAGATGCCGGGGAGCCGGTTCCGGCTGCAATCGAAGGGAGGGTCGCGGCATGATCCTCCTGACCGGAACACAGCGCGACCGGCTTCTGGCCAATGGTCGCCAACGTGATGTGGATCACATCCCCGTCGTGAAATTCTTCAACCCCTTTGGCGCGGGTGTCTGGCTCGCCACCGAGCTGGATCAGGGCGGCGACATCATGTTCGGCCTGGCCGATATCGGCTACCCCGAACTTTGCTCGTGGAGCATGGAAGAGCTGCGCGAGGTCCGATTGCCCTTCGGCATGGGGATCGAGCGGGATCTGCTCTTCGCCGGGGATGTCCCGATCTCGGTCTGGGCGGAGGCTGCGCGCGAGACCGGCAGCATCCGTGCGGCCGAACGTGTTCTCTACCGCGCCGGTGCGGCATTCACCCGCACATCCGTAGATACGGAAAGCCGGGAGTCCTGATTTCCGGCTGTCGGCTTTGTGGCCTGGCGTCGCGCTCTTCAGAGGAAGAGGGCGGCGCTTTGCTTCGTGACGGGTTGGAGGTCGAGAGAGAGGCTCCCGGCCGCCCGTCGCGGAGAAATCACCATGGCCAAAGCTGCCAGGAAGAAGCCCGTCGCCCCGATGATCGTCTTTTCACGGGCGCGCGACATTCCGTTCAACCGGATCAGGCTGTCGGACAGCAATGTTCGCGAGACTGACGTCGAGGCGGGTCTGGACGAACTTACCCATGACATCGACCGGCGCGAGGATCTCGTGCAGGGCCTCAACGTTCGCGCCATCCTCGACGAGGACGGCAACGAGACCGGCGATTTCGAGACACCGGCCGGCGGCCGCCGCTACAGGTCCATCGCGCGCCTCGTCGAGGCCGGTCGCTTCCCGGCCGACGGCCTCGTCCCCTGCATCGTCAAGAAGGCCGATGCCAAGACCTCGGCCGTCGACGACTCGCTGGCCGAGAACCTGCTGCGCCTCGCCCTGCATCCACTCGACCAGTTCAAGGCGTTCAAGCGGATGTTCGACATGGGCATGTCAAAGGAGGAGATCGCCGACGCCTGGCGGACCACGCCGCGCTACATCATGCAGCGCCTTCGCCTCGCCACCGTCGCGCCGGCGCTGCACGACGCCTATGCGCGCAACGAGATGACGCTGGCGATGCTGGAAGCCTTCACCGTCAATCCCGACCACGAGCGCCAGCAGCAGGTCTGGGAGCGGATCAGCACGTCGTGGCAGAAAGAGCCCTGGCACATCCGCAGCCTGCTGACCGAGACCACGGTTCCGGCTGCCGACAAGCGCGCCCGCTTCATCGGCATCGACGCCTATGAGGCGGCGGGCGGCCCGGTGCTGCGCGATCTCTTCTCCGACGAGAACGGCGGTTGGTTGCAGGACGTCACGCTGCTCGACCGCCTGGTTGACGAGAAGCTGCGCGCCGTCGCCGACGAGACCGCCGGTCAGGGCTGGAAGTGGATCGACGCGGCGGTCGAGCTTCCCTACGGCTACTCCAACGGCCTGCGCAGGCTGGTCGGTGTGACCCAGGAGCTGACCGACGAGGAGCGCACCGCCCGCGAGGCGCTGCGCGACGAGTATGACGAACTCGAAGCGCAGTATGCAGAAGCCGACGACCTGCCCGATGAGATCGACCAGCGGCTCGGGGAGATCGAAGCCGAGTTGGAAGGCTTCGAGAACCGGCCCGTCACCTTCGCGCCGGAAGACATCGCCCGTGCCGGTGTTTTCGTCAGCATCGACCGCGATGGCGAGTTGATCGTCAGTCCCGGTTATGTCCGCCCCGAGGACGAGCAGCCCGAGACCGTCGATGGTGAGGATGCGGGCGAAGGTGCCGACCCGTCCGATCCTGATACCGTGCAGCGCGCGGCTATCACCGTCGGCGGCGAGCCGGTCCCGGACGGCGATGAAGAGGAGGACGATGCCGTCAAGCCGCTGCCCGAGCGGCTGGTGACCGACCTGACCGCCTGGCGGACGCTGGCGTTGCGCAATGCGCTTGCCGAGAATCCGCGCGTCGCCATGACGGCGCTGCTGCACAAGCTGGTTCTCGATACTTTCGAGCGCACCGCCACCTCGGGAACCAGCCTCTATGCCGCCGTGCGTCACATCTATCTTCCCACGGATGCGACCGGGCTCGCTGACAGCGCCGCCGCGAAGATGATCGACGAGCGCGCGGACGCCTGGCGGGGCGACATCCCCGCTGGCGATGACGACCGGCTCTGGGACTGGATCGACGGTCTCGACGATGCCAGCCGCCTGGCGCTGCTCGCCCATTGCGTCAGTTTCGGGGTCAACGCGCTTTACGAGCGGCCCAACCCCTATTCGGGGAATGGCATCTCGCAGCACGGTCTCGACCGCCGCATGGCCGAGGCCGAACGGCTGGCACAGGCCACCGGCCTCGATCTCGTCGAAGCGGGCTGGAGGCCCACGGTCGAGAACTACCTGGGTCGCGTGACCAAGACCCGCATCATCGAGGCGGTGCGCGAGGGCGCCGGCGATCGCGCGGCCGATCTCATCGCGCATCTCAAGAAGGGCGATATGGCGAAGGAGGCCGAACGGCTCCTGGCCGATACCGGCTGGCTGCCGGAGCCGCTGCGCCCCGCCATCGAGGCGCAGGCCGTGGATGGCGCGACCGATCAGGACGAGGACAGCGTGGCGCTGCCCGACTTCCTCGCCGGTGGCCATGAGGACACGGCCGAGGCCGCCGACGATCCGGAGGCCCTCGTCGCCGCCGAGTGACGCGCAGCAGCGGGGCGGCCTCCGCCGCCCCGCATTCCATCCCTTCCATCTGAAGGCCCGGCATCTCGCCGGGCCGCTTTCGTTTCAGGAGCAAGATCATGTCCGCTTCCCTCATTTTCGACATTGCGCCTCTCGGCTCGCTCGTGGCCTATAGCGACGGCCAGCCGAAACCGCCCGCACGTTTCACCAAGAAGCTCGCCGCGTGGAAATCCCGCAACGGGGCCGGTCGCCTCGTGCGCAAGGAACCGGGCCGCGAGCGCCCGACCTACACGACGCCGCCGTCCTTCACCCTGCATGAGGGTGATTTCGGCGAAGGCGGCATCATCCTCATCACCATCATGCGCAGCTACGGCATCGACAGCGATCTGAGCTTCCGGGTTGTCGAACGCCCGAAGATCGGTCAGGTCCGTGTTGTGCAGGATGTCGGAGAGAACGTCGAATTGCTGCACCTCGCGGAGAACCACGAGGCGGCCGAACTCTGGCTAGCCAGGAACGGCTACAGCCGCGCGCGCCTCGAGGAGATCACCGCCGACGAGGCAGGCGCCGATGCCGTCGAGGGTCGAGCTGCCGCGTGACCATCGCCGATCCCGTTCATCCGGCCCGCTTGTCCCGTGACGGCGGGCCTTCTTCGTTTCAGGAGAACACAATGGCCATTCCCGATCCCGTTCGAACGAACTTCGACACTCTGCTTCGTGCTGCCGATGACGGCAATCTCGCCCTTATGGAATGCCTCGACGCCGCGACCCGTGAGACACGCTATGTCCTGTGCGCGGTCGGCCGCGACGGGGGTGATTACGTCTTCACGCCGTTCGGCCATCTCGCAAGCGG
>NZ_LLWQ01000106.1 GCF_001447385.1 Paracoccus sp. MKU1 | reverse complement strand
AAGATGCCGCAGATGCCGGCCTATCACCTCAAACGCCCGGATGGCGACGGCATCACCCTGGTCAATATCGGCGTCGGCCCCTCGAACGCCAAGACCGCGACCGACCATATCGCCGTGCTGCGCCCGCATGCCTGGCTGATGGTCGGCCATTGCGCGGGCCTTCGCAACAGCCAGTCCCTGGGCGATTTCGTGCTGGCCCATGCCTATCTGCGCGAGGACCACGTGCTTGACGACGACCTGCCGGTCTGGGTGCCGATCCCGGCCCTGGCCGAGGTGCAGGTCGCCCTGCAAGAGGCGGTGGCCGAGGTCACGCAGCTCGACGGCTATGAGCTCAAGCGCATCATGCGCACCGGCACCGTCGCCACCATCGACAACCGCAATTGGGAACTGCGCGACCAGTCCGGGCCGGTGCAGCGCCTGTCGCAATCGCGCGCCATCGCGCTGGACATGGAAAGCGCCACCATCGCCGCGAACGGTTTCCGCTTCCGCGTGCCCTACGGCACGCTGCTTTGCGTCAGCGACAAGCCGCTCCATGGCGAGTTGAAGCTGCCCGGCATGGCCACGGATTTCTATCGCACCCAGGTTGCAAACCACCTGCTGATCGGCATCCGGGCCATGGAAAAGCTGCGCGAGACGCCCTTGGAACGCATCCACTCGCGCAAGTTGCGCTCGTTCAACGAGACCGCCTTCCTCTAGAACGGCCCTTGGCGGCGAATTTCGCAGCGTTTGCTGGGGAAAACCGCCGAAAAAGCTTGATCTGCGCCGAAAAAGCTTGTGTAGCGGCAGGCGTGCCGCCAAGGTGGCGTCCGAAAATTTCCCGAACGGGGAACAACGAGGAGACAGAATATGGCCCAGGCCGCTTCGAAACCGATGACCAAGACCCAGCTCGTCGCCACGCTGGCCGATGAGATGGGCAGCGACAAGAAGACCGCCGCCGCGGCTCTGGACGCGCTTTCGGCCGTCGTGTCGCGCACGGTCGCCGAAGGTGGCGCCGTCACCCTGCCGGGCATCGGCAAGGTCGCCTGCCGCACCCGCCCCGAGCGTCAGGTCCGCAATCCGCAAACCCAGGAGATGATGACGAAGCCCGCCGACAAGGTGGTCAAGGTCACCATCGCCAAGGCGCTGAAGGACAGCGTGAACGCCTGATCCCGGCTTTCGCCGCATTTTGGGGGCCGCGCATGACCTGCGCGGCTTCTTTCATTTCCGGCCCCGCCCAGGCACCGGCCCTTGCGCCTGCCGGCCCATCTGCTAGCCCATGGGGGTGCGAGCAGGGGGGTGACATGGATTTCAGGGCCATTCTGATGGGCTTCGGCTTTGCGGTCCTCTGGGCCTCGGCCTTCACCTCGACGCGCATGATCGTCCTGGCCGCTCCGCCGCTGACTGCGCTGGTGATCCGGTTCGGTCTCTCCGCCCTGGTGGCGATCCCGCTGGCCCGCGCCATGGGCCAGACCTGGCGCCTGACTCGGGCGGAGTGGCGCACGGTGATCCTGTTCGGCCTGTGCCAGAACGCGCTTTACCTGGGCTTCAGCTGGGTCGCCATGCAATATGTCGAGGCCTCCGTCTCGGCCATCATCGCCTCGATGATGCCGCTGGTCGTCGCCTTCCTGGGCTGGCTGCTTTATGCCGAGCGGCTGCGCCCCATCGCCGTGGCCGGGCTGGTCGCAGGTGTGGCAGGGGTGACGCTGATCATGGGGGTGCGGCTCCAGCACGGGCTGG
>NZ_LLWQ01000105.1 GCF_001447385.1 Paracoccus sp. MKU1 | reverse complement strand
GGCTCGGCTCTCTGCCTGGCCACGCCTATGCCAATGTCCGGCAACCGCCGATCAGCACCCTGAACCTCGCCCATATGATTCCGCTCTCGGCACTCTGGGCCGGCGACGAGCGGGACGGCCATTTCGGCGCACCCCCGCTGCTTTACGGACGCACCGAAGGCGCGACGCCTTTTCGCTTTTCGCTGCATGTCGGCGATGTCGGCCATACGCTGGTCGTCGGACCGACCGGGGCGGGCAAATCGGTGTTGCTGGCGCTGATGGCGCTGCAGTTCCGCCGCTATGCGGGATCGCAGGTATTTGCCTTCGATTTCGGCGGCTCGATCCGCGCGGCGGCGCTGGCCATGGGCGGCGACTGGCACGATCTCAGCGGCGCGCTGAGCGATAATGCAGAGAGTTCCGTCTCGCTGCAGCCGCTGGCGCGCATCGATGAGACTGGCGAACGGGCATGGGCGGCGGACTGGATTGCGGCGATCCTGGGCCGCGAAGGCATCGCCATCACCCCGGAGGTAAAGGAACATCTCTGGACGGCGCTGACCTCGCTGGCCTCGGCTCCGGTCGAGGAACGCACCATCACCGGTCTGTCGGTGCTGCTGCAATCGAACGATCTGAAGCAGGCGCTGCGCCCCTATTGCATTGGCGGTCCCTATGGCCGGCTGCTCGACGCCGAGGTGGAACATCTCGGTTCGGCCTCGGTACAGGCCTTCGAGATCGAAGGACTGGTCGGCACCGGCGCGGCCCCTGCCGTGCTGTCCTATCTGTTCCACCGCATCGGCGACCGGCTGGACGGCCGCCCGACGCTGCTCATCATCGACGAGGGCTGGCTGGCCCTGGACGACGAGGGATTCTCGGGCCAGCTGCGCGAATGGCTGAAGACGCTTCGGAAGAAGAACGCCTCGGTGATTTTCGCCACCCAGTCTCTCAGCGATATCGACAATTCCGCCATCGCGCCGGCGATTATTGAGTCCTGCCCGACCCGGCTGCTGCTGCCCAACGAGCGGGCCGTCGAGCCGCAGATCACCGCGATCTATCGCCGCTTCGGTCTGAACGACCGCCAGATCGAGATCCTCGCCCGGGCGACGCCCAAGCGGGACTATTACTGCCAGTCCCGGCGCGGCAACCGGCTGTTCGAGCTGGGCCTCAGCGAGGTCGGACTCGCGCTTTGCGCCGCATCGGCCAAAGCCGATCAGTCCCGCATCGCGGCGATCTTCGCCGAGCATGGCCGCGACGGCTTTCTGGCCGCCTGGTTGCGCGACCGCGGCGTGGACTGGGCCGCCGAGCTGATCCCCGACCTCAGCAATCTGGTGCTGGAGGAAGAGCAAGGGCGTATCACCGAACCTTCCGGCCCTGAAGCAGTGGGTGCCGATCCTGCCACGACGGGACTCCCCGGAGGCGCTGCCACCGTCGATCCGGAGGTTCAATCAGTCGCTGCCGACGCCGGTTTGTCCGATGCCGCCAAACCAGAGACTGCGCCTGCAGCTGGTGGGAGCGATCCCGTCGACACCGAAGCAGCATCCATTTCCACAGAACCAGAAGAGGAGACCGCGCCATGACGCACAGACCATCCATGATCATCCGTTCCGTCAGCACCACGGCACTGGCCGTTGCGCTCGCCGTGCCGATGGCCTTGGCCCCTGTCCTCACGATACCCGCCCATGCCTTCTTCGGGGGTTTCGGCCGCATCGTCTACGACCCGACCAACCATGCCGAGAACCTGCTCACCGCGGCACGCACGCTGGAGCAGATCAACAACCAGATCGCCTCGCTGCAGAACGAGGCGCA
>NZ_LLWQ01000104.1 GCF_001447385.1 Paracoccus sp. MKU1 | reverse complement strand
AGGCGGCCGAACATGATCTCGATGCGGTTGCGCCGTTTGTAGCGCCTCTTGTCGTATTTCACCGCCTTCTTGCGAGACTTCCGGCCCGGGATGCAGACCTTTATCCCCTTGTCTTTCAACGCCTCTCTGAACCAATCGGCATCATAGCCCCTGTCGGCCAGCAGCCAACCCGCTTTCGGCAAGCTGCCCAACAGCGCCGCCGCGCCGGTGTAATCGCTGACCTGGCCGGCCGACATGAAGAACCCGATCGGGCGCCCCTTGGCATCGGCGACGGCGTGCAGCTTGGTGTTCATGCCGCCTTTGGCGCGCCCGATCTGGCGCCCGCGCCCCCCTTTTGCACGCACAGGCTTCGCGCACGGGCACCGGGGCATCCAGCATGATGCCCCCTACGTCTACGAGATCACCGCGGCCAGATCGGAGGTCGCATTCACATGCGATGACCGGGGCGAGGCCGAGGTCGTCCTGCTGCGTGTGACTCCAGAGATGGTCGGGCAGGCCATCGAGAACGCCGACTGAAGGCCCGGATTCTGATGCGCGTTACCGTTTGGTAACGAAGGCGCACCCCAAGACGATGGATGGCCGGTCGAGGGATTCCAGACAATTCAACGATTTCATGATGTTGTGGCGGAGACGAAGGGATTCGAACCCTCGAGGCGGTTTCCCGCCTGCACCCTTAGCAGGGGTGTGCCTTCGACCACTCGGCCACGTCTCCGCTGCTCCGTATATGGATCAGGGATAGAGGAAACAAGGGCTTTTTCATGGTATCGGCAAGATGATGGAAGCGGGCGGTCGAGGCCCTGATCCACGTGATGGAGCGTTCCGGCGCCGCTATGCGCCCCCGCCCACAAGCCCGCTGAGACTGCACTTAAGCTGGCCCGGGTCTGGACATCGGATTGGACTACATGCGCCCTCCGGAAAGAGGGTGCAATGAGCGCGTGCCTGTTTTGCCAGAGAGACAGAGCGGCTCATGCTGCACCACCGACGAGCATCTGAGGGAACGCATTGATGCTTACCGTTCAGAAGGTCCGCGGGAACAGCATCAAGGTGAAAGCCATGATGCTCGCAAGGCTGGCCGGCACCGCCTGTCGGCCGAGATGCGCCGGCAAGAGGCGCCCCGCCCCCGGCAGGCCGGCGGCGCCGCCGCAGGATCCGCCATCAGGGGCGGTCGGCCAATGGATGATCGTGAACCGGATCAGCAGGCCGCGCGCATCGAGCACGGCGCTGATCTTGATCCTCGGCCCGCCACGGGACGATCCGAAGGCGGATCCCCCTATCGGCCAGCGCCAAGGCCGCTATGGCGCCTCAGCAGTCCGGGCGCGATCAGCCATTGCTTTCGCCGCTGTCGCCCTCGCCTTCTCCGCCATCCGATCCGCCGTCAGAGCCGCTATCTGAGCCGCTATCTCCACCATCGGCGCCGCCCGTCTCTCCATCCGAACCGTCCGAGCCATCCGAACCGGCATCATCCCCGGTGCCCCCATCGCCTTCCCCGCCGGTACCGTCGCCGGTTTCGTCACCGCCGTTATCGTCGGCTCCGTCGCCGGGATCCGTCCCGTCCTCGGTCGCGGCCGTGGTCGAATCGCCGTTGCCGGTCTCATCCGGCGCGGGGCGGAGCTCCACGCCATCGACCGAGATCAGGCTGCCATTGGCGATGCTGTAGACCAACTCGATGGGCTGGCCACCACGCTGCGCGTTTACCGTCAGGATGGGGCCTTCGCGCAGGATATGCACGTCGGTAAAGCCTTGCGAGATCAGCGTCCGCGCGATTTCTTCGTCATTGTCGAGCTGTTCCAGCAGCGGGTAACCCGGTTCGGTCACCGCGCCCAGAGGGGTGCTCGGTTCGGCCGCCACGCCCGGCACGATCACGGTGCTACCCGAGGGCGTCTCGACCACGGTCGTATTGCCTTCGATCACCTCGCCGCTTTGCGCCAGCGCGGTGGAGCTCATCATTGCGCCAAGCGCCAGGACCTTGCCGCCGATAAGGACGGTCGCAATGCTGCGTTTCAGCATGACTTTTCCTCCTTCATGCTCATCGGGTTGAAAACCCCCGCGCAGCCGAAAGAGTTTCGTCACGCTTGATCGCATCGGCGTCATAACGCCTCGGTCCGGGAGGGATGGCGTCTCGTTTCTGGGGCCGCGCGCCATTGTCGCACCCCCGACAAACGGTTTTGAGAATCGGCCCGGCGCGCGCGAGGATGCCATCGACGGCGCGGCGCCCGACGCGGTTGGCAGCGCCGTCACCGCGAGGATCTTGCCCTGATCCTCCTGATATTGCTTGCGATATCCATCGGTTGGCGCTGCGACCCTAGGCGTCGCTGGAGCCGGCATCCGCCTCGTAATTATGCACGAAATCCGCGGGGATCTCGGGCCCCCACAGATAGATCGAATCCTCGGGCGGATAGTCCCCCGCCTCCAGTCGTGATCCAGCGGGATATAGTCGATATCCGCGGAATATTCGGAATAGCTGCCCCAGGGATCGCGGACATAGTGGAAATAGTTCGACCCCAGTACGTGCCGCCCCAGACCCCAGCCCCTGCTGTAGCCCTTGTCGGCCATCTGCATCGCGCCCATGCCGATCTGATTGATGTCGCTCACGTCCCAGGAACAGTGATGCAGCCCCGGCGCGCTGGATTTGGCAAAGGCGATCAGATGATGGTCCGAGCCGTGGATGCCGTGCATGAAGCAGATGCCATCGCCCGAGCGGTCCGAGATGCGCAGGCCCAGGTTGCGGGAATAGAAGGCGATCGATTCCGGCACCGATGGGGTAAAGACCAGCAGATGCGCGAGCCGCCGCGGCCGCACCACCGGCGCCTGCGAACGCTGGACCGAGATCATGCCGAATTCCGATTTCTCGTTCGGCGAGCTTCTCTCGGCGATCTTGACCTCGACCATCATGCCGAAGGGATCGGCGATCCAGAAGCCGTTGGATTCGAAGCCGTGATGGCGCGGCGCATCCAGGATCCGCACGCCGTTGGCCTCAATGCGCCGGCGCATGGCATCGAAATCCTCCTCGAAGGCGCCGAAGCTCAGATGGTTCAGCTTCTTGGCCGGCCCCTCGGCCAGGGTGCCCCAGCGATGGTCGGAGCCGAAGGTGAACAGGCCCAGCCCCTGGCCTTCCTCGCGCATGTCGAGGCCGAAGCCGGCATAGAATTCCTGCGCCACCTTCAGGTCGGGGACGATCATGTTGAACGTGTCCATGGAATGGATGCCGAGCTCGCCGGGGCGCTTGGTGATGCCGAGTTTTCCGGCAATGGCGGTCATGGGTTCCTCCTCCCCTCCGGCCGGTTCAGGCGGTCCGAGCCAGCCGGGCCGGGGCCTCGTCGCGGATCGGGTTCGACAGGATCCCGATGCCGTCGATCTCGACCTCGCAGATATCGCCGTCCTTCATCCACAGCTGCGGCTTGCGCGCCAGGCCGACGCCCGAGGGCGTGCCGGTGACGATCACGTCGCCCGGCTTCAGCGTCATGAAGCTCGAGCAGCCCGATGCGGCCCGCCTGTTCGTAAGTTGCAGACTTCATGCTGATCTCCCCTTGCTTGGCAGCCAAGTCAGCAAGATAAATA
>NZ_LLWQ01000103.1 GCF_001447385.1 Paracoccus sp. MKU1 | reverse complement strand
CGCTTCCGCTGCCGATCCCGCGTCCCCCGACCGCACGCCGGACGATGCCCCTTCGCTCGTCCCGGCGGCACCGGACGCACTCACCGCCTTGCAGTCGGAGGGGCTGTTCGTCGCCCGCGATGCCGGTGGGGACCGGCCATGAGCAGCGGCACCGCAATTCGCATCCCATCGGGCGCTGGCGTGTCATGGAGGGCGCAGAGGGTGGCGGCAGGCACCACGACCGAAAGATGGCAGGATAAAAGCGCGCACGGTGCGGCTCAGGCGGGCGGTTGTTTTTGTTCATGTTTCTGGCGCGTTTCGCACCGTGCGGCGCTATCGCGCACCGTGTGCTTCGCGTCCATCTTCCTGATTTTATTCTCTGTTTTGCACCGTGCGGGGATGTGCCATGTCCGATGAGCACGAGTTCCGCATCCGTCCGGGGCGCATCCGCTCAACTCGTGCGCAGCAAACCCGGCCCTTCATCGCGCAGGCACTTGCCGCCGCGAAGAAGGCCGGAGGCGGCGTCTCGCGATCCGGTCGCGTCACATCCGGCAATCGTTCCCGCTTCGGGCGCGGCCAGCGCGCCAGCGTACAGGCCAACCGCCTCATCACCTCCCGTACACGCGGCGCCGTCGTCAAGGCACGCGTCGTTCGCCACATGGCGTCGTCGGCGCCGCTTGGTGCGCATCTTGATTACCTGCGCCGTGACGGCGTGACCCGAGACGGAGAGAAGGCAAGGCTGTTCGGGCCGGGAACGGAGGATGCCGATGGTCGCGCTTTCGCGGAGCGCTGCGGTGATGACCGGCATCATTTCCGGTTCATCGTCTCGCCTGACGACGCGCTGGATATGTCCGACCTCCGATCCTTCACCGACGATCTTGTCGGCCAGATGGAAAAGGATCTCGGCACGCGCCTCGATTGGGTGGCGGTCGATCACTGGAACACGGCGCATCCGCATGTCCATCTGATCGTGCGCGGCACCCGCGACGACGGGCAGGATCTCGTGATTTCCCGAGACTACATCAAGGAGGGGATGCGGGACCGGGCGCGCGATCTCATCACCCTGGATCTGGGGCCGCGCACCGATCTCGACATCCGCCGCAGCCTTGAGGCCCAGATCGAGGCGGAACGCTGGACACAACTCGACCGGCAGCTTGCCCGCGACGCTGGCAAATCCAGTATCGTCGATCTCGCCCCGCTCGCTGATCACCCGCAGGACGAGTTCCACACGCTGAAGGTCGGTCGGCTGCGCACCCTTGAAATCCTCGGGCTGGCCGATCAGATCGGCCAGTCGCAGTGGTTCATCAAGCCCGAGGCTGAAGCGGTCCTACGCGAGCTTGGCGAGCGTAGTGACATCATCAAGCGCATGCACCGCGCCCTGACCGAACGCGGCATCGAGCGCGGCTCCGCCAGCTATGTCCTCGCCGGTGAAAGCCTCGACGTTCCGGTTATCGGCCGTCTGGTCGAACGCGGCCTTGATGACGAGTTGAAGGGCACCGCCTATGCCGTGGTCGACGGCGTCGACGGCCGCAGCCATCATATCAAGCTGCCGCATCTGGATGCCGCCGGCGACAGCCCGCCTGGCTCGATTGTCGCGCTGCGCGCTTATGAGGACGCGCAAGGCGCGCGCCGTGTCGCGCTTGCCGTCCGCTCCGATCTTGATCTCGGTGCGCAGATCGGCGCCTCGGGTGCGACCTGGCTCGACCGGCAGGCCATCGCCCGCGAGCCCATCGCCCTATCGGACAGCGGCTTCGGCACCGAGGTCCGTCAGGCTCTGGACGAACGCGCGGAGCATCTGATCGGCGAGGGTTACGCCGAGCGGCAGGGCGGGCGCGTCATCTTCGCGCGGCGGCTGCTCAACACGCTGCGCAGGCGCGAACTCGACAGTCTTGCCGAGAAGCTCGCGACTGAAACCGGCATGTCCTTCGAGCGCGCCGCCAGCGGTGAGTATGTCGCCGGTTCCTATCGCCAGCGCTTCGCGCTCGCCTCGGGCCGCTTCGCCATGATCGACGACGGCCTCGGCTTCCAGCTCGTGCCCTGGTCGCCCTCTTTGGAAAAGCAGATCGGCCGTCATGTCTCCGGCGTCGCCCGCGACGATGGCGGTGTCGATTGGGACTTCGGGCGCAAGCGCGGCCTCGGCCTCTGACCTCAACCGGAAAGGAACACGCCCATGTCCGCAACGAAGATCCTATGGGGACAGATCGCCATCGTCTTCCTCATCATCCTCGCCACCACCTGGGGCGCCACCCAGTATGTCGCCTGGAGCCTCGGCTATCAGGCGCGGCTCGGGCCGCCCTGGTTCGTGCTGTTCGGCGTGCCGGTCTATTATCCGCCCGCGATCTTCTGGTGGTGGTATTTCTATGAAGCCTATGCGCCACCGATCTTCGCCAAGGGCGGGATCATCGCAGCCTCGGGCGGCTTCATCGCCATTACGGTCGCCATCGGCATGTCGGTTTGGCGGGCGCGCGAGGCGAAGGGCGTCGCCACCTACGGTTCGGCGCGATGGGCCTCAAAGCCCGAGGTGAAGGCTGCGGGCCTGCTCGATCCCGATGGTGTCATCCTCGGCCGATATGACCACGAGTATCTGCGGCATGATGGCCCCGAGCATGTGCTGTGTTTCGCGCCGACCCGTTCGGGCAAGGGCGTCGGCCTGGTGGTGCCGACGCTGTTGACCTGGCCGGGCTCGGCTATCGTCCACGACATCAAGGGCGAGAACTGGCAACTCACCTCCGGTTTCCGGGCACTCCATGGCCGCGTGCTGCTGTTCGATCCGACCAACCCGAAATCCTCGGCCTATAATCCCCTGCTCGAAGTGCGTCGTGGCGAGTGGGAGGTGAGGGACGTGCAGAACATCGCTGATATCCTCGTCGATCCCGAAGGCAGCCTCGACAAGCGCAACCATTGGGAAAAGACCTCCCATTCGCTCCTCGTCGGTGCGATCCTGCATGTTCTCTATGCCGAAACTGACAAGACGCTGGCTGGTGTGGCCAGGTTCCTGTCCGATCCCAAGCGTCCGGTGGACTCCACCCTGCGCGCCATGATGACAACCGCGCATCTGGGTGAGGCGGGTCCGCATCCGGTCGTGGCCAGTGCGGCGCGCGAGCTGCGCAACAAGTCCGAGAACGAGCGGTCGGGCGTGTTGTCGACGGCGATGTCGTTTCTCGGCCTCTATCGCGATCCCGTCGTGGCCGAGGTCACGCGCCGCTCCGACTGGCGGATCAGCGATATTGTGGCCGGCGATCAGCCGACCACGCTCTACCTCGTCGTGCCGCCTTCCGACATCAACCGCACCAAACCCCTGATGCGATTGCTGCTCAATCAGGTTGGCCGTCGCCTCACCGAGGATCTGCAAGCGAATGCCGGAAGGCATCGGCTGCTCTTGATGCTCGACGAGTTTCCAGCGCTCGGGCGGCTGGACTTCTTCGAGACGGCGCTGGCCTTCATGGCGGGCTACGGCCTCAAGAGCTTCCTGATCGCGCAGTCGCTGAACCAGATCGAGAAAGCCTATGGGCCGAACAACTCGATTCTCGACAACTGCCATGTCCGCGTGAGCTTCGCCACCAACGATGAGCGCACCGCCAAGCGCGTGTCGGACGCCCTCGGCACCGCCACCGAGATGAAGGCGATGAAGAACTATGCCGGGCACCGGCTGTCGCCCTGGCTGGGGCATCTCATGGTCTCGCGCTCGGAAACCGCGCGCCAGTTGCTCACGCCGGGCGAGATCATGCAGCTCCCACCACATGAGGAGATCGTCATGGTGGCGGGCATCCCGCCGATCCGGGCGACGAAGGCGCGCTACTTTGAGGATGCCCGGTTTCAGGAGCGCGTTCTTTCCCCGCCTGATCTGACGCGCCCGGAAGGAACCCGTGCCGACGACTGGACCGCGTTGCCGATCCCGGCGCGACCCGGTCCTGCCGAGGATGACGAGGACCACATGAGGGATGATGAAGATCCGACCGAATCCGAACGCCGCTTGCAGCCCGAACTCAGCCGCGTGAAGCCGGTGGAGAAGAAAAAGCCCATCGAGAACGAGTTCGAGCCCGATCTTTCCGATGACGTGGAAGAAGATGTTGCCCGGAACCGACGCATGATCCGCCAGGTGCAGGGGATTGCCCGGCAGGTCGCCATGGACCCGAACGACGGCATGGAGCTGTAGCGCCATGACACGCCACAGGAAGAAATCGAAGATCACGATCTATCTTGACCCCGATGTCACCTCGGCGCTGGCGGACTTTGCGGCACGCCGGGATCGCTCGCAATCCATGATCGCCGAAGCCGCCATCGCGTCGTTCCTGTCGCCGGACGATGCCGAGCGGCGCGAAGCGGTTGTCGTCAAGCGCCTCGACCAGCTCGACCGCCGCATGGCGCGGCTTGAGCGGGACGTCGGCATCGCCGTCGAAAGCCTGGCGGTGTTCATTCGGTTCTGGGTCACGACAACGCCGGCGCTGCCTGAGCCAGCGGCGAAGGCCGCGAAGGCCAAGTCGGCGGAACGATATGAGGCGTTCATCACCGCACTCGGCCGGCGCCTCGCGCAGGGGCCGAAGCTCCGGCAGGAAATCTCGGAGGATGTGGCCGGATCAGAACAGGGTGCGGGGACACACTGATTGGTATACCATTTCGAGCCCATCAGCGACATTCAGGCAGACTGCGGTATGGCGCAGCCCCTCACGGATGCGGAAGAAGACCCGGCCCAAAGTAGACATTCGAGCGCTGTCGATCCTGCCTGGCGACATGTCCGAAAGCGGACACCGCACTCTTGCCGAACGGAAATCCACCCAATCAGTAAGACACGGCGGCGGCCTTCGGCGGATACTTGCGGTTCAAGCTGTGCAAAGCGCTGTTCGCTCGGTATCGTTGGCCAAGGGCGGGAGGGATGTTCAGCAGTGGAAATAAGTAGACTTAAAATATCAAACTTTCGCTCTATCAAAGAGGCAGACATTCAGTTTGGCGCGGTTACAGTCCTTATAGGAACCAACAACGCCGGAAAGTCGGCGATACTGGAAGCGATCCGCATCGCGCTTACCAGACGGTGGGGACAGCGCGGAACCGGATTCACTGAATATGATGTGCATCTGTGCGACGGTAGGCCAGATCCAAAAGTCGGCGATCCCGTCGTTATCGAGGTCGAGTTCCAGGAGGCTGTCGCCAACGAGTGGCCCGAGGACCTCCACGGCGAACTCGAAGACATCATCCAACTCGATCCAGTGACCGGCCGCGCGTCAATAATCATGCGCGTCAGCTGCTCATGGGAAGCGGCCGAAGAGAGTTTCGTGCCACGATGGGAATTCCTGAACGTCGAAAGGAACCCACTCGCCGGGCGCGGCGCTCGCGCCGTCAATCTCCAGGAGTTCTTCCAGTTTCTGCCCGTCTTCTACCTTGAGGCGCTCCGCGACGTCACGGACGAGTTTTCCTCAAGGAGCCAGTTCTGGGGCAAGTTGCTCCGGACGGTGCAAATCCCTGAACCTCTCGAGCAGAAATCAAAGCGGATCTTCGACCTTCTGAATCGACGCTTGCTCGACGCTGATCCGCTTCTGGCCAATCTTGCCAACGGTCTTTCCCATATCAGCCGCGTCGCCGCCACCGACGTCCCAGGCCAGGCGGACTTGCGGCTGCTGCCCCTCAATACATGGGATATCCTCTCGAAGGCGGAGGTCATCTATCAGACGGAGGGCGGCAAACCGTGGCTACCGTTGGCGCGGCACGGTCAAGGCGTGCAGAGCCTTTCCGTCATGTTCCTCTTCAAAGCCTTCGTTGAGCTGATCCTGAGCGATCTGTACCGGCCCGAAAGCACAGCTGTCCTGGCTCTTGAGGAGCCGGAGACACATCTCCATCCTCAGGCGGCCCGCAGCCTTTGGCGTCATATCACTGAGCTCCCAGGCCAGAAGATCGTAACGACACATTCGCCGTACTTCCTACAGCACGTTCCGTTCCGCGATATCCGCGTCGTCCGTGTCGAGGCCAACGGCACAACTGTAAGCTCTCTCCCCCGTCAATTCCGCGCGCCCGTCCCGCATGTTCCCCAGATTGACGCCATCATCGCAGCCTCCGCCGGCCTCATCACTTATGACCGCGGTCTCAACGAACTCGTGCTGTCCGGCGCTCTGCCCCAAAACCAGTATCGCGATCTCCTCATCGCCTACGGCGGACGCCCTGACACACAGACCATCCACGCCGCGCTGCGTAAGGCATCCGATGCATCGCAGGAGTTCGTCTCGGACGCGGAACTGGAGCAGCTGGAGACATTTGCTCGGCGGATCCGTGGCGAAATATTCTTCGCACGCCGCTGGCTTCTCGTGGAGGGCCCGTCCGATTACCATCTGGTTCATGGCATCGCCAAGGGCCTTGGCTACGACCTTGATGAACACGGCGTCGCCGTCATCGATTTCCAGAACAATGGCAGCCCCGAGATTATGCGTGAGTCATTGTCTCAGCTTTCCACTCTGGGAAGGTAGAGGCAGACGGTTTCTGGGACGGCCATCCCAGGAACTGGTGACGGGCGGGCCTCCCCGAGGAATGACCCGACGAGCGGTCGCAAAATATCTTGCCACCCGTCACATCTGTCAGGCCATCCGAACGGTAGAGGGGCCTTCGCGGCCGTGCATAATCAAGGATCACGACAAGCATATGAGCAGCAACTTCCACGAAGGCCATCGCACGAATATCATTGCGTTTGAGGTTTCTAAAGCGAGCCTAACCGTCCACAGCCTGCCCGACGACCGGCAGGTCACCATCCCAAACACCGCGCCCGCGATCAGACGCTTGCTCAAAGCAAAGACGAAAGGCAGCAACCCTTTCGTGATCTGCGAGGCATCCGGTGGATATGAGCGCCATGTTCTGAATTGCGCAGTCGAGGTGGGGCTTTCAGCCCATCGGGCGCATGGCACGCGGACACGGAATTTCGCGAAATTCTTGGGCCTCTCTGCCAAGACAGACGCGGTGGATGCGCGAATGCTCGCGCTATTCGCCGCCAAGTCGGTCGATCTGCGGCTATGGCAGCCACCCGCCCCAGAGACGGTCGAGCTGCGTGGCTTGCGGCGGCGGCGCGATGATCTGGCACAGATGATCCGCATCGAGCAAAACAGGTTGGAGCATCCGCAAATCAAGCATGTGGAACGCTCTCTGAAGCGTCATGTTCGCGCCATGAGCAACGAGATCAAGGAGCTCGATACTCAGATCGCCGCATTGGTCGCCGCAACGCCGGAGTTTCGGCAGAAGTCGGGCCTGCTGACGTCTGTGATCGGCGTGGGGCTAAAGACGGCAGCGGCCTGTCTGGCTTATCTTCCAGAGCTGGGGTCGCTGACCAAAGGAGAGGCTGCTTCGATTGTCGGTCTTGCGCCCCATGCTCAGGATTCAGGGACGCTGAAAGGACGCCGCCGCATTTCAGGAGGCAGGCGTGAGGTCAGGTCGAGCCTCTATATGGCGGCATTGACTGCCCTCCGCCTCGACCCGGCGATGCAAGCTTTCGCGCACCGCCTGAAAGAGCGTGGCAAGCCCGCGAAAGTGGTCATCACCGCAATCATGCGGAAGCTCGCCGTCATCCTGAACGCGGTGCTCAAGACTGGGGAGCCTGCGCGTCGAACTCATTCGGCATAGCGATTGCGGACCTTCGCTCGCCTGCGCACGAACAACCGCTGTGCGGGACTTTTCGGGCTTTCGCTGCGCCGTTCACGAAGGTCCGTTGCCCCCTCTTCTTCAGGGTGGACTAAGCATCGAGTAACGCATCGATCACCGCGCATTCTGGGGCAGCATCGCCGGTGCATCGCGCAACAGTGTCCGACAGGACGCGCTCGATGCGCTGCAGATCGGCAATCTTGGCCTGAACGTCAGTCAGATGATCTTCGGCGATGATCTGCACCTCGGCGCATGTCCGGGATCGGTCATCGACCAGCCCAAGCAGCCCGCGAACCTCTTCGAGAGAAAAGCCTAGATCGCGGGACCGCATGACGAATTTCAGCCGCTTGACGTGGGCATCGTCGTAGCTTCGGTAGCCCTTCGTACTGCGCGGCGGGTCCGGCATGATCCCGATTTTCTCGTAATAGCGAATGGTTTCCAGGTTGCAGCCCGTTGCGCGGGCCAAATCGCCCCGCCGAATTGATCTCACGCTTGTGTTACTCATTGTGCCGAAAAATCCCTTGAGCCTGTATCAACTACAGACCCTAGAACGGTGGAAACATCTGTTCAAGGAAGATTCGATGGAACAACATTTGGCGGAACTTCCGCAATCTCAGTCGCAGAAAATTGGCGACGAAACCACCAAGGGATGGGGCGTGACCGGCCTCGGCGTCCTCGGTGCGCTGGCGATGACTTCTTGCTGCATCCTTCCATTGGTGCTGGTCAGCTTTGGCGTGACAGGCGTGTTCATCGCGCAGCTCGGGGCGCTCTATGCCTACAAATGGTACACCTTCGCGCTGAGCGCCGCGTTTTTGGGATACGGCTTCTACAAGGCTTACAAGCCTGTAGATGCCGAGGCCTGTGCCGATGGCACCTGCGCCCGCCCCATCGACCGCCGCATCATGCGCGCAACCCTCTGGGCCGCTTCCGCGATTGTCGCTGTCGCCATGATCTTTCCCTACATCACCCCCTTCATCCTGAAATTCTGAACGAGGACCATGACCATGAAGCATCTCCTGTTATCCGCCCTGGCCATCGTCGCACTCTCGACCCCGGCCCTCGCTGAAGAGCGCCAGGTCGAGATCGCCGTCAGCGAACTGACATGCCCGTCCTGTTCGTTCATTGTTGCCAGCTCGATGCGCGGTGTTCCGTCGGTCGAGATCGCCGCATTCGAGGACGGCCCCGAATACGGGCAGGGTGTTTACAGCGTGACCTACGATGACGCCGAAACTTCCATCGAAAGCATCATCGGCGCGGTGACGGCCAATGGCTATCCGGCGCAGGTGCTGCCCGACACAGCCTCCTGAGCCGCCTGCAATGCGTGACAATCTCCTGCAATGCGTGACAATCTGATGGGTGGCCTGCTGGCCTTCGGAATAGCAGCTCCGGTCGTGGTCGTCTGCTGCGGCGGCGGAACTGCCGTGCTTGCAGCGTTGTTCGGCGGCGTTGGGGCTTGGCTCTCTGGAATGAGTGGCATTGCCGTGCTGGTTTTGGCGGGTCTGACCTACCTGATCGTCCGCGCACTGCGTCGTTCGCAAATGAAACGCGCCTCCGGCCCCGACCCATCACAGAGAAAGACGGCTCCTTGACTGACACACCTGAAAATTCCGACCGTCTGCTGAAATGGGGGCTTGGCGGTGCGCTCTTCGCCGCGCTCTGCTGCTTTACACCGCTTCTGGTCGTCATCGTCGCTGGCGTCGGATTGTCGGCCCTCACGGGCTGGCTCGATTACGCCCTGTTCCCGCTGCTGTTTTTCAGCCTCGCCGTGGTGGCACAGGCCCTTTGGCTGCGCGCTGGCAAACCGGGACCGGCCCCGAAACTTTGGGCCACCGGCCTCGCGGTGGCCCTGTCGATCCTGATCATTCTTCTCGAATTCAGGTTCGCAATACGGATCACAATCGGCGTTTTCGCCGCCACAGCACTCTACGCGGTTCTCCTGAACCGTGCGCAAAAGAAAGGATCGCTCTTATGATGATGGGATGTTGCACCGCCACCGGCATGGTCTTCGGCCTCCTCGGCATGTTGACACCGCTGATCGCCATCGGCGCGGTCATATATCTGCTCGCCGCCAGACCAAAAGACCCCGAACATGGCGAGGCGCGCTGAGATGAAAGACCTGAACAAAACCGACGATGAACAGGGCGGCTATGACCTGATCGTTCTTGGGGCCGGATCGGCGGGGTTCTCCGCCGCAATTACCGGCGCGGATGCCGGAAAGCGTGTCGCCCTCGTAGGACATGGCACCATCGGCGGAACTTGCGTCAACGTGGGATGCGTGCCCTCCAAGGCGATGATCCGTGCGGCAGAGGCCGTGCACTGTGCGGGGGCTGCCAAGCGGTTCCCCGGCCTGTCGGGACGGGCACAAGTGGATGATTGGCAGACGCTCGTTCAGTCCAAGGACGATCTGGTCACGACCCTGCGCCAGAAGAAATACGCGGACCTTCTGCCGGAATATGAGGATGTCGATTACATCGACGCCGGTCCCGCGCGGCTGATCGAAGGTGGCGTGACAGTCGGTGAGCGAACCCTGAAAGCACCGAGGACCATCATCGCCACGGGCGGGCGTCCCGTTCTGCCGACCATCGACGGCATCGAGGAAATCGGCGCGCTCAACAGCACCAGTCTTCTGGAACTCGAAGTACTGCCGAAAAGCCTGATCTTCATCGGCGCGGGCTACATCGGCGCGGAGCTGGCCCAGATGATGAGCCGCATGGGCGTGAAGGTCACGCTTGTCGCCCGTTCGCATCTGTTGCCCGGCGCGGAACCAGAGGTCTCGGAGGCATTGGCGGCGGCGTTCGAGGCCGAAGGCATCACTCTTCTGACCGGGTTAAGCTACGACACTGTGCGCCGCGACGACGCGGGCGTGACACTGCGCGTGATCCAGAACGGAAAGCCTGTCGAAGTGACGGCGGATCACCTCGTTTCGACCGCTGGCAGGCGGGCCAATACCAAAGATATGGGCCTGGACGCAATCGGCGTGGAAACCGACGCGCGTGGGTCCATCGTCGTCGGCGAGGACATGCAGACATCGGTGCGCGGCATCTATGCCGCAGGCGATGTGACCGACCGCGACCAGTTCGTCTATATGGCGGCCTATGGTGCAAAGCTCGCGGCCAAAAATGCGGTTCTCGGCGAAGACCATCGCTACGACAACGCCGCGATGCCCTGGGTGGTGTTTTCCGACCCGCAGGTCGCGGGCGTCGGTCTCGGTGAAGCCCAGGCGCGGGACGCGGGCCTCGACGTCAAGACGTCCATCGTACCGCTCGATCAGGTGCCGCGCGCACTGGCCGCACGCGACACGCGCGGATTGATCAAGCTGGTGGCGGACAGAAAGTCCGACCGGCTGCTTGGCGGCCAGATCATCGCGCCCGAGGGGTCCGATACGATCCAGACCCTCGTTATGGCGCTGAAGTTTGGCATGACCACAAAGGCGCTCGGGGAGACGATCTTCCCCTATCTGACGACCGTGGAAGGGCTGAAGCTGGCGGCGCAAACCTTCGATATGGACGTGGCAAAGTTGAGCTGCTGCGCCGGATGAAGATCAGGACAAGGACCGGAGAATGAATGAAGACTACGACCTGATCGTCATCGGGGCGGGCATGGCGGGCGTGGCCGCGGCCAACAAATGTGGCGCGGCAGGATGGCGTGTCGCCATTGTCGATGCGCTGCCCTACGGCGGCACCTGCGCATTGCGCGGCTGCGATCCAAAGAAAATCCTGCGGCGCGGTGCGGAAATCATGGACGCGGCACGGCTCATGCAGGGCAAGGGGATCGATCCCGGTGATCTGTCGATCAACTGGGCCGATCTGATGGCACACAAGCGTGGCTTCACCGATCCCGTGCCGGACAAGATGGAAAAGGGCCTGTCGGGCAACGGCGTCGAAACCCTGCATGGAGCCGCGCGGTTCACGGGAAGCAACACGCTGGAGGTCGATGGAACGGCATATCAGTCGGAACGGTTCCTCGTGGCCGCCGGTGCCATGCCCAGGCCGCTGAGCTTCACAGGGGCCGATCTCGTGATCGACAGCACGGATTTCCTCAACCTGGAGGCCCTTCCCAATCGGGTTCTTTTTATCGGTGGCGGCTTCGTGTCCTTCGAGTTTGCGCATATCGCCGCACGGGCCGGAGCCAACCCGATCATCGTGGATCGTGGCGCCCGGCCCTTACGCGGCTTCGATCCCGATCTGGTCGAAATGCTGATCGACCGCAGCGGCGGTATCGGCGTGGACCTGATGCGCGAAACCGAAATCGTGTCGGTCTCGGAAGCCAGTAGAGCATTCACTGTCGAGGTGAAGTCGGGCGATGAAACCCGAACAATCGAAACCGATCTGGTCGTGCATGGCGCGGGCCGTGTGGCAGCCCTGGCCGATCTGAATCTTGAGGCGGCTGGTGTTGATTACAGCGACAAGGGCATCGTTGTAGCCCCGCATCTGCAAAGCACGACGAACAGCGCGGTCTTTGCCGCCGGAGATTGCGCCGACACCGATGGCATGCCGCTGACGCCAGTCGCAGTGATCGAAGGGAAGGTCGCGGCCTCCAACATGCTCAAAGACACTCAGACCGCACCGGATTATGCCGGTATTCCTACAGCCGTCTTCACAGTCCCGGAAGTGGCGCGTGTCGGTATGTTGGAAAGTGAGGCAAGGGACGCCGGGTATGATGTCGATGTTCGGTTCACCGACACTGGCGATTGGTATTCGAACTACCGGATCGGCGAGACCTCTGCTGCCGCGAAGGTCCTCGTGGACAAGTCGAACGGCAAGATCCTCGGCGCGCACCTGTTCGGCCCGGAATACGGCGAACTGATCAATTTCTTCGGGCTGGCAATCAAGCTGGGCCTGGCGGCCAAGCAACTTAAGTCGATGACGGCGGCCTATCCAAGTGTTGGATCGGATTTGGGCTCGCTTCTCTGAATTTGAAAGATTTTTCGCAATAGACCCGATCCTCCTCGGAACGTATGTCTGGCCCGATGAAGACGGTTCTTATCTACTTCGCCGCTGCGCTGGCCGAAATTGCCGGATGCTTTGCTTTCTGGGCCTGGTTCCGGCTGGACAAGAGCGTGTTTTGGTTGGCACCGGGCATGCTGTCCCTTGCCGCTTTCGCCTGGCTACTGGCGCTCAGCCCCGCCGATCAGGCGGGCCGCGCCTATGCAGTCTACGGTGGCGTTTACATCGTATCGTCCCTGCTGTGGCTATGGGGCGTAGAAGGGCATCGCCCGGATCAATGGGATGTAGTTGGAGCGGTCATTTGCCTTGTCGGTGCGGGTATTATTCTCTGGGCACCGCGCAGTATTTGAGAGGCAGCCGCAGACGGGGTGAAGCGCTGAATCGTTCGATTAGATCGCCTTTTGGTTCACGCGTTCCGACAACTCGGCGCTGCTTTCCCTCCGCATCGCGGCTGCGATCAAGCAGGTTTTCTACCGCCCTCGAAAGCAGCGATACATCCTTTACGCAGCATCGGTCAAAGTGGGCTCAAACCGGTCATTCGCCGCACCCCGCGCGAACGGCCGCAGTCAGCTTAGCGTAGGATTCCACACTCTCCCGCAAACGACCCCTTATGAGTAGTCAGAAAGATAACCGGCAGGCCAATCTGACGCGCGGCATCCGCGTCGAGATCGCCAGCCTCGTCTACAACATCATCGAGGTCGTCGTATCCGTCACCGTGGGACTTCTGACCGGCAGCGCGGCACTGGTAAGCTGGGGTCTCGACAGCACGGTCGAAGCCACCTCAGCCGCGACGCTGATCTGGCGCTTGAAGGGGGAGAAGGACGGTGCCGGCAAGCGCACGGTCCTGCACCGCAAGAAGGTCGCGCTCTACGTGGTTGCCTGTGCCTTCTGGATCGTCGTCGCGGCGATCCTCTACGAGGCGGTCTCCGCCTTCATTTCGCAGAAGGCGCCGGGCTTCAACTGGTGGGGTATCGCGATTCTGGGTGCTTCGCTCGTGGTCAACCCGTTCCTCGCCTGGGGCAAGTATCGCTATGGCAAACGGCTCGATGCGCCCGCCCTGAAGTACGATGCCAAGGACACCATGATCTGCCAGTATCAGACAATCGTGGTGTTGGCCGGGATCGGTCTGACGCAATGGATGGGCTGGTGGTGGGCCGACCCGGTCGCGGCGCTTCTGATCGTGCCCTACGTTGCGTGGGAAGCGTTTGAGGCCACCAAGGATGCGCGGTCGGTCGAGCCGGAGGAGGCCGACGCTACTGCCGACGCCTGACGTTGCGCATGATGAACCGGGATTTAGGCATGGGCGGCAGTTCTTCGGTTTCCAGATCCAGATCCTGATCTGGCACTTCGTAGTCGATGGCGTTCACGAAGAAACTGCAAAACGCCTTCATCTGGCTGATCGCGATCCACTCGCCCGGACAACGGTGGTTCCTGTGGTGATCACCACCGCCCTGCGGAATGAAGTCGTAGGGGGTGACCTCCCGATCGTGAAACCGCTCGGGCCGGAACTCTTGCGGCGCGTCCCACGAGCGAGCGTCGGTATTTGTGCCGTAGAGGTCGAGCAGAACCCTGTACCCTTTGGAAAAGCGATATCCGCGCCACTCGAAATCACTCTTCACCCGTGCCGCGACCGCGGGAAAGAACGGATACAGACGGCGGACCTCTTGCACGAAAGGTTCGAGCTGTCCCTCGTCGTCCTTCAGCTTTTGCCGCCACTCGGGATGCCGATGCAGGGCATGCGCCGCCTGGGCGATGAACGCAGAGACGGCGACGATCGGGCGTACTACGTTCAGAAGCTCCACGGCGGCAACCTTGGAGGTCAGCAGCTCCCCATTCAGATCGCGCCACGTCGCGACGACATGGGCGGCGCTTTCCTGTCCTGTCTGAAGGCTTCCGTCGCGCAGCCGTTCAATAATCCCGGCTGTCCAACGCTCTGCGCGATGCCGCGCCAGACGCGCACCCCAGTGCTTCCAGCCGACCGCCCCGGCGTCTTGGAAGAGCGCCGTCATCTGCGCCGTCCGCGTCTCGACCTCCGCTTCGGGAAGCGGCACGCCCGACCAGGCGCAGGCAGCTCTGGTGAGGATTTCGCGCACTTCGTCGTAGAGAACGACCTTCTCCGCCGCTTGCCAGTCCCGTGCGTAGCGGTCCAACAGGTCCCGCGTCGTGTTTTCGAGAGCTTCGATCCGCTCCGACGCCATGAGTGACATAAACATCCGCTTCCGATGACGGTGGGCCTCGCCATCGAGCCCCTGGATGCCCTTTTCGCCGAGCAGGGTTCTCTGGATACGCTTCGGCATCGAGCCTGCGCGCACGAGCCCATCCTCGGAATAGAAGACCTCCGCAGCTGCGGCACCAGTCATGCAGATCGTCTTTTGAAAGAGGATGCGGGTCTCGAACAGGTCGCCCTCAAGATCGCGGCATGTGTCCGGAATGAACTCATATGGGTTGCGCAGCAGGGCAAGCGTGCTGTCGATGCCCTTTGCGGATGGAATGCTGGACATCGATTATTTCCCCGTAACGTTTTCTTCTCGGTGGTTACGTTCGGGCTTGTTCTGCGCCGAGCGGAAGCTGTCCCAGAACAGCAGGGCCGCACCGCAGAAAATCGCCACATCCGCAAGATTGAAGGACGGCCAGTGGTATGTTCCGTAATGGAAATCCAGAAAATCCGGGACGGCCTGATAACGCAGCCGGTCGAGGACATTGCCGAGCGCGCCGCCGATGATCAGACCGAGAGCGGCAGCCGTCAGCCTGTCCGGCGCGCGCCACAACCAGATCAGCAGCCATGCCACGATCACGCCAGCAAGCGCGATGAGACCCCACCAAGGCACGATCCCGCCCAGCATACCGAAGCTGACTCCATCGTTCAGAACCCGCACGAGATTGAGAAAGGGTAGAACCTCGACGCCGCGCTCAAGCGCCGGTGTGTTCAGCGCAAGCGCCTTGGTACCCTGATCGAGGCCGAACGCCGCGATCGCGCAGAGCCCGCCCAGAACGCGGCTGTTCATGCCGCTGCCTTCAGATCGGCCCGCGCATCGCGGATGATTGCCCAAGACGAGTGCAGGAACAGTCCGGCGATGCCGAAGGCGACGATGAGGTCCGGCCAGGCGCTGCCCAGCCACGCCACGAGACCGGCGGCAACGACAACCGCCGCATTGCCGATGGCGTCGTTGCGCGAGAATAGCCAGACGGCCCGCATGTTCGCGTCGCCCTTGCGGAACCGCAGCAGCGGCAGAACGGAGATGACGTTGACGACAAGGGCGATCATGCCAAGCAGGCCCATTAGACCTGCATCCGGCGTCGTCCGTTCGAAGACTCGCACGATGGTCGTGCCGAGGACGCCAAGGCCGAGCAGGCCGAGGAAGATGCCTTGGATCAAGGCCGACCGTGCCCGCCAGGCGAGGCTCCAGCCGATGGCCAGCAGGCCAAGGAAGGTGATCGCGCCGTCGCCGATGAAATCGAGCGCATCGGCCTTCACCGCCTGCGATCCGGAAATGAAACCGCCGATCATTTCGAGGACCCCGTATCCCACGTTCAGGATCACGACGATCCAGAGGGCACGGCGGTAGGCCGGGTCCTGATGGGCGGGATTCGGCGGAATGTCTTCATCGCCCTCGATCCGGTCGAAGCCATAGCCTGTCACCGCGACTGCCTTTTCGATGTCCGGCAGGCGCACTTCGGGTGCAGTCAGTGTCATGATGTGCGTCGCGGCCGACACTTTCACATCGCCGGGCGCGACCCCGGCTGCCTGTGCCGCCCGCTCGATCTGCGCGGCATCCTTGGCGCAATCCATACCGGAAACCCGGTAACGGACGGGCGGGACATCTGCCGTCGATCCGGCATTTTCGGTGTTGGCCATGGTCGCGCTATTCCTGCTAGGATGAATCGAAGAACAACATATCAGCGAGGAGTGATATGGCGCAATTGGTCGATGACCGCAAGAGCGCAACCATCGAGCGACGGGCGAAGCTGTTCCGCGGCTTCGCGGACCCGAGCCGCCTGGCCATCCTCGGTGCACTTTGCAACGAGCCATTGGCCGTTCACGAGATCGTCGAGCGGACCGAACTATCGCAACCCAACGTCTCCAACCATCTGAGGTGCCTGCTGGACTGCGGGCTTGTCGCCAGCGACCGCGAAGGGCGCTTCATCCGTTACCGTATCAGCAACCCGCGCATCACGGTCCTTCTGAACGATGTGGACGCACTTCTCGACGTGGTCGCAAAGGGTGTTGAGGCGTGTGACAATTATCGTGAGGCGTGAGTCAGAACGGACGGCCGGTCGACTCGGCGCAGATCGGTTGGAAAGATGTTGTCCGTGTGCAGGGTCCGACCGGAATCCTGCTGAGGTTCGACAAGCTGGCTTCGGAAGAGACACCATTCATGTATCACTGCCACATCCTCGAACACGAGGATGCGGGCATGATGGGGCAGTTTACGGTCACATAACAGGACCCCACCCGCTCGACACCGGGCGTCGTCAAGAGCTTACGTCTTCTTGCGGCGTTCTATCAGGTGCCGGTGTCGCCTTGTTGAAACGCATTACGGAGTATGTCTAGACCCGAACGGAGAACACCTCGCTAAGCTGCGGGTCCGCCGAAGCGGCCGTCCAGTCGCTCGGCAGCATTCGTCAAAAAGGGCTCGCTACCGACCTTCGCCGCGCCAAGCATGAACGGCAGCTCGGTATAATCCGCAAGGTTGTTGACCGAAGGCACACGGTAGATATTTGCGGTACTTGCAAGAGCGCTCGGTTATCCTTGGCTTGCCGTCGTCGATGGAGATGCCGCCGGGCTCGGCTACATCGCCAGGATCACCGCACGAAAGTTTTCCGCCGAGGAAATGGCTCGCCGCACCTTCTCGTTGCCGGCCGGTTATCTCGAACAGCAGCTCATAGCAGATGGACTGCAAAACGAACTGAAAGCAATTCTTGTCTCTTTTGGAAACGTAGGAGCAGCGGATTTTGACGATGCGACATTGATTGCGGCACTCGAGAACGACAAGAGCGGCTACGCAGCCGTCCTCGCAAAACAGTGCGCCGAGAACCCGGCGCTGGCGCAGCGCATGCCTGCATCATTCCGCAATGCAATCTTGGCATTGAGAGGCCTAACATGACCGATACCGCCCTCAACGTGGCATTGTCAGAACTGACCGAAGCACAAAGTATCGCTGTCGCTTGGCGCGATGGCCCGATGTTCGTTCTCGCCGGCCCCGGCTCCGGCAAGACCCGCGTCCTGACGACGCGGGTGGCCAAGCTGCTTGCCGATACGCCCGATCGTTCGTTCCGCGTGCTGGCTCTGACCTTCACCAACAAGGCGGCTGACGAAATGTCCGCGCGCGTCACTGCATTGGTACCTGAACAGGAACGGCGCGCTCTGATCGGGACCTTTCACTCCTTCTGCATGCAGATGCTGCAGCAGCACGGCTCCCACATTGGCATCAACCCTGATTTTGCAATCTACTCGCTCGACGTCGATCGCCAGGAAATTTTGCGCGACGCGATCAAACAGGCGGGCCTGAGCCAAAACGACGTTCGGCTTCTGTCTACCATTGACAAGCTTAAGTCGCAGCTTATCCAACCGACAGGCTCGGCCCGATACTTTCGTGATCCGTCCGATGGCGCACGGGTGGAGCAGGTATACACCGCATACGAGGCGGCGCTCACCCAAGCCAATGCCCTAGATTTTGGTTCGCTCATCGCCCAGGCCTATCGCCTTGTCACAGACTTCCCCGGCATCGCCGGACGCTATCGCAAGACCTATGCCTACTGGATGTTCGACGAGTTTCAGGACACTACCGATGGGCAGTACCGACTAATCCGCGCGCTCGCCGGCAAGGATTTCAGGAATGTCTTCGCCGTCGCCGACGATGACCAGATCATCTACCAGTGGAACGGCGCGAGCTACCAACAGATCCAGCGGTTCCGAGCCGACTTTTCCCCGCAGGAACTGCAGCTTCCCACAAACTACCGTTGTCCGCCCGCAATTGTTGCCGCCGCGAACCATCTTGTGGTCCATAATCTGCAACGCACGGCCGCCAAGCAGCCGCTGGAGGCGGGCAAGACCTCGCTGAAATATCGCGATGAACAGCACATCCGCGTCCTACGCTATTCCACCGACGAGGTGGAAGCCGCGTCGATTGCGGAAGGCATCGCCAAAATCGACCGCGCTCGATGGGGTGAAGTCGCGGTACTGGCCCGTACGCGCTACATGCTAGAAAAGCTTCAATCCGCGCTGACGCAGAAGCAGGTCAGTGCGGTCATTTCTCAGCGCCGCGATGATTTCCGATCACCTCAGTTCCTGTGGCTCACTGCCGTACTTCGCCAAGCGCTGCGCCCGCTTGATCGGCGTGCGCTGGAAACCCTGACCGGCGCTTTCAATCGTTGGTTTGGCACTGACGCCCGTGTCGATCTCATCATCACCGCCACCGAATTGACGGAACGCTCCCTGCTCGATGAATGGGCGGTAGCGGTCAAAGCCGGACTGGGTGATGATGTCAATGGCAACGCTCTCGTCGATGTAGCTGCAACCTTCGCAAAGGAGCCCGCGCGGTTCAGGCAGTTTGTTGACGCAGTCCTCGCCATGATCCCGGCGCAGGACGATGAAGCCAGTGACATTGCAGAAGACCGGGCGGCTTGGTCCGATCTTGTGAGAAGTATCGGCAAAACCATCGGCCGCGATGCGCCACTTGAACAGTTTCTCCAGGAACTGGCCATCCGCTCAAAGGAAGCCCCAGTCGGCAGCAATACCGTGACCCTTATGACGATCCACGGCGCCAAGGGGAAGGAGTTCGATCATGTTTATGTGGTCGGACTGGCGGAGGACATCTTGCCGAGCTTTCAAAGCCTGAAGGCGGGCGAGAACAGCGCTGAAATGGAAGAGGAGCGGCGCAACTGCTTCGTGGCTATCACGCGTGCGCGAGAGTGGCTCTGCCTCTCCTATGCAGACAACTATCGGGGATGGAACAAGCAACCGTCACGTTTTCTACGCGAGATGGGTTTCGTGTTGCCCGATCAACCAGCGCAATGAAGCTCTGATCAGTCCAGCACCAAGTGGTTGGCCTGCTGGACACTGATGACGAACCCACGAATGTCCGCCCCCGTCATTGCACCACGCCTCCGGCGCAGAAGCAGCGAAAGCCCGCCTTTTCGCCCCTGCTGGTCGAGCTTGCTGCAGTGCAGCCGATTACCGCGCCTCAGCAGCGAACGGCAACTTGGTCCGCAAGGTCGCAATGTTCATCGAATCAGCCGGCTTGTGTTGAGCGACTCCCCCGCGCCGCGCCGCCTTGGCCCTGAGTAGCATCACCGCCATTCTCCTGTATTTGCACGCCACACTACTACGACGGTCGAAACTTGTTGAAACGGCCGCTTTGGGGTCTCTTTTAGTCATCCCCATCCGGGGAACTCTCGCCTCCCCGGTGGAACGGGGACGAGATGGCAGGCATCAACCACAATCAGGCAACGGTGGACCGCGGCGCGCGCATGCTCCGAACGGCGCTCGGGCCTGCCATCTCAGCCCTGCTGCAAGACCCGTCGGTCGTCGAGGTCATGCTGAACCCCGATGGCCGGATCTGGGTGGACCGGCTGTCCGAGGGACTGGCCGATACGGGCGAGATACTGTCGGCTGCCGATGGTGAGCGCATTGTGCGGCTGGTCGCCCACCATGTCGGTGTGGAAGTGCATGCCCGCAGCCCCCGCGTCTCGGCCGAACTGCCGGAGACCGGCGAGCGCTTCGAGGGCCTGCTGCCGCCGGTCGTCGCCGCACCCGCCTTCGCCATCCGCAAGCCCGCCGTCACGGTCTTCACACTCGACGACTACGTGGCGGCCGGCATCATGTCCGCCGGTCAAGCGGAAACGCTCCGCGCCGCCGTCCAGTCGCGTGCGAACATCCTCGTCGCCGGTGGCACGTCCACCGGCAAGACCACGCTGACCAATGCGCTGCTGGCCGAGGTGGCCAAGACGCAGGATCGCGTCGTCATCATCGAGGACACCCGCGAGCTGCAATGCGCGGCACCCAACCTTGTCGCCATGCGGACCAAGGATGGCGTTGCCACTCTGTCCGATCTGGTCCGTTCCTCGCTGCGGCTGCGTCCCGACCGTATTCCGATCGGTGAGGTGCGTGGCGCCGAGGCGCTCGATCTCCTCAAAGCCTGGGGCACCGGGCACCCCGGAGGGATCGGCACCATCCATGCCGGTTCCGGCATCGGCGCGCTTCGCCGCCTCGAACAATTGATCCAGGAAGCCGTCGTCACCGTCCCGCGCGCCATGATCGCCGAAACCATCGACCTCGTGGCCGTCCTTGCCGGTCGCGGTTCCGCACGGCGGCTTGTCGAACTCGCCCGCGTCGATGGTCTCGGTCCCGACGGCGACTACCGGATTTTCCCCGCCTTTTCAGAACCCGGCACCACTCGCAACACTGGAGAACCTGCATGATCCGTCGCGCCTTCCGCATCCGTCACCATATCGCAACCGCCGCCGCCTTCGCCTGGGTGAGCCTGATGACATCCCCGGCCTTTGCCTCCGGCTCTTCGATGCCCTGGGAAGCGCCGTTGCAATCCATCCTCGAATCCGTCGAAGGGCCGGTGGCGAAAATCGTGGCGGTGATTATCATCATCGTCACAGGCCTGACGTTGGCTTTCGGCGACACCGGCGGCGGCTTCAGGCGACTGATCCAGATCGTCTTCGGCATCTCCATCGCCTTCGCCGCCAGCTCCTTCTTCCTCTCGTTCTTCAGCTTCGGCGGCGGAGCGCTGGTCTGATGGCCGTGAGTTTCGAGGCGCTCGACGCGGTGCCGGGCTTCGCTGTCCCGGTCCACCGCGCCCTGACCGAGCCGATCCTGCTCGGTGGGGCGCCGCGATCCGTCGCGATCCTGAACGGCACGCTGGCCGGGGCAGTCGGCCTCGGCCTCCAGCTCTGGCTCGCCGGCATCCTGATCTGGGCGGTCGGTCACATCGCCGCCGTCTGGGCCGCCAAGCGCGATCCGCTCTTCGTCGAGGTCGCGCGCCGCCATCTGCGCATCCCCGGCCATCTCTCGGTGTGAGGTTTGATCCATGATGAATCTCGCAGAATACCGCCGCACCGCTTCCCGCCTGGCCGATTATCTGCCCTGGGTGGCGCTGGTCGGGGAGGGAGTTGTCCTCAACAAGGATGGCTCGTTTCAGCGGACGGCGAAGTTTCGTGGCCCCGATCTGGATTCCGCCGTCGCGGCCGAACTGGTTGCGGTCGCGGGACGGCTGAACAACGCCTTCCGCCGTCTCGGCTCTGGCTGGGCCATTTTCGTGGAAGCACAGCGTTCGGAGGCCGCAACCTATCCTGCGGACCGCTTCCCCGATCCCGCCTCGGCATTGGTCGATGCCGAGCGCAAGGCCGATTTCGAGGAAGAGGGCAGCCATTTCGTCTCCGGTTACTTCCTGACCTTCCTCTGGCTCCCGCCCGCCGAAGATGCCGCACGATCGGAGTCCTGGCTTTACGAGGGCCGCGAGACCTCGGGCGTGAACCCGTGGGAGCTGGTGCGCGGCTTCATCGACCGCACCGACCGCGTGCTGGCGCTGCTCGACGGCTTCATGCCGGAATGTAGCTGGCTCGATGACGCCGGCACGCTGACCTACCTCCATTCCACCATCTCGACCAATCGGCATCGCGTCCGCGTGCCGGAAGTGCCGATGTATCTCGACGCTCTGCTGGCCGATCAGCCGCTGACCGGCGGGCTGGAGCCGCGCCTGGGCTTGTCGCATCTCCGGGTGCTGACGATCACCGGCTTTCCCGGCACGACCACCCCCGGCCTCCTCGACGAGATGAACCGGCTGGCCTTTCCCTACCGATGGTCCACCCGCGCCATCCTCATGGACAAGACCGACGCGACCCGGCTGCTGACCAAAATCCGCCGGCAATGGTTCGCCAAGCGCAAGAGCATCGCGGCGATCATCAAGGAGGTGATGACCAACGAGCAATCCGCGCTCGTGGACACCGATGCCGCGAACAAGGCCGCCGACGCGGATATGGCGTTGCAGGAACTCGGCGCCGACATGGCCGGCATGGCCTATGTCACGGCGACCGTCACCGTCTGGGGCGAGGACGCCCGCCGCGCCGACGAAAAGCTGCGGCTGGTCGAGAAGATCATCCAGTCCCGCGATTTCAGCGTCATGGTCGAGACGGTCAATGCCGTCGACGCCTGGCTCGGCAGCCTGCCTGGACATGCCTATGCCAATGTCCGCCAGCCCCCGGTCTCGACGCTCAACCTTGCCCACATGGTCCCTTCGTCCGCCGTGTGGGCGGGGCCGGAACGGGACGATCACTTTGGCGCACCCCCGCTGCTTTACGGCAGGACCGAAGGATCGACCCCGTTCCGGCTGTCCCTTCATGTCGGCGACGTGGGCCATACACTCGTCGTCGGACCGACCGGCGCCGGCAAGTCGGTGCTGCTGGCGCTGATGGCCTTACAGTTCCGCCGCTACGCGCGCTCACAGGTCTTCGCCTTCGATTTCGGCGGCTCCATCCGTGCCTCCGCACTCGCTATGCAGGGTGATTGGCATGATCTCGGCGGCGAACTGACCGACGCTTCCGAAACGTCTGTTTCGCTGCAACCGCTGGCCCGCATCCACGAGACTGCCGAACGGGCCTGGGCTGCCGATTGGATCGTGGCAATCCTGATGCGCGAGAATATCCAGATCACGCCCGAGGTGAAGGAGCATCTCTGGACGGCGCTGACCTCGCTGGCGTCCGCTCCGGTCGGAGAGCGCACCATCACCGGCCTCGCCGTGCTGCTGCAATCCAATGACCTGAAACAGGCGCTGCGCTCTTATTGTGTCGGTGGTCCCTATGGACGCCTTCTCGATGCCGAGACCGAGCATCTTGGCTCTGCCGACGTGCAGGCGTTCGAGATCGAGGGTCTGGTCGGCACCGGCGCAGCGCCGGCGGTTCTGTCCTACCTGTTCCATCGCATCGGTGACAGGTTGGACGGGCGGCCCACGCTGCTGATTATCGACGAGGGCTGGCTGGCGCTCGATGACGAAGGGTTTGCAGACCAGCTCAGGGAGTGGCTCAAGACCCTGCGCAAGAAGAACGCCAGTGTCATCTTCGCCACGCAGTCGCTGTCCGACATTGATAATTCCGCCATCGCGCCGGCGATCATCGAAAGCTGCCCGACGCGGCTCCTCTTGCCGAACGAGCGCGCCATCGAGCCGCAGATCACGGCGATCTATCGCCGCTTCGGCCTCAACGACAGGCAGATCGAAATCCTCGCGCGGGCCACGCCCAAGCGGGACTACTACTGCCAGTCGCGGCGCGGCAACCGCTTGTTCGACCTTGGCTTGTCGGAAGTCGGATTGGCGCTCTGCGCCGCATCGGCCAAATCCGATCAGACGCTGATAAACGAGATCCTTGCCGAACATGGCCGCGACGGGTTCCTCTCCGCCTGGCTTCACGCACGCGGCGTCGAATGGGCCGCCGATCTCATCCCTGACCTCACCAATCTCGTAACCGAAAACGAAATCCCGCCGCCGACAGTCGCTGACGTCGGCGAAATCGAACTCATCCTGGATGAAGAGGAGATTACACCATGACGCGCGCAATTCCCCGGTTCACCCGAATGGTCAGCACTTCGGCGCTTGCCCTGGCGCTTGCCGCACCGCTGGCGCTGGCCCCGGTGTTCACGACGCCGGCCCACGCCTTCTTTGGCGGGTTCGGCAGGATCGTCTACGACCCGACCAACCATGCCGAGAACCTGCTGACCGCCGCCCGCACGCTGGAGCAGATCAACAACCAGATCACCTCGCTCCAGAACGAGGCGCAGATGCTGATCAACCAGGCCCGCAACCTTGCGAGCCTGCCCTACAGTTCGCTTCAGGCGCTTCAGCAGAACGTCCAGCGCACCCAGCAGCTTCTCGGACAGGCCCAGAATATCGCCTTCGACGTGCAGAACATCGACCAGATGTTCCAGCAGGATTACGGCAATCTCTCTCTCGCAACCACCGACCAGCAGCTCATCGCCGATGCCCGGTCCCGCTGGGAGAATACCGTTGGGGGTCTTCAGGACGCCATGCGGGTGCAGGCCGGTGTCGTCGGTAACATCGACACTAACCGGGCTGAGATGTCCGCGCTCGTCGGCGAAAGCCAGGGCGCGACGGGCGCGCTTCAGGCCACCCAAGCCGGCAACCAGCTTCTCGCGCTCCAGTCGCAGCAGCTTTCCGACCTGATCGCGGTCATCTCAGCGAACGGTCGCGCCGATGCGTTGACAGAAGCGGAGCGAGCGACCGCCGCTGAGCAGGGCCGTATCCAGCGCGAGCGGTTCCTCACCCCGGGTTCGGGCTACCAGCCCGGCAACGCGCAGATGTTCAACTGAGCCGGGGAGGGCAGATCATGGAAGGGAAGGTGCTGGCCCGGATCGCGGCCATCGTGTTCGTCGCTGTCGCGATCACCGCGGCGATCATCGAGATGACCCGCGAAGAAGTCCCCGCGCCAGCACCTTCCGCTCCTTCACTTGCGCGGCAGGTCGATCCCCTGCGCGAAAGGCAGCGCCGCTGTCAGGAGATGGGGGAAGCGGCAGCCAATGATGTCGAATGCCTGGGCGTCTGGGCCGAGACCCGCGACCGCTTCCTCGGCCGGGCGCCCGCGCAGTCGACGCCCGGCCCGGATGGGGGGCGATAGTCATGGGCGGAACGGGGGTCATCGACAACTTTCTCGGCATCTTCACCAGCTATATCGACTCGGGCTTTGGCCTGCTCGGCGGTGAAGTGGCCTTTATCGCCACCACACTCATCGTCATCGACGTCACGCTCGCTGCCCTGTTCTGGGCCTGGGGCGCAGATGATGACGTTCTCGCCCGCCTAGTGAAGAAAACCATCTTCGTCGGGGTCTTCGCTTATCTGATTTCCAATTGGAACAACCTCTCCCGCATCGTCTTCGAGAGTTTCGCCGGCCTTGGCCTCATGGCCTCGGGCACCGGCTTTTCCGCTGCCGATCTCCTGCGCCCAGGCCGCGTTGCGCAGATTGGCCTCGATGCCGGTCGGCCACTGCTCGAATCCATCTCCGATCTCATGGGCTGGATCGCGGTCTTCGAGAACCTGGTGCAGATCCTATGCCTGTTCTTCGCCTGGGCGCTGGTGATCCTCGCCTTCTTCATCCTGGCGATCCAGCTCTTTGTCACCCTGATCGAGTTCAAGTTGACGACGCTTGCGGGTTTCGTGCTGATCCCCTTCGGGTTGTTCGGCAAGACCGCCTTCATGGCCGAGCGCGTGCTGGGCAATGTCGTCTCATCCGGCATCAAGGTGCTGGTATTGGCCGTCATCATCGGCATCGGCTCGACGCTCTTCGGCCAGTTTACGGCCGGGTTCGGTGGCGCGACGCCGACCATCGACGACGCGATGGCGATTGTGCTGGCGGCCTTGTCGTTGCTTGGTCTCGGCATCTTTGGCCCCGGCATCGCCACCGGCCTTGTCTCCGGTGGTCCCCAACTCAGCGCCGGCGCTGCCGTCGGGACCGGCCTCGCGGTCGGCGGCGCCGCGATCGCTGCCGGTGGTGCGACCATGCTCGCTGCGCGGGGTGGCGGCGCCGCACTCTCGGGCGGTGCTGCGCTTGCGCGCGGTGGTGCTTCGGTCGCCGGTGCGGCCTCGTCGGCCTATTCCCTCGGCTCCATGGGCGAGTCCAGCGCGGCCGGGGTCGCCTCCGGCCTTGGCGGTGTGGCCCGCGCCGCAGGCTCGGCTGCCATCTCGCCTTTGAAGCGCGCAGCCTCCCGTGCCGCCGACAGCATGAAATCCAGCTATTCCGATGGCGCGAGGGCCGGGTTCGCGGCATCCGGCGGCAGCTCCTCCATGGGCACGGTCGGGGGCACCTCGTCGCCCGAGCCGTCACCCCCCTCAGCCGCTGATGGTCCGCCGGCCTGGGCGCAGCAGATGCGCCGCAGCCGGGCGATGAGCCACGGCGTCACCGCTGCCGCTCATGCCGTCAGATCCGGCGACAGCCACGGTGGCGGTTCCTCCGTCAGCCTTTCCGAAAGTGACCGCACATGAACATCTTCAAACGACCGACGACCCACTACGGCAAGGTGCCGGAACCCGAAACGCCCTATCAGCGCGCCGCACAGGTCTGGGACGAGCGCATCGGCTCGGCCCGCGTGCAGGCAAGGAACTGGCGCTATATGGCGTTCGGCTCGCTGATCCTCTCTATCGGGTTCGCCGGGGCGCTTGTCTGGCAGTCGGCGCGCGGGACTGTCGTGCCCTGGGTGGTGCAGGTGGACAATCTCGGCCAGGCACAAGCCGTCGCCCCGGCAGCGGCCGATTATCGACCGACCGATCCGCAGATCGCGTTCCACCTCGGCCGCTTCATCGAACAGGTGCGCGCGCTCCCGGCCGACGCCATCGTCGTCCGCCAAAATTGGCTCAGGGCCTACGAGTTCACCACCGACCGGGGCGCGGCTGCATTGAACGATTATGCCCGCTCCAATGATCCCTTCACGCGCGTCAGTCGCCAGCAGGTTGCCGTCGAGGTCTCGAGCATCATCCGGGCGTCCCCGGACAGTTTCCGCGTAGCCTGGACCGAACGCCACTACGAAAACGGCCAGCTCTCCACCACCGAGAGATGGACCGCGATCTTGACGGTCGTGATCCAGACCCCGCGCGATGCCGAGCGGCTGCGCGCCAATCCCCTCGGAATCTATGTCAACGCGATCAACTGGTCGCGGGAGATGAGCCAATGACCGCCACAACTTTGAGCAAAACCGGCTTTCCGGCTTTCCGTAAATCCGCCTTCGCGGCTCTGTTGCTTTCCGCGACCATGCTGGCCGGCTGCGCGACCAATCGGACGCCGCAGTTCAGCTACGATGCCGATGTGCCGCCCTTGCCGACCGTGCAGGCGGCTGCGACCGACACAACGCCCCGACCGCTGCATGTCCCGCCCGCCTGGATTGTGGCGCGGGGCGGCGAGGCTGCCGGCACGGCGACGGCCCGTGTCGAGAACGCCAACGCCGCCGCCCGCGTCGAGCCGCGCCGGGAAGGCTACTATAATGCCATCCAGATCTATCCGTGGTCGGAAGGCGCGCTCTATCAGGTCTATGCCGCCGTCGGGCAGATCACCACCATCGCGCTGGAGCCGGGCGAGAGCCTGACAGGCGCGGGACCGATTGCCGCCGGCGATACTGCAAGGTGGGTTATCGGCGACACCGAAAGCGGCTCCGGCCCGACCCGCCGGGTGCATGTGCTGGTGAAGCCGACCCGGCCGGACATCTCGACCAACCTCGTCATAACCACCGACCGCCGGATCTACATGATCGAGTTGCGCGCGCGGGAAGCGCTCTACATGCCCGCCGTCGCCTGGGCCTATCCCGCACCGCCGCCAGGCAGCCGCGTGGCCGCACCGTCGGCCCCCGTCATCCCGGCCGAGGCCGCGCGCAACTATCGCTACGGCTTGCAGGTGCAGGGCAACAGCCCGCCATGGCGCCCAGTCTCCGTCTTCGACGACAGCAGGCGCGTCTATGTCGTGTTCCCGCGCGGCATCGTCCAGGGCGAGATGCCGCCTCTGTTCGTTCTTGGGTCGGACGGCGAGCCGCAGATCGTCAACAGCCGCATCCACCAGAACGTCCTGATCGTGGACCGCCTGTTCGGCGCCGCCGAGCTGCGCCTTGGCAGCGGCAACCGCCAGCAGGTGGTCAGGATTGTCCGCGTAGAGCAAACGCAGGCCGCAGCCCAACCAGCCGGTGCGACCACGGGAGGATCACCCTCATGAGTGGCACCGACACTACGGCTCCCATGCGGTTGCGCGCCGAGCCGCCCCGCGTCACCCGTCTGTCCCGCAAGGTGCTGGCAGGCGCCGGAGCCGTCGCCCTTCTCGGCATCGGCGGGGCGCTGATCTACGCCCTCCAAACCCGTGACGCGGGACCGGGCGGTGGCGAACTCTATTCGACCGAGAACCGCCCCACGGCAGACGGGCTTGCCGGCTTGCCGCGCGATTACACCGGCCCGGTTCTTGGACCGGCGCTTCCGGGCGACCTCGGCCGCCCGATCCTCGAGGCGCAGAACCGGGGCCAGCCGGTCATGCCTCCGGCGATCACCACACCTTCTGTCGATCCTGAGGAGCAACGACGGCTTGCCGAGGAAGAAGCTGCGCGGCTGAGCGGTGTGTTCTTCCAGTCCGGCCCGCGCACGGGAGCGCCGGCAGGAACGGCCATGCCTAGCCTTGCCGGTCTTGGCCTTGGCGGACGGCCGGACGGGCAGAGCCGGCACACAGCTTTTCTCAATGGACCCGTGGACCGGCAGACTGTCGCACCGGATCGTGTCGCGCCGCCGGCATCGCCCTACATCCTTCAGGCCGGGGCCGTGATCCCGGCCGCGCTCATCACCGGCATCCGTTCCGATCTGCCCGGCCAGATCACGGCGCAAGTGACCGAGAACGTCTATGACAGCCCAACCGGCTCGCTGCTCCTGATCCCACAGGGAACGCGCATCATCGGTCAATACGATGATGGCGTGACCTTCGGCCAGCGCCGCGTGTTGCTGGCGTGGAATCGCCTGATCCTGCCCGGCGGCCGTTCCATCGTTCTGGAGCGCCTGCCGGGCGCGGACGCATCGGGCTATGCCGGGCTTGAGGATGGCGTCGATTATCATTGGTGGGATCTGATGAAAGCGGCTGGCCTCTCCACGCTGCTCGCGGTCGGCACGGAGCTGGCGACTAGTGACGAGGACCGGCTTATCCGTGCGATCCGCGACGGCGCACAGGATACCGTCAATCAGGCGGGCCAGCAGATCGTCCAGCGCCAGTTGCAGGTCGCCCCGACGCTGACCATCCGGCCGGGCTTCCCGGTCAGGATCATCGTCACCCGCGACCTTGTGTTCGAGCCGACAGGAGGTTGACCATGACCAAGCTAAAACTCGGTCCACTGCCCGACGACAAGCCTGTCAAGGTAACGGTGGAACTGCCCGCGTCGCTTCACCGCGATCTGACCGCCTACGCTGAAGTGCTGGCCCGCGAGATGGCCCAGCCCGCCGCCGATCCCGTCAGGCTCATCGTGCCGATGCTGGAACGGTTTATCGCCACGGATCGCGGCTTCGCAAAGGCTCGTCGCTCGCCCCACTCTAAGATGCCGACTACCTGATTTTCGTGGATTTCGCGGATGCCACTCTGGCCATGGCAAGTATTCTGCGTAAGGGGGGATTGTCGTTTCGGGGGGACCAAACGGCCGAGAAGGGAAGTATCTCCCCTTTGATAGGCCGGTAAGTGATGCCGGGCAGCATGGCGACGGTCATGGCCTCGCTCACCAGCGTTAGTCCCCGGCCGATTGCCACCAGCGGCAAGAGGTTGTCGCGGCCGACCGACTGCACCTGGATCTCCGGGCGCCGGCCGAGCGATGCCAGTTCCCGCACCAGATGATCGTGAATCTCCTGGCCTGGCGCAGCCTCGCTGACGATGAATGGCTCCTCGGTCAAATCCGGCCACGTCAGTTCGGCGCGGGCGGCGAGGGGATGGCGATCTGGCAGCACCACGAAGACCCGCTCAGACCACAATTGCGCGCGGTCGCAGCCGGGCCAATCCCGTTCGCCGGTCAAAAAGGCGACGTCGAGGCGGAACTGCCGGATGGCGGCGACATGCTCCTCGGGATTGCCGTCGACCAACTCGATCCTGACGTTTCCATGCCGGAGGCCATAGGTGTAGAGCAGTTCGGCGAGGAAGCCGGAAGCGATGGAGGAATAGATGCCGATCCGCACCGGTCCTTGCTCGGAACTTCCAGCAGCGGCTACCTCATTTGCGCCTTCACTGATCGTCCTGATCGCTCGTCGCGCACGATGAAGAAAACGTTGACCTGCAAAAGTCTGAGACACGCCCCATGCGTGTCGGTGAAAGAGTGACGCGCCCAACCTGTCTTCGAGATCAACAATGCAGCGGCTGATTGCCGATTGCGACCGTCCAAGTACAACTCCAGCCTTGCGAAAACTGCCATGCTCGGCTGCAGCCACGAAATAGCGGAGATGACGAAGTTCGATTGATTTGGAGTGCCTCGCCATTTGCTACATCATTGTTTGTCGATGGCGAGCGTCTGGACGGTAGCCGAGAATGCGGCAAGACCGCAGCCGGATATGACCTCGGTCACGGCTAGGTCGCCATAGGTCAGCGGCTTATTGAATGCCATTCGCAACCTGAACCTCCCGCACGAAACGGATGATGCCGGCTAGGTCCGCATCCGTGAGTCCCGGCACCGGGGGCATGTTTCCGAAGCGCCAGTGATGGGCGCGCACCCCGTTGCGTGCTGCCAAGACGAAAGCCATGTCGCTGTGATGACCCGGCTCATAGATTTTGTGGATGAGCGGAGGTGCGGTTCCCGCACGCCCTTCAGCGTTCGTGCCGTGGCAGGAAGCGCAGTTGGCGGCAAATATCTGCTGACCGGCTTCGGCCTCGGGTGACAGTGTGGCCGGCAGAGTTACAGCAGCAAGAGCCTGGCCCTCTTCCGCCGGGCTTGCAGCATCGGGCTGGCTCCAGAGCCACCAGGCACTGCCTGTCGCGATCACGGTAATCGCCACGAGTATGAAAGTTCGCATGATGTCTTCCTCTGATTTGCTCACGGGGATGAAGAGATTTTAGGAGGAGGCCTCGATCGCCTTGGCGCTGGGGAAACCCGGCACCCAGGTTCGCGATGCAGTCAGTTCGACGGCCAATGAACGATGCGGTGAGTGTCGTTACTCGGCTTGCGCCAGCGCAATCAGGCAGCCGCGATCTGATCGCCTATGCCGAGGTACTGGCCCGCGAGAGCGGCCAGTCCGCCGCCGATCCCGTCAGGCTTATCGTGCCGATGTTGGAGCGGTTCATCGCCACGGATCGTGGCTTTGCAAAGGCGCGAAAGACCCGCTCATGACGTGATCGGGTGTTTGGCCGGGCCGGTTGCCGCGATCATCTCCATGAGCGCGTCTATCACGCTCTGCGTCGAGTCCCACTTCGCCGCGTGGTCCAGCAGGCGGTTCTGAATGTTCAGACTGACCGCWCCATGGATCGTTGACCAGAACATGAAGCCGTAGCGTTGCAGGTCAGCRCCCGGCAAGTAACCATGCTCCTGAGATGAGCGMAGGCCKGTCAGCAGCAGACTCAGGACCTGACGACCSGCTTCGCTTGACCACGGATCATCGCTCACCCCAAGYTTCGGGGGCGGTGAGAACATCAGCCGGTACAGAGTGGGGTTCTCCAGGGCGAAGCGCGCATAGGCATAGCTGCCATCGCGCAAATAGCCGAACGGATCGCCTCGCATCTGTTCGAAAACCGYGAACTTCTCATTGTAGAGCCGTCCAAAGCCTTCATCGCGCGCCGCGCGCAGCAAAGCATTCTTGTTGCGGAAATGGCCGTAAAGAGCCGGCGCCGTGCATCCCACGGCTTGTGCCACCGCCGTCAGTGGAACACCGAAGTCGCCCTGCTGTGCCAGCAGGCGGATCGTTTCCTCGACCGCGCGGCGAGGAATATCAAGTTCCTGCTCCTTCCTGGGCCGAGCCATCGGGACCCCTGCTGCAACTGTCCGTGAAAACTGAATGCGATTTATTTTTTTCGTTGACGGAGCCGATGTCAAGCAGCACCATCCCAAGAACTGAATGGTATTAAGTTTGAAGCGGAGAGGAGGGGACATGGTCGCGTACGAATCTGGGCATCATGGCGCGCGCCTCTCCCGTGGCACGCGCCGTCGCCTTCGCCGGCAGGCCGCGACCGAACGCCGGCCAGAAGCCAACTGCGGTTCGGGATGATGCGTCATGCCTGCGCGCCGGAACAGGGACGCCCCATCTGGTAGCTCCGTCCTCGCGCATATTGTCGAGGGCAGCGCCGGTAAGAGCACAATCCGGTTGCGCCAGCTGCGGCATTTCCTTGCAGCGGCGGACCACGGGAGTTTCCGCAAGGCAGCAATCGCGCTCGTCATCAATGAATCATCGGTCAGCCGCCAGATCCGCGACCTTGAGGATGAATTGGGTGCTTCTCTTTTCATACGACATTCGGGCGGGGTGCGGCTGACAGTCGCCGGGCAGGAGTTTCTGCGCAGCGCCCGGCATGCCCTTCGGCAGATTGAGAATGGCGGTGCGAAATTAGTCCACGTTAGCGGCGGCATGGTGCTGCTGCGGGCGGCGTAAAAGTCGTCCACCTTTTCCCTTTCTGCGGCTGCAGGGAGGATGGGAGGATCTACAGCGTGGAACTCTATCTCAAGGTTCGTCAGGCCTGTGCTGCTGGTATGAGCCAGCGTCAGGCGGCGACGACATTCAACATATCGCGCGACACGGTCGCAAAGATGATGACGTTCTCGGTTCCTCCGGGCTACCGGCGGACGGCCGAGGTCAGGCGCCCGAAGCTCGATCCGTTCATCCCGATCATCGAGGGTTGGCTGGAGGCGGACCGGACCATGCCGCGCAAGCAGCGGCATACG
>NZ_LLWQ01000102.1 GCF_001447385.1 Paracoccus sp. MKU1 | reverse complement strand
GTCTATCCGGGGGACGAGGCTTTCCCGCTGCAGAACGGCATCGAAGTCATGTCGCTGCACCAGTTCGGGCGGGATCTGCTGGCGCTTCATCCGTAAGCGATGCGGGTGCCCATCGGGCGGTATTGGGGGGCGATCCTCTTCCTGGGCGGAAGAAGCTGGGTACCGGGGCGCAGCATCTGGTCCGACATTTTGCGGGTGGTGCTTTGCACCGGGCCCCGCAAAATAATAGTCGGTCACTAATATTTGGCGAAATCCAAAAAGTAGGCCACCCTGGGCCATGGGTTACAGCCGGCGCAGGAAAGCTTTGCACCGCCCGGATCAGGCAAGATCCAGGATCTCGAAACTATCGGGTTGGCGCGACAGGATGCGCCCATAGCCCAGAAACCCCATCGAATCGGCGCTGACATTCCCGCATGCACAACTGGCCATGCCAATCCTTGCCTTTGCGGGCGCGGGACAGTCGCGATGCCAGCTTTCCGCCACATCGCCACAAAGCAGACATTTCACCCTGAAGGGGCCGGGAACCATGTCCGGCTCCCCGGACAACTCGTCCATGAAGGCCTTTTCGTCGGCCATGCGCCGAAAACCATCGGCCATGACCTGCGCCTGAAGTGCTGCAATTGGCCCGCCGGAGCCCGGCACCGGCTCGCTTGCGGCCAGGCTGTCGTAAAACCCGCGCTCTTCCGGCCTCATCGCGCCCAGATCGGCGGCCGTCGCCAGCGCGTAGAGCCGCCGGCAGGCGCAGACGTCAAGCCGCGTGGCCTTGGTTCTGCCGGCCGCGAGCCGCGCTAGGCTCCAGACCCATTGCTTTCAGGCCTTTGGCGTGCTTCAGGCTCCGCAAGGAGAGCTGATCGATGAGCAATCTTTTCTGGCTGAGCGAGGCGCATATGGAGCGGCTACGGCCCTTCTTTCCCAAGAGTATCCGAAGATCAGAAAACAGTCCGGGGGACTGTTTTCCTGAGGATGGGCAAGCCGCGCGTGGATGCCCGGCATGTGCTGAGCGGGATAATCTTC
>NZ_LLWQ01000101.1 GCF_001447385.1 Paracoccus sp. MKU1 | reverse complement strand
CTGCCCTGGGCGGCGCTGATCGCGCCGGGCGTGGTGCTGAACAAGGACGGCTCCTTCCAACGTACGGCGAAATTCCGCGGCCCCGACCTGGATTCCGCCGTCGCCGCCGAACTGGTCGCGGTGGCGGGTCGGCTCAACAACGCCTTTCGCCGCCTCGGCTCGGGCTGGGCGATCTTCGTCGAGGCGCAGCGCTCGGAAGCCGCGACCTATCCCGACAGCACCTTCCCCGATCCGGCCTCGGCGCTGGTCGATGCCGAGCGAAGGGCGGATTTCGAACAGGCGGGCAGCCATTTCATATCCGACTATTTCCTCACCCTGCTCTGGCTGCCGCCGGCCGCGGAGGCGGCACGAGCGGAAAGCTGGCTCTATGAGGGCCGCGAGACATCCGGAGTGAATCCCTTCGAACTGCTGCACGGCTTCATCGACCGCAGCGACCGGGTGTTGGCGCTCTTGGACGGTTTCATGCCGGAATGCGCCTGGCTCGACGATCCCGAGACCCTGACCTACCTGCATTCCACCATTTCCACCAACCGGCAGCGCGTGCGCATGCCCGAATTGCCGATGCATCTCGACGCCCTGCTCGCCGATCAGCCGCTCACCGGCGGGCTGGAACCGCGGCTCGGCGAGCAACATCTGCGGGTGCTGACCATCACCGGCTTTCCGACCGCGACCACGCCCGGCATTCTCGACGATCTGAACCGCATCGCCTTCCCCTATCGCTGGTCGACCCGCGCCATCCTCATCGACAAGACCGATGC
>NZ_LLWQ01000100.1 GCF_001447385.1 Paracoccus sp. MKU1 | reverse complement strand
GGCCAGGTCAGCAGCGTCGGCACCACCAGCCCGACCCCCTTGCCGGATCGGGTCGGGGCGAAGCAGAGCACATGCTCCGGTCCGTCATGGCGCAGGTAGTCCTGTTGGTATCGGCCCAGCACCACGCCGTCGGGGCCGAGCAGCCCGGCCCGCTCGATCTCGGCCCGCCCTGCCCATCGCGCCGAGCCGTAGGTCTCGACGTCCTCGGCCTCGCGGGCACGCCAGACCGACATCAGGATGGCGATGCCGATGGCCAGAAACCCGCCCGAGGCGGCGATGATGCCGCCCTCCATGAAGATGCGCGGGGCATAGGCGTCGTAGAAATACCACCACCAGAACAGGGCGGGCGGGTAATAGACGGGAATGCCCCAGAGATCGAACCAGGCCGGGCCCAGTTGCGGCTGGAAGCCGAGCCGCCAAGCCGTCCATTGCGTGCCGGACCAGACGAAAATCAGCACGATCAGGAAGACCACGCTGATCTGGCCCCAGAGGATCTTCGTGCCGGACAAGGTGGTTCCAGCCTCCCTGCAGGTATCCGATGCAATGAGGAAAACCCACCTATCGCAGGATGCAACTGCTATGCTTGGGCTGGTCGCAAGCTGGCGCAGGGCAGCGTAAAAATACTTGCAGGATGCAGCCACTGATCGCCAGCGCTGGTTTTGCCTTCCCAACGCTGTCCTTACTGCTATCCGGGCAGTTCCTTCATCGGGTTGACATAGGGCACCCCCAGCGGCGCGAAATGCCGCTCGTTGGCGGTGAGCACGGTCAGGCCATGCGCGGCCGCCGTCGCGGCGATGGCGATGTCCTCGAAGCCGGGATCATGGGCGCGCGCCCGGTCGAGGATCGTGCCGGCGTGGCGAGCCTCCTCGATACCGAAGGATAGGATCCGGCTGCCATGGAAATGCTCGACGGCGGCAAGCCATCGGCGCAGCGCCGGGGCCTTGGCGCTGGCCCCGATCCTGACCGCGCGGGCGATGCCGGCCTCGATCTCGGCGATGGTGATGGTCGAGAGATAGAGTCGGTCGCTATGGGCGCGCATCCAGGCGGCGAGAGCCTCGGCACCGGCGTCGCGCCGCGTCGGCGCGGAGGCCGAGAGAATGTTGGTGTCGAGCAGGTACAAGGGTCAGAGGTCCGTATCCCGCAGCGCCCGCGCAGGCTTGCGGGCGCGTTCGGGGATGTCCTCGGGCTCGCCGGGGAAGGCGAGCAGCAGATCGGCGAAATCCGGCACCCGGGAGATGCGCTGCCATTCCTCGAAGGAGAGCAGCACCGCCTCCTTGCGGCCGTGCCGGGTGATCACCGTCGGCTCGCCGGCCACGGCTTGATCGACCACGGCGGAGAGCGTCGCCTTCGCATCCCGTAACTGAAGTTCCTTCATGGCCAATCCTCGCGATGACTATCTGTAGTCATATAGGATTGCCGCATAGGCCGTCTAGGTGAGCGTAGTCGCAGTCCCATGCCTTGAAAGGCAGTTTCCCAGCGATCTCACAACCCCAGCCCACGCTTGCGGCCGAAGCTCCAGTCCACGCCGCCATCGCCGCGCGCGACGCCGGAGACATGCTGGCCGAGATGCCGTTCGAGCGAGGGCGTCCAGGGCACCAGCTTGAAGCCCAGCCCGTCGTCGATCATGGCGAAGCGGCCGGAGGAAAGGACAAAGCGGCGGCGATAGGTGCCGGCGACATTCTCGCCATTGACGGTCCGGTCGAACGGCAGGCCGGTCTCGTGGGAGAGCCTCTCTGCCACGTCACCGATCTCGCGCTCGCGCAACCGGTCGAGCAACCGGCGCGCGAAGACGACACGGCCGCCCTGCCGCTCGGCCAGACCCTCCTCGATCAGGTGTTCCGCGCGCCGCTTCATCGCCCGGCGCACCTCGATCCCGAAGCCGGCCTCCGACAATGCCGCGGGATCGCGGGCCACGGCCTGGCGGTCGAGCCAGGTGGCGCCGCCGGCGGTGACCTGCGCCCGGATATCCACATCCGAGCGGACGGCCAGGGCGGTGCGGCGCTCGCCGCGCGCATCCTCGTATCGGCGCAGCTCGACGATGGAGCCGGGCGCGCTGTCGCCGGCGGCGTCGAAACTCGGCAGCCGGATGTGATGGGTGCGGCCATCGACGCCGTCGATCACCGCATAGGCCGTGCCCTTCAGCTCGTCGTCATGGCCGCGTTCCACCAGCCGGCCGAGGATCGGGCCGTCGGCCTTCTTGCTGGCGAAGACATAGTCCGAGACGCCGCGATCAATCCCCTGCCCCGACAGCGCCCGGTGCATGCGCTTGACGATGTCGCCGCGCTCGCCGAGGTCGCGCAGCACGGTCTCGGCCTCGGGTCGGATCACCCATTGCGCCTGCCCGACCTGATCGGCCAGGCCGAGGCGTTCCAGATGCCGCAGCCGCCCGACCTTCTGCGGCAGGTAGTCGTCGCGCGGGCCGTCGATGCCCGGCGCCATGTCGATGATGCCGGACTTGCCGGCGTCGCGGACCAGCTGGCGGTCGAGCGCGGTCCAGCGCTCCGCCTCGACCTGCCGCATCAGGCTGCGGCGGATCTCGTGGTCATGGCGCGGCCCCAGTTCTCGGGTGATCAGGTCCTGCGCCCGGTCGCGCAGTCCTTCCCTGATATAGTCGCGGGAGATGACCAGGTCCCTGCCGTCATCGGCCCGCCCCCGCAGGATGACATGGACATGGGGATTGTCGGTGTT
>NZ_LLWQ01000099.1 GCF_001447385.1 Paracoccus sp. MKU1 | reverse complement strand
GCAGATGATCTTCAACCAGACCGGCACGATCATCGCCATGACCCATATCCTGCTGCCCTTCATGATCCTGCCGCTCTATTCGGTGATGCGCACCATCAATCCCAGCTATGTGCGCGCCGCGCGCAGCCTGGGCGCCACCAGCTGGACCGCCTTCCGCCGGATCTATTTCCCGCAGACCCTGCCGGGGCTGGGGGCGGGGGCGCTGCTGGTCTTCATCCTGGCGGTGGGCTACTACATCACGCCCGCGCTGGTCGGCGGCTCGTCGGGGCAGCTGATCTCGAACATGATCGCCATGCACATGACGCAGACGCTGAACTGGTCCATGGCCGCGGCGCTGGCGGCGCTGCTGCTGGGCGGGGTGCTGATCCTTTACTGGGTCTATGACCGGCTGGTCGGCATCGACAATCTGAAACTGGGGTAATCGCCATGGCGCTTCCGACTTACGCATCGCCGCTGGAGAAGGTCTGGCACTATGCCTATCTGGCGATCTGCGGGGCGATCTTCTTCTTCCTGATCGCGCCGATCGTGGTGGTGATCCCGCTGAGCTTCAACGCCGAACCCTATTTCACCTTCACCGACCGGATGCTGTCCTTCGACCCCGAGGGCTATTCGCTGCGCTGGTATGACAGCCTGCTGACCTTCGGCATGGCGCGGCCGGACGCGCCGCGCGACCTGGGCTGGTGGGCGGATGTCTGGCAGAACGCGAAATGGGTGAATGCGGCGAAGTCGTCGATCATCATCGGCGTGTTCTCGACGCTGATCGCCACGGTGCTGGGCACGCTGGCGGCGCTGGGTCTGTCGCGGCCCGAGATGCCCTGGCGCCGGGCGATCATGGCGGTGCTGATCTCGCCGATGATCGTGCCGATCATCATCACCGCGACGGGGATGTTCTTCTTCTACTCGAACCCCTGCGAGCCCTTGACCTGGATCGGTCTGAGCCCGGAATGCGGCCGGCTGGCCGGCACCTATCCGGGGGTGATCCTGGCGCATGCCACGCTGGGCATTCCCTTCGTGATCATCACGGTGACGGCGACGCTGATCGGCTTCGACCAGTCGCTGAACCGGGCGGCGGCGAGCCTGGGGGCGAACCCGCGCACGACCTTTTTCCGCATCACCATGCCCTTGATCCTGCCCGGCGTGATCTCGGGGGCGCTGTTCGCCTTCGTCACCTCCTTCGACGAGGTGGTGGCGGTGCTGTTCATCGCCGGGCCGGACCAGCAGACCATCCCGCGGCAGATGTGGAACGGCATCCGCGAGCAGATCTCGCCCGCCATCCTCGCCGTGGCGACGCTGCTGGTGATCTTTTCCATCGCGCTGCTCACCACCGTCGAGCTGCTGCGCAGGCGCTCCGAAAGACTCAGGGGGCTTACCCCAGGGTGAGGGGGCGGTGCCCCCCTGGGGCGGCGTTTTCAGGTCAGGGCAGGGCGCTGAGCCAGAACCAGACCGTCAGCATGGAAAGCGCCGTGGCCACCAGAACCGCCGAGGCCGCGACCCGCTTGGCGACCCCGTAAAGCAGGGCGAAAAGATAGGCGTTGACCCCCGGCGGCATGGCGGCCGTCACCACGGCCGAGCGCATCTCGGCCACACTCAGCGCGAAAAGCTGGCCCAGCCCGAAGGTTACCGCCGGGTGCAGCAGCAGCGAGGCGCAGCAGCACAGCGCGATGGCCCGCGCCTCGCCCTCGGGACGGTAGCGGTAAAGCACGCCGCCCAGCCCGAACAGGGCTGCGGGCAGGGCGGCGCTGGACATCATCCGGATCGCCGCCCAGAAGCCCTCGGGCATGACCAGCCCGGCCTGGCTCAGCAGGTTCATGGCAAAGCCGCACAGGATGCCGATGACCAGCGGCGTATGCAGCACCCCCGACAGCGCCCGCAAGGCCACCCCGCCCAGGGAAAGGTTCTGGCCGCGGGCGCGGACGAATTCCATCGCGGTGATGCCGAAGGTGTAAAGCAGCGGCGAATGCACCGAGATGATGGTGAAATTGCCCAGCACCGCCTCGGGCCCATAGGCGCGCTCGGTGATCGGCACGCCCAAGAGCAGAGAGTTCGAGAACAGGCAGACGAAGCCGATGGCAATGGCGTCCTCGGCCGGGCGCCTGAGCCAATAAAGCGACAGAAAGGTTCCGAGCGCAAAGGACAGAAGCGCGCCGCTGTAGAAGGCCAGCAGCAGCAGCGGATTGTAATTCGCCCCCAGGTCCAGCCGGGCGATGGCGCCGAACAGCAGCACCGGCAGGGCGAAGTTCTGGGCAAAGCGCATGACGCCATCGACCGCGACCTCGGTCAGCCATCGGCGCCAGCAGACCAGGTAACCGAAGCCAACCACCAGGAAGACCGGCAGGATGACGTCGAAAAGCGCGGTCATATCAGTTCGATTCGCATGCCGTCATGGGCGGGCACGACGTTTCCGGGCGTCTCGCGCATGACGGCGTCGTAATCCAGGTCGATATGCATGTTGGTGATCACGCCCTGCCCGCAGCCGGAGCGCGCGATCCACTCCAGCGCCAGTGCCAGATGCGCATGGCTGGGATGCGGGATGCGGCGCAGCGCGTCGCAGATGAACACGTCGCAGCCCTCGATCATGCTCCAGGCCTCCTCGGGAATCGCCAGCACGTCGGGCAGATAGACCAGGCTCTGCTCGACCCCGCCGATGCGGAAGCCGAGCGCGTTCATGTCGCCGTGATTGACCTCGAAAGGCGCCAGCTCGATGCTGCCGCCGGCGCCCTCGATGGCGAACGGGCCTCGGATCGGCTGCATGTCGCAGATCGGCGGATAGGAGGAACCGGGCGGTGTCTCGAAGATATAGCCGAAGCGAGTCTTCAGCGCTGCCGCCGTCGGCAGGTCGGCCCAGACCGGCATCCGGCGGCGCATGTTGAAGACGATCTGCCGGAGGTCGTCGATGCCGTGGATATGGTCGGCATGGGCGTGGGTATAGGCGACCGCGTCGAGCTCGGCGACATCCGCATCCAGCAGTTGCGGCACCAGGTCGGGCCCGGTGTCGATCAGCAGCCGCGTCGTGCCGTCATGCCCGAGGCGCTCGACCAGCAGCGAACAGCGGCGGCGGCGGTTGCGCGGGTTCGCCGGGTCGCATTCGCCCCAGCGATTGCCCAGCCGCGGCACGCCGCCCGACGAGCCGCAACCCAGGATCGTCGCTCGGATCATACCGCGGCCTTGCGGAACAGCCGCTCGAAATTCAGCGTGGTGAGGCTGGCGAATTCATGCTCGGTCATGCTCAGCAACTCGGCGCCGACCCGGGCGGTATGGGCGACATAGGCCGGCTCATTGCGCTTGCCGCGATGCGGCGGCGGGGCGAGATAGGGTGCGTCGGTCTCGACCAGGATGCGGTCGGCCGGCGCGGCGGCAAAGATCTCGCGGATCTCGGTCGAGCGCGGGAAGGCGGCGATGCCGGACATCGATAGGTAGAAGCCCAGGTCCAGTGCCACCCGCGCCAGTTCCCGCCCGCTGGTATAGCAATGCATGACGCCGGTGAACGCGCCGGCGCGATGTTCCTCGGTCAGGATGCGGGCCATGTCCTCGTCCGCGTCGCGCGAATGGACGATCAGCGGCAGGCCGGTGCGACGCGCGGCCTCGATATGGATGCGCAGGCTTTCGGCCTGCACGGCGGCGCTGTCGGCGGTATAGTGATAGTCGAGGCCGGTCTCGCCGATGCCGACGAAGCGCGGGTGGCGCGACAGGGCCTCCAGCTCCTCGACCGTGGCCAGCGGCTCTTCGGCGGCATGCATCGGATGGGTGCCGGCGGCGTAGTAGACGCCCGGATGCGCCTCGGCGATGGCGCGCACGGCAGGCTCGTTCTTCAGCCGGGTGCAGATCGTGACCATGCGGGTGACGCCGGCCGCATGGGCGCGCGCGATCAACTCGGCCCGTTCGCCGTCGAAATCGGGAAAGTCCAGGTGGCAATGGCTGTCCACCAGGATGGGAAGGTCGGGTTCGGTCATCGGCAGGTTCCGTCAGACGGCGGGCTGGTTCGCAAGCCCGATCAGCATATCCAACACCAGCGCGGAAGGGTCAAGGTTGACCGCCCGCCCGGCGCGGGCCCGCGCCGACAGCTCGGCCTGCGCGCCGGCCCAGAGCCGCGCTGCCGCGGGGTCGGGGGCGACGCGGCTCAGCACCTCGGCCTCGCCCTCGGCGGCCTCGGGTATGGGGGCGCCCAGCAGGCCGGTGCGCGCGGCCCGGGTCAGGAAACGGTCGAGCAGGGTGACGATCAGGTCGAAGGGATCGCCTTCGGCCCCCGCGCGCCCGGCTGCCCGCTCGGCCAGGGCGGCGGCGGCGCGGCGGTCCATGCGCGGATAATCGGCGAACAGCCCGATGATGTGCTGATAGAGCGCCAACCCGTCTTGCCCGGCCAGCCGCAACGCCTCGCCGATGGAGCCGCCCGAGAGCGCCGAGAGCCGTGCCGCATCGTGGTCGAGTCCCAGATCCTGCAACACCCGCCCCATATCCTCGGGGCAGAGCGGATGCAGCCGCAATTCGCGGCAGCGCGAGCGGATGGTCGGAAGGAGCCGCGCCGGCTGATGTGCGACCAGGAGCAGCGTCGCATCTTGCGGCGGCTCCTCCAGCAGTTTCAGCAGCGCATTGGCGGCGGCCTGGTTCATCTCGTCGGCAGCGTCGATGATGGCGACGCGGCGCCCGCCCTCGGCCGCGCTCATATGGAAGAAACCCTGAAGGCGGCGGATCTCGTCCACGGTGATCTCGGCGCGCAGGCGCAGGGTCTTTTCGTCGACGGGGCGGCGGACCAGATGCAGCCGCGGTTCGGAAAGCGCACGCATGCGGCGGACCGTCGGGTCCTCGCCTGGGGTGGTCAGGTCGGGTGTGGCGCCGCCGCTCAGCAGCCATTTCGCGATGCCCCAGGCCAGGGTGGCCTTGCCGGTGCCGCGCGGGCCCGAGATCAGCCAGGCATGGTGCAGCCGATGCGCCTGGGCCGCGGCCAGGAAATCCGCGACTGCGCCGTCCTGGCCGATGATGCGCGCCGCCTCGCGCGGATGCGGGGCGCCGGGCACGCGGTCGGGTTCGGGAAGCGGCTCATCGCTCATGCCGGCGGCGCTCATGTCAGCGCCGCGAGGACGCGGGCCGCAACCTCATCCTCGCCGCCGCTGCCGTCGATGACCCGGATCCGCCCGGGTGCTTCGGAGGCAAGGGCCAGGAAACCCTCACGCAGCTTCTGCTGGAAGCCGAGGCCCAGCGTCTCGAACCGGTCCTCGTTCCCGCCGCGAGCCTGGCCGCGGGACAGCGCAACCTCGGGGCCGATGTCGATGATAAAGGTCCGGTCGGGCTCGATGCCGATTGTCAGGCGATGCAGTTCCTCGACCAGATGGCGCAAATCGGCGCGGGCCAGGCCCTGATAGACCCGGCTGGAATCAGCGAAACGGTCGGTGACGATCCAGGCGCCGCGTGCCAGCGTCGGCCGGATCAGCCGTTCGACATGATCGCGGCGGGCGGCGGTAAAGAGCAGCAGTTCGGTTTCGGGGGACCAGCGTTCGCCCCGGCCCTCGACCAGCAGGCGGCGGATCTCTTCGGCGCCCTCGCTGCCGCCGGGTTCGCGGGTCAGCAGCGCCTCGGTGCCGCGTGCATTCAGCGTCTGCACCAGCCGGCGTGCCTGGGTGGATTTTCCCGATCCGTCGATGCCCTCGAAGCTGATGAACATGGGCGGCGGCGGCTTCAGTTCCGCACCGACTGGATCGCACGCTCGCCCAGCCGGAAAGCCGCGCTTTGCATGCGGCCGAAGACGCCGGTGCGGGCGACGTCGCTGGCGGCAAAGAGCGGCAGGCGCGATTGGCCGGCGCCGGGAATGTCCACGATCAGCTCGCCGAGCTGGTCGCCCTTGGCGATGGGGGCCTCGATCGGGCCATTGAAGACCGCCTCGGCCTTGACGCCGGAATGCGAGCCTGCGGGGATCAGGACTTTGACGCCATCCTTGGTGGTCAGGCCGACGCGGCTCTTGTCGCCCAGCCAGACCGGAGCCTCGATGATGATCTCGTCCTTGGGGATGATGGTGCGCATGGTGAACTGGCGATAGGCCCAGTTCACGAGCTGCTCGGCTTCTTCGGCCCGGGCTTTTTCGCTGGCTAGGCCGGTAATGACGAAGACGATGCGCCGGTCGCCCTGCACGGCCGAACCGACAAGCCCGTAGCCTGCCTCCTGCGTGTGGCCGGTCTTCAGACCATCGGCCTTCCAATCGCCCGTTCCGAGCCGCAGCAACGGGTTGCGGTTGTTGGCATTCGAGGGCACCCGTCCCTTGTAGTTGTATTCGGTCAGCGCGAAATTCTTGTAGAGTTCGGGGAACTCGGTGATGAGCCGGGTGGCGAGCAAGCCGAGATCGTGCATCGACATCTTGTGCTGCGGATCCGGCCAGCCCGAGGAGTTGACGAAATGCGAGTCCGTCATGCCGAGCTGCCGGGCGCGCTCGTTCATGAGTCTTGCAAAGGCTTCCTCGGTCCCCGCCAGCCCTTCGGCCACGACGACGCAGGCATCATTGCCAGAGTTGATGATGATGCCATGGATCAGATCCTCGACGGTGGGGCGATCCGCGGGTTCGACGAACATCTTCGAGCCGCCCATCTGCCACGCCCTGGTCGAGACGGGGAAGGTCGTGTCCATCGCCACGCGGCCATCGTGCAGCGCCTCGAACAGCATGTTCAGCGTCATCAGCTTGGACATCGAGGCCGGCGGCAGCGGCTCGTCGGCGTTCTTTTCCATCAGCACGGTGCCGGTGGCCACATCATAGACCCAGGCCGCGCGGGCGTTGGTGTCAAAGGCCCGTGCCGGCATCGCGAGAACCATGAGCAGAGCGAAGATGCGGAACGTCAGAGCGCGCATGGATTGTCCTTGACCTGTCGCGTTTGCGCCATGGTTACCGCAGCGGGCCGAAACCCGCAACGCCGCAAGGCTGCCTGTGCCGTGCAAGTGAACGGCTGGCGCGGGGCTAGTAGCTGCGGATCAGCCCCACGAGGCGGCCTTGGATACGGACCTTGTCCTCGGGCAGGACGCGGGTCTCATAGGCGGGGTTGGCGGCCTCCAGGGCGATCATGCCGCCCTTGCGGCGATAGCGTTTCAGCGTCGCCTCATAGCCCTCGACCAAGGCGACGACGATGTCGCCGTTTTCGGCGGCGTCCTGTTCGCGGATCACCACCACATCGCCGTCGTTGATCCCGGCCTCGATCATCGAATCGCCGCGCACCTCCAGCGCGTAATGACGATCCTGGCCGGAGAGCATCGAGCCCGGCACGGCGATGTGATGCGAGACCTCGGAGATCGCCTCGATCGGGACGCCGGCGGCGATGCGGCCCATCACCGGCAGCTCGATGGCCGAGACGGAGATCTCCATGGCGCCGCGCGGCAGAGGCACGGTGCGGTCGGATGCCGCCCCTTCGATCACCCGCGGCTGGAAGCCGGTGCCCTTGCTGAGGCTGTCGGGCAGACGGACGATTTCCAGCGCGCGGGCGCGATGCGGCAGGCGGCGGATGAACCCGCGTTCTTCAAGGGCGGTCACGAGGCGATGAATTCCGGATTTCGAGCGCAAGTCCAGCGCGAGTTTCATTTCGTCGAACGAGGGCGGCACCCCGTCGCGAGCCATCCGCGCCTGAATGAATTCAAGAAGCTGGATCTGTTTCTTGGTCAGCATGCTCTGCCCCCGATCTGCTGCGGCCGCCATCATGTTCATTGAATGTTCTAGCGCGGCCAATTCCATGCGTCAATCTTTATGACGATTCGGGTAAATTTCCGGTTAATCGGCTAGAGCGACAGGTAGCTCATCCGCTCGCCCGCCTTGCGGGCCGGGTCGCCGGCGGGGCGGATCAGCAGCGCGTCGGCCTCGGCCAAGACCCACAGCCGGGCGGAATCCTGGTCGGGGAAGGGCTCGATCCCCGGCAGGCCGTCGCCGGGCGACAGCCGCGCGCGCAGGTAGTGCTGACGGTCGCCCTCGGGCGGCAGGTCGCGGGTCAGCATGGCCTGCAAGGGCTCGGGCCCCGGCGGCAGACCCTGCATGGCGCGGATCAGCGGCTGCATGAAGAGTTTCGCGCAAACCACGGCCGAGACCGGATTTCCCGGCAGGCCCAGCATGGCCGCATCGCCGATGCGCCCGGCCATCAGCGGCTTGCCTGGCCGCATCGCCAGCTTGTAGAAGCTGCGCTCCATTCCGAGATCGGCCGAGACCTTGGCGATCAGGTCGTGATCGCCGACCGAGGCACCGCCGATGGTCACGATCAGGTCGCAGCCCTCGGCCTCGGCAAAGCGGTCGCGCAGGCTTTCCTCGGTGTCGCGGGCCAGCGGCAGGACCACCGGCTCCGCCCCGGCCTCGCGCGCCAGCGCGGCGATGGCGATGTCGTTCGAGCTGATGATCTGGCCCGGCGCCGGGTCGGCGCCCGGGCGGACCAGTTCGTCGCCGCCGGCCAGCACCGCGACGCGCGGCCGGCGCGCGACCGTCAGCCGCGGCACGTTCATCGCCGCAAGCAGCGCCAGATCGGCCGGGCGCAGCGGGCGCGACGGCTGAAAGGCGGAACCTTCTGTAAAATCATTGCCTTTTCTGCGGATGTTCAGGTTGGTTCCGATGTCGGAGACGGTAATCCGGTCGCCCTCGCGCGTGACGATCTCCTGCATGACCACGCGGTCGTAGCCGGCGGGAACCGGGGCGCCGGTGAAGATGCGGATGGCGCTGCCCGGGGGCGTTTCGCCCTGATACGGCACCCCGGCGGCGGCGGTGCCGATCACCGCCAACGGGCCGGGCAGGTCGGCCGAGCGCAGCGCATAGCCGTCCATGGCCGAGGCGTCGAAGGGCGGCTGCGTCAACCTGGCCACGGCGGGGGCGGTCAGGGCGCGGCCGAGCGCCTCGTGCAGCGGGATCTCCTCGTGCTCCGGCGGGTTGGCAAGGGCCAGGACGCGGGCGCGGGCTTCTTCGACGCTGATCATTCTTCCCCCTCAGGGCGCGCGGAAGTCGCCCGATTTGCCGCCGCTCTTGGAGAGCAGGCGGATGCCTTCGATGCGCATATCCTTCTGCGCGGCCTTGAGCATGTCATAGACGGTCAGGCAGGCGGTCGAGACGGCGGTCAAAGCTTCCATCTCGACGCCGGTCTTGCCGGCCGTGCGCACGGTCGCGGTGACGCGGATGCCGGGCAGGGCCGGATCGGCGGCCAGATCGACCGAGACCTTGGTGATCGGCAGCGGATGGCAGAGCGGGATCAGCTCCGAGGTGCGCTTGGCCCCCATGATGCCGGCCAGCCGCGCCACGCCCATCACGTCGCCCTTGGCCGCGCCACCCTCCGCCAGCGCCAGCGTCTCGGGCGCCATGATCACCACGCCTTCGGCAACCGCCTCGCGCGCGGTCTCGGGCTTGTCCGAGACGTCCACCATATGCGCCTGGCCCTGGGCGTCGAAATGCGTCAGGCTCATGCCGCGAGGCCAAGGATGCTGCGGGTGGCGCCGGTCACGTCCTGCTGGCGCATCAGGCTTTCGCCGATGAGGAAGCGCCGAACCCCGGCCTCGGCCATGCGGTTCAGGTCGGCGGGGGTGAAAAGACCGCTCTCGCAGACCAGATCGCGGTCGGCGGGCACATGCGGCGCCAAGTCCAGCGTCACGTCCAGGCTGACCTCGAAGGTCTTGAGATTGCGGTTGTTCACCCCGATCAGCGGCGATTTCAGCTTGAGCGCGCGGTCCAGTTCCTCGCGGTCGTGGACCTCTACCAGCGCGTCCATGCCCCAATGCAGGGCAGCGTCCTCAAGCTCGGCGGCCAGCGTGTCATCGACCGAGGCCATGATGATCAGGATGCAATCGGCGCCCCAGGCGCGGGCCTCGGCCACCTGATACGTATCATAGAGGAAATCCTTGCGCAGCGCCGGCAGGTCGCAGGCCTCGCGCGCGGCGGTCAGGAATTCCGGGGTGCCCTGAAAACTGGGCCCGTCGGTCAGCACCGAGAGGCAGGCGGCACCGCCCGCCTGATAGGCGCGGGCCAGAGCCGGCGGGTCGAAATCCGGGCGGATCAATCCCTTGGAGGGGCTGGCCTTCTTGATCTCGGCGATCAGCGCATGGCCGGTCGCGGCCTTTTCGGTCAGTGCCCGGGCGAAGCCGCGCGGGGTGGAGGCGGCGCGGGCCGCGGCCTCGACCTCGGCCAGCGGCCGGGCGGCCTTGGCGGCGGCGATTTCCTGAAGCTTGTAGGCCTTGATGCGGTCGAGAATATCCATGATGTCGGTTTACCCCGCGGCGGCGGTTTCGGAAAGGGCCCAGTCGATCGCCGGCTCGCCCCGTGCCTTCAGCCAGTCGTTCACCCGCCCGAAGGGGCGCGAGCCGAAGAAGCCGCGCCGTGCTGACAGGGGCGAGGGATGCGCGCTTTCGATCACCAGGTCCTGCGGACGCGGCAGCCCTGCCAGCGCCTTCTGCGCGTGGCTGCCCCAGAGGATGAAGGCCAGCGGCCGCTCGGCCTGGGCGCAGGCGACGGCCTGTCGCGCCAGATTCTCCCAGCCCCATTTCGCATGGGCGCCGGCCTGTCCGGGCAGCACGGAAAGCGAGGTGTTGAGCAGCAGCACCCCCTGCCGCGCCCAATGGCTCAGGTCGCCGTTCGGGGGTGCGGCGCCGATATCCTCGCGCAGCTCGGCATAGATGTTTTTCAGCGAGCGCGGCAGCGCGGTTTCCGGCGTGACCGAAAAGGCCAGCCCGTTGGCATGGCCCGGCGTGGGGTAGGGGTCCTGGCCCAGGATCACCACCCGGACCTTTTCCGGCGGGGTCAGTTCCAGCGCGGCGAAGACCCGGCCGGGGCCGGGCAGCCAGTCACGCTCCCGCAGCCGGGCGGCGATGGCCGGCCAGTCCTGGTGAAAGAACGGCAGATCGGCCCAGGCGCGGGGGACGGGGATGCCCTCAGCCATGGGTTTCCGGCGCGCCGACCTCGGCCGCCAGCGCGGCCAGCTTGGCCTTGGCCTTGCCGCTGTCGATGGAAACGCGGGCAATCTCGGCGCCTTCGCGCAGGTCGGCAGCCTGGCCGGCGATCAGCAGCGCCGCGGCGGCGTTCAACACCACTGCGTCGCGATAGGCGCCCGGCGCACCGTCCAGAAGCGCCCGCAGCGCCGCGGCGTTCTGCGCCGGATCGCCGCCCAGGATCGCCTCGAACGGATGCACCGGCAGGCCGGCATCCTCGGGCGAGATCTGGAACTCGGTGATCTCGCCACCCTTCAGCTGCGCCACCCAGGTCGGCGCGGCGATCGAGATCTCGTCGGTGCCGTCGCCGCCATGCACCAGCCAGGCGGCCTCGCTGCCCAGTTCGCGCAGCGTCTCGGCCATCGGCCGGTTCCAGACCTTATCGAACGTGCCGGTCAGCTGCCGCTTGACCAGGCCGGGATTGGTCATCGGTCCCAGCAGGTTGAAGATCGTCCGCGTGCCCAGTTCCGCCCGCGCCGGGCCGACATGGCGCATGGCGGGATGATGCACCGGCGCCATCATGAAGCAGATGCCGGTCGCGGCCAGCGCCCGCTCGGCGATCTCGGGCGTGGACATGACGTTCAGGCCCAGATGGGTCAGCGCATCGGCCGAACCCGACTTGGAGGACAGGTTGCGGTTGCCGTGCTTGGCGACCGGCACGCCGGCGCCCGCCACCACGAAGGCCGTGGCGGTCGAGATGTTCAGCGTGCCCTTGCCGTCGCCGCCGGTGCCGACGATGTCCATGGCGCCCTCGGGCGCCTTGATGCGGTTCATGCGGGCGCGCATGGCGCGGGTGGCCGCGGCCATCTCCTCGACCGTCTCGCCGCGCACGCGCATGGCCATCAGGATGCCGCCGATCTGGGCGGGGGTGGCGGCGCCCTCGAACAGGGCGGAAAACGCCGCTTCGGCCTCGGTTCCGGTCAGCGGGCGGCTGGCGGCCAGGCCGATCAGCGGGCGGATGTCGGTCGGAACGCTCATGCGGCGGCGCCCAGGTTCTGGCAGCGGCGCAGGAAGTTGCGGATCATGTCGTGGCCGTATTCCGAGGCGATGCTTTCGGGGTGGAACTGCACGCCCTCGATCGGCAGGGTCCGGTGCACCAGCCCCATGATGGTGCCGTCGGCGGCGGTGGCGGTGACGCGCAGGCCGTCGGGCAGGCTTTCGGGTTCCACGGTCAGCGAATGATAGCGCGTCGCGGTCAGCGGCGAGGGCAGGCCGGCGAAGACCCCGGTGCCGTCGTGGCTGATCGCGTCGGTCTTGCCGTGCACGATGCGGCTGGCACGCACCACCTTGCCGCCGAAGGCCTCGCCGATGGCCTGATGGCCCAGGCAGACGCCAAAGAGCGGCACGCCCTTTTCCGCCGCCGCCTTGATCAGCGGCACGATGATGCCGGCATGGGACGGATCGCAGGGGCCGGGCGAGATCACCATGCCCTGCGCACCCATGGCCAGCGCCTCGTCCACGCTCAGCGCGTCGTTGCGGCGGACGACGACCTCGGCCCCGGCCTCGCCCATGTAATGGACAAGGTTCCAGGTGAAGCTGTCGTAATTGTCGATGAGCAGGATCATGGCGGGGGCCTTGCTTTGGGGGATGAACCCCGGAAAATCTGCGGCTATAGATGGGCTAAAGCCCGGCGGCGGGTCAAGCCCGCGGGGCAAGAAAAACCGCACCGGGCACATGCGGCGCGGCATTGGGGGCAGGGGCTGGGCAAGGGCATGGCAAGAGGATTTGCGACAGGTCTGGTGCATGGCGCGCTGGTTTGCGGCGCCGCGCTGGCCGGACTGTCGCTGATGCTGCCGCAGCCCCCGCGCTCCGAGGCGCCAGCCGCCGGCGAAGGCCCGGCCGCCGAGACGCTGTCGGTCCCGGCCGGCTCGGAGTTCTCGCGCGCCACCGACATGCAGCCGCAGGCCCCCGCGCCGCTTGCCGCCGAGGCGCCGCGTCCCGTCGCGCCGCTGGTGCAGCGCCCGGCCGACGAATCCGCGCCCGCGCCTGCCGATCCGGTCGGCCTGCGACCCCAGACACCCGCCGAGGCCCCGGCCGCGCCCGAGATCGCCTTGCCCGAGCCCGATCCCATCGACCTGCCCGATCCGGCGGGCGAGGCGCCGATCCCGGTGCCGCCACCCGGCCAGGTGGTGGTGCCGGGGCTGGACCGCGCCCCGGAACGCGCGCTTCCGGTTCCTGTCCCGGATACAAGTTCCCTTAACGAGGAGGCTGCCGCGGCCGCGCCGGATAGAGCTGTCCTTCCGGCAGAGGCGGAGCCGCGGGCGGACGTCCCCGCTGCGCCGCCCGAAGCCCTGCCGCAGACCGGCGCGGATGCGCTGCCCGAAACCGCGCCCGAAGCACCGCCCGCCCCCGCGGCGGATGTGCCCGGCGCAGCGGTGCCGGAACCGCCGGCTGCCTCGGAATCGCCAGAAACCTCCGCTTCGGGCCAGGAGGATGGGCCCGCCCGGCCCGCCGCAGGCTCGGGCTTCGACCTGTCCACCCCGCCCGATTTCGGCGCATTGCGCCTGACCGATTGAGGCCCGCCCCATGCTGCCGCTGAACCCCGCCCTGGCCGCCACCTTCCGCCCGCCGGTGATGGAGGCCCGCCGCTGGCTCGAAGGGCTGGCCTTCCCGCCCGAACGGCCGCTGATCAATCTCAGCCAGGCCGCGCCGGTCGAGCCGCCGCCCGAGCCCCTGCGCCGCGCCATGGCCGAGGCAGCGCTGGAGCGGCCGGACGCGCATCTCTACGGTCCGGTCCTTGGCCGTCCCGAGCTGCGCGAGGCGGTGGCGACCGAATGGTCGCGCGCCTATGCCGGCACCATCCGCCCCGGGCAGGTCGCGATCACCCAGGGCTGCAACCAGGCCTTCTGCGCCGCGATCCAGACGCTGGCCGCGGCGGGGGACGAGGTGATCCTGCCGACGCCCTGGTATTTCAACCACAAGATGTGGCTCGACATGCAGGGCATCCGCGCCGTGCCCTTGCGCTGCGGCCCGGATATGGTGCCGGATGCGGCCGAGGCGGCGAGGCTGATCTCGGATCGCAGCCGGGCCATCGTGCTGGTCAGCCCGAACAACCCCTCGGGGGCGGAATATCCGGCCGGGACCCTGCGCGCCTTCTTCGACCTGGCGCGGGCGCGTGGGCTGGCGCTGATCCTGGACGAGACCTATCGCGACTTCGATGCGCGCGAGGGCGCGCCGCACGACCTGTTCGCCGATCCCGACTGGGGCGACACGCTGATCCATCTCTACAGCTTCTCGAAAGCCTATCGGCTGACCGGGCATCGCGTGGGTACGCTGATCGCCAGCCCCGCCCGCATGGCCGAGGTCGAGAAGTTCCTCGATACCGTCGCCATCTGCGCCGGCCAGATCGGCCAGATCGGCGCGGCCTGGGGCATGACGAACTTGCGCGATTGGCTGGCGGGCGAGCGGGCCGAGATCCTGGCCCGCCGCAACGCCATGGCCGAGGGCATGGCGGCGCTGCCGGGCTGGCGCGTCAAGGGCTGCGGCGCCTATTTCGCCTGGGCCGAGCATCCTTTCGACCTGCCCTCGCCCGAGCTGGCGCAGCGCCTGCTGCGCGAGGCGGGGGTGCTGCTGCTGCCCGGCACCATGTTCATGCCCGAGGGCGATCCCGAGGCCGCGCGCCATGTCCGCATCGCCTTTGCCAATGCCGATCGCGACGGCATCGCCGCGCTGATGCGGCGGCTGGAGGCGTTCCGGCCCTGACCGGCCCGACCCGATTGTGAAGCGCAGGGACGGGGGCGCGGCTTCGCGGCACTTGCCGCCGGGCCCTCGGCACCCTAAAGACTTGCGCTGACTGACAAGAACAATGGCGGGGCACGGCGACAAGATGCGAGGCAAGGGCAAATCGACCATCGTCTGGTTGCTGATGGGCATGTTGGTTCTGGGGCTGGGCGGCTTCGGCGTCACCAATTTCTCCGGCGGCACTGCGGATATCGGCGCGGTGGGCGATGTCGAGATCTCGGCCCAGGACTATGCCCGCACCCTGCGCGCCGAGATGCAGGAGTTTTCCGCCCGCACCGGCCGGCAGATCAGCGCCGCCGAGGCCAAGGCCATCGGCGTCGATCAGGCGGCGCTGGCCCGGCTTTACACCGCCGCGGCGCTGGAGGCCGAGGCGAACCGGCTGGGCGTCTCGGTCGGAGATCAGGCGGTGGCCGAGCAGATCACCGGCATCGCCGCCTTTCGCGGGCTGAACGGCCAGTTCGACCGCAACATCTATGCCGATGCGCTGCGCCGCGAGGGAATGCGCGAGGCCGAGTTCGAACATGACCTGCGCATGGACATGGCGCGGATGCTCCTTCAGGATGCGGCGCTGGCCGGGGTCAGCGCGCCGCAGCCGGTGGTGGCGCAGACCCAGGGCTGGCTGCTGGAAACCCGCGACATCCATTGGCGCGAGCTGACCGCCGAGGACCTGCCGGCGCCGGTGGCCTCGCCCGACGATTCGACGCTGCAAGCCTGGCACCAGGCCAATGCCGACCGCTTCACCTCGCCCGAGATCCGCAAGATCACCTATGTCTGGTTGACCCCCGAGATGCTCGAGGACGAGGTCGAGATCGACGAACAGGCGCTGCGCGACCTCTATCAGGACCGGATCGAGGAGTTCCAGCAGCCCGAGCGCCGCATGGTGGAGCGTCTGGTCTTTCCGACCGTGGCCGCCGCCGAGGAGGCCAAGGCGCGCATCTACCGCGGCGAGATCACCTTCGAGCAGCTTGCCGCCGAGCGCGGGCTGACCCTGGCCGATATCGACCTGGGCGAGGTCAGCGAGGCCGAGCTGGGTGCGGCAGGCGAGGCGGTCTTTGCGCTGGAGGAGCCCGGCGTCGCCGGTCCGGCGAGCTCGGATCTGGGGCCGGCGCTGTTCTCGATGAATGCGATCCTGGAGCCCTTGGACATCCCCTTCGAGCAGGCCCGGGACGATCTGCGGCTGGAGGCGGCGGTCGATCGCGCCCGCCGCCAGATCGAGGAGCGCTCGGGCGAGTTCGCCGACCTGCTGGCCGGCGGCGCCACGCTGGAGGATATGGCGCAAGAAACCTCGATGGAACTGGGCCAGATCGACTGGAGCCCGGGCGCCGAGGCCCATCCGAACGGCATCGACGCTTATCCCGAATTCCGCCAGCGCGCGGCGCAGCTGACCGACAAGGACTTTCCCGAACTGTTCGAAACCGAGGATGGCGGCGTTTTCGCCCTTCGGCTGGACGGGATCCAGCCGCCGGCGCTGATCCCCTTCGAGGAGGTGCGCGAGCGCGTGGCCGAGGACTGGACCCGCAACGAGACGCATCGCCAGATGCTGGCGCTGGCCGAGGAGCAGCGCGTCGCGGCCGAGGCGGCCGCCGAGCCCGGCATCGAGCCGGCCCCGGCGGCGGCGACCGCGCCGGTCGCCCAGGCCCTCGGCGGCGATGCGACCGGCACCGACAGCCCCGCCCCGGCGGTCGGGAAGCCCGCTCCCGATCCCGGCTCGCCCGTGACCAACCTGGCCCGCGGCGGGTTCATCAACGGCGTGCCGCAGGAGGTGGTGGTCCAGGCCTTCGAGATCGCCGAGGAGGGCGGGACCGAGGTGGTCGATGCCGAGAACCGCGTGTTCCTGGTGACGCTGGACAAGATCCACCCCGCCGAAACCGAGGGTGACGAGGCGGCGCAGATCCGCGACGGCATCTCGGCCCGGCTGGCGGATTCGCTGCGCCAGGACGTCTTCGACTATTTCGCCCGCGCGCTTCAGTCCCAGGCCGGCGCGACCCTGAACCAGACCGCGGTGGATGCGGTGAACGCGCAGGTTCAGTGATGGAGATCACCCCCGATTTTGCCGAGTTCGAACGCGGCTGGGCCGAGGGGCGCAACCAGCTTCTGACCATCCGGCTGGCGGCCGACCTGGATACGCCGGTCAGCCTGATGCTGAAGCTGGCCGAGGCGGCGCCGAACTCCTTCATGCTGGAAAGCGTCACCGGCGGCGAGGTGCGCGGCCGCTATTCCTTCATCGGCATGAAGCCGGACCTGATCTGGGAATGCCGCGACGGCAAGGCGCGCATCAACCGCAACGCCCGCTATTCGGACGAGTTCGCGGCCGACGATCGCCCGGCGCTGGACAGCCTGCGCGCCCTGATCGCGGAAAGCCGCATCGACATGCCCGATGGCGTTCCGGCAGGGGCGGCGGGGCTTTTCGGCTATCTGGGCTATGACATGATCCGCCTGGTCGAGCGGCTGCCCGACGTGAACCCCGATCCCCTTGGCCTGCCGGACGCGATGATGATGCGCCCCTCGGTCGTTGCGGTGCTGGACGGCGTCAAGGGCGAGGTGCTGCTCTGCGCCCCCGCCTGGCATGATGCGGACACCCCGGCCCGCGCCGCCTATGCCCGGGCCGCCGAACGGGTGATGGAGGCGCTGCGCGCGCTGGACCGTCAGCCCAGCGAGCCGCGCGCCCTGGGTCACGACCTGAAGATCGGAGAATTACGCAGCAATTTCAGCAAGGAAGCCTATCTGGCCGCGGTCGAGAAGGCCAAGGAATACATCCGCGCCGGCGACATCTTCCAGGTGGTGCCCTCGCAACGCTGGGCGATGGATTTCCCGCTGCCGCCCTTTGCGCTTTACCGCGCGCTGCGGCGCACCAATCCCTCGCCCTTCATGTTCTTCCTGAACTTCGGCGGCTTCCAGATCGTCGGCGCCTCACCCGAGATCCTGGTGCGGCTGCGCGAAGGCGAGGTGACGATCCGCCCCATCGCCGGCACCCGTCCGCGCGGCGCCACGCCCGAGGAGGACCGCGCGCTGGAGGCCGATCTGCTGGCCGACCAGAAGGAACTGGCCGAGCATCTGATGCTGCTGGACCTGGGCCGCAACGACGTGGGCCGGGTGGCGCGCATCGGCACGGTCACCCCCACCGAGCAGTTCATCGTCGAGCGGTATTCCCACGTCATGCATATCGTCTCGAACGTGGTGGGCGAACTGCGCGAGGGCGAGGACGCGCTTTCGGCGCTGCTGGCGGGGATGCCGGCGGGCACGGTCTCGGGCGCGCCCAAGGTCCGGGCGATGGAGATCATCGACGAGTTGGAGCCGGAAAAGCGCGGCGTCTATGCCGGCGGCGTCGGCTATTTCGCCGCGAATGGCGAGATGGACATGTGCATCGCGCTGCGCACCGGGGTGATCCAGGACGGCACGCTCTATATCCAGGCCGGCGGCGGCGTGGTCTATGACAGCGACCCCGAGGCCGAGTTCATGGAGACGGTGAACAAGAGCCGCGCCCTGCGCCGCGCGGCCGAGGAAGCGGCGCGCTTCGTGCGGGGGAACGGGTAGGAAAGAGCGGGCGCACCTTGGCGCGAGGCTGGATCAGGGGCGAGCCGCAAGCGGCCGTCCGGCCTCTGTCGCCGCTTCCCGAAGGAAAGGCCGTTCAGTCGCGCCAATAGGGAATCTCTATCCGGCAAAAGCTTCCCACGGCCATCCCGACGGACAGGGATCCATCCCGCGGTCCCGAACCGAACTCGGACAATCCGGCCCCTTCGGCCTTTCGCGTGGAATCGAGCGTGAAGACGATCCCTTGGCCAGCCTTGCGCGGTTTGGGGGTGGCGCGCCAGATCCGGACCTGGCCGGGCTGCCGCAGAACGCGCTGCGCAAAATCGCCTGCGGCACACCAATAGTCGGTGTCCTCCCGTCGCGGTTCGTGGGCGACCGCGATTTCGGCCGGGCCGGCCTGCGTCACGGTCATGCCGTTCCGGGCCGTAAAGGCAGCTGCCGGCAGCGGCAGCAACAGCGCGACAAGGAACATCAATCGCATCGCGGCTTCCCCCGGGACGATGGAGCTGTTTCCAGCCCGCCATTTGATGATGCGCCACAAGGACTGCCGGGGCAATCCCGAATGGCCGCCGGCCCCCCGACATGCCGCGCGGATCAATCCTCGCCGCGATAGGGCTGGACGTATTGCAGCGCCATGTCCCAGGGAAAGAAAATCCAGGTGTCCTGGCTGACCTCGGTCACATAGGTTTCGACCATCGGCCGGCCCTTGGGCTTGGCATAAACGGTCGCGAAATGCGCCTTGGGATACATGGTGCGCACATGTTCCAGGGTGCGGCCGGAATCGACCAGGTCGTCCACCACCAGGATGCCGTCGCCGTCCAGCATCACCGCCGGGTCGGGGGCTTTCAGCACCGTGACCTCGCCGCGCTCCTGCCCGCCCTTGCCGCGATAGGACTTGACCGAGATCGTGTCGATCACGCGGATGTCCAGCTCGCGCGCGACGATCATCGCCGGCACCAGCCCGCCCCGGGTGATGGCCAGGATCGCACGCCATTCGCGATGTTCCAGCCGCCAGGCCAGGGCGCGGGCGTCGCGGTGCAGTTGGTCCCAGCTGATGTGGAATCCGCGTTCATGGGGCAGGCGATCGGTCATGCTGGCTCCTTAGTGGTTGACGATCAACAGCAGGCCCAGCAGCATGATGGCGATGCCGGCGGCCCGGTCGATCCAGAACTTGGCGGCAAAATAGCGCGTGCGCATGATGGCTGTCGACATCAGAACCGCGACCAGCGCATACCAGGACAGCTCGGTCGCAAGGCAGATGCCGTAGATCAGCGCCTGCCGCGCGATGCCCATCGGCTCGGGAAAGACCGACAGGATCAGCGCGGCGTAGAACAGTGCCGGCTTGGGGTTGGAAAGGTTCAGCGCGATCCCGCCCCAATAGCCCCTGGAGGCGCCGCCCGCCGCCTCGGGCAGCGGCTCGGTCGAGGCGCGCCACAGCGTCCAGGCGAACCAGAGCAGATAGAAGCCGCCGAAGATCTTCAGCGCCGTGAACAGGGCGGGGTGCAGCCGGAACAGCACCGCGAGCCCCGCCAGCGCGAAAAGGCACCAGAGCGAGGCGCCCGAGGCCAGCCCCAGCGCATAGGGCAGGGCGCGGCTGCGGCCATGGGCGAAGGCGGTCTGCACGGTGGCGATGATCGCCGGGCCGGGCGTCAGGATCGCCAGCGACAGCGCCGAGACAAGCGCGATGACCTGCTCGACGCTCATCGCGGTGGATCAGTCCTTTTTGGTCGTGGCGATGTCGGGGGCGTCCACCGCCTTCATGCCGACGATGTGATAGCCCGAATCGACGTGGTGCGTCTCGCCGGTGACGCCCGAGCCCAGGTCGGACAGCAGGTAGAGCGCCGATTTGCCGACCTCCTCCTGGCTGACGTTGCGGCGCAGCGGCGAGTTCAGCTCGTTCCACTTCATGATATAGCGGAAATCGCCGATGCCGCTGGCCGCCAGGGTCTTGATCGGCCCGGCCGAGATGGCGTTGACGCGGATGCCGTCCTTGCCGAAATCCTCGGCCAGATAGCGCACCGAGGCCTCCAGCGCGGCCTTGGCGATGCCCATGACGTTGTAATGCGGCATGACGCGCTCGGCGCCGTAATAAGTCAGGGTCAGCATCGAGCCGCCATTCGGCATCATCGCGGCGGCGCGGCGCGCCACGGCGGTGAAGGAATAGACCGAAATGTCCATGGTCATCAGGAAGTTGTCGCGCGTGGTGTCCGCATAGCGGCCGCGCAACTGCTCCTTGTCGGAAAAGCCGATGGCATGGACGATGAAGTCCAGGCTGTCCCAGCGCCCGCGCAGCGTCTCGAACAGCCCGTCGATCGAGGCCTCGTCCGAGACGTCGCATTCGGCCAGCAGGTCCGAGCCGATCTGTGCGGCGAGCGGCTCGACCCGGCGCTTGAGCGCCTCGCCCTGATAGGAAAAGGCCAGCTCGGCGCCTTGGTCGGCCAGCGCCTTGGCGATGCCCCAGGCGATGGACTTGTCATTCGCCAGGCCCATGATGAGGCCGCGGCGACCCTTCATCAGCCCCATACCGCCGTCACTTGACATGATGCTGCCCCTCGCGCTTCTTCGGTTTTCAGCAGGATTAGGGCAACTGCAAGGAGGCATCAAGTGTCGGTAGACAGACAGCCATGAGTGACCGGAGCGGAATTTTTGCGGGCGACGATCCCTTTGCCATCGCCCGGAGCTGGCTGGCCGAGGCCGAGAGGACCGAGCCGAACGACGCCAGCGCCATGGCGCTGGCCACCGTCGATGCGGCCGGCATGCCCGATGTGCGCATGGTGCTTTTGAAGGATATCGAAGGCGCGGGGGCGGACGGTTCCTTTGTCTTCTATACCAATTACGAAAGCGCCAAGGGGGTCGAGATCGAGGCCACCGGCGTCGCCGCCTTCGTCATGCACTGGAAATCCCTGCGCCGGCAGATTCGTGTGCGCGGCCATGTCACCCGGGTCGAGCCGGAACTGGCCGATGCCTATTACGCCTCGCGGCCCTTGCAGTCGCGGATCGGCGCCTGGGCGTCGCAGCAAAGCCGGCCGCTGGCCAGCCGCAACGCGCTGATGGCCGAGGCGGCGCGGCTGGGAATCAACCTCGGATTGAATCCGCCGCGCCCGCCGCATTGGGGCGGATACCGAATCCATCCGGTTCAGATCGAGTTCTGGGCCGATGGCGCCTTTCGCCTGCATGATCGCTTTCGTTGGACAAAAAAAGGTTATCACGGCGAAAACAGCACCTTGCAGGACGAGGGCCAGGAAATTATGCAAAGTTTGTGGCAAGTGTGCCGTCTTAGCCCTTGATGCGGGTTCGGGATTTATCCATGGTATGGAAAACCTGACCAATCCGGCTCTACCTTCGTTCAGTCCAGATCGAAGGACGCGGGACCGGAGTTTCGGGTTGTTTCTGGTTTTCAAACGGGTGACAGGACGACATGGAAGAAGACGACGGGCAACAACGCAAGATTGCGGGCGTCGTGAAATGGTTCGACGGCAGCAAGGGCTTCGGTTTCCTGACCGATCCCGATGGTGGCGCCGACATTCTCCTGCATGCCAATGTGCTGAGGAATTTCGGCCAGAGTTCGGTTGCCGAGGGCTCTCATGTCGTTGCCATGATTCAGAAAACCCCGCGCGGCATGCAGGCGGTCGAGGTGCTGGAGGTCACGCCCCCGGCCAGCGAACCGATGCCGGCCATCGCCGATCTGTGTTCGGCCACGCCGGAGGAGATCGCGCAGCTGCCGCTGCTGCCGGCGCGGGTGAAATGGTTCGACAAGGCCAAGGGCTTCGGCTTCGCCAACATCTTCGCCGAAAAGGCCGATGTGTTCCTGCATGTCGAGGTCCTGCGCCATTCGGGCTTTGCCGACCTGGCCGTGGGCGAGGCCATCGCGCTGCGCGTGGTCGATGGGCGGCGGGGGATGATGGCCGCGCAAATCCTCTCCTGGGAAAGAGCCGCGATCGAGGCGCGGCAGTCGCAACCGGGGGGAGCGGCCGCGCTCGCTAAATTGCGGCTGGTCGCGGGCGCGGTATGAAGTTGCGGGCCGCAACGGTTTTTCTAGCTCTTCTCATCACTGATCCATCCTCGGCCCTTGCGGCCACATGCCATCCCGACCTGGCCCTGTTCCAGGGCCGGGGACAGCCGGTCGAGGTGGCGGTCGAGATCGCCGATTCCGACGAGGAACGCGCGCGGGGCCTGATGTTCCGCCGCGACCTGCCCCGGGGGCAGGGCATGCTGTTCATCTACGAATCGCCGCAGCCGGTCAGCTTCTGGATGCGCAACACGCTGATCGCGCTGGACATGATCTTCATCGACGCGCGGGGCGAGGTGCGCCACGTCCATCCCATGGCCCGTCCGCTGGACGAGACGGCGATTCCCGGCGCCGCGCCCGGCGATCCTGCACCCCAGCGGCTGATGGTGCTGGAGGTGCCGGGGGGCGATGCGGCGCGGCTGGGCATCCATCCGGGCATGGTGCTGTCGCATCCGCGACTGCCGCAAGAGGACGCGCTGGCGCCCTGCGACTGAAGGCTCGCGTCTCGGCGCCGTCGATTTTCCCTTTCCCCCCGCGCGGCCAGCCGCTAGACAGCGCCACAGGTCCGGGGCGTAGCGCAGCCTGGTAGCGCGACGGTTTTGGGTACCGTAGGCCGGAGGTTCGAATCCTCTCGCCCCGACCACCACTTGGCTACTTCTGGCCCTCACCGGTTTGCAGATGTGTGCAGCGGGCCGCCCTTCCAGGATTTCCTCTGGCATCCAGAAGATCTCGGTGCGATGGCGAATGCCACAAGGCGCTGAAGGTGCCGTTCCGATCATCACCGACCTTCCCGCCGATCTTGTCGCGTCGGTCCGGGGTCTGTTGCCTGATCCGCGGATGGGAGAATCCTCCAGGTTCTGAAGGCAGCGGGATTCGAGGGGGTTTCGAAACGAGGATCGCACCTGAAGCCGAGAAAGGGCGAAAGGACCGCGACCGTACCGCACCTGAAGAAGGACCTGGGAGCCGCCCGCAGCATCAACGGGCCGAACTCTTGTAAGCCCGGTTCATCTGCCCTCCACAATTTTGCGGTTCTACAAATCGGGAAACCACCATGATCTTGCATTCCGCCATCGTCCATCGGGACCCCGGCTCGGCCTATGGCCTGACTTTTCCCGACCTGCGGGGCTGCTTCGCCGCGTCCGATGGCTGGGACGAAGTCCCGAAAAGCGGCCACTGAGGCTCTCAAGCCATGGTTCGAGGATCGGGCGGAGGTGACGCTCTCGCCGCTTGATCCCCTCCGCCAGCGCGAGAATGTTGCCCCTGCGCTGTTCGAAGGCGCCACCCTGATCGCGACCCCCTATATCCCGACGGACGGGGCGCTGGAGCGAGTGAACCTCTCGATTGAACGTGGCCTCCGGCGCGCCATCGACGCTGGAAAGCGCGCGGGGTGACCAGATCTTCCGTTCTGGCCTCGGCCGCGCGGCATGAGATCACCGGCGCCAGAAACGCATGAAGGCCCGCCCGGAGTGACCGGGCGGGAGTACAATCAATTTTGCCGCTGTGCTGCTCGCTCTTCCGCGTCGAGCTTGGCCACTATCGCATCGAACAAGCGATCGGCTTCATCGTCCGTGAGCTGCTTGTCTTTCTGCCCCTCAGCCTTCCGGTGGTCCGGGTCGTGTAGCTCGGGCACAAATTTTTGCCCCATCTCTCCCCCTCCATCTGACTGATGCGAGGGAGGCTAGCACGGTGGCAAAGGGAAGCCGAATCGCGGCATCGGCGCTGGCGGATTTTCGCCGATCTGCGTTGCATCAGGCAGAGACCGATCGGGGCGGTGTAATTCTTGCGGTTCAGCCGTAGCGGCTGGAACAAATCGGCACCCGCATGGAGGCAAGAGGGGGCAGGCGTAAGGACGGGTAGACCTCACCCCGTGCGCCCTCGCTGGCCCGTTTGGCGAAGCTGCGGCGATCCCGCGCAGGCCCGCGCCGATTTCGTTCAGGTCCTTCCATCGGCCGGAGCCTTCGTCCGGGATCCGTGACAAGCCATTCCCATGCCTGCGTTTCCCCCAAGACGGCCGCCACGAATGGAGCGGCGACCGTCAGGCCGGCGACGGCGACCCGGCCAGCGCCACTTCGTGGGGCGCGCGCCGCGGTCAGGCGCTGCTCGACGCGGTACATGGCTGTCGAATCCGCAGTCCGAGGTCTCGACCACGATCACGGCGCGGATTTGGTCCTCGCCCGCGCCAACCGGGCGCCCGACGCGGGCCATATTGGTGAGCCGCGTGGTGCGGCCCATGAACCCTATCAGAATCATGCGTTTCTGCATGAAAAGGCCCCGCGCGGGCGGGGCGGTCGGATAGGGTTGAAGCTTGGCAAAGTCGGCCATTCAGCGGTCGGCGGCGGCTTTTCGCCAGAGCATGTTTTTGTGATGCGACGTCCGCATTGGCCGAACTATATGCTGTGCTGGATGCTGCCCGGGAGCATGAACGATGAAACTGGCACCGACACTGATGACCGCCATGGTTGTTGCCGTAACGGCCGCTGCTCCGGTCCCGGCCGATCCGGGGCGCGGCAATGGTAAAGGCGGCCTTGCGCGTCATCACGACGACCGCGGCTACAGGGACATTCATCGCGCACAGGCGCGCTATGTTGCCGATTGCCCGCCTGGACTCGCCAAGAAGAACCCTCCTTGCGTTCCGCCTGGTCAGGTCGGCAAGCGTTTCGGTACCCGGGTCGGCGATACGCTTCGAAGCGGCAATTACGTGTTGATCCGCGACCTGGACCGATACGGCCTGGAGCAACGCCGCGGATGGAACTACTACCGGGACAATGACCGGATTTATCGGATTGACAGCGGCACCAGAAAGATTCTCGCGGTCCTGAACCTGATTGATGCTTTCTCGAACTGAGTGACGCTGGGCATCAGGCGTCCGCCCTGCGCCAGAGGCGGCGTAGCAGCGCCAGGCCAGGTTCGCGGCCAAAGGCGAAGCCTCGGAGGCGCGCGCCCGCCTCGCGCAGGCGTCGGACGCTGCGCGAGCATTCCGGACTGGGTTCGGCCGGGCCCCCTCGATCCCTTGCCCGATCCGGGTTGAAGACGGGGTGGGAGCGCGGCCTGTCCGGGCTCGCGACAACTTGCCGCGGGATGCAGGCGCCTGCTCACCTCTTCGTGGCTGGCGCCCGGCCCGGCGCGGCAGGACAATGGCATCTGCAAGCGAGGTTTGACGATGCCAGATCCTATCATTAGCCGACGCGCCGCCTTGATGGCCGCTGGTATCCTTTCCCTGTTAGTTGTCCTGCCCGGGCACCTGCGGGCCGAGACGCTGCCGCTGGTAACGGTGACCAAGGACCCCGGTTGCGGCTGCTGCGGCGGCTGGATCGACCATATGCGCGCCGCCGGCTTTCCGGTCCGGGCGGTGAACTCGGACGACGTCTACAGCCTCAAGGAACGGCTGGGCGTTCCGCTCGACCTGGCCTCTTGCCACACGGCCGAGGTCGACGGCTATGTGATCGAGGGCCATGTTCCGGCAGGTGCCATCCGCCGCCTTCTGGCCGAACGGCCGACGGCCATCGGCCTTGCGGCGCCGGGGATGCCCGTCGGTTCGCCCGGCATGGACCTCCCCGGCGTCGAGCCGGAGACCTATGAGGTGCTGCTGTTCGATGCTTCGGGCTACAAGACCTATTCGCGCTTCCACGGCGCCGAGGAGATCTGATCGAAGGCCCTGCATGATCGCCCAACCCGTGACCAGTCTGTTTGCATTGTGCCCTGGCAAGCGCCGGCCGAGAGGCGGCGGCGCTGTGATCGGGCGGGTGCAGGTGGCGTTCCGGTTGCGGGGCGACCGGCTGCGCCATCTGTCAATCATGCTCTTGCTGCTGGCCTTGGGCGCCGTTCTTTTGCAGCCGGTGGCGCATGCGGGTCCGGGAGGACATCCCGCCCATCAGGATGTCGCCGCAATCACGCAACCTTGCACCGATTCCCATGCATCGGGCGAGGGGACGGCCGTCGAACACTGCGATTCCGGCACGGCAGGGTTCGGCCTGCTGGATTGCTGCCAGGCATGCCTGGTCGCTGCCATCCTTCCCGAACCCCAGCCGCTGCCGCCTTTTCCGGGCAACGGTCACCTGAGCAGCATGAGGCCGGACCCCTCGGGGCGAATCCCCGCTGCTATCCTGAGGCCGCCACGTCTGACTGCGACTGCCTGAGTCACGTGCCTGTCCGAGAGGGCTCTGGCCCCTCGGGCCGCTCCCATCAGACGAATACGGAGTCCAGCGCCGGAAAGTGGCGCCGCTTCTCCGATGCCAAAGGATGAAAACAATGACACGAGCTGCAATCGCCCTTTCCGTCGGTCTCCTGACCGGCTTGCCCAGTTTTGCTCTGGCGCAAGCGGAGCATGGCGCCCATCGTCCCGGAAACGCGCAGGTGCAAATCGAGCCGGCCCCCGCTCCCACGGCCCGCTCCGCCACGATGCCCCTGATGCAGGGAATGCCGGAGCAGTCCAGGGCCATGATGCGGGCCATGCCTCCGGAATGCAGGGATGCGCTTCACCAGGTGATGCCGGGAATGATGGGTCCGTCCCCTGCGGAGACGCCGGCCCCCGACCACCTTCCCGCGTTCACGAAGGCCAATATCGATGCAATGAACGACATGCATGGGCCGATGATGGAGGGAGTCCTGGCAGATGACCCCGACCTCGCCTTCGTCCGGGGCATGATCCCGCACCATCGGGGCGCGATCGACATGGCGAAGATCGTTCAGCAATATGGGGATGATCCGCAAACGCGGGAGTGGGCTGCCCAGATCATCGAGGCGCAGGAACGCGAGATCGCTGCAATGCAGACATGGCTGGAGATCAATGCCGGCCAGGAACCGGCCATCCGTGGTCAGGCAGGTGGAACGGTCTATTCGGCCAATGAAGGCGGCAATTCCATCAGTGCCATCGATCTCGGCACCGCAGCGGTGGTCTCGGTTTCGGTCCCGATCGCGCCTCATAACGTCGATCTGACGCCGGATGGCAGGCTGCTGCTGGCAGTCGGAGAGCCTGTCACCGAAGGGGATCACGGCACGAAGGGTCACGGTCACGGTGTCGCCGAAGGGCTGCTGGTCATTCTAGATCCGCAGAACCTCTCGGCGTCCGGGGCGACGGTCCCGGTGGGCGCTCATCCGGCCCATGTGGTTGCCGACCGGCTGGGCCGGGCCTATGTCTCCTTGGCCGGCGGTGACGAGATCGCCGTGGTGGATCTGACGCAGGTCAAGGTCATCGCGCGCGTCGCGACGGGCGGCTACCCGCACGGCCTGCGCCTGAGCCCGGACGAGGCCGAACTCTACGTCGCCAATGTCGAGGACGGCTCGGTGTCCGTGATCGACACGGCAAATCTTGCCGAGGTTGCCCGTATTCCCGTCGGTGCCGCGCCCGTCCAGGTCGGCTTCACGCCTTCGGGCGATCGGGCCTATGTCTCGCTTCGCGATGAGAACCGGGTGGCGGTCATCGACACGGTATCCCGGCAGATCACCGGCAAGGTGGATGTCGGGCCGAAGCCGATCCAGGTCTTCGCGACTGCGGACGGTGGTTCGGTCTATGTGGCCAACCAGGGCACAGAGGCGGAGCCGAACGACACCGTATCCGTGATCGACACGGCGACCGGGCAGGTGGTGAAGACCATCACCACCGGCGGCGGCGCCCACGGCGTGTCGGCCTCGGCCGATGGGGCCTATGTGTTCGTGACGAACATCGCCGATGACAGCGTCTCGGTGATCGATGCCGAAAGCGGCACGGTGCTTCAAACAATTCCTGTTGGGGATCGGCCCAACGGCATTGTTTACGGGCGGTCGAACTGACGGAAATACGGGCGAGTGGCGCCGGAGCGATCCGTAAGCGCTCTCTGCGGCGCACCTCGCGGCCGGCATCCTGATCGGTTCATTGGACCGGGACGGTTTGGGGATGGGTTTCCCCCGGCTGGCGGTCGCAGTCGTCGGAACCGGACATGGCCGGATGAGGTGAAGGCGCGGACCGTGGCGGAGCCCTTGCTGCACGGCGTCACGGTGAACGAGGTGGCGCGACGGCATGATGTTCCTGCGACCCACATCCTTCGTGGCGGGCGCTGGCGCGGACAGGTCGGCTGGAACTGCCTGAGCCGGAGGATCCGGTTAGTGCGCCGCACTGACAGTCGGCCCAGTTGAGGATGCGCCGTGCGCCGATGTCGGTGCCGCGGTTGGGCCGGAGATTGTCTCGGGCGCATTGGTGATCCGTTCGGAACCCCTGGCCTCGGCTGGGCGGATTGCGTCGGTCTCTGGGTGCGGATCATGGTGGCCATGAAGCCTGTTGACTTCGGGAAGGGTCATGACGGCCTGCGCGCTGGTCGCATCGACGCTGCGCAAAGATCCTTTCACCGGCACGGTGTTTTCCGTTCGCGCCGGACGGACCGGCTGAAGCCTTTGTATTGGGACGGCACGGATCTGGCATTCGGGGCGTGCCTCGAACCGGTGGCGGCTTGGGCGGTTGCATGATCTGGTGGGTAGAGAGAGAGCGGGTCGGGCGAGTTGCAGCCGTTTCGAGATCTTCTGCGCGACCACCTCAGCGCGACCTGGCCGCTCGGTCCGGGAGATGAGGTGTCCGGCGGGCCGGGTCTGCGCCGCCTGATCCGGAAGCCGCCCGCGGCTCTCCCTGAGAAGCTCGTAAGTTTCAGCAAGCTGGGGTTGGCAATCTTATCTGCGCCAAACTTGCTCCCAATCCGTTGGATGCCGTTTAATACGCTCGGAGCATGGTTGCCCGCGTAAGCCGTCTGATATCGCTACTTCGGCAGCGCACGGTTGATCGCCGGCTTGTTGCAGAATTGTCGCAAGCCTGCGCCATCTGCCGACTCCGCTTGATCGCCGGCCCTAGCGGCGGGAATAGCAGGCACCGGAGCTAGCCGCATGCAAGCCGAAACCCGAACCGTATCGGATGGCTTGCCATGACACACTCACCACCAATTTCTTTCGCCGATCGTGCGCGGCAGACCACGGCGCTTGGTGCCGGCATCCTGGCGCTGCTGGCCTGCCCGGCCCTGGCCCAGCAGGCCGACGTGACCACCGACGGCACCGTTACCCTGGAGGAGGTGACGATCACGGCTGCGCCCGGCACCGAGACCGAAGGCACGAACAGCTGGACCACGGAATGGATGCGCTCGGCCACCGGCCTGGTTCTGAGCCAGAAGGAGACGCCGCAATCCACCAGCGTCATCACCGATGCGCAGATGAAGGACCGCAACATCACCACCGTCGCCGAGACGATGGACGCGGCCACCGGCATCACCGTGCAGGCCTATGAAAGCGATCGCATCAACTACTATTCGCGCGGTTTCTTCATCAATACCTATCAGTATGACGGCGTGCCGGTGCCGCGCGACGGCACTTGGCAGTTCGGCGACAACAACCCCGATATGGCGCTCTATGACCATGTCGAGATCGTGCGCGGTGCCACCGGGCTGATGCAGGGCGCGGGCGAGCCCGGCGCCTCGATCAATTTCATCCGCAAGCGCCCGACCAAGGAGTTCCAGAACCAGGCCGCCGTCTCGCTGGCCTATCCCAAGGGCGCGCGCGTGGAATCGGATGTCTCGGGGCCGCTGAATGGCTCGGGCACGGTGCGGGGCCGACTGGTGAGTGTGGTGGACAGTCGGGATGGCACGCTCGACGGCTATCACAAGGACAAATATGCCCTGTTCGGCGCTCTGGACGTGGATATCGACGAGAATACGCTGCTGAGCACCGGCATCACCTATCAAAAGACCAAGACCGACAACGTGACCTGGGGCGGGTTGCCGCCGTTCTATACCGACGGTGGGCTGATCGACTGGCCATGGGGTTCGACCGTGGGCACCGACTGGACCTATGGCGACACCGAAAAGACCGAGGTCTTCGCCTCTCTGGAACATGTGTTCCAGAACGGCTGGACCGGCCGGCTGGTCTTCAATCACATGCGCAACGAACTCGATACGCAACTGGCTTGGTTCGTCGGCGCGCCCGACCGTGCCACGGGCGAGGGGCTCTCGCTGTCCTCGGCGACGCGCTATGTGGGATATTTCCGGCAGAACTCGCTGAACGCGGTGCTGAACGGCGATTTTCAGGCCATGGGTCGCGAACACCAATTCGTCGTCGGCGCGATAGCCTCTGACGGCAAGATGCATCATGACGGCTATGGCGCCCTTCGGCCTTTGCCCCCGGTTGGCAGCATCTTCGACTGGAACGGTGGTCCCGCCGAACCGACATGGTCGCCGACCCGCACCTACTGGGCCGAATCCGAAACCCGTCAATATGCGCTCTACGGGACGCTCCAGTTCCACGCGACCGATCAGCTGAGGGTGCTGGCGGGTGCCCGTGCCAATTGGTGGAAGGGCAAGGAGACCGGCAACAATTCGCTGCCGTTCGAATATTCCTATGACGGGGAGATCACGCCCTATCTGGGCTTCACCTATGACCTCAACCCGGTCTGGACGGCCTATGGCAGCGTCTCCAGCATCTATCAGCCGCAGTTGAGCCAGGACGAGGAAGGCAATTACCTCGACCCGACCTATGGCTGGAACTATGAGCTGGGCGTCAAGGGCGATCCCTTGAACGGGGCGCTCTACGTCTCGGCTGCAATCTTCCAGACCGATCAGAAGGATGTGGCGGAATATGTGCGCTGGGACGACGACTTGCAGCGCAGTATCTATCGCAGCATAGACGGAACCACGACGCGCGGCTTCGAGCTTGAGGCGGCGGGTGCCATCAACGACCGCTGGAACGTCTCGGCCGGCTATACCTTCCGCATCTCGAAGGACAAGGACGGTACGGAGCTTTACACCCACCAGCCGCGCCACACGTTGAAGCTAGCGACGGATTACCGCCCCATAGGCATCTTCGACGAAAAACTGACGGTGGGCGGTGCAATGCGTTGGCAAAGCCATACGATCAGCATGCCGTGGGATGGTGAATCGATGGGTGTGCGGCAGGGATCCTATGCTGTCTTCGACCTCAACGCCGCTTACGACATCGGTGAGCGGACGGGTGTGACGCTCAGCGTGAACAACATCTTCAACGAGAAATACTACGCCACGACCGGTTTCTACGATCGGGTGGTCTATGGCGACGAACGCAGCGTCGAACTGACACTGCGAGCGAAGTTCTGAACGTATGCTTGAGGGTAACTACATGTGCTTCAATCGTCCTCTTTTGTCGAAAGCCTCTGCCTTGGCCGGGTTGCTGACGTTTTCCCTCGTGGCCGGGGTGGGATTGCCGCTTGCCGCGCAGGACGCCCCGACCGAGCCCGCGGCGCTGACCGCCGCCGAGCTCGCCCCCGCCGTGATCCGCACCGACAGCATTCCCGGCGCCTATGAGGTGGTGCATTGGGCCGGGGAAGGGCTGGTCTTCGTCGCCTCGACCCCGTCCTTCGACAAGGGCACCGCGGGTTTCATCCATGTGCTGGACGCCACCGACCTGCGCCCGATCCGGCAGATCCAGTTGCCGCGCCGGCCCTTCGCGCTGGCGCTGGACCGCAGCACCGGGCGGCTTTACGCGGGCAATACGCTCGACGGCTCGCTGACCGTTATCGATGCGCGGGGTGGGCAAGTCCTCGACACCATCCAGCTGGGACAGCCCGAGGGCGAGGGGTTTGAGCATACCCGCATGATCGTGCTGGACGAGGAGAAGGGCCTTGCCTTCGTGACCAGCCCCGGCCAGAAGGGCGTGACCTGGATCGTCGACACCAAGGCGGGCAAGCTTGCGCACCGGATCGAGGGCGGGCTCTGGACCGCCGGCGCCGCCTATGACGGCGGGGCAGGGCGCTTCTACGCCAGCGGCGGCGGCATCGAGGAGATCGCGGTGATCGACACGGTCGGCGGCGCGCGGATCGGCGCATTCTCGACCGGCGACACGACCGAGGAGGGGGCCGAGGCCTCGCAGCATTTCTTCGTCAACCTGGCGATTGATGTCGAAGGCCAGCGGCTGTTCGCGGCCGATGCCAACAAGGGCGTGCTCTATGTCTTCGACATCGCCAGCGGCAAGGTGGTTGCGCAGATTCCGGTCGGCACCGGCGCGCTGGACGTTGCCTACAACCCGGCGCGGTCAGAGATCTATGCCACCTGGCGCGGGGTCGAGCGCGAGGCAAAGACCGGCACCGGCGGGCTTCTGGTGATCGACGCGCAGGGCTATGCGGTCAAGCAGCGCATTCCCTTGCCGACGCACCCCAACAGCCTGGAGGTCGGCGAGGACGGCCGGACCCTGTTCCTGACGGTGAAGGCGCCGCATGACAAGGAGCATCCCGATTATCGCGAGGGCGCGCTGGATTCGGTCGTCCGGGTGGATATGGAGCGGCTGGCCAGCATGGGCAATTGATCGCCGCCTTTTGCCGAAAGCCTGGCTGGTCCGCCTTGCTCCGGACCAGCTGGTTCTGCGCGGGATACCAGTCCTCGGCCAACTGCGAGCGGAGTCTGGCCGGTGCAATCGCCCCCCCGCTGCGCGAGATGAAGGCCCCGCACGTGGGCCGGTTTCTGAACCTGCGCCGATCGGCCTAAACGCCAACCGGGCCTTGATCGCGGCGGGATGAAAGACCGATGGCAGGTCAGGAAGGCCGCCCTCTCGGGCTGTGCTTGCGCGGCAACGCCCGTCAGGAGTCCAGACGCATACTTGCCATTTCCCTTGTTAGCGCGTTGCACATCAGGTGCTTGGCGGGGTCGATCGGGCTTGAGGTCGATACGAAGATCCCTACCCGGATGTTGGCAAGCATCTCTTGGATCAGCGGCACAAAGCGGAGCTGGCCGTCTTCGATGTCGTCGTAGAAGCCGATCTTGGTATAAAGCCCGATGCCGTGGCCGCCCAGGATCATTTGCTTCGCGAGAAACAATGTGTTCGTGAAAATATGTGTCGACAGCGGTGTAACCAATGTCGTGATGGCCTGATCGATGATCGAGTTGCCGCCTCGGGCATCGATGGTGCGCACCAGCCTGTAGGCGGCAATGTCGTCGAGTGTGACGCTGGTCCGGCCTGCGAGCGGATGGTCGGGACGAACAATGACGCCGAAGGGCGCGGACTTTTCGGATAGCAGCCTGACGCCAGGATGGTCCGAGAACGTAAAGGCGATTCCGATCTCGGCCGCGCCGCTGGCCACGGCCTGCACCGCGTCCTCGGGTTGGGCGGTGGTGACGGAGATCGAGATGTCGGGATAGATCTTTCCGAACTCGTTCATCGCCCGGGGCAGACAGCCCATCGCAATCGAATCGATCGTGCAGATGTTGATATGCCCCGTGCGCAGATCGCGCATGTCGTCGATCAGGATCTTGGTGCGCTCGAAATCGTGAAGCACCGTGCGGCAATGCTCAAGCAGGATCGCGCCCACGGCCGTGAGCTCCACGCCCTCCGGGGTGCGGTCGAAGATCGAGACGCCCAGCCGCTGCTCGACGTTGAGGATCTTGCGGTTGACCGAGGTGGACGAAACGTTGAGCAGCTGCGCCGCCTTGCGGATCGACCGCTGCCGGGCGACCTCGTCGAAATACTTCAGGAAGCTGGTATGCATATTGCCTCGATGCGAGAGGGGGCGATGCGTTTTCCGCACCACTGTTGGTAAAACTTTCTCCTATCTGCACCGCCCCTGCAACGCTAAAGTCGGTTCAACAAGGTCGAAACAAGGGCCGCCCTATCCCCAACAGAGAGATGGAAAGATGCGATACAGAACAAAGCTCGACCGGCGCAGTCTGTTGCAGGGCATGGCGGCCCTTGGGACCGCCTTTGTCGGAACCCGGATCAGTATCGAACGGGCCTGGGCCGCTGATATCCATACGATCAAGCTTCAGCTTGGCTGGCTGGCGGGGAACGGTATCCTGGGGGAACTGGCTGCCGATCAGAACGGCTATTTCGCCGAGGAAGGGCTGGCGCTGGAAGTCGTCGCCGGAGGTCCGAACGTGGATGGCGTTGCCTCGGTCGCGTCGGGGCGGGCCGAGATCGGCTCGATCAGCTCCAGCCCGTCGCTGATGCTGGCGCGCTCCCAGGGGCTGCCGGTCAAGTGCATCGCGGCAGGGTATCAGCAGCATCCCTTTACCTACTTCTCGCTCGAGAAGAACCCGGTGCGGGAGCCGAAGGATCTGATCGGCAAGACCGTCGCCACCAACGGCACCGCGCGGATTCTGTTGCAGGCGCTGCTGGCCGCCAACGGCATTCCCGAGGATCAGGTCGAGGTGCTGGTGATGGGCGCGGACATGTCGCCGCTGTTGACGGGCCAGGCCGATGTGGTGACCGGCTGGAAGACCAATGTCAGCGCCTTGTCCGTGCTGGGGCCGGAACGGGTCGACATGACCCTGTGGGATGCGGGCATCAAGCTTTACGCCAATCCCTATTACGTCACCGACCGGTCGCTGAACGAAAACCCCGAGCAGGTCCGCGGGATGTTGCGCGCGATCGCACGCGGCTGGGGCTGGGTGCATGACAATCCCGAAGCCGCTGTCGACATCCTCGTGTCGCGTTATCCGAACCTTGACCGGGAAGCCGAACTCGCAGCGGTGGGTTCCGTCGTCGAATACAGCTTCAACGAGGCGACGCGCGAACGCGGTTGGGGTACGATGACCCGCGAAAACTGGCAGGCGCAGATCGACATCTACGATCGCCTTGGCCAGTTCGAAGGCGGGGCGCCTGCGGTCGACGATGTCATGACCCTTTCGGTGCTGGATGAAATCGCCGCAGTGCGGCCGGTATATGGTTGAACGACATGATGGAACCCATGGAAACCCTTGTGGGGCAGCCGGTCGGTGCGGCACGGGTGAACGCTCCGGCGGCCAGGCTGGACGCGGCAACGGTCCGCTTCGGAACCTATACCGCGATCGACAAGCTTGACCTGGAGCTTGAGGCCGGTGCGTTCTACACCATCCTCGGCCCGTCGGGATGCGGCAAGTCCACGCTGCTGCGGCTGGTCTCGGACCTGATCCCCGCCGCGGGGGGCGATGTCTCGATCTTCGGCAAGACGACCGAAGAGGCACGGCTGGCGCGGGAATTCGCCTTCGTCTTTCAGGATGCCGCCCTGCTGCCGTGGCGGTCGGCCCTGAAGAATGTCGAGCTGCCGCTGGAAATCGGGCGCAAGCGCGGGGCCGTGATCCCGACCGGGCCGCGCAGCCCCCGCGAATTGCTGGAGCTGGTCGGCCTGAAGGGCCGCGAAAACGCCCTTCCGCATGAACTGTCGGGCGGGATGCGCCAACGCGTCGCCATTGCGCGCGCGCTGCTGTGCCAGCCCAAGCTGCTGCTGATGGACGAGCCCTTCGGCGCCCTGGACGAGATGACCCGCGACCGGCTGAACCTTCAGCTGCTGGACATCTGGCGGGAAACGGGAACGACGATCCTGTTCGTGACCCATTCCATTTCCGAGGCGGTTTTCCTGGGACAGAAGGTGATCATGCTGCGCGCCAATCCCGGACGTCTGCGCGAAATCGTCGATATCGACCTGCCCGAACCGCGCCAGATGAGACTGCGCGATACGCCCGAATTCAATCGGTATTGCAGCTATCTGCGCGAACTTCTGGAGACCTGCTGATGGCTGCCATCGAAAACCTTCCCATCGCCGATCCCCAGGCCCTCGCCCGCAGCACGGCGCGCAGGGCAAGGCTGATCTCGACCATCGTGCCGATCGGAACCGCCGTCGCGCTGATCGGACTGTGGCAACTGGGGGTCAGGGCCTTTGGCGTCCCGACCTATATCGCCCCCGCGCCGTCGGATGTCGCCGTCACCTTTGTCGAGAAGTTCCCGCTGCTGATGCAGAACTTCTGGCCCACCTTCTTCGAAAGCGTGGCGGGATTCGTGGTGGGCAACCTTGCCGCCATCCTGATCGCGGTGGCCTTCGTCCATTCCCGCAATGTCGAGCGGGCGTTCTTCCCGATCGCCGTCTTCGTCAACACCATCCCGATCCTGGCCATCGCGCCGATCCTTGTGCTGATCTTCGGGCCGGGCATGACGGCAAAGGTGGTGATCGCCGCGCTGATCTGCTTCTTCCCGACGCTGGTCAACATGGTGCGCGGTTTGCAGTCGGTCAGCCCGCAGACGCTGGAACTGGCGCGGATCCTGTCGGCGTCGAAGGCCGAGGTCTTCTGGAAGATGCGCTTGCCGTCGTCGCTGCCGTTCCTGTTCTCGGCGCTGAAGATCTCGGCCACCACCTCGGTCATCGGTGCCATCGTCGGCGAATGGGTCGGGGCGGATCTGGGCCTGGGTGCGCTGATCATCGACGCGACCTTCAATTTCAACTCGCCGCTGCTCTACGCCACGGTGCTGATGTCCTCGGGGCTGTCCGTCCTGATGTTCGCCCTGGTCACGCTGGCCGAACGCCGGATCGTGCGCTGGTAACCTGAGACCATTCGAAACAACCGGAAATCGACGCCGCGGGCCTGACCCGCCCCGGCGTGACAGGAGGAGTTTGTCCAAATGACCGATCGCATCAGGGATTTTCTCACCGCCAGGGCCGAGCAGGTGCCGGTCGTCAGCGACACCGATGTGGTGGTGATCGGCGCGGGGCCGGCGGGTCTGTCCGCCGCCGTGTCGGCCGCCCGGAACGGGGCGCGGGTGACGCTGGTGGAACGCTATCACCATCTCGGCGGCATGGCGTCGGGCGGCATGGTCCTTGTGCTGGACGACATGGTGAATGACGGGACCGAGATTGTCACCACCGGCATCGTCAGCGAATTCGTGGACCGGATGCAGCGCCAGGACGGCGCCGTCTTTCCCCCGCCCGAAGATTGCCAGACCAATTGGGAAATGTGGCAGAAATGGGCGCGTTGGGGCTGCATCGACTTTCACAAGCAGGGCATGCCGCAACCGATCATCCATGCCGTCGCCTTCGACCCCGATGCCTGGAAGCGCGTCAGCCTGGACCTGGTCGCCGAGGCCGGGATCGAGCTGCGCACCCATAGCTGGTTTTCCGAAGCCATCGTCGAGAACAACCGCGTCACCGGCGTGATCGTGCAGACCAAGCTGGGCCGGCAAGCGATCCGGGCACGGATGGTGGTGGATGCCTCGGGCGATCTGGACGTGGCGGCCTCGGCGGGCGCGTCCTTCGCGACCGGGCAGTTCATCGTCACGACCGTCTTCCGGCTGATGGACGTGGACACCGCCAGGGCGGAAGCGTTCGAGTACGAGAACCCCGAAGCCTTCAAGGCGCTGGACCGCCAGGCAAGGCGCGTCATCGGCGGGGCCTGGGGGATGTGGTGGCTGAAGACGCCGCTGCCCGGCGTCGTCTGGTGCAACTGCCCGCATATGCCGGGCTATGACGGCCTGTCGCCGGAGCACATGGTCGAGGCCGAATATGAAGGCCGCCGCCGGATGATGGCGCTGCTGGAATTCGCCCGCGCCAACCTGCCGGGCTTCGAGAATGCCAGGATGCTGGGGGCGGCCGAGCAGATGGGCATCCGGCAGACGCGGCTGTTGCAGGGCGAATACATCGTCACCAAGGACGACGTGAAGAAGCGGCGCCATTTCGCGGACTCGGTCTGCCGGGGCAGGGATTACTATACCCCCTATCGGGCGCTGCTGCCCCGGGGGATCGACAACCTGATCGTCGCCGGACGGCACTATTCGGTCGAAAGCGAGGCGCAGAAGCAATCGCGCGAAATTCCCCCCTGCATGGCCCAGGGCGAGGCTGCCGGCGTGGCCGTGGCCAAGGCGCTTCAGGCCAACTGCGCGCTGCGCGACGTCGATGTCAGGGCCATCCAGAAGCAGATGCGGGCGCAGGGCGCCGATCCGGGCGACATGCCCTCGGCCAATGCGCTGATCGAACCAATCGCCGCCGCCTGAGAAAGGGAACCACCATGACGAAACAGCACCTTCCGCTGGAGGGCATCCGCGTCCTCGACTTTACCCAAGTGATGATGGGGCCTTGCGCCACGCAGATGCTGGCCGATTTCGGTGCGGACGTGATCAAGGTCGAACGCCCGGGCGAGGGCGACCTGTCGCGCAACTTCTTCGGAGAGCCGAGCGAGGAGGCGATGAACAACGCCGTCTTCGCCTCGCTCAACCGCAACAAGCGGTCGGTGGAGATCGACACCAAGTCCGAGGTCGGCCGCCGGATGATCTATGACCTGGTCAGGAGATCGGACGTAGTGGTGGACAATTTCCGCGCTGGGGTGATGCGGCGCCTGGGCTTCGACTACGACACGCTGTCGAAGATCAACCCCGCCATCATCTGCGCGTCGGGCACCGGCTTCGGAGAGGCCGGTCCCTATGCCCACAAGGGCGGCCAGGACGTGCTGGCCCAGGCCATGACCGGGGTCATGGAAAAGACCCAGGATCCGGCGGTGCCGAAGTCGATCTATCCGACCACGCTTTGCGACTACACGGCCGGGATGCATCTTGTGCAGGGCATCCTTGCGGCGCTTCTGGCGCGGGTCAGGACCGGGCGCGGGCAGAAGGTCGGCGTCTCGCTCTATGACTCGATGATCGCCATGCAGATGCAGGAGGCCGCGCAGTGGTCGAAGCATCGCGAGGTGCTGAACTGGGCCGCGATGCCTCTGACCGGCGTGTTCGACACGACCGACGGGGCGGTGGTGGTGGTCGGCGCTTTCAAGCCGCATCCGTTGCGCGACATCTGCGCGGCGCTGGAGATCGAGGATCTGTCGTCCGCTTATCCGAATCTCGCGGCGCAGCGGGCCAACAAGCCCTATTTGCAGGGACGCTTCCGCGATGCCTTTGCCACCAACACGACCGCCCACTGGATCAAGCGGCTTGAAGATCAGGACCTGCTCTGCGCCCCCGTCCGATCCCTGGGCGAGGCGCTGGACGACGCGCAGACCGCAGCCAATGGCATGCTGCTGGACCTGGACCACCCGATCCTTGGCAAGATCACGCTCGTCGGGTCGCCCGTCCATCTCAGCGAGGCGCCTCTGGTGATCCGCCATGCGCCGCCGCGACTGGGAGAGCATACCGACGAGGTCATCCGCGAATTCAACCTGAACGCCGTCGCGCGGAAGGAGGCGGTATGACCGTCCGCTTCGAAGTCGTCGATCAGGTCGCGCGCGTCACCATCGACCGCCCTGACCGGATGAATGCGGTCGATGCCGCGACCGAAGCCAGGCTTGACCGTATCTGGTCGGAAATCGAGGCGCGCAGCGATATCCGCTGCGTGGTCCTGACCGGGGCGGGCGACCGGGCCTTCAGCGCGGGCGCGGACATGAAGGCCGCCAACGGGCTCAGCGGGCTGGAATACTGGGGTGCCGCCAATCCCAACGGCTTCGGCGGCATCGCCCTGCGACAAAGCCTGACCGTGCCGGTCATCGGCCGGGTCAACGGCCTTGCCCTTGGCGGCGGGTTCGAGATGGTGCTGGGCGCCGATATCGTCATCGCCTCGACCGAAGCCCGGTTCGGACTTCCAGAGGCACGGGTCGGTCGCCTGCCGCTGGATGGCGGCATGGTCGCCCTGCAACGCCTGATCCCCCGCAACATCGCCGCCGGGCTGATGATGACGGGCCGGATGCTGTCCGCGCAAGAGGCCGCGCAGTTCGGGCTGGTCAATGCGCTCGTGCCGCCCGACCGGCTGGATGCCGAAGTCGATGCCTGGGTCGCGGACATCCTGTCCTGCGCGCCCCTGTCGGTGGCCGCGATCAAGGACACGATCCGTTCGACGGCGCATCTGAATCCGCAGGAGGCGCGCGACCTGCGCCGCCCGGCCCTGATCGCCGCCCTGCAATCCGAGGATTCGGTCGAAGGCGTCGCCGCCTTTCGCGAAAAGCGCGCGCCCGTCTGGCGCGGCCGGTAACTGCCATGGCGCTTGTCATCCAGGGCCAATGCATCGACGTCAAGGACGGGATCTGCACCACCTCCTGTCCCGTCGATTGCATCTACGAGGGCGAGCGGATGTTCTACATCCACCCGACCGAATGCATCGAATGCGGTATGTGCGAAAGCATCTGCCCCGTTGACGCGATCCGATACGAGGACGAGCTGGATCCCGAAAACGCCATCTTCGCGCGCATCAACCGCGAAGTCTTCATCAACGCGGCGGGCGAGATGGAGGAACCCGGCGGCTGGTCCCGGGCCATGGCGCCCCGGCCGGATCATCCCGATCTGCCGATCCGCCCCCGTCCAGTCATGCAGGCAATCTCAAGGAGAATAGGATGAAAGGGATCGTCGCTGCGGTGCCGACACCGATCGATGCACAGGGCCGCTTCCTCGGGGTCGCCTTTGTGGAACATGCCCGCTGGGCCCTGGCCAATGGCTGCGATGGAGTGAACATCCTGGGATCCACCGGCGAGGCGAATTCATTCGATATCGGGATGCGTCGTGTTGTCATGACCCAGGCCGCCGAGGCGCTGGACCTCCGCCGCCTGATGGTCGGAACCGGCACGCCGTCGATCGACGAAACGATCGATCTGACATGCCATGCCGATGACCTGGGCTATCCCGTGGCGCTGGTCCTGCCGCCCTATTACTATACGCCCCCGTCCGACGAGGGGCTGATCGCCTGGTACCTGGCGCTTCACGCGGCGCTTGGCGACCGGCCGATCCGGGTCTGGTTCTACAACTTCCCGCAGATGACCGGCTTCGTGATCCCCGAGACGGTGATCGCGCATCTGCACGCCGTGGCGCCGCAGCGGTTCGACGGCATCAAGGACAGTTCCGGCGACCTGTCCTATTGCCGGAACCTGGTCTCCAGGCTGCCCGGGTTGAATGTCTTTCCCAGCTCGGAAACCTCGCTGGCCGCGGGGCGACGGGACGGCTTCGCCGGCTGCATCTCGGCCACGGTGAACCAGACCGCCCCGATCTGCGCGCGCGTCTGGCGCGGAGAGCTGGGCCTGGCGCCCCGGCTTGCCGAATTGCGCACCGCCATATCGGCATGGCCTCTGATCCCCGCGGTCAAGTATCTGGTGGCCCGCCGCACCGCCAACCCCGAATGGCAGAACGTGCTGCCGCCCTTCACGACCCTTGGTGCGTCCGCCATCGCATCGCTGGATCGACTGGCGCCCGATCGCGTCGCAGCCTGAACCCGGCAGGAGAAGATCATGAAAGACACGAGTGAAATCCAGGGCAACCTGATCGGCGGCGAATGGCTGCTGGACGGCGATTGCCGCCCCAATGTGAACCCTTCCGATACCCGCGACATCATCGGGCATTTCGCCTGCGCGGGTCGCGCCGCGGTCGATCAGGCCGTCCATGCCGCCCGGTCGGCCTTTCCGGCCTGGGCGGCGGCCGGTCCGCAGGTCCGGCATGACCTGCTTGACGCCGTCGGCACCGAATTGCTGGCGCGGAAGGAAGAGATCGGCCGCCTTCTTGCCCGGGAAGAGGGCAAGACCCTGCCCGAGGCGATTGGCGAGACCACCCGCGCGGGCCAGGTCTTCAAGTTCTTTGCCGGAGAGGCGCTGCGCGTCACCGGCGATGCCCAGCAATCGGTCCGCCCCGGCATCGACGTCGCCGTCACCAGAGAGCCTTTAGGCGTCATCGCCCTGATTACGCCCTGGAATTTTCCGATCGCCATCCCGGCCTGGAAGATCGCGCCCGCGCTTGCCTATGGCAATTGCGTGGTGTTGAAGCCCGCCGAACTGACGCCGGGCTGCGCCCATGTGATCGCGCAGCTTCTGCACAAGCATGGCTGCCCGGCCGGCGTCTTCAACCTGGTGATGGGGCCGGGATCGGTCTTGGGCGATGCCCTGGTGTCGCATCCGGGCATCGACGCGATATCCTTCACGGGTTCGGTGGCGACCGGTTCGCGCATCGCCGCGACATGCGGCACCCTGCGCCGGAAGGTGCAGCTCGAGATGGGCGGCAAGAACCCGATGGTGGTGATGGACGACGCGGATCTGCAAACTGCGGTGCAGGCCTGCCTGAACGGCGCCTTCTTCTCGACCGGGCAGCGCTGCACGGCGTCTTCGCGGCTGATCGTGCAGAAAGGCATCCACGATGCCTTTGTCGAAAGGCTTGGCCGCGAAATGCGGGCGCTACGCGTCGGGGATGCCTTGCAGGCGGACACCCAGATCGGACCGGTGGTCGATCAGCGCCAGCTTGATTCCAACCTCGCCTATGTGGATCTCGCCCGAAGCGAAGCTGCCGAGGTGCTTGGCGGCGAGCGGCTGGAGCTGGAGAAGCCCGGCTTCTACCAGGCCCCGGCCCTGTTCCTGAACACGACGAACGAGGCCCGCATCAACCGCGAGGAAATCTTCGGCCCCTGCGCCTCGGTCATCCGGGTCGAGGATTTCGACGAGGCCCTGGCCATCGCCAATGACACCGAATTCGGCCTTTCAGCCGGGATCTGCACCGGCAGCCTGAAGCACGCCTCGGAGTTTTGCCGCAGGGTCGAGGCGGGGATGGTCATGGTGAATCTTCCGACCGCAGGCGTCGACTATCATGTGCCGTTCGGAGGGCGTAAGGGCTCGTCCTTCGGTCCGCGGGAGCAGGGCCGCTATGCTGCCGAATTCTACACGGTGGTGAAGACAGCCTATCAGCTGGCCTAGCAATCGTGCCGATGGGCCGCCGGTGCCATGGCTAGGGTCGGGAAAAATTAATGACATAGAACAATCACCGGTGCGGGGCGGTGGCGCATGCCATTCCGGCCCGCACCAGTAGACGCCCTCCCAAAGCAGGGCAAAGCGGGGCCGGGATCGGACGCATCGCCTCATTGTCGCGCGCAGGCCTGGGAAAGTGGCCCTTCATCATCACCAAAGGCCACAAGGGGATGGTCGTGCGGCCCGTCCTCGCGACTTGGCACGTTTCCCGCAGGGCCATGCTGCCTGCCTCCGAGGTCCGCTTGTCGCCCATGCGCGAATATTTGCGGGCCTGTATCCAGGCGGCCAGTCGTCATACGGATCGGGCACCCTATGGGGGCGCCCTCGACATTGCGAAACAGTGTCCGACCGCAATCGGATCGCACCAGAAAAATCTCTCTGACCAATGGGTTGGAGAGATTTTTATCTCTACTGAACCTGTGTGGTTCAATAAAAATCAACGATTTTCGCTCGCAATCTTGAATCGGGGTTCTTCACCCGCAACCGATTGCGAACGTAGAATGGGGTGGATCGCCTCCCGCGGATCAGTCCAGGCGGACACCCGCGTTCCTGCAACTCGCTCAGTCGGCCATGCCGCCTGGAGGGCGCAGGGTTTCGACCACCTGCCGGGCCAGCCCATCGGCGAAGTCCCGATCTAGCGCCGCATGCTTCGAAAAGGCGCGGAAATAGATCGGCCCCGCATAAAGGTCGATGATCAGGTCCAAGTCCAGGTCGCTGCGGAACACGCCGGCCGCCTGGCCCCGCGCGATCAACGCGCGCGCATGGTTGCGGCGCGGGACCAGGAAGCCCTGGTGGAACGCGGCCATCAGCGCCTCGTCGTTCTGCGCGCGGCCCAGAAGCTCGGCGATCACCCGGCCGACCCGGCCTTGCAGGAAGCGGGCCAGCGAGACGATGTATTCATGCAGCGCAAGCGCCGGCTCGGCGATGCCGGGGGTCGGGACCTCGTCCTCGACCATGGCGAGGAAGGCGTCGATCACGATCGCCTCGACCGAGTTCCAGCGCCGGTAAAGCGCCGGGCGGCTGGTCCCCGCAGCGCTTGCGATCTCGTTCAGGGTCAGCTCGGACAGGGATTTTTCGGCCAGAAGCGCCCAGGTCACGCCCAGCACCCGCTCGCCCAGTTCCTCGTCCATCGGGCGGCCACGCGGCTTTCTGTCTTTCTCCACGGCAATTCCCCTTTGCCAGAACCGGGTGAGTCGGCTTAATAGCGTTACATGAAATAACGTTATTATGTGTAACGAAATCCCTTCGCCGCAGCAATGGCAGAGGGCCGGCCAGCTTCATTCATCGGGAGGACGATACATGGGCATCACCATCGCGGCCGAGGTGCATATCTACATGTTCACCTAGGATTTCCGCCGCATCACCCCCGTGGCCGAAAAGATCCGCGCGCGGGGCGTGCCGTTCAACTTCGTGCTGGATCATTCCCATGTGTTGCTGAAGATCGAAAGCCCCGAGGAACAGGACGCCTGCGGCATCCGCGCCGATGTCGAAGGCGGCCGGCTGATCCTCGATCCCCATGAGCCGGGCAATGTCATCGACGAATGGCTGGCGCAGAACATGGTGGTCGGGCTGCAAACCCGGTCGGTGGCGCCAAACGGGCCGAAGAACACCGCGATGATGGGGCCGGGCGGGCGTTACGGCCGCGCCTGCCAGTATCCGTTCTTTCGCCCCGCACGCGGCGAACGGGACCATGACTGGCATGCCTGGAAGGTCGAACCCAGCAAGCACGTCGCCCGCAAGGTGCTGCAATATCACCACGACCGCGCCGACAGCCCGCTGCGCTGGCTGACCACCGACATGATCGACATGGCCGATTACGGCGGCGGCGCGGGCTATTCGCTGTTCGAGCAGAACGTCGCCATCGCCCATTGGCTGCGCGAGACCTGGCGCGAGATCGCCGGTGCCGATCTCAAGGCGGAGGGTCGAGAGCAAGGCGGACCGCCGAGCTGATCACGGAGGGGCTGGAGGGTACGATGGCCAGCGAAGCTGGGGCCGACATGTCGCGGCCCATAACGGGTTCCTCGCGCGCGGCGCGCCATCCTTCTAACCGGACGGTCACGGGCAGACGCAGCAATTGAGATCACTGGATGTCTTCAAATGTGGATCAAACGGTTGTCCGCAACCGCGCTGTTGCATCAACAGATCTTGAGATGGTTCTTCTGTGAAAGAGCGGCACGCCCTTGCCGGCTTCGCGGCACTGTCGCAGGAAAATCCGGCTGCTGGTCAAGGCTGGGCCGGAGGGCATGGCAGCAGGCACGAGCGGCGGGGCCTTGGGCGACAAGGCATCGGCAGGGCAGGAATCTCTGGCTGGATCGTGCGATTTGAACTATCATATTCATATTGTAATGCGGGGCGGCAAAGATGCGTATCCCTCTGGCCCTAACTCTCTCGACAGCAGTAATCGCGCTTGTTTCCGGTTGTGAGGAAACCCTCTCCTCGTCCGAACCCAGCATGCAGGCGCAGCCGACGATTTCCTCGACGGGGTCGGACGGCGGTGGGGGCGGTCGCTCTGGCGATGGCTCCGGCACAGGCGGCTCCGGTTCCGGCGGCGGCTCCGACGGCGGAGGTGGTGACGACGGGGGCGGCGATGATGGCGGCGATGACGGTGGAGGAGGCTGGGGCTAGCGATGTCCGCCGGGCGACCAGCAAGGTCCCTGCTGCTTGCGGCGGCCGTGTCGCTAGGCCTGACGACCCTGGCCGAGGCCGAAGGCGCCCGTATCGCGCTGGTCGTCGGCAATGGGGACTACCAGCGTATCCCGGCCCTGGACAATGCCGTGCGCGATGCCCGCGACATCGCCGACATGCTGCGCGGTTTCGGCTTTACGGTGCAGGAGGCCCATGACCTCGACAGGCCGGGCTTCGAAACCTTCCTGCGCACCGCCCTGCTCAACATTCCCGAAGGCTCGGAACTGGTCTTCTTCTATGCGGGCCACGGCATCCAGATCGGGCGCCGGAACTATCTGCTGCCGACCGATGTGGCCTTTGAAAGCATCTATGACCTGCCGGTGCAGTCCGTCACCCTGGACCGGGTGATCGAACTGCTCTCGGCACGCGGCTCAAGCCATGTCGCGATGATCGATGCCTGCCGCGAAAACCCTTTTCCGAACCTGCGCCTGGCGGCGAATCTCGATGCGACGCTGTTCGAGACCAAGTCCGGATTCGAGGTGTTTTCCACCCCGATCAATTCGCTGGTCGCCTTTTCGACCTCGCCCGGGCAGGTGGCCTTTGACGGCGAAGCGGGTGGAAACGGACCCTATACGCAGGCGATCCTGACCACGGCAGGACAATATTCGAATGAGAACATCCTGACGATGCTGGCCGAGGTGCGCCAGCGCGTCTATCAATCTACCAGCGGCCGGCAGGTGCCCTGGGAAAGCTCGACCCTGGTGCAGCCTTTCTATCTGGTGCAGGGCGGGCCCGGATCGTCCCCACCGTCCCAAGGCCCGGTCAGCTCCCAGCCCGACCGCGGCGTGACGCCGGTGCAGGGGCTTGCAGTCGATCTGACGGCACCCTTCGCGCGCGAACTGCCGTTGGGCGACAGGCTTGCCGGGCGGATCGGCGGCCCGCTGGACGAGGTTTCGGTGATCGAGGCTCCGCAGCATGGACAGCTCGATCTTGCCGGTGGCGCCGCGACCTATCGCCCGCACCTGGCCGAAACACCGATGGCGGGCAAGACCGAACACATCCTCCGCGACCGCTTCAGCCTCCGCATCGGCGGGGCCGAGCCGCGCGTCCTGAACGTCTCGGTCGAGATGCCGGCCCTGTCCTGCGATGTTCAGGCAGGCGATGCGCTGGACCTTCAGGGCGTGGGCCTTTACCGCCTGCCAAACGAGATCGAACCCCGGCGCGCGCTGGCCGATTGCAGGCAGGCCGTGGCGGAAAATCCCGGCACTGCCCGGCTGCTTTACCAGCTCGGCCGTGCTCAACAGGCTTCGGGCGACCTGAAATCGGCCTATGACAGCTTTCGTGCCGCCGCCGCGGCTGGCCATATCCGCGCCGGTCACGCCGCCGCCATCCTGCTGCTCAGCCCGCGCATAAATCGCGATACGGTGCCCATCCCGCGGGACGAGGCGCAGGGCAATGCGCTTCTGGACGAGGCCATCGCCGCCGGCGATCCCTTTGCCATGCACAGCCGCGGCCTGCGGCTGCTGCGCAACGGACCCGCGGAGGCCGATCGCCAGCGCGGGTTCGAGTTGCTGGAGCGCGCCGCCGAGCTTGGCCACACCTATTCCATGAACGAGCTGGGCGCCTATTTCCTCGATCCCGACAGCCGCTGGTTCCGGCCGGAACGCGGGCTGACCTATTTGCGCGCCTCGGCCGAGCGCAAGGATATCTATGGCTACAACAACCTGGGGCTGGTGGCGTTGCGCGGGCACGAGGGCGTGAAGCCGGACCATGCCGCCGCCCGGGATTGGTTCGAGCGCGCGGCCCAGGGCGGGCATCCCTTTGCACCCTCGAATCTGGGGCGGATGATCATGCGCGGCCAGTTGGGCAAGCCCGATCCGCGCGCGGCCTTGCGCTGGTATGACATGGGGCTGGCCCGGGGCGACGGCTGGGGCGGCGCCAACGCCGCCGGCATCATCCTCAAGGGCGATGCCCGGCCTTTGGGCCCCGCCGATGCCGCCCTGCGCGCCGTCAAGGCGCTGTATCTGCCGGCGCCCGATGCGGCCAGCCGGGCGCGGGAGCTGCTGGACGGGATTGCCGCCGCCGATCTGGACCGGGCCACGCAGATGATCCTGAACGACCTGGGCGAAGCGGTGGTCGTGGATGGGCGGGCCGGTCCCGCCACGACCGAAGCACTGGCCCGGGCGGCCAGCCGGGCCGGTCTGGAAACCTTGCCCGTCGATGCGGGGGCGCAAGAGCGTCTGCGGATGGCGGCCCGCGCCTGGTGGGCGCAGAACCCGCCTCGCGTCGATCTGTTCTGACGCCGATCGGGCGGGCGGCCATCGACGCGGCTGCTGGCGCCGCTGCCGAGGCGACGTTCCGGGGCCAAGGGGGGCGCGGTGTTGTGCTTGCGGGATGCCCTGTCCGCCGCCTTGGTAGGTTTTCTAGCGGATCAAAGCCGCCACCTCACGGAACCGGGGATGTTCCGCAGTCTTCAGCCATTCGAAAACCACCATCTCGGTGGTGACGATCTCGGCGCCATGCTTCTCCATCCGGCGGAGCGCGGTCTCCTTGCTCTCCGGCTTTCGGGAGCCGATGGCATCGCGCACCACATGGACCTGACGGCCGGCATCCAGCAGCCCCAGCACCGTTTGCAGCACGCAGACATGCGCTTCGCAACCGGTGACGATGACCTGCGCACTGGCAGGAATGCGATCCGTGAAACCCTCCTCGCCGCATGCCGCGAAGAATTGCTTATGGACCACGGGGGCAGCACCGATGGTCAATTGTTCCACCGTCGGTCCAAGACCTTCCGGATTCTGCTCGGTAACCAGGCATGGAACGTCCAGCATCCGCGCTGCTTCCAGCAGCCGACCGGCATTTCGAAGGGCGGTTTCGGCGTCATGAATGGCAGGCATCAGACGTGCCTGAAAGTCGATGACCAGAAGAAGCGAATGCTCGGGGGCGATTGTCGGCATGGTTCATCCTTCCGAAAGATGGTCGATGCGGTTTCTTACATAAGCCGCCATCGCACGGACCGGCGTGCAGCGACAGAGGCCCTGCGGCATGGGCGAAGCTGACACAGAGCGGCGCAAGAGCGCCGTCTATGGGCGCGCGCCGACGCAGATGCAGGTCATGACCAATCTGGAGCGCCCGCGACGGCAGCAGCGCGCCGGCGCGGCCTTGTCGATATTGAGCTGATCGACCACGATCTCGGGCCGCCGAAGCTCTGCTGCGGATGGCAAGGCCCCGATCCGCCCGCTCAACAAGCTCGATCTCGTCGCCCACCGTCGGCCCCCATCTCGCGTACCGGCTTGCTGGGCAGGCGGACCGCCAGCGCGTTCCCCTTTGGCGATCTGCATGGCCCTGTCCTCGAGGGGCTCAGGATAGGCACATGATCGATGTAAATCCATCGCCCATCGGCCTCAAACCGCCATGCGGCGCCGAACCGGACGGGCGGCAGGTTCGGGTCCGGTGGGGGACGGCGCGCGCGCCGGCATTACGGTCGGCGCTGCGGCATGGTAAACCTGTCAGCCAAAGCGACAAGGGCCACAGGCATGAGCAAGCCGACCTTTCACGACATCGCCCGGCTGGCCGGCGTTGGCACCGCCACGGTCGAGCGGGTGCTGAACGGGCGCGGCGGCGTGCGGCCCGAGACGGTCGAGAAGGTGGTGCTGGCCGCCCGTGCCCTCGACTATCCGCGCAAGCTGCCCGACACGCATCGCGGGTTGATGCGGATCGAGGTGCTGATGGTGCGCCCCGAGACGACCTTCTACCGGCGGCTGTCGCGCGCCTTCGAGCGGATTGCCGCGACGCTGGACCCGCTGGTCGTCGTCCATCGCAGCTTCACCGAGGAAATGAATCCGGCCGAGATCGCTGCGCGTATCGCCTCGGCGGGGATGCGACGTGCCGGGCTGATCCTGGCCGTGCCCGACCATCCGCTGATCCGCGCCGCGGTCGAAGCCGTCGCCGCCCAGGGCGTGCCGGTGGTTCATGTCGTCACCCGCGCCTCGGACCGGGCGGGCGAGTTCGTCGGCATCGACAATTACGCCGCCGGACGTAGCGCGGCGATGTTCATCGCCCGCATGAGCCCGCATGCCGGCCGGGTGATGGCGATCTGCCATCCGATCTATCGCGTGCATCGCGACCGCATCCGCGGCTTCTCGGATTATTTCGCCGAACATCCCGGCCGCCTGTCCTTCGACTGGGTCGGCTTCGGCCGGGACGAGGAAAGCCGCCATGCCGACCTGCTGTTCGCGGCGCTGAACCGGCATGCCGATCTCGCTGGCCTTTACAATGCCGGCGGCGCCAATGCGGCGCTGATCGAGGTGCTGCGCCGGCATCCGCGCGGGCGCGCGCTGTTCTTCGTCGGGCACGAGCTGACCGACTACACCGGCCGGGCGCTGCGCGACGGCATCATGGACGTCGTGCTGGACCAGGCGCCCGAGGCGCAGGCCCGCCGCGCGCTGGACCTGATCCTGCGCCGCATCGGCCTGACCGAGATCGAGCCCGACCAGAGCCCCATCCGCTTCGTCACCGTCACCGCCGAGAGCCTTTGATCTGATCCGATCAAGGAAGCTTTCGGCTTCCGCCGGCCGCCCTGCTACATCTTGCCGCAGGAGGAGGGGCCGGCAGGCCATGGCGCGCGGCGCCCTCCGTCACGCCACCCATCGCTTAGGAGAGCGTCATGGACGATCTGCAATTCGGCAAGCGCAACAAGCGCGGCGACTGGGCGCCGGACCGGCCCATCGAGACCGCGCCGCTGTTCGCCTTTCCGCCGCGGCTCAGGGCCATCCTGCACTGGCTGCCGCATTATTTCCTGCCCTGGAACCTGATCTTCGCCGCCTCGGCCGTGGCCTATTGGGCCTGGGTGATCCCGCCGGTCGAGACCATGCAGAGCATCGGCCTGGGCTGGGTCGCTTGGCTTTATGCGGTGAACGCGTTCTGCGTGCTGCTGTTCTACGGCGCCTTCGAGCTGCATCTCTACGTGCTGCGCCGGCAGGAGAACCGCTTCAAGTACAACGGCAAGTTCCCCTCCGAGCAGCGCAGCAAGGCCTTCTGGTTCGAAAGCCAGAACATCGACAACATCCTGCGCACCTTCCTGTCCGGGGTGACGATCTGGACCGGGGTCGAGGTGGTGATGCTCTGGGCCTATGCCAATGGCTACGCGCCCTGGCTGGGCTTCGCCGAGAACCCCTGGACGCTGGCGCTGGTGGCGCTGGTGGTGCCGATCATCCACGAATTCCACTTCTTCTGCATCCACCGGCTGATCCATACGCCGCTGCTCTACAGATGGGTGCATTCGGTGCACCACAACTCGGTGAATCCCTCGCCCTGGTCGTCGCTGTCGATGCATCCGGTCGAGCATCTGCTGTATTTCGGCACCGCCTTCTATCACCTGATCCTGCCCTCGAACCCGGTCCTGATGCTCTATCAGCTGCATTATGCCGGCTTCGGCGCCATCCCCGGCCATGTCGGCTTCGACAAGATCGAGCTGGGCGAGGAGCGGCTGGTCGATAGCCATGCCTATGCGCATTACCTGCACCACAAGTATTTCGAGGTGAATTACGGCGACGCCCTGATCCCCTTGGACAAGTGGTTCGGCACCTGGCACGACGGCTCCCCCGAGGGCGAGGCGCGGATGCAGGAACGCTATCGCAAGCGCAAGGAAAAACTCGCGGCCCGCAAGGCCCACATGGACACCAAGGGAGCCACCGAATGACCGACTGGATCACCGCCTGCAAGCTCGACGACATCGAGCAGGAGGGCGCCATCCGCTTCGACCACGGCAGCCGCACCTATGCCATCTACCGCGCCCCCGACGACAGCGTCTGGTGCACCGCCGGCCTGTGCACGCATGAAGCGATCCACCTCGCCGACGGGCTGGTGATGGATTTCGAGGTGGAATGCCCCAAGCATTCGGGCGCCTTCGACTACCGCACCGGCGAGGCGCTGCGCCTGCCGGCCTGCGAGAACCTGCGCACCTATCCGGTCGAGGTGGTGGATGGCGAGGTTCGCGTGGCCCTGTAGGGGCCGCGCACGCACCAGGGGCCCGCAGGGGCCGAGGAACGCAAAAAGGGTGCCGGGCACCCGAGGGAGGAAGAATGAAACGGATTCTGGTCGCGGCTTCGGTCGCCGCGTTGACGACGACTGCCGCGCAGGCGGAAACCATCGGCGTCTCGATGCAAAGCTTCGACAACAATTTCCAGACGCTGCTGCGCGAGGGCCTGCAAAAGCGCGCCGCAGAGCTGGAGGGCGTCGCCCTGCAAATCGAGGATGCGCAGACCGACGTCGCCAAGCAGCTGAACCAGGTCAACAACTTCATCGCCTCGGGCGTGGATGCCATCATCGTGACGCTGGCCGACACCTCGGCCGCGCCCGGCATCACCGCGGCAGCGGACCAGGCGGGCATCCCGCTGGTCTATCTGAACCTGGAACCCGCGAATATCGCCAGCCTGCCGCCGTCCGAGGCCTATGTCGGCTCGCGCGAGGCGGAATCGGGCAAGCTGGGGGCCGAGGCCGCCTGCGAACTGCTGAAGGGCAGGGGCAAAGAGGCCGATGCGCAGGCCTATATCCTGATGGGCGACCTGGCGCATGAGGCGGCCCGGGAACGCTCGGCCTCGGTGCGCGAGGCGCTGGTGGCGGGCGCGTGCAAGGGCGTGACCATCGCCGACGAGCAGCCGGCGGCATGGCAGCGCACCAATGCCATGGACCTGACCACCAACTGGATCACCTCGGGCCGGCCGATCGACGCGATCTTCGCCAATAACGACGAGATGGCGATCGGAGCCATCCAGGCGCTGAAGGCGGCGGGTACTCCGATGGAGGATGTGGTCGTGGCCGGGATCGACGCTACCCAGGACGGGCTGGCCGCCATGCAGGCGGGCGAACTGGACGTGACCGTGTTCCAGAACGCCGCCGGCCAGGCCGCCAGCGCGCTTGATGCCGCGCTGGCGCTGGCCCGCGGCGAGACGGTGGAGCAGCGGGTCATGGTGCCCTTCGAGCTGGTCACCCCGCAGAACATGGCCTCTTTCGCGGGCCGCAACTGACCTCCCCTGCCGGCGCGGCCTCCTCTCCGCGCCGGCCCTTTTATCCAAGCGGAGAGCAAGATGGACGGCATGGTCATCATCGGCGCCGGCGAATGCGGCACGCGCGCGGCCTTCGCCCTGCGCGAGGCGGGCTGGACCGGCCCGGTCACCCTGGTCGGCGCCGAGCCGGGCCTGCCCTATGAGCGCCCGCCGCTCTCGAAACCCGAGGGCGGGTCGGTGCAGCGCAAGGCGATCTGCGCGCCCGAGGCGCTGGCGGGCGCGGGCATCCGCTATCTGTCCGGCACCGCCGCCGCGGCGCTGGACGCCGCGGCCGAGACCGTGTCGCTGAGCAATGGCGAGGTGCTGCGCTATCACCGGCTGCTGCTCGCAACCGGCGCAAGGCCCCGGCGATTGGCCTGTCCGGGCGCCGAGCGGGCGCTGGATTTCCGCAGCCATGCCGATGCCGAGGCGATCTTTTCGCGCATCGCGCCGGGCCGGCCCGTCGCCATCATCGGCGCCGGGCTGATCGGGATGGAGCTTGCCGCCGTGCTGATCGGCAAGGGCGCGCGGGTGCATGTCATCGAATCCGCCCCGGCACCCTTGGGTCGCGCCGTGCCCGCGCATTTCGCCCGCCGCCTGCACGACCGCCATGTGGCCGAGGGCGTGCGCTTCCATCTCGGCCAGACTGTCGCCGGCATCGAAGCCGCGGGGGTGGCGCTGTCCGGCGGCGGCCTCATCGCCGCCGACCTGGTGGTCTCGGCCATCGGCGTCCTGCCCGAGACGGCGCTGGCCGAGGCGGCCGGGCTGGCCACCGGCAATGGCATCCTGACCGATGCGCAGCTGCGCAGCAGCGCGCCGGGCATCCTTGCAGCGGGGGATTGCGCGGCGGTGGCCGAACCGGGTGGCGGCCATCTGCGCCAGGAAAGCTGGCGCAACGCCCGCGCCCAGGCCGAGACCGCCGCGCGCAACATGATGGGCGCGGCCGAGCCCTTTGCCGCGCTGCCCTGGTTCTGGTCGGACCAATACGATCTGGGCTTGCAGGTCGCCGGGCTTCCCCGCCCCGAACATCAGGCGATTCTGCGCCCGCTGCCGGGCGGAGAGCTGGCCTTCTATCTCGACGCCGGCCGGCTCGTCGCCGCGGCCGGGCTGGGCGCGGGCAACGGCACCGCCCGGGACATCAAGCTGGCCGAGATGCTGATCGCCGCCGGCGCCCGCCCCGATCCGGCGCTGCTGGCCGATCCGGCGGTCAACCTCAAGGCGCTGTTGAAAAGCGCGCAGGCCGCGTGATGCAGCGGCTCGAAGTGTTCCAGTCGCTCTGGGCCATGGAGCGGCGCCATACCGACGGGCAGGAGCGTAGCCTCGACGAGAACATCGTGCTGATCTCCGGAGCCGGCTTCGACGGGGTCAGCGCGCATTACACCACGCGCGCCGAGGTCGTCCGCCTGGACCGCGCCCTGGCCGGCACCGGCCTCGGCATCGAGGGCGTCTGCTTTCCCCGAACGGTCGAGGACCTGCGCCGGCCGCTGGAACTGGCGGCGGAATACCCGGTCCGGCACCTGAACCTGCAACCCGACATCCGCCTGCGCCGGGTCGAGGACTGCCTGCCGCTGCTGGACGGCTGGCTGCGCATGGCCGAGGATGCCGGCGTCCCGGTGCTGATCGAGACCCATCGCGATCGCATGACCACCGACCTGTTCTTCACCCTGGACCTGCTGGACGCCCGGCCCGGCCTGCCGCTGTTGGCCGATCTGTCGCATTTCCTGGTCGGCCGGGAATTCGCTTTTCCGGTCGGTGCGGAAAATCACGCGCTGATCCACCGCATCCTGCGCAATGCCTGGGCCTTCCACGGCCGCGTCGCCTCGCGCGAGCAGGTGCAGATCGAGATCTCCTATCCGCATCACCGGCCCTGGGTCGAACTGTTCCTGCAATGGTGGGACCACGGCTTCCGCGACTGGCGCGCCCGCGCGCCGACGGATGCGGCGCTGGTCTTTACCTGCGAATTGGGCCCGCAGCCCTATGCCATCACCGGCTCCGACGGCAACGACAGCACCGACCGCTGGGCCGAGGCGCTGATGCTGCGCGACATGGTCCGCACGCTCTGGGCCGGAATCGGGGCGGGCCAGCCGCCGCCCGCTCGGCCGGCCGACAGCGGCCGATGACCGGGATGTCGGCGATGCCTGGCGGATCAAACGGGCCGGAGGCATGAAGCGGACCGGATGGCGGTCGGATCGCGGCCGCCGTCCGTCCGGCCCCGGCGCATGGGCCGGGCCTGAGCCGCGCCGATGCTGCGACACGGCCGGGGTGCCGCGGCACAAGATCGGGCCTTGCGGCAAGCGCGACCAGCATCCTGGCCATCTGTCCGGCGGCCCCCGGCGCATGGCCATCGCTCGTGCGCCGTGCATGGAGCCGCGCAGCGAACGCTGCCGGCAGTTCCTGTGGCGAGCCCGGCAGTTTGACCGGCTGGCATGATCGAGCCGCGGCAGCCTGCCGATCTCATGCTCGCCTGCCAGCTCGCTGCCCCTCCCGATGCGGTTGCAGCGGGAGGGGCTCGTCTTTCGTCTGGGCGGAAACATCGGCCAGCTTGAGCGCGATCTCGGCATCCGTCTGTTCCGGCGCGGGCCCTTGCGGTCTCTCCGCAAGGCTGGTCGGCCCGCTTATGGTTGCCGCTATCGCCGGCAGGGCTCGACCATGACCCTTTGACAGAGCGACGACCAGGAAACCTCCCCGTTCCTCCGTCCGGACCGATGCCGGACCTTGAACCGGGGAGGGCCGGCGCCCTCAGCCGAACAGCGCGGCGGTCTTGCGGGCCGTCATCCACACGCCCCAGGCCAGCGGGATGCCTACGGCCGCCCAGGCCAGCAGCGCCGCCAGGTCGAAGCGGCCGCGGCCGATGCCGAAGGACCCTTCCTCGACCGCGGCGGCGCCCTTGCTGCCGGCCTGCAAGGCGGCGACTTCCTCGGGCTTCATGAACCATTTCTCGTCCAGCGGCCGGACCAGCGCATTGCAGAGCAGCCCCAGGGCAAGGAAGCCCGCAAGGGTATACATCGTATAGTCATAGACCTGGGCGCGCGGCACGCCGGCGGCGATCTGCGCCTCGCGCAGGTAGTTCACCACCACCGGGCCGACGATCCCGGCCGTCGCCCAGGCGGTCAGCAGCCGGCCATGGATGGCGCCGACGAACTGCGTGCCGAACACATCCGCCAGATAGGCCGGCACGGTCGAGAACCCGCCGCCATACATCGAGATGATGACGCAGATCATCGCCACGAACAGCACCTGGTTGCCCAGATGCGCCACGCTGGGCGCCAGCGCGTAAAGCACGATCCCCAGGCCGAAGAAGATGAAATAGGTGTTCTTGCGCCCGAACTTGTCCGAAGCCGAGGCCCAGCAGATTCGGCCGCCGATGTTGAACAGCGACAGAAGGCCGGCGAAGCCTGCGGCGATGGCCGCGATGGCAGCCTTCTGACCGGCATCGAGGTCGGAGAAGCCCAGTTCCGGCTGGCCCAGCAGACGGCCGGCGAAGATCTCTTGCAGCATCGGCGAGGCCATGCCGATCACCCCGATCCCGGCCGAGACGTTCAGGCACAGCACCAGCCAGATCAGCCAGAACTGCCGGGTCTTGTGCGCATCGCGCAGATGCACATGGTGATGGGTGATCATCGCGGCCTGCTTGGTTGAGACCCTGGGCTGGAACCCTTGGGGTTTCCAGCCGGTTGGCGGCACCCGATAGCCGAAGGCACCGGCCAGCATGAAGACGAAATAGACCGCCGCCAGGGTCAGGAAGGTCTGCCAGACGCCGATATCGGTCGGGGTCTGGAAATGGTTCATCAGCCGGTCGGCCAGCGGTGCCCCGATCATCGCCCCGCCGCCGAAGCCCATGATGGCCATGCCGGTCGCCAGCCCGCGCCGGTCGGGAAACCATTTGATCAGCGTCGAGACCGGCGAGATGTAGCCGAGCCCCAGCCCGATGCCACCGATGAAGCCCGAACCAAGCCACATCAGCCAAAGCTGATGCGTCATCACCCCCAGGCCGGCCAGCACCATGCCGCCGCACCAGCAGCAGGCCGCCACCACGCCGGCCTTGCGCGGCCCGGCCGTCTCCAGCCAGCCGCCCCAGATCGCGGCCGAGGATCCCAGCAGCACGAAGAACAGCGTATAGATCCAGCCCAGATCGGCCACCCGCCAGTCGCAGCTGGTGGTGAACAAGGCCGTGGCAAGGCTCATCCCCTGGCAGACCACCGGCTCGGTGATCCCAATGGCGCGCGACAGCGGCAGCCAGAAGACCGAGAAGCCATAGGCCATGCCGATGCACAGATGCACCGCCAAGGCCGCCGGCGGCACCAGCCAGCGGTTGAAGCCCGGCCTTGCGATGGTGCGCTCTCGGGACAAGAGCCCGGCCGGGCCCTCATCCTCTATCCAGTTTTCCTGAAGATCCGTCATGATGTCTGTTGTCCTCCCTGGGGTTGCGACACGGGGGTATGGTGGGCGGCCGGCCCCTCCTCCGGCTGCCAGTCACGGTCGCAAATGCATCATGGCAGAAGATCAGGCCAGACTAATACATTGATATCAACTGACAATTTGTCCAAGCCCTATGGACAACCTGTCCTCTTGCGCCGATCGGCACACCATGGCCGGCCACGCGGCGGCCGCGTGCTTACCGGAGGGGCACGGCTGGAAGGCCCGGCAACGGTTCGTTTTCAAGGGCATCCCGCAGCTCGCGCTGGATATTGCGGCACAGGTCGTCCAGCGGCAGGGCATAGGGCGCGCGGCCGAACGGGTCCTCGAGCTGATGGCCAAGCGCATCGAGGCCGAAGAAGGTATAGCCGACCAGCAGGACCGGCAGAAGCGTCCACCAGCCCAGCGAACCCGCCAAGGCGAAGGGCAGAAGCAGGGAAAAGACCAGCGCCGTGCGGTGCAGCAGCAGCGAATAGGCAAAGGGCACCGGGGTGGTGGCGATGCGTTCGCAGGCGGCCTGGACCTGCGACAGCTGCGCCAGATAGGCTTCCAGCACGGAATAGCGAATCTGTCCCAGCCGGCCGCTGTCGCCCAGCACGATCAGCGTGGCCCCGGCCTGTTGCAGGATCGCGTCGGTCGGGTTGGGGCGGCCGGCCAGATCGGTGCCGGGCATCCAGCCCGCGATGGCGGCGATCTCGTTCTGACCGCGCAGCCGCGCCGACAGCCCGGCCGCAAAGGCGCATAGCGACAGCAGAAGATGCCGGCGCTCGGGCTGCGGCAGGTCGGCGCTGGCGCGAATGAGATTGCGGCAGGCAACGGTCAGGCCGCCCCAGAGCTGCCGCCCCTCCCACCAGCGGGCATAGCAGGTGCTGTTGCGAAAGCTCATGAACACCGACAGTGCGATGCCGATCAGGGTGAAGGGAATGGCGCTGAATTGGACGAAGATGCCGGGATGCACGTTGGCTGCCAGGATCGCGATGATGCTGACCGCGCCGATCACCCCCAGCCGCCCGATGATCGACGGGATGATCGAGCCGTGGACCGTGAACAGGATGTCGCGCAGATTGGGCTGGGAACGCCGGTTCATCGTGGTTCAGGACAGCCGGCCATCCGTTGCCGCTTCGCGGGCCGTCCCGGGCGCAGGAGCCGCATGGCCGCTCGGCAAGCCCTTCCCCCATCCCGGATCGAAGCCTTCGGGCCGGCGCAGGTCCGGCGCCCCCCGGGCGCCCCCGTTGCCCTGCCTCAGGGCCGCCGTGCTCCGGGCCGCCGTGCCGATCGGCGCCAGTTCGCGGTAAAGGTCGTGCATGTCAGCTCCGCTGTGTCAAGGATCCGGGCCCGGCCGGCCATGGCGGCACCGGCTCGGGTCCGGGGACGGGATGCGGCCCGCCGCTCCCCGGCCGGGGGCAAGCAGGACGGACCGCCCGGCCCGGATCGCAGCAGAAAAGGGCATTGATTTCAATGGACATTCTGTCCTTCCATTCTGGACAACCTGTCCCTTGACCTCTGCCCTGTCTGCGCCCATCCGGCAAAGGCGGGACGCTTGCCAAGCGTGGCGGGGCAATGCGACTGTATGTGCCAGGGAGGGTGTGATGCAGGCGGAAACCGACCCACGGCCCGGATCGCAAGGCGCCTTCGGCGAGGCGCTTGGCCAAGCCACGATCCTTGTGGTCGAGGACGAGCCGGGCATGCGGAACTTCCTGGAGCGCATCCTGGCGCCGAAATGCCGCGCCGTGCGCCTGGCCGCCAATGCCGCCGAAGCCACCGCCCTGATCGCCGAGACCGATTTCGACCTGGTCATCCTGGACAATCTGATGGAGGGCCAGCGCGGCGTCGACTGGCTGTCCGAGCAGCGGCGGCTGGGCTTCTTTCCGCCCGCCATCCTGATGACCGCCTATGCCGACATGGAAACCGCCATCCAGGCCCTGCAAGCCGGCGCCTCGGACTTCTTGCTGAAGCCCTTTCGCACCAACCAGCTGCTGAACGGCATCGGTCGCTGCCTCGAGGGCGAAAGGCTTCGGCGGGAAAACCTGGTGCTGCGCCAGGAACTGCGCAACAGCGTCGACCAGGACCGGCTGCGGAGCGAGCTGGTCGGCAGTTCCCCGGCCATCGAGGCCGTGCGGCAGATGATCGCGCGGGTCGCGGCGACGCCCTCCTCGGTGCTGATCACCGGCGCCTCCGGCACCGGCAAGGAGGTGGCGGCGCGGATGATCCATGCCCTGTCGGACCGGGCCGGCCGCGCCTTCGTGCCGGTCAATTGCGCCGCCATCCCGCAGGACATGCTGGAGACCGAACTGTTCGGCCATATCCGCGGCGCCTTTCCCGGTGCCGAGCAGAACCGCGAGGGCCTGTTCATGTCCGCGCGCGGCGGCACGCTGTTCCTGGACGAGATCGCCGAGCTTTCCGTGGGGCTCCAGGCCAAGCTGCTGCGCGTGATCGAGGACCGCCGCATTCGCCCGCTGGGGTCCGAGCGCGAGACGACGGTGGATGTGCGGCTGGTCTTTGCCGCCAATGCCGATCTGGACAAGGCGGTGGCCGAGGGGCGGCTGCGGGCCGACCTGCTCTATCGCATCAACGTGCTGCATATCGCCATGCCGACGCTGGTCGAGCGCGGCCCGGACCTGTTCGACCTGGCGCATCTGTTCATGGACATCCTGTCCCGCCAGCTCGGCATGCCGCCCGTGCCGATGACCGCCGAGGTGCGGGCGAACCTGGCCACCTATGACTGGCCCGGCAACGTGCGCGAGCTGCGCAATGCGGTCGAGCGGGCGCTGATCCTGGGCCGCTTCCCGCCGCTGACCGCCCAGCTCGGCCGCCGCGACGGCCAGACCCTGGCCGAGATCGAGCGGCGGGCGATCCTCGGCACGCTGGCGGCGCTGGACGGCGACCGCGAGGCGGCCGCGGCGCGGCTGGGCATCTCGCGCAAGACCATCGACCGGCGGCTGGCGGACTGGAATGGCTGAGGCCGCGCGCCCGCTGCGCCATTCCGTGCGCCATCGCCTGCTTGCCATCGCGCTCTTGCCGGTGCTGGTGATCCTGCCGGTCTTTCTGGGCATCACCATGCATCAATGGTCGCTGAAGTTCGACCGGCTGCTGATCGCCAAGGTCAACAGCGACCTGACCGTGGCCCAGCAATATCTGCAAAATATCCTCGAAACCGCCGGCGAGCGGATCGAGATGCTGGCCCGGTCCGAGGAATTCGCCCATAGCGCCGACCTGCCGGGACTGCTGGACCTTTACCGGGTGCGGCTGGGGCTGGATTATCTCTATCTCGCCACGCCCGCGGGCGGGTTGGTCGCCGCCAGCCCGCAGGGCGCCCGCCCGATGCGCATGCCAGGCTCGGCCCCGGCGCGGGGCGCGCGGAATCTGCTCGAGGTCTTCGACCAGGCCGAGCTTCGCGCCATCTCGCCCGGCCTTGCCGCCCGGGCCGAGATCGCTCTGGTCTCCGCCGCCGCCCAGACGCCGCGGCAGAGGGAAACCCGGGGCATGGTCGCGCAATCGGTCGTCGCGGCGATCCGGCCCGATACCGGTGCGCCGGCGATCATGGTCGGCGGCATCCTGCTGAACCGCAACCTGTCCATCATCGACCGCATCAACGAGCTGATCTATCGGCCCGGCACTCTGCCGCCGGGCGCCCATGCCACGGCCTCGCTGTTTCTGGACGACATGCGCATCTCGACCAATGTGACGGTGGCCGGCGGCGCGCGGGCCCTGGGCACGCGCGCCTCGGCCATCGTGCGCGACCGGGTGATCGGCCAGGGACAGGTCTGGCTGGCGCGCGCCCAGGTGCTGGAGGACCGTTACATCTCGGCCTATGCGCCGGTCGAGGACAGCGCGAACCGGCGCATCGGCATGATCTATGTCGGCATCCTCGACCGCCCCTTCGCCGAGGCCAAGCGCCGCACGGTGCTGCTGGTCCTGGCCGCCTTCCTGCTGGTCGCCTTGGTGACGGTGCCGGTTTTCCTGTGGTGGGCCGGCAGCATCTTCCGCCCGCTCGAGAAGATCGCCGAGACCTTTGCCCGGCTGCGGGGCGGCGACCTTGCCGCCCGCACCGGCGTCACCCGCGGCGCCGACGAGATCGCCGGCCTCGCCATGCTGCTCGACACGCTGCTGGCGCAGTTGCAGGACCGCGACCGCCAGCTCTGCGCCTGGAACGACGCGCTGAACCAGCGCGTCGAGGACCGCACCGCCGCCCTGCGCCAGGCCGTGCAAAAGCTGGAGGCGGCCACGCATCAGCTGGTGCAATCCGAGAAGCTGGCCGCCCTGGGCGAGATCTCGGCCGGCATCGCGCATGAGATCAACAACCCGCTGGCGGTCATCCAGGGCAATCTGGACGTGCTGCGCGAGATCCTGGGCCCGGCGGCCCAGCCGGCCGAGACCGAGCTGCGGCTGATCGACGAGCAGATCCACCGCATCTCGCAGATCGTGACGCGGCTGCTGGATTTCGCCCGGATGGAGGAACCGGGGGAACCGGATGCCGCCGCCGATCCGGTGCAGGCGGCGGTGGAATGCGAGCCGCTGGTCCGGCACATGCTGGCGCGCGGCGGCGTCACCCTGCGCCACGACCTGCGCTCGACGCGCCTGGTGCGGATCGGCCGCGTCGCCTTGCAGCAGGTGCTGGTGAACCTGATCGTCAATGCCATCCACGCCATGCCCGAGGGCGGCGAGATCCGCATCGCCAGCCGCGACGCGCCTCGCGACGGCACGCCCGGCGTGCTGCTGGAGCTTTCCGACACCGGCACCGGCATCCCGGCCGAGATCCTGGGACAGATCTTCGAACCCTTCGTCACCAGCCGCGGCCGCAAGGGCGGCACCGGCCTGGGCCTGTCGATTTGCCGCCGGCTGATCGAGCGCCAGGGCGGCAGCATCGCCGTGGACAGCGACGCGACCGGCAGCCGGTTCCGCATCTGGCTGCCGGCTGCGTGATCCCGGCGCTAGCGGCGCTGGACGGTCATAGCCCCCAGCTTGCGCATTTGCGCTCGATGGTCTTGCGGGACACGCCCAGCCAATCGGCGGCGCGGGAGCGGTTGCCCCCCGCCAGTTCCAGCGCCTGAAGGATATGCCGGCGCTGCACCGCCTCCAGCGGCTCGATCTCCCGCGGCGCGGCGGTGCCCAGCGTCTCCAGCGGAAAGCGGCCGAAGATCAGCGAGCGCTCGATGAAATTGCGAAGCTCGCGGATATTGCCGGGCCAAGGGTATCGCAACAGTGCCGCCCGCACCGGGGAATCGATCTCCAGCGGTTCCAACCCCAGTTCCGCGGCAAGCCCGGCCATGAAGAACGCCGCCAGGTCGAGCGTATCCGTGCCGCGCAGCGTCAGCGGCGGCATCTCGATTTGCAGGACATTCACCCGGAAGAACAGGTCCTCGCGGAACCGGCCGGCCTCGACCTCGGCGGCCAGGCTCTTGCCGGTGGCAAAGACGAAGCGCAGGTCCAGCGCGATCTCGCGCTCGGAGCCGACGGGCCGGATGGTCTGTTTGTCGAGCACCCGCAGCAAGGCGGCCTGGGCCGGCCTGGGCAGCTCCGCGATCTCGTCGAAAAAGACCGTCCCGCCTTCGGCCGAGACGAACAGGCCCGCCCGCCCCTGATCCGTGCCGTGAAGGACGCCGGGCGTATGGCCGAACAGCGCCATTTCCAGCATGTCGGCGGGGATGGTCGCGCAGTTGATCGGCACGAAGGGCCGGTCGGCGCGGCTGGAGAGCGAATGCAGGAAACGCGCCGCCTCCTCCTTGCCGGTGCCCGAGTCGCCCGAGATCAGCACCGGCGTCGGCAGCGCGGCCACGCGGCGCAGCCTTTCGCGCACCGCCTCGATGGCGGGCGAACTGCCCAGAAGCTGGCTGCGCTGGCTCAGCCTCGCCCGGTCGAGCTCGTGGCGCAGCAGCAGGTTCTCGCGCCGCAGCGAGGCCAGTTCCATGCTGCGCCGCACCGCGTTCAGCACCTGGTTGGCGCGAAAGGGCTTCGGCAGGAAATCCGCCGCCCCCGCCCGCATCGCCTCGATGGCGGTATCCAGGTCGGGAAAGGCGGTGATCATGATGGCCTCGAACTGCCAGCCATGTCGGCGCTGCCGCACCAGCCAGTCGATCCCGCGCAGGCCGGGCATCCTGTTGTCCAGCAGCACGATGTCGAAACGTTGCCGCTCAAGCAGGCTGCCCGCCGCCTCGACATCCGCCGCTTCCTGCACCGTCCGGCAATGGGGTTGCAGCGTCTTGGCCAGGAAGTTGCGCATTCCCGGCTCATCGTCGATGACCAGCACGCTCGCCCGGCGCAGCAGCGGGTCGGATCTGTCGGCGGCGGGCGCCGTCGCCTGGCTTTCCAATGCAACCTCCCGTTCCATCCGTTCCCTGCGGACGTTTGCTCCCGTGATACAGCAAGATGCCCGCCGAAACGAGCAAGAGTCGCGGCGCGCAATCGGGGGCAGCGGCGGAATCGCTGCCCCGTCAGGCTGTCCCGCAACGTCCGGCTGGGCAGGACGTGCCGCGCCGCCACCAACAGCGAGATCCCCCCCTCACTCGATCATTGGCAGGAGCTGGTCGATGGATTTTTTTGCGTCGCCGTAGAACATGCGGGTGTTTTCCTTGTAGAAGAGCGGGTTCTCGATGCCGGAATAGCCGGTGCCCTGGCCGCGCTTGGAGACGAAGACCTGCTTGGCCTTCCAGACCTCGAGGACCGGCATGCCGGCGATCGGCGAGTTCGGGTCCTCCTGCGCCGCCGGGTTCACGATGTCGTTCGAGCCGATCACGATCGCCACGTCGGTCGAGGGGAAATCCTCGTTGATCTCGTCCATCTCCAAGACGATGTCATAGGGCACCTTGGCCTCGGCCAGGAGCACGTTCATGTGGCCCGGCAGACGGCCCGCCACCGGATGGATGGCGAAGCGCACCGTCTTGCCCTTGGCGCGCAGCTTGCGGGTCAGCTCCGACACCGATTGCTGCGCCTGCGCCACCGCCATGCCATAGCCCGGCACGATGATGATCTCGTCGGCATCGTTCAAGGCCGCCGCCACGCTGTCGGCGTCGATGGCCACCT
>NZ_LLWQ01000098.1 GCF_001447385.1 Paracoccus sp. MKU1 | reverse complement strand
TGCTCGATAACGGCGAACTGAAAAATATCGAACCGGCGCTCGGCGCGAACGCCGCCAAGCGCTTCAAGCTGCGAGTGGTGATAGGAAGATGGCCTGACAGTCGACCGGTGTCCCGAAAGCCTCTGGCGCAAAATGGCCCGACGAGGCCGGCCCCTTTATGAGGATCGGGATGCGCGGATCTCCATCTTGGCAGCGGCCGAAGAGCCGACATGCCGGATACGTTTGTGCAGACTGCTCACACCATCACCCAATCGGCGCTTGCAACCGGGGCGGGCCATACGTTTTGCGTAGCCTCGTTGCGGCCCTTCTAAGCCATCCGGGGCAGTCCTGCTAGCGCTCACATTCGCGCCTTTTGCGGAACCTTCCGGGAACCCCGGCGGGTCGGCGGGGGTTTTGCCGCCAATCACCCGCGCAAGCGAAAGGTTGAGGCAATGAACATGATCCCGGTCCCCCGCATCGCACCCGCCCTGCTGGCGGTGCTGCTGGCCCTGCCGGGCCAATCCGCGCAGGCGGCGATCCAGACCCGCGAGGAGAACATGGCCAATCCCCGCGGCTGGTCCGCCATCGCCGGCATGGACCCGCGTGCCGTGCGCGAGGTCGCCCGCACCCTGCCGCTCTCCGAGAACGCGGTGGACGACCAGCCCTGGTGCGACCGCAAGGCCGAGCTGGAGCGGACCCTGCGCCACGATTTCGGCGAAAGCAAGGTGGCGTCGGGCGGCGAGGGCACGACGCTCTGGGGTTCGCAGGTCATGGGCACCTGGACGGTGGTCTTCGAGCGGCCGGATGCGACGAGCTGCGTGATCGCCTCGGGCATCGGCTTCAGCGACGGCACCAATCCCGAGGTGTTCTTCGTCAAGGCCGGGCTGAACGGCTGATCCCGGGGGCCCAGTCTTCGATTTGCGCCGCATGGCCGGGGATGCTAAGGCCGCGCCAAGAGCAAAGGCGCGAGGGCCCCATGACCGATTACATCATCCGAGACATTTCCCTTGCCGAATACGGCCGCAAGGAACTGGACATCGCCGAGACCGAGATGCCCGGCCTGATGGCCCTGCGCGCCGAATATGGCGAGGCAAAGCCGCTGAAGGGCGCCCGCATCGCCGGCAGCCTGCACATGACGGTGCAGACCGCCGTGCTGATCGAGACGCTGGCGGCCCTGGGCGCCGAGGTCCGCTGGGCCTCGTGCAACATCTTCTCGACCCAGGACCATGCGGCGGCGGCGATCGCCAAGGCCGGCATCCCGGTCTTTGCCGTCAAGGGCGAGTCGCTGCCGGAATATTGGTCCTATACCGACCAGATCTTCCAGTTCGCCGAAGGCCCGGCGAACATGATCCTGGACGATGGCGGCGACGCGACCATGTATGTGCTGCTGGGCGCGCGGGTCGAGGCGGGCGAGACCGGCCTGATCGACGTGCCGACCAGCGAGGAGGAGGAAGCGCTCTTTGCCCAGATCCGCAAGCGGCTGGCGGCCTCGCCCGGCTGGTTCACCCGGCAGCGCGACGCGATCAGGGGCGTCAGCGAGGAGACGACGACCGGCGTGCATCGGCTCTATGACCTGCACAAGAAAGGGCTCCTGCCCTTCCCGGCGATCAACGTGAACGACAGCGTCACCAAGTCGAAATTCGACAACAAATACGGCTGCAAGGAATCGCTGGTGGACGGCATCCGCCGCGCCACCGACGTGATGATGGCCGGGAAGGTCGCGGTGGTCTGCGGCTATGGCGACGTGGGCAAGGGCTCGGCCGCCTCGCTGCGCGGCGCCGGCGCCCGCGTGAAGGTGACCGAGGTCGATCCGATCTGCGCGCTGCAAGCCGCCATGGACGGGTTCGAGGTGGTGCTGCTGGAGGACGTGGTCGGAACCGCCGACATCTTCGTCACCACCACCGGCAACAAGGACGTGATCCGCATCGAGCACATGCGCGAGATGAAGGACATGGCCATCGTCGGCAACATCGGCCATTTCGACAACGAGATCCAGGTCGCCGCGCTGCGCAACCACAAATGGACCAACATCAAGGAGCAGGTGGACATGATCGAGATGCCCTCGGGCAATCGCATCATCCTGCTGTCCGAAGGCCGCCTGCTGAACCTCGGCAACGCGACCGGGCACCCGAGCTTCGTGATGTCGGCCAGCTTCACCAACCAGGTGCTGGCGCAGATCGAACTCTGGACCAAGAGCGACGCATACGCCCCGGGCGTCTATATCCTGCCCAAGGCGCTGGACGAAAAGGTCGCCCGGCTGCATCTGGACAAGATCGGCGTCAAGCTGACCAAACTCTCCAAGGAGCAGGCCGACTATATCGGCGTGACCCCGCAAGGCCCGTTCAAGGCGGACCATTACCGCTATTGAGCCATTCGCGCAGTCCCCGGCATCGGGGGCTGCGCCGCAAACCGGGAAGGAGGGTTGCCGGATGTCCGACGATTGCCTGTTCTGTCGCATCGCGCGCGGCGAGTTGCCGGCGCATCGGGTCCATGAGGACGAGCAGATCCTGGCCTTTCTGGACCTGCATCCCATCCGTCCCGGCCATTGCCTGATCATCCCCAAGCGGCATTACCCCTGGTTCGAGGACCTGCCCGAGGATCTTGCCACCCGCATCACCGGCTGCGCGCAGCGCCTGGCCCGGCAGATGAAGGCGCTTTACGCGGTCGAGCGGGTGGCGCTGTTCTATACCGGCATCCATGTCGCCCATGCCCATGCGCATGTGGTGCCGATGCATCATGTGCATGACGTCTCGTCGCAAGCCTATTTGCAGGACGGCCTTGGCAGCTTCTCGGCGCCGCCGCAGCTGCCGGCCGAGGAAGGCGCCCGCATCGCCGAGGCGCTGGCCCCGGCCTTCGCAGGATAGGCACGCCGCGCCGCAAGCGTGCGGTTTCAGTTGATATTTGCCCGCCCGGCGCTAGGCTTCCCCTCGGATGACCAATCCAAAGGGGGACGGAGCAATGAGCAAGCGCGACGATCTGATCGCCAAATACGCCGCCGACATGAAGGACAAGCTGGGCGTCACGCCCGACATGGACCTGCTGGCCAAGGTGGTCATCGGCTGCGGGCCTTCGATCTACAATGCCGATGGCGAAACCGTGGCCGGGTCGGACAAGACCGAACTGGAACGCATCAGGACCAACTACCTGGTGAAAAAGCTGGGCCTGCCCGACGGTCCCGAGCTTTCCGCCGCCATCGACGCGGTGATCGAGAAATACGGCAGCTCGAACCGCAACAAGTATCGCGCGGTGGTCTATTACATGCTCTGCACGCATTTCGGCAGACAGTCGGCCTATGCCTGACGGCCGTGACGCAACGTCACGAAACAGTCCCGGCAAGGGCTGACGCCCAGGCGCCGTGCGGGCGCGGGTCAGACGCCGTCAATCCAGCATCCGCTTGATCGCCTCCACCTGCTCGGCGCTGGCGGCGCAGGCGTCGGCGGCCAGCGCCGCGGCCTCGTCCAGCAGCGCCTCGGGCGCGACCAGCCGGTCGACGAGCCCCCAGGCCAGCGCCTCCTCGACGGGGATCTTCTGTCCTGCCATCAGGATCATCTTGGCGCGCGCCGGCCCGACCAGCGCCCGCAGCCGCACCGGATCGCTGGGCTGGGGCAGAAAGCCCAAGCGCATGACCGGATAGAAGATTTTCGCACCCGGCACCGCCAGCCGCAGATCGCAGGCCAGCACCATGCCCAGGGCGCCGCCCGCCGCCGTGCCGTTCAGCGCGGCGATGGTCAGGCAAGGCATCGCGGCGACGCGGGAGGACAGCCGCTCCCATTCCGGCGACAGCGCCAGCCCGGCGCGGGCCTCGTCCAGATCGGCCCCGGCGGAAAACACCGCGCCCTCGCCGGTCAGGATCACGGCGCGCAGGCCGGGCTCGGCGGCAAGGGCGTCGAAGGCCGCGGTCAGATCGGCCAGCATGGTGCCGGTCAGCGAGTTGGCCTTGGCCGGGCGCGAAATGGTGATGCGCCCGATCCCGCCGACGATTTCCCTTGCGATCATCATTCCCTCCTTGGACCCGCGCGCTGGCTGTGGCAGAAACCGGATCGGTGTTTCTTATGCAATTCTCGCCGGAAAGGTGTTATGAAATGAACCTGCGACTGACAAGCTCGGCCCTGGCGCTGGCCGCGATGACCGCCCCGGCCCTGGCCGATGTCACCTCGGAACAAGTGTGGCAGTCCTGGGTCGATTACTACCAGTCGCTCGGCTATAGCGTGACCGAGGGCAAGCGCGACAAGGCGGGCGATACGCTGACGCTCAGCGATGTCGCCATCAGCGGCGGCGTGCCCGACAGCCAGGTCAGCTTCAGCATTCCCCAGGTCACGCTAAGCGACAGCGGCGACGGCAAGGTCCGGACGGTCTTTGCCGACCAGATGACCGGCGAGGCGCATGGCACCGATCCCGACGGGCAAAGCTACAGCCTGCCCTTTACCGTGGACCTGCCGGGCAACGTCATCATCACCTCGGGCGCGGCCGAGGACATGACGCATGATTTCGACTATCCCACGATGGATTTCACCCTGACCACGATCAAGAGCGGCGACAAGGAAACCCCGCTGCCGATCAAGGTCGGCGTGGCGGATTCGACCGGCACCTTCCACATCGTCGCCGGCTCGCCCGCGAAATACGACTATGCGATGCAGTCGGGCAAGGTCACCTTCTCGGGCGATGTGGACAGCGAGGAAGGCGACAAGGTCAAGTTCGAGGGCAGCCTCAGCGATCTGGAAACCACCGGCGAGATGGCCGTCCCCGGCGACGCGAAGATCGAGGAGGACATGAACGCCGCGCTGAAGGCGGGTCTGGCCATGAGCGGCGTGCTGAAGGCCGGCGCGCTGGTCGCCAGCTTCGACTTCGCCGGCACGGACGAGGCCGGCCAGCCGACCAGCGGCGCCGGCAAGTACGACGGCAAGGGCTTCGACCTGAGCTATAACCTGTCGCAGGACGGCATGGCCTACCAGGCCGGCTCGGATACCGGCAGCTTCGAGCTGACCAGCAGCGACATGCCCTTCCCGATCAACTATGCGATCGAAAGCGGCAGCTTCGACATGCAGCTGCCGGTGATGCAGTCGGACGAGGCGCAGCCCTTCAAGTTCGCCTATTCGCTGGCCGGGCTGACGCTGGGCGATGCGATCTGGAACCTGTTCGACGCCCAGGGCCAGCTGCCGCGCGACCCGGCCTCGCTGGATATCGACGTGACCGGGCAGATGAAGGTCACCAAGGATATCTTCGACCCGGCCAGCATGGCGCCCGCGCCCGAGGAAGCTCCGGCCGACGGGACCACCGAGAGCGCCGAGGGCATGGATGCGGCGGAAGCCGAGCCGCAGCCCTTCGAGCCGGTCGAGGTCAGCATCAACCAGTTCGCCCTGAACGCGCTTGGCGCCAAGGTGAATGCCGAGGGCGCGCTGAAGGCGCCGGAAACCGGCGACATGACCACCCCGGTCGGCGAGATCAACGCCAGCTACGAGGGCGTGAACGGGCTGATCGACAAGCTGGGCGCCATGGGCCTGATCCCCGAGGACCAGATCATGGGCGTGCGCATGATGATGGCCATGTTCGCCAAGCCCGTCGCCGAGGGCGAGGACAAGCTGGAAACCAAGCTCGAGTTCAAGGAAGACGGCTCGATCTTTGCCAACGGCCAGCAGATCAAGTAATCCATCCGGCGCGCCGCCCGGCGCCCTGACGGATCGCATTGCGGGGGCCGGGCGTTGACGTCGCGGCCCCGTGTCCTATTCCAAGGTGAACCGCATGTCCGAATATCATCGCCTCGAGGTCCTGACGCAGCAGCTTCTGGCGGCGGCACGCAAGGCGGGCGCCGACCAGGCCGATGCCGTGGCGCTGGAAGCCGCCGCCGTCTCGGTCGATGTGCGCGCCGGCCATCTGGAGCACGCCGAACGCGCCGAGGGGGTCGAGATCGGGCTGCGGGTGCTGATCGGCGGGCGGCAGGCCTGCGTCTCGGCCTCGGACCGCTCGGCGCGCACCATCGAGGAGATGGCCGCCCGCGCCGTCGCCATGGCCCGCGAGGCGCCGGTCGACGACACGCTGGGCCTGGCCGAGCCCGGGCAGCTGGCCACCGAGACCGACAGCAGCCGGCTGGACCTTTACGACCACAATCCCGAGCCGACGCCCGAGCAGTTGCAGGACCTGGCCCTGCGCGCCGAGGCGGCGGCGCTGGCGGTCGAGGGCGTCTCGAAGATCGAATCCGCCGGCGCCAGCCATTCGCAGCGCCGCATGTGGCTGGCGGCGTCCAACGGCTTTTCGGCCGGCTACGGCCGCAGCGGCCACAGCCTGTCCACCGTCGCCATCACCGGCGAGGGGCTGGGAATGGAGCGCGACTGGGCCGGCGAAAGCCGCGTCCACGCCGCCGACCTGCCCTCGCCCGAAGAGATCGGCCGGCTGGCCGCCGAACGCACCGTCGCCCGGCGCGGCGCCAGGAAACCGCCCACCGGCGCCTTCCCGATCCTCTATGACGAGCGCATCGCCTCGGGGCTGATCGGCCATCTCGTCGCGGCGGTGAACGGCGCCTCGGTGGCGCGCGGCGCCAGCTGGCTGCGCGACGCGCTGGGGGAACAGGTGCTGCCCAAGGGCCTCGACCTGCGCGAGGATCCGCATCGGCCGCGCTATGGTTCCTCGCGCCTGTTCGACGGCGAGGGGCTGGCGACCGCGCCGCGGCTGATCGTGGCGGACGGCGTGTTGCAGGGCTGGACGCTGGACCTGGCGACCGGGCGCAAGCTGGGCATGGATTCGACCGCCAATGCCATGCGCGGCGCCGGCAGCCCGCCCTCGCCCGGCGTGACCAATCTGGAGCTGACCCCGGGCGCCAGGACGCGGGACGAGCTGATCCGCGAGATGGGGCGCGGCCTGGTGGTGACCTCGATGCTGGGTGCCTCGATCAACAGCACCACCGGGGATTATTCGCGCGGCGCCGGCGGCTTCTGGATCGAAAACGGCGAGATCGCCTATGCCGTCAACGAATGCACCATCGCCGGCAACCTGCGCGACATGCTGCTGCGCGTGACGGCGGCGAACGACCTGCCCGACTGGCGGGCGATGCGCGTGCCCAGCCTGCTGGTCGAAGGGATGACCGTTGCCGGCGAGTGACCTTGCGCTTCTGGAACAGGCCGCTCATGAGGCGGGCGAGATCGCGCTGCGCTACTGGCGGCGCGATCCCCGGGTCTGGGACAAGGGCGACGGCGCCGGCCCGGTGACCGAGGCCGACCTGGCCGTCAACGCGCATCTGGAGCGCCTGCTGCGCGCCGCCCGCCCCGATTACGGCTGGCTGAGCGAGGAAAGCGCCGACGATCCGGCCCGGCTTCAGGCCGAGCATTGCTTCATCATCGACCCGATCGACGGCACCCGCGCCTTCATCGACGGGCAGGTCGGCTTTTCCAATGCGCTGGCGATCACGCGCGGCGACCAGGTGGTCGCGGGCGTGGTGCATCTGCCGGCGCAGCGCACTACCTATGCCGCCGCGGCCGAGGGGCCGGCCCTGCGCGACGGCAGGCCCATCGCGCCCTCGGCGCATGGGTTCGAGGGCGCGCATGTGCTGACCGGCAAGCCGAGCCTCGACCCGGTGCATTGGCGCGGCGCGGCGCCGCCGCTGAAGCGCGGCTTTCGCCCCTCGCTGGCCTGGCGGCTGTGCCTGGTGGCGGATGGGCAGTTCGACGCCACGCTGTCCACCCGGCCGGCCTGGGAATGGGACGTGGCGGCGGGCAGCCTGATCGCCGCCCGCGCCGGCTGCGTGGCCAGCGACCTTACCGGCGCGCCGATGCGCTTCAACGCGGCCCGGCCGCTGACCGACGGGCTGGTGGTGGCGCCGCCCGCCCTGCACGATCAGCTGCTTGCGGCGATGACCCCGCACCGGCTGCGCGCCGCCAGCCAGCTTGATGCCCCGCCGCGCGGCGGCTAGAAAGGGGAAAAGGCCGGAGCCGCTCTGGTCTAGTCCCGCAGACGACGACAGGGCGCGAACATGAGCCGTCTTCCCCCCGCGACCCGCGACCGGCTGGCCGACGAGATCACCTTCCATCCCGCCACCGCCGAGGCGCGGCTGCTGCGCGAGGCGCTGGGGCGGTTCGCCACCGGCGTCACCGTGGTCACCACCGCCGGGCCGCAGGGGCCGCTGGGCATGACGGTGAACAGCTTCTCCAGCGTCTCGCTGGAGCCGCCGCTGGTGCTGTGGTGCCCGGCCCGCACCTCGGCCCGCCATGCGGCCTTTGCCGAGGCCGGGGCCTGGTCGGTGCATGTCCTGGGCTCGGAGCAGCTGGAGACCTGCCTGCGCTTCACCCGCGGCGGCCGCCAGTTCGAGGGGCTGGACACGGTGCTGACCCCCGAGGGCGTGCCGGTCATCCCGGGCGTGGCGGCGCGTTTCGACTGCGCCGCCCATGCGGCGCATGAGGCGGGCGACCATTCGGTGCTGATCGGGCGGGTGCTGCGCGTGACCGTGGCGGGGCCGGGCGATCATCCCCTGGTCTTCGCCGCCGGCCGCTTCGGCCAGTTCGAGCCCGAGGACGCGGGGTAAAGGGGGCTCTGCCCCCACGCCTTGCGCGCCCCTTGATGGGGCACGCAAGGCGTTCCCCCGGAGTATTTGAAAAACGGTGAAAGGCCCGGTTCAGCTGCCTTCCAGCGGCGGCAGCGGCTGCGAGAAGATGTCCTCGATCCGCGGCACCGGCGCGGTGCTGGTGCGGATCGATCGGCCTGGCCCGGACAGCGTGGCGATCTGCCGGGCAAGCTGGGCGATGGCCTGCGACTGCGCGCGGGCAATGGCGGCGGGGTTCTGGTCGGCGAGCGGCACGGAGATGTCGAAGCCGCGCGCCTGGTTGGCGCCGCCCGCGCCCTCGTCCGAGACGAAATAGCGCCCGGTCAGGCGATAGAGCCCGTCGGCCTGCGCTAGCGCCTTCTCGACCCGCACCTCCAGCCGGCGCCTGGGCGGTTCGGCCAGCGGCCAGGGCTCGGCGATCACCGTGGCGCCCGAGAGGTCCGAGATGCTCCGCGCCAGCGTCAGCGTGAAGGCCCGCTGGGGGTTGTCGGCCCAGAGCTGTTTCGTGTTCGAGCGCACCGCGCCGTCCCCGGTCTGCCAGCTCACCTCGTCGCCCGAGGCGTATTCCGGCAAGGACACGTCCTTCAGCTCCGCCGTGCCCAGCCGGTCGGCGACGCGCTCGCCGGTGGCCGGCGGGTCGATCAGGTAGCGCGCGGTCTTTTCGCCGTTCGAGCAGGCGCCGAGCAGGGCAAGACAGGCGGCGGAGGCAAGGATCAGGCGCATCTTATCGTCCCAGGATGAAGGCTTGCGGATTGCGCTCGATGGTTCGCGCCAGGCTGCCGAAGGCATTGGCAGCGCGGCGCATCTCGCGCATCAGGTTGATGGTCTCGGTGTTGAAGCTGGAGCGGTCGCCATAGGCGGCGATCACCGCATCGGCCCGCGCCGCCAGCGCCTCGAGCCGCGCGGAAAGCTGCGGCAGGCGCTTGGCAGCATCCGAGACGTCCTGCGCCGCCGTGCTGGCCGAGGCGAGCGCGTTGTTCAGGCTGCCCGCCGCATTGCCGTCGCGCAGGTCGTTGAGCAGGCCGGAGGCGGATTTCAGCGTCTCGGACAGGTTCCTCGGCAACTGCTCGGCATCCTCGGTGCCCAGAAGCGCGCGCACGTCCCTGAGGATGCCCTCGGCCTCGGTGCCGATGGCGGCGTAATCCACCGCCTCGATCTTGACCGCGGCGGCGTCGATCTGGTCGACCATGGCCGGCACATCGGCGGCAGCGAGCTTGACCGCCTCGGCGGCGGCGGCGGCCTCGTCCACCATGCGGCGCAACTGGCCCACGGCGCCGGATTCGCGCAGCTCGGTGGTGACCTGCCGGATCTCGCCGGCGGCGGCCTGCGCATCCTCCAGCGTGCCGCGCAAGGCGCCGGGGATGGCGCGGGTGTCCTCGCTGCTGGCGATGGCGGTGACGCTGTTCATCATGTCGGTAACGGATTTCAGCGCCTCCTCGATGGGCAGGTTGCCGACGCGGGTGAGGAAGCCCTGCGCGGTCTCGCTGAAATCGGAAATCTCGCCGGGGACCGAGGGGATGACCGGATAGGGCTGGCCGGCGCGGTCCAGCTCGGCCGGTGCGGCATCGGCCAGCTCGACCAGCTCGACCTGGAGCGAGGTGCCGAAGAAGCCGGCGCTGGCGACGCGCGCCCGCAGGCCGGACCGGACCTGGCCGGAGAGGAAATCCAGCGCCTGTTCCGAGGTGGTATCGCCCGGCAGCCCAAGCCGTGCCGGGGTGATGGCCAGCGTCACCTCCTGCTCGACATGCTCGCGGCCCTCGGCATCGGTGGCGACGCGGGCCGCCAGATCGGTGACGCGGCCCACGGTCAGGCCCATGAACTGGACATTGGCGCCGGTTTCCAGCCCCTTGACCGATTCGCCGATGCGCATGGTCAGCCGCAGCGCCTGGGCTTCGTCGGAAAACAGGTTGGTGCGCGCCGTCGCCTCGTCCGGTTGCAGGGTAAAGACATGCCCGTCCTCGACCGGGGCGCCGCCCGAGGTCAGCGTCGCGAACTCTGCCCCGCCCTGCAAGACCGAGGCCAGCGAGTTCACGTTCAGCGACAGGCCCTGCGCCCCCAGCGAGACCGAAAAGCCCGAGGTGTCCCAGAACACCGTGCTGGTGGTCAGCCGCCCGTCATGCGGCGCGGCGATGAAGACATCGGCCAGCACGCTTTCGTCGTCCTCGGACAGGCGCAGGTTCTGCATCTGCCCGACCGGCAGCCCGCGGAACATCACCGGCGCGCCCTCGGTCATGCCGCGCGAGCGTTCGGTCGAAAGCACGATCCAGGTGCCTTCCTGGCCGAAACTGGTCAGCGGCGGCCTGTCGAGTCCCTGGAAGCGGCTCTGCGGCTCGTCCGGCTTGTCGTCCCAGAAGCCCTCGACGAAGGCGCCGGTCAGCACCGTATCCAGCCGCGAGATGCCTTGCGCCGAGACCTGCGGCCGCACGATCCAGAACTGCGCATCCCTGTCGATATAGGGGGCCAGATCCTTGTCCACGCGCATGTTGACCAGCACCTGTTGCAGGTCCTCGGTAAAGCGAACCGATTCGACCTTGCCCACGGTGATCTCGCGGAATTTCAGCGCCGTCTCTCCCGGGGTGATGCCGGTCGCGTCCTTGAAGGCGACCGAGATCAGCGTGCCGCGGCTGGCAATGGCGTTCCAGCCCACGCCCAGCGTCACGACCAGCGCCGCGATGGGCACCAGCCAGATCAGCGGCAACCCGGCCCGCACGGCGCGGGCGGCGGGCTTGCGGAGGGGGTCGGCAGGTTTGAGAGGGGCGTCGCTGCGCTCGGGCGAGGGCCTGTCCGTCATTCATGGTCCTTGCGGCTGCGCAGCGGAAGGCCGCGCCAGATCAGTCGTGGATCGAAGCTTTGCGCGGAAAGCATGGTGAAGGCAACCGACAGCGCGAATGACACCGCGGCAGGCCCCGGATGGATCGAGGCCACGAAGCCCAGCTGCACCAGCGCCGACAGGATCGCCACGATGAACACGTCGATCATCGACCAGCGGCCGATGAACTCCACCACCTCATAGAGACGCAGCCGCTTATGCGCGGCCTGGACGGTCGCCGGGCGCCCGGCGACCAGCGCCAGCCAGCTGATGGCGATGAACTTGCCGATCGGCACCACGATCGAGGCCAGGAAGACGATCGCCGCCACCCCGTAATTGCCGTAATGCATCAGCTCGACCACGCCGCCGAGGATGGTGGCTTCGCTGTTGCCGCGCAGCCCGCCGAAGGTCGAGGTCTTGAGCATCGGAAACAGGTTTGCGGGAATGTAGAAGACGAATCCGGCCGCCAGCCAGGCCCAGACCGCGTTCAGGCAGCGCCGGTCGGGCGGCACCAGCGTGCTGCCGCAGCGGTTGCAGGTGGTCTCGGCTTCCGGCCAGACCCGGCCGCAGCTGCGGCAGCCGACCAGCCCGGCGCGATGCGCGGTCAGGACCGGCGCCTCGGCCGAGGGCACGCTCATGCCCGCGTCTCCGGCACGATCTCGCGCCCATCCGTGGCCATCCCCGCATCCTCGATGGCGTCCCAGATCGTCGTGGCGCTGGTAAAGACGTTGCTGGCGGCATTGACCAGGATCAGCCCGCAAAATGCCCAGAAAGCCGGCCCCAGGCTGATATTGGCCAGCCCGGCCACCTTGACCAGCGCGATGGCGGTGCCGATGACAAAGATCTCGGCCATGGACCAGGGCCGCAGCGCCTCCGACAGGCGAAAGGCCGGCACGGCATGGGCAAAGGGCCGGCGGTTCCGTGCCAGGGGCAGCAGCGTATAGACCAGCAGCAGCGCCCGCAGCACCGGCAGCCCGACGATCATGCCCAGCACCGCCACGGTCAGCGGCATCAAGGCCCCGTGCGAAAAGGCCAGCGCCACGCCGAAAAGCGAGGTCTGGTTGCCGAAGCCCATGCGCGAGATCTCGAGGAAAGGAAAGAACACCGCCCCCACCATCAGCACCAGCGAGGCAAAGGACAGCGCGATGATCCGGGTGAAGGCGCCGGCGCGCGGGCTGGCCAGCACGGTGTTGCAGCGCACGCAGCGCGCGGTCTCGCCCGGTTCCAGCTCGCGTTCGACATGCAGCGCGTCGCAGCGCGGACAGGCGATCAGCCCCGCGCCGGTGGACAGGTCATATTCGCCCTCGGTCTGCATCGGCCCAGAATATCGGCGCGCGAGCCCGGCGCAAGATGCCGCGCAGACATGGACCGATTCGTCGCCGCGACGCGCCCAGCGGATAAGTCCGCAGCCCGCCGCGACGCAGGAGCCGGTCGATGCAGGATAAGTTTAACTTATTGATATTTACTAGGAAATTTTCCTACCTCACAGGGATGCCCAAAGGAAATAGGCGGCATTTGACCCGTTAACTGGAATTTAGCCGCGCCAGGCTAGACCTTTCGGACAGGCAGCGAAAGGAATGGCTCATGGCCGGAAACGGGGGCGGCGCCCCGATCATCATCAAGAAGGTTCAGGGCGGGGGCGATGGTGGCCATCACGGCGGCGCCTGGAAGGTCGCCTATGCCGATTTCGTGACCGCGATGATGGCCTTTTTCCTGCTCATGTGGCTGCTGAACGCGACCACCGAAAAGCAGCGGCAGGGGCTGGCGGATTACTTCAACCCCACGCTCATCCAATCGACCCGCAGCGGTCATGACGGCCCTTTCGGCGGCGAGGTGCAGGATGCCGAAACCGATTCCGGCCAGGGCGCCGGCGCCTCACGCGACACCCTTGCTGCCCGGGCGCAAGAGGGCCAGGAAACCGGCTTCGAGGACATGGCTCGCCACATCCAGGATCAATTGACCGGCAGCGGCGCCGAATCCCTGCAAAAGGTTAATCTGCTGCGCCATGTCGTGACCCGCATGACGGACGAAGGGCTGGTCATCGAATTGACCGACCTGATGGACGAGCCGCTTTTCGTCGGGGACAGCGCCCAGCCAACGCCTGCCATGAAGGAGCTGGCCGGCATTCTCTCCGGTGTTCTGGGGCGCATCAGGAACGAAATCGCCCTGACCGGTCATGTCCGCGCCTATCCCGAGATGTTGATCCAGTCTCCGGTTTGGGCGCTGTCCGACGCCCGCGCCCATGCCTTGCGCAACCTGCTGGAGGGCGCGGGCTTTGACAGCACGCGCATCCAGCGCGTCACCGCCTTTGCCGACCGGCGCAACCGGTCGGTCAACCCGATGGACCCGAACAACAATCGGATCGAAGTGATTTTACTGAGATGACCGGCCCGGGCGGGGCGCCGTTAGCGGCATGTTAACCCCCAGCCGCCAAGCTTCACGCAGAACGACTCACACAGGGGTGACAACAGAATGTCGATCTCATCTGCCCTCAGTGCCGGGGTGTCCGGGCTCGCCGCGAACTCGACGCGACTGGCCAATATCTCCGACAATATCGCGAATTCCGGCACCTATGGCTACAAGCGGGTGGACACCAGTTTTGAAAGCATGGTTATCAACCAAGGCCGCGGCGGCGGGCTTTACACTGCCGGCGGCGTCCGTGCCACCACCAGCCGGATCGTCGACCAGCGCGGCAACCTGGTTCCGACCTCGCATCCTATGGATATTGCGATTTCGGGACGCGGCATGCTTCCCGTCGTCCATTCCGCGTCCCTGATGTCGGGGGCGAGCACACCACGCGATCTGGTCATGACGACGACCGGCTCGTTTCGCACCGACGACCAAGGCTATCTGCGCACCAGTTCGGGCTTGGTGCTGATGGGCTGGTGC
>NZ_LLWQ01000097.1 GCF_001447385.1 Paracoccus sp. MKU1 | reverse complement strand
CTGAGGGGATCGGGCATACCGGGGTCCATGCGGTGACGGTCGACATGCAGCACGGGATGCTGGGACGCACCGAGGCGCTGCACATGCTGCAAGCCATTTCCGGCACCCCGGCGATCCCGCTGGTGCGGGTGCCGGCGCTGGACGGGCCGACGCTGATGCATGTGCTGGACTGCGGCGCCTATGGCGTGATCTGCCCGATGATCTCGACCGCCGCAGAGGCTGCCGCGCTGGTGCGCGCCTGCCGCTATCCGCCGCATGGCAACCGCTCCTTCGGTCCGTCGCGCGGGCTGCTCTATGGCGGGGCGGACTATGTGGCGCGGGCGGATGCCGAGATCATGGTCATCCCGATGATCGAGACCGCCGAGGCGGTCGAGAACATCGACGCCATCCTGGCGGTGCCGGGGATCGACATGATCTATGTTGGCCCGAACGACCTGGCCTTTGCGCTGGATGGGGCTGTCGGTGCCGAGCGCAGCCGCTCCGAGGCGGCGATCGGGCATGTGCTGGCCCGGGCGCGGGCGGCCGGCATTCCCGCCGGGATCTTTTGCGCCGACGGGACCGATGCGGCAAGGCGCGCGGCGCAGGGCTTTGCGCTGGTGACGCCGGGCAACGATTTCGGCACGCTGACCCGCGCGACACGCGCGGCGGTGGCCGAGGCGCTGGACCGGCAGGCCAAGCCCGCCGCCGCCTCGGGAGGTTATTGATGATGGGCGGGCAATGGTGGCTTCTTCCCGGCACGCTCTGCACGGCCGAGGTCTTCGCGCCGTTGCTGGCCGAGTTGGGGGTGTCCCAGCGGGATTGCCGGGTGGTGCGGCTGGATCGCCCGGCCGTCGAGGATTACGCGGCCGAACTGGCCGCCATCCGGCCGGGAGATGTCGTGCTGGGCTTTTCGCTGGGCGCGATCCTGGCGGCGCATCATCTGGACCATATTCGGGCCGGCGCGGTCATCCTGTTGGCGGTCAATCCCTTTCCCGACTTGCCCGAGAAACGCTCGGCCCGGCTGGCCATGCTGGAACGGGCCCGGCAGCGGGGCGCACCGGCGGCGCTGGCCGAGGGGCTTTCGTCCCAGCTGGGCGCCGGGGCGGCGGACCGGCCCGAGATCCGGCAGCGCATCCTTGCCATGGCCGAGGAGGGCGAGGCGGTTCTGGAGGCCCAGACCCTGCTGGCCCTGTCGCGGCCGGGCGCCGGGCGGATGATCGCCGAAACCCGGGCAAGGGTGCTGTTCCTCAGCGGCGGCGCCGATCCCACCGCGCCGCCGGAGCGCGCGGCCAGCGCCGCGGAGCTTGGCGGCCACCGCTTCCAGATGATCGAGGGCGCCGGCCATTACCTGCCGCTGGAGGCCCCCGTGGCCTGTGCGCGGCATATCCGGGATTTTCTTGAAACGGGCGGGGCTTCGCCATGCTGATAGGCGCCATCGGGGACGATTTCACCGGCTCGGGCGATCTGGCGAACATGATCGCGCGGGCCGGGCTGGAAACCCGGCTTTATGCCGGCAACCTGCCCGCAAGCGCCGGGACCGAGGCGGCGGCCGTCGTCGCGCTCAAGACCCGCACGCTGCCGGTGGCCGAGGCCGTCGCGCAATCCCGCGCCGCGGTCGGCTGGCTGAAGCGGCAGGGGGCCGAGCGCATCCTGTTCAAATATTGCTCGACCTTCGATTCCACGCCGCGGGGCAATATCGGCCCGGTGGCCGAGGCGCTGGCCGACGACCTGGGTGCGGGCAAGGTGCTGTTCGTGCCCAGCTTTCCCGAAACCGAGCGCACGGTCTATCAAGGCCATCTGTTCGTCGGCGACCGGCTGCTGTCGGAAAGCCCGCTGGCCGAGCATCCGCTGACGCCGATGACCGACCCCGACCTGCGCCGCTGGCTGGGCCACCAGACCCGGCAGCCCGTGGCCCATCTGCCGCTGGCGGCCTTGCGCGGGCCGGATGCCGCCGGGACCCTGGCGCGGCTCGACGGCCGCTTCGTCATCGCCGATGCCATCGACGACGGCGATATCGACCGGCTGGGGCTGTTGGCGCGCGATGCGGCGCTGGTCACCGGCGGCTCGGCCATCGGCGCTGGTTTGGCCCGCGCATTGGGGGCCGACGGGCCGGCCTATCGGTCGTGGACCGGCTCGGACGGACCGGCGGTCCTGCTATCGGGCAGCTGCTCGGCGGCGACGCTGGGACAGATCGCCGCCTATGCCGGGCCCAAGCGCCTGCTGGGTGTGGACGAGGCGCTGGCGGCGGACGGCGATGCCATCCGCGCCATGGCGGATTGGGCGCTGGCACAGCCCGAGCCGGCGCTGATCGCGGCCTCGCAGCCGCCCGAAATGGTTCGCGCCGCGCAGCGTGCCCATGGCCGCGAGCGCGTTGCCGGCGCCATCGAGGACGTATTCGCCCGGCTCGCGCGGCTGCTGCGGGACAAGGGCGCCACCCGCTTCGTCGTCGCCGGCGGCGAGACCTCGGGCGCGGTGGCCACCGCGCTCGGCATCGCCAGCTTCGATGTCGGCCCCGAGATCGCGCCCGGCGTGCCGGCCCTTGCGGCGGGTCCGCTGCGCCTGGCGCTGAAATCCGGCAATTTCGGCGGGCCCGACTTCTTCGCCCGGGCGCTGGCCGTGCTGGAGGCCGCATGACCGAGGAAACCCGGCTGCGCGAGCGCCTTTGCATGCTCGCGCGCTCGATGTTCGAGCGTGGGCTGACGCATGGCTCGACCGGCAATATCTCGGCCCGGACGCCGGATGGCGGGCTGCTGGTCAGCCCGACCGGGACCAGCTTCGGCCGGCTGGACCCCGCGCGGCTGGCGCGGTTCGACGCGCAGGGGCGGCAGATCGGCGGCGACGCCCCGACCAAGGAAATGCCGCTGCACAGCGCCTTCTATCAGACCCGCAAGCGGGCGGGGGCGGTGGTGCATCTGCATTCCTGCCACTCCGTCGCGCTTTCGGTGCTGCCCGATGCCGATGCCGACAGCTTCCTGCCGCCGCTGACGCCCTATGCCTTCATGCAGCTGGGCCGGGTCCGGCTGCTGCCCTATTTCCGGCCCGGCGATCCGGCCATCGGCGATGTGGTGCGCGGGCTGGCGGGCCGGCGTTCGGCGGTGATGCTTGCCAATCACGGCCCGGTCGTCGCCGGCCTCGACCTCGAGGCCGCCTGCAACGCCATCGAGGAGCTCGAGGCGGCGGCGCGGCTGGCGCTGCTGCTGCGCGGGACCATGCCGAACCGGTTGACACCGGCGCAAGTCGATGAGCTGGTGCGGCTGCACGACATCGCCTGGGGGGACGAATGACGCGGTTTTCGGCCAATCTGGGCTTTCTCTGGGCCGATCTGCCGCTGCCGCAGGCGATCCGCGCCGCCCATCGCGCCGGTTTCGATGCGGTGGAATGCCATTGGCCCTACGAAGTGCCCGCCGCCGATCTGGCCGCTGCGCTGGCCGAGACCGGCTTGCCGATGCTGGGCCTGAACACCCGGCGCGGCCGGCCGGGCGAGAACGGCCTGGCCGCCTTGCCCGGCCGCGAGGCCGAGGCCCGGGCCGAGATCGGGCGCGCCATCGATTATGCTGCCGGCATCGGCTGCGGCGCGGTCCATGTCATGGCGGGCTTTGCCGAGGGGCAGGTGGCCGAGCGCGTCCTTCTGGCCAATCTGGACCATGCCTGCCGGCTGGCGCGCCCGCATGGCATCACCATCCTGATCGAGCCGCTCAACCGCTACGACGCGCCCGGCTATTTCCTGACCGGCTCGGAGCAGGCGGCCCGGATCATCGAGGCGGCCGGGCATGACAACCTGCGATTGATGTTCGACTGTTACCACATGCAGATCATGGAGGGCGACATCACACGTCGGCTGCGAACGCATCTGGACATCCTCGGCCATGTGCAGATCGCCTCGGTTCCCGACCGTGGCCCGCCGGATCACGGGGAACTGGACTATCGCCATGTCTATGCCGTCCTGGAGGAACTGGGCTGGACGCGGCCCCTCGGCGCCGAATACCGGCCCGAAGGCCCCACCGGTGAAACCCTCGGCTGGCTCAGCGCATGCATTTCCGGGTGATCCCCCGGCCGGTCCCGGGGATCCAACCCTATAAAATCCCACTGCATGCCAGCGTGTTCAGTGATTCACGCTGATCATGAGCATGCGAGACAAGCGATACTTCTGCCTGAGCGCGCAGCAGATGCAGCGCCTTCGGCCCGTTCGTCGGGAAAAATAGTCCCCCGGACTGTTTTGCGATCCTCCTCACTTTCCAAGGTGGGGGACGTACTCGATCCGACGATCGCAAGGTGCTGAGTAACCGCCCGATTGTTACCGCGACGACTGTGCCTTGATGCTGGCGATGAGAGCGTGATCATCGATAAAGTCATCAAGGAACACATGCCGCCGAGTTCGCAGGAGATCATGGCGCAGCCGGCCGCCAGCGCGGCGCCGTCCAGGTCACCCCCGATGCTGCCCAGGCCCACGACCATGGTCCAGGGCAGGCCGAAGGCGCGGGCCAGCGCCGCGCCGCGCCGATCCTGGGCCGGATCGCCGGTCAGCGTCAGATAGGCGGCGTCGAGGTAATTCGTCGTGCCGCCGCCGGAATGCAGGTCGATCACCAGCCCGGCGCGCGGCAGCAGGTGGCGGTTCAGGAAGCCCGCCAGCGCCCGCGTCGGCCCCTGTCCCGTCGCGCCGGGGAACACCCGGTTCATGTTGCCGCCATCACCGCCGGCATGTTCAGCGCTGGCACGAGGATCAGGCGGCCGGCGACATCCTGCGGCTCAAGCGCCTCGGACAGCCGGCGGGCGATCAGTTTCCGAAACCGCAAGGAAGCGGGTGGTCAAAACCAGCCCGGCGCGCAGGAACTATGTGCCCCTGCACCGCAGATAAGCGCATCATGCCAATAAAGCCCGGCCCAACAACAGAGCCGCGGGCAACGGCCATATCGACAGCAGGGCGCGGCGGATGCCATAGTCGGAGCCGGAAGGAGAAAGGCCCATGCATGACGAGCATGGCCGGGCCGATGCGGCGCGCAATGTCGCGTCGCCGGAACGCCGATGCGTCGACCGCACCGAGCGGCAATTGTCCCGGCACTATTTGGAGGCTCAATATGTCTTCGTCCAGTTCTTCACGGAACATCTGGCCGATTGCAACGAGGCTTTCGGCAACGACCTGGGCGAGATGCTGGTCCTGGCGGTCCTGGGGCAGCGGCGGCTGCATGCGGCCCTCCAGCCCAGCCAGGACGACGAGGACGAGACGCGGCGCGCCTGCATGAGCGCATCGCGCATCGCCGACGTGGCGCGGATGCCGCGCCAGACGGTGCGGCGCAAGCTGGCCTCTCTCCATGCGAAAGGCTGGATCGAAAACGACCCTGCGCATGGCTGGCATATCCCCCATCCCGACAGCCACTCGCCCGCAAGGGATGGGCTGCGCGGGCTTGAACAGCGTGGCTATGCGCGCCTGGCGCGGCTTTATACGCAACTTGGCCTGCTGCTCGAGACGGCCCGGGACGAGGATGCCGAGGGGGATCCCGCCTGCTCAAAATGAGCAGGCCGGCCATCGTCTCGGCCCCGGCATGGGCGCATAGTGACCGCAAGCGAAACAACTAGCGGTCGATATGACTTTGCCTTTCCCATCATTTCCAGACCGGCGTCCGTACTGCCGTGCTGCGGCCAGGCCGGTTCTGGTCGCCCTGCTCTTGACCGTTCCGGGCCTTGTTCCGGCGGGGTTCGATCAGGCTCTTGCCCAGGGCATCGCGGATGCGCAGCCCTTTTCCGGCCGGGCGATAGACAGCATCAGCATCCGCATCACCAATCCGCTTGCCGATTCTGCCTTCAACAGCCGGGTCGAGGACGGCGTACGCCGGGCGCTGCGGCTGTTCCCGGGCAGCAGCTATTCGGACGAGCAGGTCACGCTGGCCCTTGGCGCTGCCAAGCGCATTGCGGGCATCGCCGCTCTCGATCACGAGACCTTGCCGTCAGCCGCGGGCGGCGTCGATCTGGCCATCCTGATCACCCTGCGGGACGATACGCAGCCGGATGCGGGCCG
>NZ_LLWQ01000096.1 GCF_001447385.1 Paracoccus sp. MKU1 | reverse complement strand
CCCAGCATTCGACCGAGAACAGCCCGGGCAGGTTCGCGGCATAGGCCGGCGCGACCCGGATCATGTCGATCGAGCGCATCCGCGTGGCGAGCAGCGACTGGTGGCCGTCGCGCATCGAGGTGTCGGTGATCAGCAGCCGCTTCTGAGCCAGCATCCAGTCGGCGACGGCTTTCGCCCCCTGTTCCTCCAGCAGCTGCCTTGTGCCCGGCGCCGGCTCGGCCTTGGCTGCGGGCGGCACCGGGATGCGCGCCTCGGCCGGCGGCAGAGGCCGGCCGGCGGTCTCGGGATGGCCGTTCACGGTGATGTCGGCGATATAGACCAAGAGCTTCGTCGCCCGGTCGCGGCGCTTGCGGAACGCGAACAGGTCCGGCGTGGTGTCGATGAACTTGGTGGTATAGGTGTCGTCGAGGAAGGTCGGGTGCTTCAAGAGGTTGATGACGAATTCGATATTCGTCGCCACGCCGCGCACCCGGAACTCGCGCAAGGCCCGGTCCATCCGCGCGATGGCCTTCTCGGGCGTCTGGGCATGGGCCGTGACCTTGACCAGCAGAGAATCGTAATAGCGGGTGATGACGCCGCCGGAATAAGCGGTGCCGCCGTCGAGCCGGATGCCGTTGCCGGTGGCCGAGCGATAGGCGGTGATGCGGCCGTAATCCGGGATGAAGTTGTTCAGCGGATCCTCGGTCGTGACCCGGCATTGCAGGGCATGGCCGTTCAGATGCACCTCCGCCTGAGAGGCGACGCCGGTGGCCTCGGCCAGCGTCGCGCCCTCGGCGATCAGGATCTGGGACTGCACGATGTCGATGCCGGTGACCTCCTCG
>NZ_LLWQ01000095.1 GCF_001447385.1 Paracoccus sp. MKU1 | reverse complement strand
CCAGCTTCTCAGCCATGTCGATCGCCCCCGGTGCATCATGACGGTGACAGCCTGGCATAATGCCCGCCGCAGGTTCACATCGCCGGCCTTGGTGATCCCGCCCGAGACATCGCGCTCACCCGACTGGTTGCGTGAAGGTGTCAAACCCACCCAAGGCCCGACCTTCTTCGAAGATGTGAAGCGAGCGGGATCATCGACAGCTGACCGGTAAGTCAGGGCCACGACCGCGCCAATCCCGGGCATCGACATCAAGCGATGACAGACTGGGTCTTCATGGGCGAGTTGTCGAACACGGCGTTCCAGCCCTGCCAATTCACACCGGAGAGATGCACGCGCCCGGAGCATTGGTTCTGTCGCATCCTCCAACATTGGGTTGCCTGCAGCCAATTCCCGGATGCGGTGTTCGAACCGGCCACGGGAGATCGCGCCAACCTTCAGCCCGAAGTTCCGCAGCAGACCCCGCAAGGAAAGTTCCAGAGCGATGAAGCTCTGCTGCACAGCCTTACGAGCGCCAAGCAGGGCGCGAACTTCTTGGGCCGAGACAGATTTGTAGTGAACTGGCCGGAACCAGCCGAGGTGAAGCAAACGGGCGATACCTTCGGCGTCTCGCCGATCCGTCTTGATCGGCATGGCCTTCAGGGCGCCCTTCACCTGCCGGGTTTCCATCAGCACGACAGGCTGTCCGGCCTCGGTCAGCCCGCGATGAAGCCACTGCGACAAAGGACCAGCCTCGAGCCCAATAGCGGCGATGCTTCCATCCTGCTCACCGATCCAGCGTAGCAGCGCCTCAGGCTCGCTGGCCACCTGAGCCTCCCTGACAATCCGCCCATGTTCGCTGATCGCGCAGATCGCGATTTTCTCCAGCGATACATCCAATCCAACAAACAACTTCATCCCGCAGTCCTCCTCCTGGATCCGATA
>NZ_LLWQ01000094.1 GCF_001447385.1 Paracoccus sp. MKU1 | reverse complement strand
CGCCTGGTGGTCGTCGGCCACGGCGCGCATCGCCCGGCCCTGCTTGGTATATTGCGAGAAGCCGACCAGCGCCGCCACCAGCACTGCCGCGATCACCGCTGCCCAGATGTCCAGCCGGTCGATGAAGAAGCCATAGCCCAGCCAGTCGTTGGTCACCGTCTCGACTGTCTCCGAAATGCCCTGCGGCAGCCCGACATCCAGCACCTTGACGTCGGCGCCCCACATCACGTCGCCGAGCCCTTCCAGGAACCAGGCCAGGCCGATGGTGGCCATGAACAGGATGATCGGCTCCTGCCCGACCAGATGCTTCAGCACCAGCTTCTCGATGGCGATGGCGAGGCCGACCATGACCAGCGCCGTCAGCAGGATGGCCAGCAGCCCCGGCACCGTCCAGCCGAAGCTCGACACGTGCATGCCGAAGGCGGCGTTGATCAGATGCGCGAAGGGCACGCGGCCCTCCATGATGCCGACCAGCGTCATCGCCGCGAACAGCGCCATCACCCCCTGGGCATAGTTGAAGACGCCCGAGGCCTTGTAGATCAGCACGAAGCCCAGCGCGACCAGCGAATACATCACCCCGGCCATCAGGCCGTTCAGCAGGACCTCGCTTGCATAGAGGAATTCCATCACCGCCCCCTTATTCGTGCGCCACGCCAAGATAGGCGCTGATGACCTCGGGATTGCTGCGCACCTCGTCGGGGGTGCCGTCGCCGATCTTGCGTCCGTAATCCATCACCACCACCCGGTCGCTGAGGTCCATGACCACGCCCATGTCGTGCTCGATCAGCGCGATGGTGGTGCCGAATTCGTCGTTCACGTCGAGGATGAAGCGGCACATGTCCTCCTTCTCCTCGACGTTCATGCCGGCCATCGGCTCGTCAAGCAGCAGGATCCTCGGCTCGGCCGCCAGCGCCCGCGCCAGTTCGACGCGCTTCTTCAGCCCGTAAGGCAGCCGGCCGACCGGCGTCTTGCGGATGTTCTGGATCTCCAGGAAGTCGATGATCTTCTCGACCTGCTCGCGGTTCTCGACCTCCTCGCGCTCGGCCCGGCCCCACCACAGGGCCTGCGACCAGAGCGGCGCCTTCATCATGTTCAGCCGCCCGGTCATGATGTTGTCCAGGACCGACATGCCGTCGAACAGCGCGATGTTCTGGAAGGTGCGGGCGATGCCCAGCCGCGCCACCTCATAGGGTTTCATCGGGCCGCGGCGATAGCCCTTGAACCAGATCTCGCCCTCTTGCGGGACGTAGAAGCCCGAGATCACGTTCAGCATCGAGGACTTGCCGGCGCCGTTCGGGCCGATGATGGCACGGATCTCGCCCTCGCGGATGTCGAAGCTGATGTCCTTGATCGCCGTCACGCCGCCGAAGCGCAGGGTGATGTTTTTCAGGTCCATCAGCACGCCGCCGATCTGCCGGCCGTCGGCTGTGACGTAAGAGGCTGCGGCAGCGCTCATGACCAGATCCTTTCCAGGACCGAAAGGCCGATATTGTAGGCGATCAGCGCCGCGCCCCACATCAGGCTGTCGCGGAACGGCAGCCCCGGCCAGAGCCGCGAGACCAGCAGCACCCCGAAGATCGCACCGACGGCGCCCGAGAGATACTGATAGACCGATGCCGGAAGGATCGCTGAAAGCAGCCAGGCAAGGACGATGCCGGCGATGCCGAAGGCGATGGCGGAAACATAGGCGGGTTTCTCGGATGTCATGCTGCGGCCTCGGCTGGTTTGCGGTGCGAATGCGTCACGGGATGGACCTTGGCGTCCTCGATCTTCAGCGTCGCGCGGATCTCGCCCTTGCGGCCGTCCTCATAGGTCACCTCGGTGCGGGTGCTGACCGTGTCGCGGCCGTCATAGAGCGCCTCGATCAGATCGGCATATTTCTCGGCGATGATGTTGCGGCGCACCTTGCGGGTGCGGGTCATCTCGCCGTCGTCGGGATCCAGCTCCTTGTGCAGCACCAGGAAGCGGCGGATCTGGCAGCCCGAGAGCATCGGGTCCTGGGCGACGGATTCGTTCACCGCCTCGACATGTTCCTTGATGGTGGCATAGACCTGCGGATGACCGGCAAGCTCCTGATAGCTGGCATAGGCGATGTTGTTGCGCTCGGCCCAGTTACCGACCGCGGTCAGGTCGATGTTGATGAAGGCGGTGCACATGTCGCGGCCGGCGCCGAAGACCACCGCCTCCAGGATGTTCGGATAGAACTTCAGCTTGTTCTCGACATATTTCGGCGCGAACATCCGGCCGTCGGCCATGCGGCCCACGTCCTTGGCGCGGTCGATGATGCGCAGGTGGCCCGTCGCCTCCTCGAAGAAACCGGCATCGCCCGTCGCCACCCAGCCCTCGGCATCCTTGGTCGAGGCGGTGCTGTCGGGATTGTTGAAATATTCGACGAAGGTGCCGGGCGAGCGATAGAACACCTCGCCATTCTCGGCGATCTTCAGCTCGACCCCAGGGGACGGCACGCCGACCGTGTCCGAGCGCACCTGCCCGTCCGGCTGCTGGGTGATGAAGACCGAGGCTTCGGTCTGGCCGTAGAGCTGCTTCAGGTTGATGCCGAGGCTGCGGTAGAAGTCGAAGATCTCGGGCCCGATCGCCTCGCCGGCGGTATAGCCGACGCGGATGCGGGAATAGCCCAGCGTGTTCTTCAGCGGACCATAGACCAGCAGGTTGCCCAGCAGGTAGCGCAGCCGGTCCAGCCCGCCGACCGGCTTGCCGTCCAGCAATGCCGGGCCAACGCGGCGGGCGACCTCCATGAAATGCCGGAACAGCCCGCGCTTGATGCGGCTGGCATCTTCCATGCGGATCATCACCGAGGTCAGCTGGCCCTCGAAGACGCGCGGCGGGGCGAAGAAATAGGTCGGCCCGATCTCGCGCAGGTCGGTCATCATCGTATGCGCGCCCTCGGGGCAGTTCACCGTAAAGCCGGCCCAATAGGCCTGCCCGACCGAGAAGATGAAGTCGCCCACCCAGGCCATGGGCAGATAGGCCAGCACTTCCTCGCCCGCGGTCAGGTGGTCGAAGGCGGCGCTGTTCTTGGCGGTCTCGATGATGTTGCGGTTCGACAGCACCACGCCCTTGGGCTTGCCGGTGGTGCCCGAAGTATACAGCATCACGCAGGTATCGTCGTAACCCAGCGCGGCGATGCGCGCCTCAAGCTCGTGGCCCAGCCGCTGTTCGGCGGCGCGGCCCTCGGCCTGCACATCGGCCAGCGCGTTCATGTGGGAATGGTCGTATTTCCGCATGCCGCGCTTGTCGGTATAGACGATATGCTCGACCGAGGGCGCGCGAGCGCCGACCTCCAGCACCTTGTCCACCTGTTCCTGGTCGCCGCAGACGACGAAGCGCGCGCCGCAATGGTCCAGCACATAGGCC
>NZ_LLWQ01000093.1 GCF_001447385.1 Paracoccus sp. MKU1 | reverse complement strand
CCCGGTCATGATGAAATTGCCGTCGGTGCCGGCCTCGCTGTCCTCGGCATAGTCCAGGTCCAGGATCGCCTGCCCGGCATAGATGCCGCAGGACACCGCGGCGACATGGTCCATGATCGGGTCGCTGGTGACGATGCCGGCCTTCAACAGCTTGCTCACCGCCAGCCGCAGCGCCACCCAGCCGCCGGTGATCGCGGCGCAGCGGGTGCCGCCATCGGCCTGGATCACGTCGCAGTCGATGACGATCTGCCGCTCGCCCAGGGCACGGCGGTCCACCCCGGCACGCAGGGCGCGGCCGATCAGGCGCTGGATCTCCTGCGTGCGGCCGGATTGCTTGCCCGCCGCCGCCTCGCGCCGGTTGCGGCTGTTGGTGGCGCGCGGCAGCATGCCGTATTCCGCCGTCACCCAACCCTGCCCCGAACCCTTGAGGAAGGGCGGCGCCTTGTCCTCGATCGTCGCCGAGCAGAGCACGCGGGTATCGCCGCAAGAGATCAGGCAGGAGCCCTCGGCATGGCGCATGATGCCCGTTTCGATTGAAATCGGGCGCATATCACTTAAATTCCGGCCAGAGGGGCGCATCTTTCATTCCTTTCGGGGGTTTTGCCGTTCAGATACAGGTCCGGAGCCCTTGACCGCAACCCGTGAATGTCTTGACAGAATGCCGATGCCAGAAACCGCGCTGCTTTCCGATCTGAACGACCGCTCGCGCGAGGTTTTCCGCCGCGTGGTCGAAGCCTATCTCGCCACCGGTGAACCCGTCGGCTCGCGCACGTTGACCCGGGAAATGTCCGAAAAGGTCAGCGCCGCCACGATTCGCAACGTGATGCAGGACCTGGAGCTGCTGGGTCTGCTGGATCACCCGCACATCTCGGCCGGGCGCATGCCCACGCAGCTGGGATTGCGGCTGTTCGTGGACGGGCTGATGGAGGCCGGGCCGGTCTCGCCCGGCGACCGCGAGATGATCGATGAGACGCTGGGCGACGACAGCGGCAATACCGGGGCCATGCTGGACCGGATCAGCACCGCGCTGTCGGCGCTGACCCAGGGCGCCTCGCTGGTGCTGATGCCCAAGCAGGAGGCGCCGGTCCGGCATATCGAATTCGTGAGCCTGGCCCCCGACCGGGCGCTGGTGGTGCTGGTCTTTGCCGATGGCCGGGTCGAGAACCGGGTCTTTGCCCCGCCGCCGGGCCATACCGCCAGCTCGATGCGCGAGGCGGCGAATTTCCTCAATGCCGTGGCCGAGGGCCGGACCCTGGCCGAGCTGCGGCGCAGCGTCGCACATGAGATCGAGGCAAGCCGGCAGAAGCTGGACAGCATCGCGGCCCAGCTGGTTTCCTCGGGCCTGGCGCAATGGGAGGGAGAAAGCAGCGATCCGCGGCTGATCGTGCGCGGCCGGGCCAATCTGCTGGCGCATGAGCTGGCCGATCTGGACCGCATCCGCACCCTGTTCGACGACCTGGAGCGCAAGCGCGACATCGCCGAGTTCCTGGAACTGGCCGAACAGGGCGAGGGCGTGCGCATTTTCATCGGCTCCGAGAACAAGCTTTTTTCACTTTCCGGTTCCTCTCTCGTCGTTTCGCCCTATATGAATGCCGACCGAAAGATTGTTGGCGCGGTCGGCGTCATCGGTCCGACGCGGCTGAACTATGGCCGCATCGTGCCGATCGTGGACTATACTGCGCAGCTTGTCGGCCGAGTGCTCTCTGGCCGGAAAGGATGATGAGGACATGACGAACGAGAACCCGAACGGCAGCCCGCTGGATGAGGAAATCATCGACCCGCCGGCCGATGAGATCCCCTCGCCCGATGTCGAGGCGCTGATCGCCGAGCGGGACGAATACCGCGACCGCTTCATGCGCGCGCTGGCCGATGCCGAGAATGCCCGCAAGCGCGCCGAAAAGGATCGCCGCGACGCAGAGCAATATGGCGGCTCGCGCCTGGCGCGCGACCTGCTGCCGGTTCATGACGCGCTGACCCGCGCGCTGGAGGCCGCCGGCGAGGAGCAGCGCGAGGCCGCCGCCGCGCTGATCGAAGGGGTCGAACTGACCCTGCGCGAGCTGAACAATGTCTTTGCCAAGCACGGCATCAAGGTCATCACCCCCGCCCCGGGCGAGAAATTCGATCCGCAGCAGCATGAGGCGATGTTCGAGGCCCCGGTTCCGGGCACGATTGCCGGAAGCATCATCCAGGTCATGGATAATGGCTTCATGCTGCATGACCGGCTGCTGCGCCCGGCCAAGGTGGGCGTCAGCTCGACCCCCGCAAGCTGAACCGGCACGAAACCCGTTCGGAAATGCAAAACCCCGGAGCTGTCCTCCGGGGTTTTTCTTTGACAGTTCGCACCGAGAGTCGCGGCAGGTCTGGTGTTCTCCAGATCAAACCATACCAGATATAGTAATCAATTACCGGCCAAGATCTGGCAGAGCCTGTCCAATTGGTCGAGATCGCGATAGGTGATGACCATCTGGCCACCGTCACTCCCGGCGTGATTGATTGCCACCTTCATCTTGAGATGTGCGGTCAGATCGCCTTCAAGCGCGCGGGTATCGGCATCCTTTTCATGCTTTGCGCCCTTGGATTTCTGGGCTTTGGGGCCTTCGGCTTGACGGCGCGCCAACTCTTCGGTCTCGCGCACGGAAAGATTCTTTTCAATCACCTTGCGCGCCAGTTCGACGGCATTGGATGCGGTGATCAGGGCCCGGGCATGCCCGGCGGTCAGCTTGCCCTCCTTGAGCCAGGCCTGAACCTGTTCGGGCAAGTGCAGCAGGCGCAGCAGGTTGGCGATATGGCTGCGGCTCTTGTTGAGCGCCTCGGCCAGCTTTTCCTGCGTATGGCCGAAACGGTCCATGAGCTGGCGATAGGAGGCCGCCTCCTCGATCGCGTTCAGGTCGGCCCGCTGGATGTTCTCGACGATGGCAACTTCCAGCACCTCGGTATCGTCCAGGTCGCGAACGATGACCGGCACCTCATGGAGCTGGGCGATCTGCGCGGCCCGCCAGCGGCGCTCGCCGGCGACGATCTGATAAAGGCCGCGATCCGTCGGATGCGGACGGACGATCAGCGGCTGCAACATGCCGCGTGTCTTGAGCGAATCGGCCAGCTCCTGCAATGCCTCAGGGGCAAAACTGCGCCGCGGCTGGTCGGGATTCGGCGTCAGCTGCTCGACCGGCAGGATCTGCCGAGGCGCGGGACGCTCCGAAGGGATCAGGTCCACATCGGCCATCAACGCCGAGAGACCACGGCCCAGGCCCCGCTTTTCCAGCTTGTTCTCTGCCATGATTCCTCCTCAGGCGGTCGCGAGTTGACGGGACAGGAACTCCCTTGCCAGTTCGCGATAGGCGTGGCTTCCCTTGGAGTTCGGATCGTATTGCAGCACGGGCATGGCATGGGACGGCGCCTCGGACAGCCGCACGTTGCGCGGAATTACCGTGCGATAGACCAGGCCGGAAAGCGTGCTGCGCGCATCCGCCTCGACCTGCTGCGACAGGTTGTTGCGATTGTCGGACATGGTCAGCAACACCCCCTCGATGCGCAGATCGGGATTGGCCGTCTGACGCACCTCTCGCACCGTCATCAGCAATTGGGAAAGCCCCTCCAGCGCATAAAATTCGGCTTGCAGCGGCACCAGCACGCTGTCCGAAGCCACCATGGCATTCACCGTCAGAAGCCCCAGCGCCGGCGGACAATCAATCAAGATATAGTGGAATTCCGAGGGAATCGACAGTTTCCGACGCAAAAGCTGGGTTCGGCCGGGGCGGTTCGAAAGTTCGAAATCTGCCGAAGCAAGATCGCGATTCGAGGGCACGATGCGAAGATTGGCGATGGCCGTATCGCGCAGGGTTTCCTGCAAGGCCCGCTCCCCGGTCAACAGATCATAAGACGTCAACTCGCGATCCTCCAGCGGCACGCCCAGTCCGGTGGACGCGTTCCCCTGCGGATCGAGGTCGATGATGGCAACGCGCTGACCCTGTTCTGCCAGGGCCGCGCCCAGGTTGATTGCCGTCGTGGTCTTCCCGACCCCGCCCTTCTGGTTGGCAACGGCAATGATGCGTGTGTCATGCATGGCGAATTCCCGTGATTTCCAGAATGGCCGCGTCAGGATCTGTCGCGCTTTGATGCGTTTTCAGGTCGAATTTCCAATCATCTCGCGCCTGAGAAACCTCGGCCTGCCAATTGCGGCCTTTCATCAGCCATGCCGTCCCGGAGGGGCTCAGGTGCCGCTCCACATATGCCATGAGCTGCGGAAGCGGGGCAAGGGCCCTTGCGCTGATATTGGCAGCATCGAGCCGATCCAGGGTCTCGATGCGGTTACACAACACCTTTGCCCGAGGCAAAGCGAGTTCTCGAAGCGCATTGCGCAGAAATGCAGCCTTGCGCCGGTCGCTTTCCACCAGGGTCAGATCCAGATCGGGTCTCATGATCGCCACCACGATACCGGGCAGCCCGCCGCCGCTGCCCAGATCAACCCAGTTGTCTTCGGCCGTTTCGGCAATCTCCGCCAAGTGCAGGCTGTCTGCGATATGACGCGCTTCGATCTGAGCGATTGTCGAAGGTGCAATCAGATTGATTGCAGGATTCCATTTCCGCAGCAACCCGGCATAGGCAGCGAGACGCTCTGTTTCACGTGAAACACTCATCAGGCGCTTTGGCGGCTGCCGGCACGAATCACGGCAAGCATCAGCGTCAGCGCCGCCGGGGTCATCCCCTCGATACTTGCGGCCGCAGCCAGTGTCGCTGGCCGATGGTGATTGAGCTTGAGCTTCAACTCATTCGACAGACCAGAGAGCGCATCGTAGTTAAATCCGGCAGGGATGGCCACCGCCTCCTCCTTGCGCAGCAATTCTGCGTCCTTGTCCTGACGATCGGTGTATTGATGATAGAGCGCATCCGTGGCTAATTGCCCAATGATGGCCTGATCGCACGAGGCAAGCTGGTCGTCCAAGGCAAGCACACGATTTCTTGGTATTTCCTGCTGGGCAAGAAGCGAGAACAGACTGCGCCGAACCCCATCATGCCGTACCTCGATCCCAGTCCGGGACAATTCGGAAGGGGTGAATGCGATGGATTCCGCACGGCTCCGAGCCGCCGAATAGCGCCGCATCTTCTCGGAAAACACGGTCTGACGTCTCTGGCTCACGCAGCCAATATCGATACCAAGCGGCGTCAGGCGCTGATCGGCGTTATCCGCACGCAGCGAAAGCCGAAATTCCGCCCTCGACGTGAACATGCGGTAAGGCTCGCTGACACCGCGGGTAATGAGATCGTCGATCATCACCCCGATATAGCTTTGAGAGCGGCTGAAGTTCAGCGCCGCACGGCCTTGCGTCTTCAGGGCGGCGTTAAGCCCGGCAACCAATCCCTGTGCCGCAGCCTCCTCATAGCCGGTGGTTCCATTGATCTGCCCGGCAAGGAACAGGCCCGACAAGCTCTTGACCTCCAGCGACGCCGTCAGTGCACGCGGATCGACATAATCATATTCGACGGCATAGCCTGGCTGCTCGATCTGTGCCTGCTCAAGGCCGCGGATCGAGCGGAGATAGGCAAGCTGCACGTCTTCGGGCAACGAGGTTGAAATTCCATTCGGATAAACCAGATCGCTGTCCAGGCCTTCCGGTTCCAGAAAAATCTGATGTGATTCCTTGTCGGCAAACCGGACGACCTTGTCCTCGATCGAGGGGCAATAACGCGGTCCGACCCCATCGATTCGACCGCCATACATCGCTGATCGGACAAGGTTTTTCCGAATTATCTCATGGGTCTGGCTGTTGGTGTGCGTGATCACACAGCTGACCTGCGACACCTCGGGCGCCGTGTTCAAATAGGAGAACATCACCGGATCTTCATCGCCCGGCTGCTGATCCAGACTGTCCCAATCGATGCTTTGCCGCAGAATGCGCGGCGGCGTTCCGGTCTTGAGCCGGCCCAGCGGCAGATTCAACGGGCGGAGCGACGCTGCCAAGGTCAGGGAGGCAGACCCGCCCCAGCGACCGGCCTGTCGGCTGACTTCGCCTATGTGAATCAGTCCGTTCAGGAAGGTTCCGGCGGTCAGGATGATCTGCCGCGCCTGCAATTCGGTACCATCCGCCAACAGCAAGCCGGCCACTTGGCCATGTTCATGCAGCAGTTCAGCCGCCTCACCCAAGATCACCGACAAACTGGCCTGCTCGGCCACGGCCCTTGCCGCGGCTGCACGATAAAGCTTGCGATCAGCCTGGGCCCGCGGCCCCTGTACCGCGGGGCCCTTGCGCCGATTCAGAAGTCGAAACTGAATGCCGGCCGCGTCGGCCAGACGTCCCATGACCCCATCAAGCGCATCAATTTCCCGCACCAGATGGCCTTTCCCCAAGCCGCCGATTGCGGGATTGCAGGACATGGTGCCGATGTCGTCGTGCTTCAGCGTGACCAGCGCGGTATCCACGCCCATCCGCGCCGCAGCCATGGCTGCTTCCACGCCGGCATGGCCACCACCAATCACGATTACATCGAATTGTTTCACGTGGAACCTTACTTTCCGATACAGAAGGAGCTGAAGATTTCGTCCAGATAATCCTCGGCCCCGACTCGACCCACCATCATCGCCAAGGCCTGCGCCGCCTGCCGCAGCGCTTCGGCAAGAAACTCCGGTGCCATGCTGCTGTCAATGTCCAGAGCAGCCAATGCACGCTGCAAGGCTTCTGCCTGTCGCCTATGTCCCACCAGCCCGGAATCCGCCGCCTTGACTCGCAGGCGATCATAAACCAGATTCAGCAACTCCGCGACCCCTTCTCCGGTCAGGCCTGAAACGGCAATTCCATCGCCCTGCTGCAAATCCGCCTTGGAGCGCACGGTAATATCGCCCTCGGTTTCGGCATAAGCGCCATCGACCGACAGATGGATGCGCAGATCCGCCTGTTCCGCTCGTTGCAACGCCCGCGCAACCCCCATTGCCTCAACCGGATCACTGCTTTCACGCAGACCGGCCGTGTCCAGGAATGTCACCGGCAGCCCACGCAGATCGGTATGCAATTCAAGGATATCGCGCGTGGTCCCGGCAATCTCTGAAACCAGCGCGATTTCCCGTTGACCGATGCGGTTTAGCAGCGTCGATTTTCCTGCATTCGGCGGCCCGACGATTGCCACCTCATAGCCTTGGCGCAACCGTTCTGTGGCCGGATAGCTCGCCAGCAACTGCCGGATATCGTCGCGAACCGCCCCGATCAGGTCCAGGGCTTCATCCGGCACCTCCTCGGGCACCTCCTCGTCGGCAAAGTCTATGCTGGCTTCGATCAGCGCCCCGGCCCGGATCAGCTTGGCGCGCAGTTCATCGGCCTTGCGCCCCAGCTCGCCCTCCGTCGCCCGCATGGCGAGCTTGCGCTGCGCTTCGGTTTCGGCCGAGAGCAGGTCCGCCAGCCCCTCGGCTTCGGCCAGGTCCATGCGACCATTCAGAAAGGCGCGTTTGGTAAACTCGCCCGCCTCGGCCCGCCGCAATCCCCGCGCCAGCAGGGCCTGCGACAAGCGATTGGCAATGACGGGCGCGCCGTGCAGATGCAGTTCGGCCGTTTCCTCGCCTGTAAAGCTGCGGCCTTCCTCGAACCAGATCACCAGGGCGCGGTCGATCAGATCCTCGCCGTCCCGCAACGCCCGCAGCGATGCCATCCGAGGCGTCGTGATCGGTCCGGCCAGGGATTCCAACGCCGCACGCGCCTTCGGTCCGCTCAGGCGGATAACGGAAACTCCTCCCCGACCGGGCGGGGTCGCCTCGGCAAAGATCGTATCCACCGCATCCTCCGCGCCGTCAGGCGTTCATCGAATCGAAGAATTCACCGTTGGTCTTGGTCTGCTTCAGCTTCGAGATCAGGAATTCGATGGCATCCGTGGTCCCCATCGGGTTCAGGATGCGCCGCAGCAGATAGGTCTTTTGCAGATCCTTGGCATCGACCAGAAGTTCCTCCTTGCGGGTTCCGGACTTGAGGATGTCCATGGCCGGGAACACGCGCTTGTCGGCCACCTTGCGATCCAGCACGATCTCGCTGTTGCCGGTACCCTTGAACTCCTCGAAGATCACCTCGTCCATGCGCGAGCCGGTGTCGATCAGCGCCGTGGCGATGATGGTCAGCGAGCCGCCTTCCTCGATGTTCCGCGCCGCGCCGAAGAACCGCTTCGGCCGCTGCAAGGCATTCGCATCGACGCCACCGGTCAGAACCTTGCCCGAGCTGGGCACCACGGTGTTGAAGGCTCTACCAAGTCTTGTGATCGAATCCAAAAGGATCACAACATCTCGCTTATGTTCGACCAGGCGCTTGGCTTTCTCGATCACCATCTCCGAGACGGCGACATGGCGGCTGGCCGGTTCGTCGAAAGTCGAGGAAATCACCTCGCCCTTCACGGAACGCTGCATGTCCGTCACCTCTTCCGGCCGCTCGTCGATCAGCAGCACGATCAGATAGCATTCGGGATGGTTCTTCTCGATCGAATGGGCGATGTTTTGCAGCAGCACCGTCTTGCCGGTGCGCGGCGGCGCCACGATCAGCGAACGCTGGCCCTTGCCGATCGGCGCCACCAGGTCGATGATGCGGGCCGAGCGGTCCTTGATGGTCGGATCCTCGATTTCCATCTTCAGCCGCTCGTTGGGATAGAGCGGCGTCAGGTTGTCGAAAGCGACCTTGTGGCGAGCCTTTTCGGGATTCTCGAAGTTGATCTTCTCGACCTTGGTCAGGGCGAAATACCGCTCGTTCTCGCCCGGGGCGCGGATCACGCCTTCGACCGTGTCGCCGGTGCGCAGGCTGTGCTGACGGATCATGTCCGGGCTGACATAGATGTCATCCGGCCCCGGCAGATAGTTCGCCTCGGGCGAGCGCAGGAAGCCGAAACCGTCCTGGACCACCTCCAGCACACCGTCGCCGCCGATCTCGAAGCCTTCCTCGGCATGTTCCTTGAGGATCGAGAACATCATCTCGCCTTTGCGCATGGTCGAGGCGTTCTCGATCTCCCATTCCTCGGCCATGGCCAGCAGGTCGGCCGGGCTCTTGGCCTTGAGATCGGACAGGTTGAGGCGTTCTTCGGTCATATCTAGCCTATGGGCGTGCGCTGCCCGACGCATGATCGGCCCGCGCAGGAAACTGTGTCAGGAAAAACCCGCCGGACGGCGGATGCGCGTCACATAGGCAGAATCCGGGCGCGAGTCAATTCTTCCTAGAATTTGACGATCACCGACAGCACGATGACGACCATCAGCAGGGTCGGCACTTCGTTCATCATCCGATAGCGCCGGCCGCTCAACCCCTGGCCGCGCAGCAGCGCCTGGCGCTGGCCGGCCAGCCACATGTGAAACCAGGTCATTCCCAGAACCCCGGCAGCTTTGGTCCAGGGCCAGATCATCGTCCAGTCCACGATTCCCGGCGTCAGCACCAGCGCCAGGCCGGCGAGCCAGGTGACGATCATCGCCGGATTCATGATCAGCCGCAGCAGCTTGTCTTCCATGATCCAGAAGGACTGCGCCGGCTCCTGCCCCAGATGGCCGCGTTCCGCGTGATAGACGAACAGCCGCGGCAGATAGAACAGCCCTGCCATCCAGGAGAGCACGGCCATGACATGCAGGGCTTTGATCCAAGGGTAAGCAAGGGGCAGGAAATCGCTCATGTCACTCCTCCAGCCAGTCCTCTCTCTATCAAAAAGAAATGAAGATAAAGATTAAGGATGATGTTGTGGTTGGGCCTGTGGATGACGGGAAATCCTTGTTCCACGGCGGAATTCCCCAGGCATAGGTCCTTGGGGAAAAAAGTGGCGTTCACGCTTCGTTAACGGAAAATCGTCAAGGAAACAGCAGTATAGCTGAAAACCGTCTGTGGATAAGTTTGTGAAAATTTTTCTTTTCCACAGCTTGTGGGCGATTTCTGACAGGTTCTGAACATGTGGAGAAACCGGGTCCGTTCCTGCTCTGTCCCTTCGACCAAGCAGCTGGGGAAAAAAGGCCGCGAGGTCTCCACAGATCCCGCCCCCTGAGTCGCCCCGGTTTATCCACAGGGTTATGCCGCCCCGCTGGTTTGCATTGCCGGCCCAACACAGCCGCGACGACCGGTTTCGCAACGGAACCGCTCAGCACGGGGGTTGGGTGGCAGGGCGATCCCTACCGGCGCGCTTCCCCGGCGACGGTCTGTCTTCGGTATGGTTCGGAATCGTTCTGCCTGCGCTTTGCTTTTCCCCGAACCAGCCCGACGGATGGCGTGGCTCGTTTCTGGCGCGAAGCATGCAAGCCTTCCTTCCCGACGCCCGGCGGCGCGGGCGCTGCCTTGCCTTGCGCGATGCCGCCTTCGGCCATGCGGCAAGGAGCGGTGGAGCGCGAAACCGGCTGATGTCAATTTCCGTCATCCGGGTGTCGCATTTGGCAAGTTTCGGCCGGGCAAAGGGGTGCAATGCTTAACGAAGGATGCCCCTTTGTGACGGAATCAAGCCATGCTGAACACAGTCGAAATCCTGGACCAGCTCGCCAACCGGCGGAAGAACTTCTCGCTCGGCCGCGACCTCTATTGCGACGAGGGCGTCTTCCACGCCGATCTGGAGAATCTCTGGTATCGCGAATGGCTGTTCGCCATTCCCTCCTGCGACATTCCCAAGACCGGCAACCACGCCACCTTGCAGATCGGCGAATATCCGGTGGTGATCGTGCGCGGCGCTGACGGCCAGATCCGTGCCTTCCACAACGTCTGCCGCCATCGCGGCCAGCGGCTCTGTCCCAAGCAGAACGGCAGCTCGGCCAAGCTGGTCTGCCCCTATCACCAATGGACCTATGACCTCGACGGCAAGCTTTTGTTCGCCCGCGACATGGGGCCGGATTTCGACCCGTCGCAATTCAGCCTGAAGCCGGTGCATTGCCGGACCGAGGGCGGCATGGTCTTCATCTGCCTGGCCGACAACCCGCCGGATTTCGAAGGCCTCGGCACCTATCTGCGCGACTATGTCGGCGCCAGCGACCTCGCGAACGCCAAGGTCGCCTTCACCTCGACCATCGTCGAGAAGGGCAACTGGAAGCTGGTGATCGAGAACAACCGCGAATGCTACCATTGCGGCGGCAGCCATCCCTCGCTCTGCCGGACCTATTCCGACAACCCGCTGATGACGGTGATGGAGGGGCCGAACGCCGCCTCGCCCGAGATCCTGTCGCATTGGGACCGCTGCGACAAAGCCGGCCTGCCGGCGCGCTTCGTGAACGAGCCCGGGATGCAATGGCGTTTCGCCCGCGTGCCGCTGCTGAACAATGCCGAAAGCTTCACCATGTCCACCAAGGCGGCGGTGAACCGGCGCATGGGCACGATCCCCTGGAACGACGCGGGCAGCCTGATGTTCTATCACTTCCCGTCCAGCTGGAACCACTTCCTGCCCGACCATGCCATCGTCTTCCGCCTGCTGCCGATCTCTCCGACCGAGACCGAGGTGACCTCGAAATGGCTGGTCCACAAGGACGCGGTCGAGGGCGTGGACTATGACCTGCAAAAGCTAACCGAGGTCTGGCTGGCGACCAATGACGAGGACCGCCGCGTGGTCGAGGAGAACCAGAAGGGCATCCTGTCCCCGGCCTACGAGCCCGGCCCCTATTCTCCCAGCCAGGAGGAGGGGGTGATCCATTTCGTCGACTGGTATGTGCGGCAGATGATGGATCGCCTGTCGCCGCGTCCGGCCATGGCGGCGGAATAATGGCTGTTCTGGTCAAGGCGTTCGGCGACAAGCCGTGGAAGGACGACGAGCCGCTGGAATGCGTGATGGTGGTGCCCGAGACCTCGGACACCGCCACCTTCACCTTCCGCGCGCCCTCCGGGGCCTGGTTCGATTATCAGCCGGGGCAGTTCGTCACCCTGGACCTGCCGGTGCCGGGCGGCAACGTGCAGCGCACCTATACGATCAGCTCCAGCCCGTCGCGGCCGCTGTCCATCTCGGTCACGGTCAAGGCGCAGCCGGGCAGCGTCGGTGGGCGCTGGATGATCGACCACCTGCGCCCGGGGATGCGGCTCAAGGCCTTCGGGCCGGCGGGGATCTTTTCCTTCGTCCGGCACGAGGCGCCGAAATACCTGTTCATCTCGGCCGGTTCGGGCATCACCCCGGTAATGTCGATGACCACCTGGGCCTGGGATTCGGGAGAGATGCCGGACATCGTCTTCGTCCATGCCGCGCGCAGCCCCAGCGAGATCATCTTCCGCCAGCGGCTGGAAGGCATGGCCGACCGCGTGCCGGGGTTGCAGCTGCGCTTCACGGTCGAGGACTCCGATCCGTTCCGCACCTGGCACGGCTATCGCGGCCGGCTGAACCAGATCATGCTGGGCCTGATGGCACCGGACTATCTGGAGCGCGAGGTGTTCTGTTGCGGACCCGAGCCCTTCATGCAGGCGGTGCGCGACATGCTGATCGCGCTCGGCTTCGACATGGACCATTACCACCAGGAAAGCTTCGGTGCCCCGATCCGCAACGAATCCGAGGCCCCGGTGCTGGACGACGTCGTCCCGGACGAGGAAAGCGCCGCGCAGATCACCTTCGAAAGCTCGGGCGTGGTGGCGAAATGCCACGAGACCGACACGGTGTTGGCGGTGGCCAAGGCCAACGGGCTCAATATCCCCTCGGGCTGCACCTTCGGCCTCTGTGGCACCTGTAAGGTCAAGAAGACCGCAGGCGAAGTGCATATGGTCCATAACGGCGGCATCACCGACGAGGATATCGAGGAGGGCTATATCCTGGCCTGCTGCTCGCATCCGATCGGGGCGGTCTCGGTCGAGGTCTGAACATTCGTTATGCAACCAAAAACATAACGCAATAACAGGAACTTGAGGGCGCGGCCACGGCCGCGCCTTTTTCGTGCCAAGCTTGACAGACCTACCATACCGCGCAATCCTGATCCGGTACCTATCTCTACGACAGGCAAAAGGAGGGCACGATGAACATCGACCTCTCGCGGCGCGGTTTCCTGAAACTGGCCGGCGCGGGTGTCGCGGCGACATCGCTGGGGGCCATGGGCTTCGGCGGGGCGGAGGCGGCGGAACAGGCGCATGTGCGTGCCTTCAAGCTGGCCTCGACGACCGAGACGCGCAACACCTGTCCCTATTGCTCGGTGGCCTGCGGCATCATCATCTATTCCGACGGCGACCTGAAGGCCGGCGAACAGGCCAAGGTGATGCATATCGAAGGCGATGCCGACCATCCGACCAACCGCGGCACGCTTTGCCCGAAAGGTGCGGCGCTCAAGGATTTCGTCAATGCCGAGACGCGGCTGACCACGCCGCGCATCCGCCGGCCCGGTGCGGCGACCTTCGAGGAAATCTCCTGGGACGAGGCGCTGGACAAGATCGCCCGCGCGCTCAAGGACGACCGCGACGCCAACATGGTGCTGACCAACGACGACGGCGTGCCCGTCAACCGCTGGACCACCACCGGCTACCTGGCGGCCTCGGCCACCACCAATGAAACCGCATGGCTGACCTACAAGGTGGTCAGGTCCATGGGGATCGTCGGATTCGACAACCAGGCGCGCGTCTGACACGGCCCCACGGTGTCCAGTTTGGGCCCGACATTTGGCCGTGGAGCGATGACCAACTCCTGGACCGACATCAAGAATACCGACCTCGTGATCGTCATGGGCGGCAATGCCGCCGAAGCCCATCCCTGCGGCTTCAAATGGGTGACCGAGGCCAAGGCCACGCGCGGCGCCAAGCTGATCGTGGTGGACCCGCGTTTCACCCGCACGGCTTCGGTGGCCGATTATTATGCGCCGATCCGGCCCGGTTCGGACATCGTCTTCCTGATGGCGATGATCAACTGGCTGATCCAGAACGACAAGGTGCAGTGGGACTATGTGAAGAACTTCACCAATGCCCCCCTGATCGTGAAGGACGAATACGGCTGGAGCGACGGGCTGTTCACCGGCTACGACCCGGAAAAGCGCGACTATGACAAGTCGAGCTGGGACTACGTGATCGGCGAGGACGGCTTTGCCGCCGTGGACATGACGCTGGAGCATCCGCGCTGCGTCTGGAACCTGCTCAAGGAACATGTCTCGCGCTATACGCCGGAACTGGTCGAGCAGGTCTGCGGCACGCCCAGGGACCGCTTCCTCAAGATCGCCGAGATGATCGGCGAGTGCTCGGCGCCCGACAAGACCATGACCTCGATGTATGCGCTTGGCTGGACCCAGCACTCGAAAGGGGCGCAGAACATCCGCGGCATGGCGATGCTGCAGCTGATCCTGGGCAATATCGGCGTCCGGGGCGGCGGGATGAACGCGCTGCGGGGCCATTCCAACATCCAGGGCCTGACCGATATCGGGCTGATGTCGAACCTGATTCCCGGCTATCTGAACATCCCGACCGAGAAAGAGCCGGACTGGCAGACCTACATGTCCAGCCGCAGCTTCACGCCGCTGCGTCCGGGCCAGACCAGCTATTGGCAGAACTATCCCAAGTTCATGGTCAGCTTCATGAAGGCGATGTGGGGCGACGCCGCCACCGCCGAGAACGACTGGGCCTATCACTATCTGCCCAAGCTGGACGTGCCGACCTATGACATCCTGCGCATGTTCGAGCTGATGAACGCGGGACGGGTGAACCTGTATTTCTGCCAGGGCTTCAACCCGCTCCTGTCCTTCCCGAACCGGGCCAAGGTCACGGCGGCGCTCAGCAAGCTGAAGCTTCTGGTGGTCATGGATCCGCTGGCGACCGAGACGGCGCATTTCTGGGAAAACCACGGCGAGCACAACGACGTGGACACCGCCTCGATCCAGACCGAGGTGCTGGAACTGCCCTCGACCTGCTTTGCCGAGGATGATGGCGCGCTGGTCAACTCCGGGCGCTGGCTGCAATGGCACTGGTCGGCGGCCACCCCGCCCGGCCAGGCCAAGCATGATACCTGGATCATGGCGCAGATCTTCCTGCGCGTGAAAAAGCTCTATCAGGAGGAGGGCGGGATCTTCCCCGACCCGATCCTGAACCTGACCTGGGACTATGCCGATCCCGACGAGCCCTCGCCCGAGGAACTGGCCAAGGAGATGAACGGCCGGGCGCTGGCGGATGTCTACGACACCGCCGACCCGACGAAGCTGTTGACCGCCAGGGGCAAGCAGCTGCTGAACTTCAGCCAGTATCGCGACGACGGCTCGACCATGGGCGCCTGCTGGATCTATTCCGGCTGCTGGAACGAGGACGGCAACAACATGGCCCGCCGGGACAATGCCGACCCCGACGAGACCGGCGCCTATCCGAACTGGACCTTTTCCTGGCCGCTGAACCGGCGGATCCTGTATAACCGGGCCTCGGCGGATATGCAGGGCCGGCCTTGGGATCCCTCGCGCAAGCTGCTGGAATGGGATGGCGAGAAATGGACCGGCTACGACGTGCCCGACATCGCGCCCACGGCCAGGCCCGGCGATGTCGGCCCGTTCATCATGAACCAGGAAGGCGTCTCGCGCCTGTTCACGCGGGGCATGATGCGCGACGGTCCCTTCCCGACGCATATGGAGCCGTTCGAGTCGCCCATCGCCAACGTGTTCAACCCGCAGATGCGCGGCAACCCGGTGGCGCGGGTCTTTGCCAGCGATGCCGAGCAATTCGCCACCAGCGAGGAGTTTCCGATCGCGGCGACCTCGTATCGCCTGACCGAGCATTTCCACTACTGGACCAAGCACAACCGCATCAACGCGGCCTTGCAGCCCGAATTCTTTGTTGAGATCAGCGAGGAACTGGCCGCCGAAAAGGGCATCCGGCCGGGCGGCTGGGTGCGGGTCTGGTCCAAGCGGGGCGAGGTCAAGGCCAAGGCGCTGGTGACCGGGCGGATCAAGCCGATGCAATGCGGCGACAAGCTGGTGCATGTCATCGGCATCCCGCTGCACTGGGGCTTCATGGGCGCGGCGCGCAAGGGCTGGGGGCCGAACAGCCTGACGCCCTTTGTCGGCGACGCCAATGTGGAAACGCCTGAATTCAAGGCGTTCCTGGTCAATATCGAACCCGCGACAGGGGAGGCCGTGTCATGACGACGGACCCGAACCTCGACAGCCCGCGCACGGCGGTCTCGAATCCGCCGGTGCAGCCGATGCAGGCCAATCTGGGGCCGGGCGATGTCGTCCGCGCCTCGGCCATGCCCGACCTGCCGCCGCCGACGCGCGAATTGACGCCGGTGGCCAAGCTGATCGACGTGTCGAAATGCATCGGCTGCAAGGCCTGCCAATCGGCCTGCGCCGAATGGAACGACACCTATCCCGAGATCGAGGAAAACGTTGGCCTCTACGAGAACCCGCACGACCTGACGCCCGACATGTTCACCCTGATGCGGTTCTCGGAATACGAGAACCCGCAAACCGGCGATTTCGAATGGCTGATCCGCAAGGACGGCTGCATGCATTGCGCCGATCCGGGCTGCCTCAAGGCCTGCCCGGCCCCCGGCGCCATCGTGCAATATTCGAACGGCATCGTGGATTTCATCCACGAGAACTGCATCGGCTGCGGCTATTGCGTGACGGGCTGTCCCTTCGACATCCCGCGCATCAGCCAGAAAACCCATGTCAGCTACAAATGCACGCTGTGTTCGGACCGGGTGGCGGTGGGTCAGGGCCCGGCCTGCGCCAAGGCCTGCCCCACCCAGGCCATCGTCTTCGGCACCAAGGACGACATGCTGGCCCATGCCGAGGCGCGGGTCGAGGATCTGAAGTCGCGCGGCTACGACAATGCCGGCATCTACGATCCGCAGGGGGTGGGCGGCACGCATGTCTTCTACGTGCTGCACCATGCCGACCAGCCCTCGCTCTACTCCAACCTGCCGGAACAGCCGCGCATCTCGCCGGTGGTCGAGGGCTGGAAGGGCGTGACCAAGACGCTGGGCCTGGCCGCCATCGGTGCGGCTGCCATCGGTTCGGTCCTGCACGGGCTGATGACGCGCGCCAACAAGGTCTCGGCCGAGGATGAAATCCATGCCGAGGAACTGGTCGAGGGGCGCGAGCCCCCGGTCCCGCCGGGAAGGGAGGTGCTGTGATGCCGAAACGCATATTCTCGCAGCCGGGCGACCATATCGAAAGCCGGCATCCGGTCACGGTCAGCCGCTATCGCGGCATCACGAGGCTCAACCACTGGGTGACGGCGGCCAGCCTGATCGTGCTGCTGCTTTCGGGGCTGGCGCTGTTCCACCCCGCGCTTTACTTCCTGACCAGGCTGTTCGGCGGCGGGCAGATGACGCGCTGGCTGCACCCCTTTGTCGGCGTGCTGCTGTTCTTCAGCTTCCTGCTGCTGTTCCTGCAGATGTGGCGGCTGAACCTGCCCCGCCCCGAGGATCGCACCTGGGTCAGCCATATCGGTGAGGTCGTCCGCGGCGAAGAGGAAAAGCTGCCCGAGCTTGGCAAATACAATGCCGGGCAGAAATTCGTCTTCTGGGCCATGTCGGTGCTGATCGTGGTGCTGATCGTCTCGGGCGTGATGATCTGGCAGCAATATTTCCCCGATCTGGTCTCGATCCCGGTGCGGCGCTGGGCGGTGCTGATCCATGCGCTGGCGGCGGTGGCGATCATCCTGACCTTCATCCTGCATGTCTATGCGGCGATCTGGACCCGCGGCACCATCCGCGCCATGACGCGCGGCACGGTGACCGGCGGCTGGGCTTGGCGGCACCATCGCAAATGGCTGCGCGAACTGGCTGGACGCGAGGGAGGCGGCCCGGCAGAGTAGAGCAAAGCGACCCGAAAGGAAGCCATGTCCACTGCCCTGAAACCCGATCCCGCGATGATCGGCGGCGTCGCCAAGGTTCCGCTGGCGCGCCTGCCCCGGCCCGCGGCGCTGTTCTCGACCCGCGCCGAGCGGTTCGATTTCCTGGCCGGGCACAGCCCGAACCTTGCGCCCTATCTGCGCTTTCTGGCCGGGATCTGCCGGGCGCAGGCGGAACTGGCCCGCGAGTTGCCCCAGCCCGAGCCGCTGCCGCCCGAGCGGATCGAACTGGCCCGCGCCAGCCGCATGCCGCCGCTCGACCGCAACGCCATGCGCGACGGGCTGGCACAGGCGCTGCCCCTGCTGCTGGCGCGGCTCGCATCCCTTGAGATGCCCGAGCCCGCCCGGCTGGCGCTGGCGGCATTGCAGGCGGCCGAGCCCGCGGATCTGGACTGGGTGATGGGCAATGTGCTGGCCGACACCATCCCCGAGGACAGCGTGGCCCCGCATCTGTTCGCCGCCGCCGCCTTGCAGATCCATGCCGCGATGCAGGCGGCTGCGCTTGATGCGGCGCTTCTGGTGCCGATCCGCACCGGCACCTGCCCGGCCTGCGGCGGCCGCCCGGTCGCCAGCCTGGTGACCGAAAGCATCGGGGCCGAAGGGGCGCGCTATTGTTCCTGCGCCACCTGCCAGATGCTGTGGAACGAGGTGCGGGTGAAATGCCTCTGCTGCGGCTCGACCAAGGGCATCTCCTATCGCTCGGTCGAGACCGGCGAGGCCACGGTCAAGGCCGAGGTCTGCCGCGAATGCGACCGCTGGGTCAAGATCCTGTATCAGAACCGCAACCCCTCGCTGGAGTCCGTCGCCGACGATGTGGCCAGCCTCGGCCTCGACCTGATGATGCGGGACACCGAATGGAAGCGGGGCGGCTTCAACCCCTTCCTGACCGGCTATTGACGGCGGCGCGGCGCGGCTCATGATCGTCGGCACGGCAGGTCATATCGACCATGGCAAGACGGCGCTGGTCCGGGCGCTGACCGGGGTCGAGACCGACCGGCTGGCCGAGGAAAAGGCCCGCGGCATCACCATCGAGCTGGGCTTCGCCTATGCCGATCTGGGCGGCGGCGCCGTGACCGGCTTCGTCGATGTGCCGGGGCACGAGAAATTCGTCCATACCATGCTGGCCGGCGCCGGAGGCATCGACCTTGCCCTGCTGGTGGTCGCCGCCGATGACGGCATCATGCCGCAGACGCGCGAGCATCTGGCGATCCTGGATTTTCTGGGCATCACCCGGGGCATGGTCGCGCTGACCAAATCCGACCTGGCGCCGCCCGAACGCATCGCCCGGCTTTCCGCCGGGATTGCGGAATTGTTGGCCCCCACCGGCCTTGCCGGAGCACCGGTCTTTCCGGTCTCGTCGCTGACCGGTGCGGGCATCGGCGCCCTGCGTGCGGCGCTGGTGCAGGCCGAGGCCGAAACCGGCGCCCGCGCCGCCGAGGCGCGCTTTCGCCTTGCCGTCGACCGCAGCTTTACCCTGGCCGGGACCGGCACCATCGTCACCGGCACGGTGCTGTCGGGTCGGGTCGCGCCGGGCGACCAGATCGTTCTCAGCCCCTCGGGCCTGCCGGCCCGGGTGCGTGGCATCCATGCCCAGAACCGCAAGGCCGAGGCTGGGCTCGCCGGCCAGCGTTGCGCCCTGAATCTTGCCGGAGACGGGGTGACGTGCGAGGCGATCCACCGCGGCGACGTGGCGCTGGACCCGGCGCTGCACGCGCCGACCCAGCGCATCGACGTGATCCTGCGCGTGCTGGACGGCGAGCCCAAGCCGCTGGCCACATGGTTTCCCGCCCGCCTGCATCTGGGTGCTGCCGAAACCGGCGCCCGCATCGTGCCGCTGGAGGGGCCGCTGGCCCCGGGCGAGGAAGGGCTGGCGCAGCTTGTCCTGGACCGGCCCCTCGCCGCGACCCTGGGCGAACGCTTCATCCTGCGCGACGTCTCGGCCCGGCGCACCATTGGCGGCGGGCGGCTGATCGACCTGCGCGCTCCCGCCCGTCACCGCACCCGGCCCGAACGTCTCGCCGTCCTGCGTGCCATGGCGCTGCCCGAGCCGGACAAGGCACTGGTTGCCCTGGCCGGGCTGGCGCTGATCGACCTCGACGCCTTTGCCCGCGACCGGGCGCTGTCACCGGCCGAGCTTGACCGGGCCATCGCCTCCTCGGGCATCGCCATCGTCCCGGGCACGCGGCAGGTGCTAAGTCCCGCCCGGCTCGATGCGCTGCGCGAGCGGATGCAGGCGGAACTCGCCGCCTTTCACGCCGAGAATGCCGATCTTCAGGGGCTGGGCCGGGAAAAGCTGCGGCTTTCGCTCGACCCGCGCCTGCCCAAGCCTGATTTCGCCGCCTTCCTGCGGGCCGAGGCGGCGGCGGGCTTTATCGCGCTGGACGGCGCCTTCATCCGCCTGCCCGGCCACCTGCCCCGCCTTTCGCCCCAGGACGAGGCGCTGCTGGATCGCATCCTGCCGCGCCTGTCCGGCGAGGAACGCTTTCGCCCGCCCCGCGTGCGCGACTTTGCCCAGGAATTCGGCGCCGACGAGCCCGAGGTCCGCCGCATCCTGCGCATGGCGGCGCGCCAGGGCCGTATCGACCAGATCGCGCATGACCATTTCTTCGCCCGCGCCACCACGGCCGAGATGGTCGGCATCATTCGCGACCTTTCGGCGCGGGCGCCGGACGGCTGGTTCACCGCCCCGGATTTTCGCGACCGGGTGCGGAACGGGCGCAAGGTGGCGATCCAGATCCTTGACTTCTTCGACCGGCTCGGTCTGACCTTGCGTCGGGGCGATCTTCGTCGCATCAACCCCCACCGGATCGACCTGTTCACCCCGGACGGGCCGGACGAGCGGGACTAGGGAAGAGAAGCGTCCCCGGTGGGGCGGCCGGACTTCAAATCCGGTTGGGGCAGTGAGCCTGTCCCGGGTGGGTTCGACTCCCACTCTCTTCCGCCAGATGCGATGAAAGGACGGCAATGGACAGCACGACGCTTGGCAGCAGCGAGGTTCTCGTCAGCACAGTCTGCCTGGGCACGATGACCTTCGGCAACCAGACCGCGGCGTCCGAGGCCCATGCCCAGATGGACCGCGCGCTGGCCGCCGGCATCACCTTCATCGACACGGCCGAGCTTTATCCGGTGAACCCGGTGCGGCGCGAGACCGTGGGCCGGACCGAGGAAATCGTCGGCGACTGGCTTTCCGCGCGCGGTAGCCGCGACCGGGTGCAGATCGCCACCAAGGCCGCCGGCCCCGGCGACAAGGTGCGGGCGGAGGGCTTCGACGGCGCCATCCTGCGCCAGACCATCGACGCCTCGCTCCGGCGGCTGAAAACCGACCATATCGATCTTTACCAGCTGCACTGGCCGGTGCGCGGCAGTTATGCCTTTCGCCAGAACTGGCGCTACGACCCCTCGAAACAGAACCGCGCCGCGACGCTGGCGCATATGGAGGACGTGCTCCTGGCGCTGGACGAGGCCCGGCGTGCCGGCAAGATCCGCGCCATCGGCCTGTCGAACGAATCGGCCTGGGGCGCCGCGCGCTGGATCGACACGGCCGAACGGCTGGGCGCGCCGCGCATGGTGAGCATCCAGAACGAATATTCGCCGCTTTACCGCGCCTTCGACACCGATCTGGCCGAGCTTGCGGTGAATGAAAGGGTAACGCTTCTGGCCTATTCGCCGCTGGCGGCGGGGCTGCTGACCGGGAAATACCAGGGCGGGGCCGAGCCGGCAGGCAGCCGCGCGGCGACGGATCGCGCCAGCGGCGGGCCGGGCGATCTGGGCGGGAGGCGCACGCCCCGCGCCGATGCCGCCGTCGCCGCCTGGCACCGGCTGGCGGCCGAGCTGGGGCTGGACCCGATCCATATGGCCATCGCCTTCACCCGCCAGCGCCCCTTCCATGCGATCCCGATCATCGGCGCCACCGATGCGGCGCAGCTCGATCACCTGCTGGCCGGGCTGGAACTGCGGCTGTCCGACGAGGTGCTCAAGCGCATCGACGCGCTGCACCGCAGCCACCCGCTGCCCTACTGAGCCGCCCTCGCGACGCCACGGCAGGGTTGGCAGCGCAGGGCCGCGCGGGCAATCTGCCCGCGTCACCTGCCCCACGAGGATTTCATGCTGCCCCCGATCCTGTCGCATCTGCGCATTCCCGTCGTCGCCTCGCCCATGTTCATCGTCTCGGGGCCCGAACTGGTGATCGCGCAATGCAAGGCCGGCATCGTCGGCAGCTTCCCGGCGCTGAACGCCCGCGAAAAGGACGGGGAGCCGCCGCAGCTCGACGCCTGGCTGACCCGCATCCAGGAGGAGCTGGACCGCCACAACCAGGCCAATCCCGACAATCCTGCCGCGCCCTTTGCGGTGAACCAGATCGTGCACCGCTCGAATGCACGGCTCCAGCGCGACATCGAGATCTGTCACAAGCATCGGGTGCCGATCTGGATCACCAGCCTTGGCGCCCGGCCCGAGGTGAACGCGGCCGCCCATGATTGCGGCGGCATCGCGCTTCACGACGTCATCAACAACAGCTTTGCCAGGAAGGCCATCGAGAAGGGCGCGGACGGGCTCATCGCGGTCGCAGCCGGCGCCGGCGGCCATGCCGGGCCGCAATCGCCCTTTGCGCTGGTGCAGGAAATCCGCGAATGGTTCGACGGCCCGCTGCTGCTGTCGGGCGCCATCGCCACCGGCCGGGCGGTGCTGGCGGCGCAGGCCATGGGCGCGGACCTGGCCTATGTCGGCAGCCCCTTCATTGCCACCGAGGAAGCCAACGCCCAGCCCGAATACAAGCGGATGATCGTAGATTGCGGGGCCGAGGACGTGGTCACCTCCTCGTTGTTCACCGGAGTGTCGGGAAATTACCTCGCGCCGTCGATCCGTGCCGCCGGGCTCGACCCGGCCAGCTTGGAACGCGGCGACGTCTCGGACATGAACTTCGCCGACGCCTCGTCGCGGCCCAAGGCCTGGAGCCAGATCTGGGGTTCGGGCCAGGGCATCGGCACGGTGCGTGAAATCCTTCCCGCCGCCCAGCTGATCGACCGCCTCGCCCGCGAACATGCCCAGGCCCGCGCCGCCCTCTGCGCCTGACCCTCGGCTTCTTCGTTCCCCAAAATACCCATGCAACGGCGCGGCGGGGCGCCAGGGCCCGCGCCTTTCACCGTTTCCAAAATACTCCTCCCCACCGCGCCACCCGGCGCGGCGGCGGCGCGTCAGGACACCGCCAGCCCCTCGGTCGAGGCGAAGAACATCGCCTGGCTGACCGCCGAGCGCACCTGCTCCTCGGAATAGGGCTTCGAGATCAGGAAGGCCGGCTCGGGCCGGTCGCCGGTCAACAGCCGTTCGGGGAAGGCGGTGATGAAGATCACCGGGATGTCGCCCATGTCGGACAACAGCTCGTTCACCGCCTCGATGCCTGAAGACCCATCGGCCAGCTGGATATCGGCCAGGATCAGGTCCGGGCGCTTCTGATGCGCCAGATCGACGGCGGCGGCATGGGTGCGGGCGATGCCGGTCACATCGTGGCCCATGGACTGCACGATGCCCTTCAGGTCCATGGCGATGATGGTCTCGTCCTCGATCACCATGACCTTGCCGGTCAGCGACTGGCCCATCTCGCTCAGCGCGATCTGCACCAGCTCCTCGGCCTCGGCCTGCGGGCATTGCATGATCTGCGCGATCTGGTCGTAGCGCAGCTCCTCGATGGTGCGCAGCAGCAGCGCCTCGCGCGAGTTGGGGGTCAGGCCGCGCAGATGCGCCTGGGCGCGGGCCTCGCGCGGGGTCTGCGCCTCCAGCTCCACCGGCTGGCCCGAACTTTGCCAGATGGCATGGAAGGTGCGGAACAGCCCGATGCGGGTGTCCTCGCCATCCATCAG
>NZ_LLWQ01000092.1 GCF_001447385.1 Paracoccus sp. MKU1 | reverse complement strand
GATCGAGGGGACGTTTCGCTACTTCTTCGGCGCCTCGGGCAAGCCCTATGCGCCGCCCTCGCAGCTGACCGGGGCGGTGAACCTGGGCTTCATGTTCCTGCCGATCTATCGCGGCTGGGTGGTCGTGGCCTCGCTTGCGGTCTGCATCGCGGTCTGGCTGCTGATCGAGAAGACCAAGCTCGGCGCCTATCTGCGCGCCGCGACCGAGAACCCCACGCTGGTGCAGGCCTTCGGCGTCAACGTGCCSCTGCTGCTGACCCTGACCTATGCGCTTGGCGCGGGCCTCGCGGCCTTCGCCGGCGTGCTGGCGGCGCCGGTCTACCAGGTCAGCCCGCTGATGGGCTCGAACCTGATCATCATCGTCTTCGCCGTGGTGGTGGTCGGCGGCATGGGCTCGATCCTGGGCGCCATCGTCACCGGCTACATGCTGGGCGTGGTCGAGGGGCTGACCAAGGTCTTCTACCCCGAGGCCTCGAACATCGTGATCTTCGTCATCATGGCGATCGTCTTGATCCTGCGGCCCGCGGGCCTTTTCGGAAAGGATGCCTGACATGGCCGCAAAATCCGAAACCGTCGCCTCGGACCATGTCGCGGCCCATCCGCGCGCCGGGCAGGTCCAGCTGGTGCTGGTCGCCATCGCCCTGGCCGGGCTGCTGGTGGCGCCGCTGTTCCTCTATCCGATCTTCCTGATGAAGCTGCTGGCCTTCGCGCTCTTCGCCTCGGCCTTCAACCTGCTGCTGGGCTATACCGGCCTTCTGTCCTTCGGCCATGCCACTTTCTTCGGCGGGGCGGCCTATTTCACCGCCCATGCGGTCAAGGTCTGGGGCTGGTCGCCCGAGGCGGGCATCCTGCTGGGCGTTGCCGGCGCGGCGGCGCTGGGGCTGGTGATGGGCGCCATCGCCATCCGCCGCCAGGGCATCTATTTCGCCATGATCACGCTGGCCCTGTCGCAGATGTTCTTCTTCTTCTGCCTGCAAGCGCCCTTCACCCATGGCGAGGACGGCATCCAGTCGGTGCCGCGCGGGCATCTGTTCGGGCTGATCGACCTGAACCGGCCGATGAACATGTATTACTTCGTGCTGGCGGTGTTCGTAATCGGGCTGCTGATCATCCGGCGCTTCGTGAACTCGCCCTTCGGCATGATCCTGAAGTCGATCCGCGAGAACGAGCAACGCGCGATCTCGCTGGGCTATTCGGTGCAGCATTACAAGCTGGGCGCCTTCGTGATGTCGGCGGCGCTCGCCGGGCTCGCGGGCGGCGTCAAGGCGCTGATCTTCCAGTTCGCGACGCTGACCGACGTGACCTGGCAGATGTCGGGCGAGGTGATCCTGATGACGCTCTTGGGCGGCATCGGCACGCTGCTCGGCCCCATCGTCGGCGCAGGGCTGGTGGTCACGCTGCAGAACTACCTCGCCACCTCCGACTTCCCCGTCACCATCATCACCGGCGTGGTGTTCATGGTCTGCGTGCTGCTGTTCCGACGCGGGCTGGTCGGCGAGTTCTTCGCAACCAAAATCGGGAAAAAGCTCGGGTTCAGGGCGAACGATTGACGTTCCCTACCACCCATAGCTCCCCCAAGGCCAACGCAAGTCCTGGGGGAGCCAAAAGATCCCTGATCGGTCTCTGCAGACCGCGTCACCATTCGATCCAAGGAGTCGACGAGAATGTCCCAAGCTTCCGATACCCAGATGCGTTGTGTCGAGATCAGCCAACCGGGCGATCCCTCGGTTCTGGTCCCCGCCCTGCGCGAACCGCCGAAACCCGAGGCAGGCGATGTGATCATCAAGGTCGCTGCTGCCGGGGTGAACTATCCCGACGTCCTGCAACGGCAAGGCCGCTACGACGTTCCGCCCGGCGCCAGCGATCTGCCAGGGCTCGAGGTCGCGGGGACGATCATCGAGGTCGGCGCGGATGTGACAGGCTTTGTCGTCGGGGACAAGGTTTGCGCCCTGACCCCCGGCGGCGGCTATGCGGAATATGTCCGCACCCCGGCCGAGCAATGCCTGTATGTCCCGCCGGGCGTCAGCATGACCGAGGCGGCGACCCTGCCCGAGGTTTACTATACGATCTGGTTCAACCTGGCGATGCAGGGCAACCTGTTCCAGGCCCGCCGCCTGCTGGTTCATGGCGGCAGCGGTGGCATCGGCAGCGCCACGATCCAGCTCGCCTCGGCATTCGGGGTCGAGGTCTTCACGACCGCGGCGACAGATGAAGCCTGCGATTTCTGCCGAGATCTGGGCGCTGCGGTCGCGATCAACTACACCAAGGAAGACTATGTGACCGTCGTGCAGGACAGGACGCAGGGT
>NZ_LLWQ01000091.1 GCF_001447385.1 Paracoccus sp. MKU1 | reverse complement strand
CATCACCACCATGATCTTTCGACCGCCGCGACCGTGATCCAGCTGCATGTGCTGGGCATGTTCCTGCCGTCCTTCGTCACCGGCGCGCTGATCGCCCGCTTCGGCGTGCTCAGGATCATGCTGGCGGGCGTGCTGATCCTTGCGGGCCATGTGTTGATGACGCTCACCGGAACCGGCTTCACCTCCTTCGCCGGCGCGCTGATCCTGCTGGGGGTGGGCTGGAACTTCCTCTACATCGGCGGCACGGCGCTGCTCACCACCACCTATACGGCAGCCGAGCGCGGCCGCGCTCAGGCGACCAACGACATGACCATCTTCGCGGTCGGCCTTGCCGCGTCCTTCGGCGCCGCGGCCCTGCTGCAGGCCTTCGGCTGGCAGATGCTCAATGTCCTGCTCCTGCCCTGGCTGGCATTGGCCGCCGTCTCGCTGGCCTGGCTCGGCTACCGGCGCAAGCGGGCCGAGGCGGTTTTGGCACGGTGACCGGAAAGCCGGACACCGCATCCTTCCCGGCGACCTCGATGCCGGACCGCGCCTGGTGGGCGGCCCTGTGGCCCGACCCCGAAGGAGTGCTGCGGCTGCTGGGGATCGGACGGCATATGAGCGTGCTCGACCTCTGCTGCGGCGACGGCTATTTCACCGCGCCGCTCGCGAGGCTGACCGGCGGCAAGGTTTATGCCCTCGACATCGACCCTGCAATGATTGCGCGGGCAAAGCGGGAGGTCGCCTGTCAGGGCGCATCGGTCCGGCAATGGATCTGCGCCGATGCACTCGATGTGGTGAAGCATCTTTGCGATTCCGTCGATGTCGTGCTGATGGCCAATACCTTCCACGGCGTCCCGGATCAGGAGCGGCTCGCGGCGGAAGTCCTGAAGGTGCTCCGGCCCGGCGGCGTATTCGCTATCGTGAACTGGCATCCCCTTCCGCGCGAGGAAACCACCGTGCTGGGCCAGCCCCGTGGTCCGGCGACCGATTTGCGCATGCCGCCAGAGGACGTAGCCGCCGCCGTCGAACCGGCAGGATTCGCTCTCGCCCGGATCGTGGAACTGCCGCCCTACCATTATGGCGCCTTGTTCAGGGCAGGCGCTTTGCATGCGGCCTGAAACGCCAGAGGGATTTACTCGAGCGTCCGTGTCTTTGGCCTGTAATGGCGCCGCTACCAGACCAGATTGAGGCCGGAGAAGAGAAGCAGCACCGCCAGGATTGCGCGAAGCCAGCGGTCGGGCAGGTATCTGCTGCCGGCGAAGGCGCCAAGGGCTCCACCGACCGCGACGGCACCCAGCCATGTCGGGAGCGCGGCCGGGATATGATCCCATGCTGCATATGCACCGATCAGCGCCGCGCCCGAGTTCATCAGGTTGTAGACCGCCGTGGTTGCAGCCGTCTGCCGGGCGGTACCCCAGTTCATGCTCAGAATGATCGGGGCGAGAAACACCCCGCCGCCCGTCCCGGTGGTTCCTGAGATGAAGCCGATAACCGCCCCGGTTGCCAGTGCCGCCTCGAACGGGGGCGTGACCGGTTTGTCAGCCGCCAGGGCTTTTCCGCGCAAGGCCGTGCGTCCCATTTGAAGGGCCGACAATATCAGGAGGGCGCCGACGACCGGGAAATAGACGGCCTTCGGCAACTGGACCGCCCCGCCGATCAGCGAGAAGGGAAAGCCGAGGATGGCGAAGGGCCAGACATTCCGCCATGAAAGGCGTCCGGCTTTCAGAAACAGGGCAGTGCCGATCACTGCGACCAGAAGGTTCAGCGAAAGCGCGGTGGTCTTCATGGCAAGGGGCGTAAACCCCGCCAGCCCCATGACGGCAATGTAACCCGAGGCCCCGGCCTGGCCCACTGCCGCATAGATCAGAGCGATGACAAGGAAGGCGGCGGAAAGCAGGGCCGTATCGATATCCAATCCTGTTCCCACCCTGTTCGATACCTGCCTTATGCCGCCTCACGGCGTCGGAGTGTGAGACAGCCGCGTGTTCCAGATCGCGCGGTGGGCTCTGAGCGTCACAATCGTGATCCATCTCTCCGGAAGCTCGCGCATGTCCCGTCTACCGCCTGATCGGGGACCACGGTTCCGGCCCTCTTCATCGTTGTCATATCCCCCTGGGGGGGATAGACATATCCATATGACAGAAGCTCACCGCCACGCAAGCCATCCCGGCCTCGTCAAGCGGCTGAAACGTGCCGAAGGCCACCTGCGGCACGTCATCGGCATGATAGAGGCCGGGGAACCCTGCCTCGACATTGCACGCCAGCTTGCCGCCGTGGAAAGCGCGGTGACGGCGGCGAAGCGGGTGCTGATCCACGACCATATCGACCATTGCCTCGACCATGAATCGGGCGAGGTGCTGGCCGAGATGAAGGCACTGACCAAACTGCTTTGAGGCTCCGTCATGCTCGGCATCCTGAAGAACCGGATCTACCGCCACCTGTTCGCCGCGCAGGTGATCGCGCTTCTGGGAACCGGGCTGATGACGGTGGCGCTCGGCCTGCTGGCCTATGATCTGGCTGGGGCCGATGCAGGGGCGGTGCTGGGCACGGCGCTGGCGATCAAGATGATCGCCTATGTCGGCGTGGCCCCGGTGGCGCAGGCACTGGCCGACCGGATGCCGCGCCGGTCGCTGATGGTGGCGCTCGACCTGATCCGGGCGGCGGTGGCGCTCTGCCTCCCCTTCGTCACCGAAATCTGGCAGGTCTACCTGCTGATCTTCGTGCTGCAAGCCGCCTCGGCAGGGTTCACGCCAACCTTTCAGGCCACGATCCCCGACATCCTGCCCGAGGAGGAGGACTACACCAAAGCCCTCTCGCTGTCGCGCTTGGCCTATGACCTGGAAAGCCTGATCTCGCCGATGCTGGCGGCGGCACTCCTGACTGCCATCAGTTTCCACAGCTTGTTCGCCGGAACGGTGGTCGGCTTTCTCGCCTCGGTGGCGCTGGTGGTCAGCGTCACGCTGCCAATTTCCACACCCGGGCCGCGCCGGCGCATCTGGGACCGCACTACGCGCGGCCTGCGTCTCTACCTTGCCACACCACGTCTGCGCGGGCTGCTGGCGATCAACCTCGCGGTGGCGGCGGCGGGCGCGATGGTGATCGTCAACACGGTGGTGATCGTGAAGGCGGGCTTCGGGCTGGGCGAGGCCGAGGTGGCCTGGGCCTTGGCGGCGTTCGGCGGCGGCTCGATGCTCGCGGCGTTCGCGCTGCCCGCGCTGCTCGACCGGATTGCCGACCGACCGGTCATGGTCGCGGGTGCTGGGGTTCTGG